>NC_017542.1:5202500-5864546 GCF_000237325.1 Paenibacillus polymyxa M1
TCCATAATGGAGCGAGGTGGCGATGCGGTGTGAAGCCCTTGAGTATCTCCCCGCCCACACGCTGTGTTGGCGAATCTGGCAGAACAAGACCGCTTGTTTGTTCAAGCGCTACCAGTTCGTCATAAAGCACATCATATTCTTTGTCGCTGATCTGGGGGTCATCCAATGTATAGTAGTGATAGTTATATGTGTTCAGTTCAGCAACAAGCTGCTCCATCCTGTGCATTGGGTTCATGCAGGCGTATCCCTCCGGGAACTTCATTAGGGCAGAGACCTAAGCCAAGCTGCCCTATGAGGTTCGAGATTTAATGAAATTTGAGATTTGAGATTTACTCTACTTTTGTAATCGGCGCAAATCCAGCCAACAGTCGCTTAACCCCTACCGGAGCAGGGAAAGCAATCTGAAGTTCCATATCATTGCCCGTCCCTTTTACAGCTACAATGGTTCCAATTCCCCATTTGCCATGCTGTACCTTGTCTCCGGCAGCAAAAATGGATGGACCTCCTGTCGAAGCAGTCGAAGTTGGTTTTGCGGGCGAGGAAGTGGTCACTGTTACGCGGGGCGACGCGGAGGCAGACGAGCCACTACGGCTCATCGTATCAAACGAGCGCTCTCCACCAAAGTTGCTGCCACTGCTTTTGCCCAGTCCGCGACCACCATAAGATCCTCCTACATTGCCTGAACGACGGTAGCGGTCACGCTTGATGATCGTATCTTCTTTTAACTCATCCGGAATCTCTTCGAGAAAGCGGGAAGGCGGGTTAGCTGTGGTACGTCCAAACAGAGTGCGCATCTGTGCGCATGTGAGGAACAACTGCTCCTCAGCACGGGTAATCCCGACGTACGCCAATCTGCGCTCTTCCTCCAGCTCTTCATTATCCAAAAAGGCCCTGCTGTGAGGGAATACCCCTTCCTCCATCCCAACGATAAATACGATAGGAAACTCCAGTCCTTTAGCGCTATGCATGGTCATTAATACAACCGCATCACTCTGCTCCTCTTCATCGTCATTCATGGAATCAATATCGGCAATTAGAGCAAGATCGGTCAGGAAGGAAACAAGTGACTTGTCTTCCGTTCCTTTTTCAAATTCCATAGTTACCGACAGGAACTCATCAATATTCTCCAAACGCGAGCGTGACTCGAGTGTATTCTCGTTTTGCAGTTCTAATCGATATTGGGTGGTTTCCAGCATTTTTTCGGTCAGCTCAGTAACTGACAGATAATCCACCATCCGACTTAAACCCTCGATCATATCGTAAAACTCTACAAGCGCATTGCGCGTGCGTCCAGCAAAGCCTAAGTCATCTACCACTTGAAGTACACGGAAAATTGAAACGCCACGTTCCGCTGCAGCTGCCTGCAATTTGCCGACCGTTGTGTCGCCGATGCTTCGTTTCGGTACATTAATGATTCGGATCAAGCTGATGTCGTCGTCAGGATTGGACAGTAGGCGAAGATACGCCAGTAAATCCTTAATCTCTTTACGATCATAGAACTTGATTCCGCCCACGATTTGGTAAGGAATATCCGATTTAATCAAAATTTCCTCGACTACCCGGGACTGGGCATTCGTACGGTACAAAATAGCATGATGGCTATAGGTTTTGCCCGCCTTAATATTCTTATGAATTTCTGAGGCGATAAAGTAGCCTTCGTCATGTTCGGAGTCAGCACGATAAACCTTAATCTTGGCACCGCCTTCTTTGTCGGTCCATAGTTTTTTCGGCTTACGGCCTGTATTTTGGCCAATGACTTCGTTAGCTGCATTAAGAATATTCGAAGTTGAGCGATAGTTCTGCTCCAACAAAATCGTACGTGCTTCTGGGTAATCCTCTTCAAAGTTCAAAATGTTGCTAATATCCGCCCCCCGCCACCGATAGATGGATTGGTCGCTGTCACCTACAACGCATAGCCGGTGATGCTTGTCAGCCAGCATTTTGCACAGCATGTACTGCGCACGGTTCGTATCCTGATATTCATCAACATGAATGTATTGAAATTTCTTTTGGTAGAAATCAAGCACCTCAGGCACTTCTTTAAAGAGCTGAATCGTTGCCATGATCAGATCATCAAAATCAAGAGAGTTGTTATTTTTGAGCCGTTGTTGATACTTGGTATATACCTTCGCCACAATTCCTTCAAAATAATCGCCAATCTTGCGCTCATACATTTCGGGAGTGACCAATTCATTTTTAGCCGTACTCATCATAGACTGAACCGCTTTGGGTTCAAACTTCTTAGTATCTATATTCAAGTCCTTCATGCAGCTCCGAATGACAGACAATTGATCCGTAGAATCCAAGATGCTGAAATTGGAGGTAAATCCGATCCGCTCAATATCCCGGCGTAAAATACGCACACACATGGAGTGAAAGGTGGATACCCACACATCTCTCCCCTGCGGGCCAATTAGCTTGGATACGCGATCCTGCATTTCACGCGCGGCCTTATTCGTAAAGGTAATCGCCAAAATACCCCATGGAGCCGTCTTACGGGTCGCAATGAGGTAAGCTATTCGGTGCGTGAGCACCCGCGTCTTACCACTGCCTGCGCCAGCCATAATCAGCAGCGGACCATCTACCGCCTCCACGGCCTGACGCTGAGGCTGATTAAGGCGAGCTACCGCCTCGTGTATATCTATTGATTGCATGCGTGCATGCTCCTTTCTCTAAGCCTTCATAAAATTCACGCTCTATACTTCCAATTTCACAGCTACCGTCTCCAGCGCTTTCGCCAAATCACGATAAATAATGTTTCCTACTACAATGGTGTCACAAACAGCTGCTGCTTGTAACGCGGTAGATTTATCCACGATCCCTCCTCCGTATAGGACACGAGATCGCTCCATACCACGATGTATTTGTTGTACCAGCTCCATATCTCCAAAGACACCGCTATATTCCACATATACAATCGGTAGATGCATAAGCTTGTCAGCAATCTGTGCATATGAAGCGGCAGCAGAAGCACTCAGCGAAGTATCCGCACTGGTAAGCTTAGCGACGGTGGAATCACCGTTCAAAACAATATATCCTTCCGTCACAAGCAAATCCCAAGGGATCATATAACCAAATTGCTCAATCGCACGTTGGTGCTGGCCCATGATCCAATTACTGTCACTGGTATTCAGCACCATGGGAATCATATATAGATCAAACCCCGGCACTACAGCTTCCAGATCGGATACCTCAAGCACACACGGCACCTCGTAACGCCGAACCCGTGACAGCAAATCCACCGTATTTTCATACGTTACGCCCGATGAACCGCCTACCATAATGGCGTCCGTACCAGACATACACACGGCATCAAGCGCTTCATCATTCAGTTCCTTGTCAGGATCAAGCTTAAATACATGCCTCCATGATTGAATTGAATCTGCCAACACACATTCCTCCAGCATCCATTGCTTTTGTCATCATCCAGACGAGCCGAATTTTAATATCCAAAAGCGTTCTATGCTAAGTCTATGACAGTGCTTAAAAGGTGTCAATGTTCGTATCAAATGGGAACACCGAGTTCAGACAGCTTATGGTCTCAGCGCATACAACCAACTGCGTTTACGAAGTTCTTTTTCCGTTAAAACATCTGTATAGAAACCTCTTACACCCATCTGTTCGTACTCAGTAGCATCCTTCAACTCGTTAATCGTATTTACATAGCACACTGCCCCTGCCTGACGCAAACTTTCAACTAAGGCACCACTCACGCGATTTTCCGGTAAAGTTACTGCCGTTATATCATGTTGTTGAACAAATTGAATGATCTGGTCATCCGTATCCTCTGTAGCATAGAGCGTATAAATAATGGATGTATAAGGATAGATACTCCGCAATGTTTGCAGCATTTCCTCATTATAAATTTGAGGGACAATACGAGATAAAAGTTCGGGATTTTTCTCCTGAGCCTGAAGGGTCAGTTGTGCAAACAACCGTTTGATTTGGGCAGAGTCCTGCTCTTTCGTATCGGTCACAATATAGGCATTCGGGTACTTTTCCAATAAATCCAATACATCCTTCCAATCTAGTGGAGTATAGGAACCGTGTATAGGGGTGTTTTTAAATTGATGATAGCTCCAGGGCTTTCCGCCCTGCTCTGTAGCAACTGCGTGTTCCTGTTGCATTTGTTTTGTAAAGGATTCTGTCCATTCATGCCGTGCCACCAAATGTCCATCCGAAGTAAACATCAGGTCGACCTCGAATACACGGCTGCCTTTTTTATAATTTTCTACAAACGCTTCACGCGCATTGGTATAAGCCAAACCATCAACGGCTCCCATGGCATGCGAAATTACGCGGTGTGTGGTAAAGCCAGTATGTTCTTCTGTAGATTGTCCTTTGTAAGCCAGTAAAAATGTACCGATTAACATTAAAAGAATAACCGCAGCAATCACTCGTTTCATAGGGTGTCACATCCTTTTCGTACAGGTCAATACCCTACATACACCTACTCAAAACAGCTCTATATCAGCTGAACTAAAAAATGTACATATAAGTAGGCAAAATAGTGCTGAACTGGTGAAGCGCGTATTCATCGGCCTTATTATTGAAATCTCGGGACGTTGGCTATGTAAGTGTAATAGACACAAAAATACCCTCCGGCTAAGCCGAAGGGTGCTCTGAATTAATAAGCGTTTTTGAAGCCGTTACGGATTGTACGAAAAATAATTTTAATATCGAATAAGAGCGACCAGTTCTCAATATAGAAGATGTCGTGCTTAATCCGTTCCTCAATAGATGTATCTCCACGTAAACCGTTACTCTGTGCCCAACCTGTAATTCCAGGACGAACATGATGCTTCACCATGTATTTTGGAATTTCCTCACGGAATTGATCCACATAATAGGGCCGTTCCGGACGTGGACCAACGACACTCATATCACCTAACAGTACGTTGAAAAACTGTGGCAGCTCATCGAGACTCGTTTTACGAATAAAAGTACCAAAACGTGTGCGTCTTGGGTCATTAGCAGTCGTCCAGCCCGTATCTTCAGTTCCAGGTGGCAGTACCCTCATCGAACGAAATTTGTACATCCGGAAGGTGCGACGATTCAAGCCTACCCGCTCCTGCTTAAAAATAATGGGGCCTCTCGATGTGACCTTCACACCAATCGCCACGGCCAGCATAATGGGAGAGGTCAGAATAATGGCGAATAAAGAAAATAAAATATCAAACAGACGCTTAAACAATCGATTCCCTGCTACATCCAGTGGAATATCTCGTACATTGATCATCGGCATACCTGCAAAGTTGTCAAAGTAAGGTCGTGCCGGCAAATAATCAAAGAAATCGGGAATAATAAGCGTGCGTACTCCAGCCTTTTCACACATGTTGATAATCTTGGGATACTTATCATGAGCATCCAGCGGCAGCGCCAGAATGACCTCATCAATCATCAGGCGTGACAGCGTTGCCTCCAACTGATCTAATCCTCCAAGAATCGGACGAAAATGAGCTTCTTCCTCTTCGTTCCAATGCCGTTTATCATCTAGAAATCCCACTACTTCATAACCTAAATCAGGATATTGTCCAAGATTATGATAAAATCGTTGGCCTAAAGAACCTGCTCCAAGAATGAGCATGAATTGCTTATTGTATCCTTTTTGACGGAGAATTTTAAGAATTTGCTTCAAAAAATAACGATAAAACAAAATAATCAGCACATTACCAACCATATAGATCGCCAGGTAGGACCGCGAGATGTCGATTTGCTTTACGAAAAACATTACACTCAACAGCACAAACAGACCAACAATGTGAATCTGGGTAACGCGAAATACATCATCTGCAAACCTCTTTTTGCGCTTTGGCGAATAGAGTGAGAATAACATCCCCAGCACTACAGCAATCAGACCGTATATTAAGCTCCACCCTCCATATACTTGAATAGGAAGCGGCTCTTTATAAGTGATCCATTCACTTTCAAATTTGAAAAACCAAGCGATCAGAAAAGATAACTGAATGACCGCGAAATCCGCCACAATATATAATTGGGTTAAAAAACGCTGATTTCTGCGTATCATGCTTTCACCTCAGTACGAGATTGTTCCCCGCCGTCCGGCTTAACCGGTGCAGACAACTTATTTTTAAGAAAAGCCATTCCAAACTTCACCGTAATTCCCGTATATACAGCCATGTTAGTGATCCAGCTGTATTGCTGTTTATAATGCTTACGATGAAATACCCACATCGCTCTATGAAACTCATAAATAATTTTCAAAGGACGACGGCGAGCACTGCCTCCTTTGATATGAATAATATATGTGCGTGGGTAGTAGTAAATGCCCCAACCGGCTTGTTTAATCCGATAACACCAGTCTATATCCTCACCATACATAAAAAAGGTTTCGTCCAATCCGCCGACCTGGTCAATCGTCTCCTTACGCACCAGCATAAAAGCACCAACCAGTACATCTACAGGATACTCATCATCGGGGCTTAGATGCCCAAGCTGATATTGGTTGTACTTCGGGTTATCCGGGTAACGCTTCGACCAGCCGAAAGCATAGTAAAAAGACGCCGACGGCGTTGGAAACCCTCGCTTACAAGCCTTGTCTAGCGAGCCATCCGGCAGAATGACCTTACAGCCCGATGCCCCCATCTCCGGGTGTGTATCCATAAACTGAATCATTGTATCCAGCGTATCCGGCTGCACCAACGTATCGGAGTTCAATAGCAATACATAACGCCCGCTAGCTACTTCCATCCCCTGATTGTTCGCCTTGGCAAACCCTGTATTATCCTTATTAGCTATCAATGTAATATCCGGGTACGCAGCACGAATAGCCTCAACAGACCCGTCACTGGAGTGATTATCGATAACAATCACTTCATATCGATACTGCGTCTTTGACGCATACACTGACTGCAAACAATCCAGCGTCAATCGACACGTATTATAGTTGACGACCAGTATGCTTACATCCATATTTAAAACGCTCCTGACAAATTCAGTAATCTATTCTACTATCGCCTATTATAGCATACCGTGCAGGCCACGGGGCGCAAAAAAGCACATAACTTGTAACCTTGCATAGTTAGTAGAATTTCACAAAATTCGATTCCAGTCGCTCCAAAGTGCAAATATAGACAAACGAAACCATTTCGATCTATATATTGTTCATTGGAAGTCGTTTATTAGATTTTTGTAAAATCCTCGGTTGAGGTCTAAATTTCATCGTGGTAAGATATACATGGAAAAAGGGCTGGTGCCAGCCAGCCCCGCGCAACCAACGCTCCAAGAGCGGACGGTTTTAGAACAATCAGGCCGAAAATAGACCCTTCCTTGCGGGGGCGGTCTATTTTCGTTTGTTAAACTCTAACAGTGTGACGATTAACGCCCCGAACGTCAGCATTAAACTGAGCGCCTCAAACACTGTCACAGGCTTCACCCCCCTCCTCGGGAGAGTTAGCCGACCGCCCTTGCCAGCTCTATCGGTTGCACGCTTCAATTATACTATATATTTCCAAAAAGGAACACGCATTCGATGGTATTTTATCTAGCATTCATTTGCACCTTTGATTATTTGACGCTCCTATATGGAAAAAAGTTTCAATATTTTTCTTTCCATCTTCTATAATTTCCCCAATATAAAAACTAACTTATAAATCCAGTTGTCTAACCGTGACTGCCTATAGAATGGAGACTGCCCAATATATCTCATACGAGAAAGCACACCCTTTTGGTAGCTATCCAGGAATTGATCCACATCTCTGTACAATTGAGAAGGCATGTCTTGTCCATATAGTTGAACAAATTGCCGGGCTTGCTTACTTAAAATATAGCGATTTTTTCCTTTCACAAATCTACTTAGTCTCTTCCTCCACTTGCCGATCCAGCCATCCGTTGACCCTCCGAGCACATTGTTTTGATGCTGCCGATACCAAATGGACGGCTCAGGATCAAAAACGACCTCACCAAAAGCGGCGGTACATAAGTAAATCCACCAGTCATGCATGATAATGTTATCCAAAGTATCTGGCATTCTCGTTTTCACGAACTGAAGTGTTTGTTTATTGATTACCATGGTACAACCTACACATACATTCTCGATGAGAGCATTATATAAGGATAAAGGTCTGGGAATATCGGCTGGCCATACCTTGAGGGGTTCCAAGTTTTGAGAGACCATTTGGGTAGCAGAACAGTACATCAGCGGGCGGCTCTCATCCTTTTCCCTGAGCTGAGCTACAGCCCGAGCAAGCTTGTTCGGCATCCAAACATCATCCTGATCACAAAAAGCATAATAGTCGAATGTCTCGGAAGATCTTTGAATCAGATCAAAAAAACTCGCAATAACTCCTTCATTGCTCTCGGGATATAAAACAACCCGTTGAGGATAACGCTGCTTCAGCGCATTCAATTTGGAAATCGTATCATCTGTTGAGCCATCATCACGAATTAGAATCTGAGTATTTACGTCTTTCTGATTGATCAGGCTTTCTAATTGCTCATCTAAATAAGTTGCTCCATTATATGTAGATAACAAAATTTGTACACTGGGCTTTTCCAGAATAATGCCCTCCTTATAGCTCCATATATGACGAACTGTCTTATACATTATAATACTCATTGAGCTTGATCGACATATGTCCCTAGATAATAAAATCTCCCAATCATAACATGATGGGAGATCGCTGCAGATATATAGTCTACCTCTATTTATTGGAATTTTCCAGATACTCTTTTAAAAAATCCCGTAATCCTTCACGCCAATTTCGCAAATCATTCAGCCCATTGGTTCGAATCGCTATATGCTCCATGACCGAATTACGTGGACGTGCTGCAGGCCTAGGGAATTGTTCTGTACTACATGGGTCCAATTTTGCTGTTATCTTGGCACCTAATAGTCCTGCCGCATCCTGAAAAATAGCTTGCGTAAACTCATACCAAGTACAAGCACCGCTATTGGACGCATGATATACGCCATACTTATCAGTTTGAACCAATTCTGCCAAAAAGCGAGCCAAATCCACCGTATAGGTGGGTGCGCCTTTCTGGTCGTTCACAACCTGAAGATGTGGCTTTTCCTGTCCAAGCTTCAGCATTGTTTTTACAAAATTGTTCCCGTGTAATCCGTATACCCAAGAAGTACGAACAATAAAATATCTGGAGGAAAGTGTTTGGGCCAGTATCTCTCCGGACCGCTTGGACTTTCCGTAAATACTCTGCGGATTCGTATTGTCATACTCATGATACGGTTGCTCCGCTGTTCCATCGAACACGTAATCCGTGCTGATATACACCAGCTTGGCTCCTGCTTTTTCCGCAGCCAACGCCATATTGCGTGTTCCCGACGCATTGACTTGGTAAGCCGTGTCTATATCAGACTCGGCTGCATCCACTGCCGTATACGCTGCACAGTGGATGATAGCATCAGGTTGGTACTGTCCCACGATCTTTACAACCTGCTCCAAGTCCGTAATATCCAGCTGTTCCCGATCGTATCCAAAGACATCAAGTCCCTGGCCCTGAAAAACGTTTACTACATCTTTGCCAAGTTGACCGGATGCTCCAGTAACCAGCACCTTCATCTTACGCATCCCCCAAGCGGGAACCGTACTGCTTAGCATAATATTGCTGGTACTCGCCGGATTGAATACGAGTCCACCATTCTTTGTTGTCCAAGTACCAACGGATTGTTTCTTTAATGCCTGTTTCAAAAGAGTGCTTTGGCTTCCAGCCCAGCTCATTCATGGTCTTCGTTGGATCAATGCCATAACGGCGATCATGACCCGGGCGATCCTGTACATACGAAATCAGAGATTCTGGCTTGCCCAGATCCTCCAATACCGTTTTGACAATATGCACATTTGTCCGCTCATTATTTCCACCGATATTGTATACCTCACCAAGCTTCCCTTGATGAATGACCAGATCAATTGCGCTGCAATGGTCCTCCACATACAACCAATCGCGGATGTTCAAGCCATCTCCATATACAGGTAGCTGCTGATCACTCAACGCCCGCGAAATCATCAGTGGAATCAGCTTTTCCGGAAACTGGTACGGACCATAGTTATTGGAACAACGAGTGATATTCACAGGTAGACCAAAGGTTTCATGATATGCACGAACCAGCAGATCCCCACCTGCCTTAGAAGCAGAGTAAGGACTATTGGGCTGCAGCGGAGTTTCCTCTGTAAACAAGCCCGTTTCACCCAGAGATCCGTACACCTCATCTGTCGATACCTGTACAAACTTGGTCACATTATATTTCTTGGCTGCGTCCAACAGTACCTGTGTACCAAATACGTTGGTTTTCACAAATACTTCAGGCTCCAAAATACTTCGATCCACATGCGACTCTGCCGCAAAATTCACCACCACATCAATTCCCTGCTGCATCAGCTGGTCAATCGCTTGCGCGTCAGTAATATCCGCTTTCATGAAGGTATGTTTAGGGTGATTTTCAATGGATTTCAAATTTTCCAGATTACCTGCATAGGTAAGCGCATCTATATTCACAATTTCGTATTCTGGATGCTGTTTTAACATATACAATACAAAGTTACTGCCAATAAATCCGGCACCGCCGGTGACAAGAAGTTTCATAAAGACCTCCTAAAATACATTCCGATATATACATAATATGCACTTAAATCAAGAAGGAACTATCAACAATGAATAACGCTCTTACTTTGTCGTTCCCTATTTAGTCGAAATTAATCTCCGCATTTGCTAATATAGGTTGCTTCTGATCCTTCTCCGAAAGAATTGCATGGGAAGTTGGCCAATCAATCCCAAGTGCCGGATCATTCCAGAGTATACCACGATCATCCTCAGGTGAATAATACTCATCTACCTTATAAAACACCTGGGTATTAGGCACAAGCGTACAGAATCCGTGAGCAAAACCTTTAGGGACCAGTAATTGACGTTTATTGTGTTCACTCAAAATCACCCCAACCCATTGACCGAATGTCGGGGAACTTTTACGAATATCCAGAATCACATCATAGATGGCTCCTGAGATCACACGAATGAGTTTTGTTTGTGCTTTTGGCTTAAGCTGATAATGCAAGCCACGAATAACTCCAGTCTCCACAGACAATGATTGATTATCCTGAATAAAATCATGACTAATCCCGTTTTGTTTCATGACTTGTTCATTGTAGCTTTCCATAAAAAAACCACGATGATCACCATGAACCACAGGTTCAATAACTTTTGCACCTTCCAGTTTCAAAGGGATTACCTTCATAAGTCTGCATCCTCCCTTTATTTAAAGCTTTAGTTTTCCAAATTCTTCACCAAAGACGATATCCTTGGCTAATTCATTAGCACGTGCAAGAGATGGGTGAGTTCCCGCATCCGTCCACCATCCTTGGAGAACATCATATGTCAATGTTCCATTAGCAATATATGCATTGTTGACGTCAGTGATCTCAAGTTCTCCACGAGCTGAAGGTTCAAGTGTTTTAACAATTTCAAACACACTATGATCGAACATATAAATTCCTGTTACAGCATAATTGCTTTTTGGATCTTTAGGTTTTTCTTCAATAGACACAATTCGTTTCCCCTGAAGCTCAGCCACTCCAAAACGGTGTGGATCTTGTACCTGCTGAAGAAGGATCTTCGCACCCGTGATTTGATTGCGAAAATTGTCCACAAATGGTGCAATGTCATCTTCAAATACATTATCGCCCAAAATAACAACCATTTGATCATCGCCTACAAATTGTTCTGCCAGGTCGAGCGCTTGCGCAATCCCACCAGCTTCGTCTTGGACTTTGTAAGTGAATGTTACGCCCATTTCACGACCACTACCAAGAAGGTTAACGACATCTCCCATATGCTCTTTACCTGTAACGATAAGAATATCGTGTATGCCAGCTTGCTTGAGCTTGGATACGGAATGGAAAATCATTGGATATTTACCCACTGGCAGCAGATGTTTATTTGTTACTTTGGTTAAGGGGTAGAGGCGAGAACCTGTACCTCCTGCAAGAATTATACCTTTCATAATAAATGACCTCCATAAAATGTAAATTTAATCTAATGCTATTATAAAAACGCCTACTAAAATTATTGCTGATCCAACCCATTTCATCATAGATACTGGCTCATGAAAAATAAACAATGCTGCTATAACACCAAAAATATATGCCAAGCTCTGAATTGGATAAGCAACACTCAAAGGCATTCTAGACAACACAACGAACCAAATCAATGTAGCAAAAACATATAATAACAATCCAACAATTATATTTGGAACAAATAAAGCTTTCCAAGCACTACTTAAGCTGACTCCTCCTATTTTCTCCAGCCCCAGTTTAAAAAAAACTTGTCCACTACATAACATGATTACATTGAGAACTAGTAATAAAAAATTAACTAGCGTGGGTCCTTTTAGCATACTAGTTTTCCCTTTCAATCTCCCTAATTTTATTTAATTCGTGCTTGACTAAGCCTAATTCCTGAGATAGTTCTTTTATTTTTATTGTAGACTTGGACACCTCTATTGTTAGAGAAAACATGATGACAAAAATCCCAAAAATAGCAAGTAAAAAAAGAGCATTAACAGGTACTTCAATCCCCATAATCCTGGAAACATAGTTAAACAAACTTGGAAAAAATGATAAAATAAGAACCACTATCATTGCTATGATCCAAAGCATTGAATATTTTAGTTCCATTCTATATTTACGCAGCAAATTTAATAATACTAGAAAACAAATGAGCGCTCCTGCAATTAATATAAATTGTAATTTAATGGATATCATAACTTCTCCTAAACTATTTGTTTTCTTAGTCTATCAATTAAAATTGCCAAGGAGACTTTTGTCATGTAATAAATTGACTTTAATGAGGTAATTGAAGATTTACCCTCAAGTCTTGCTTCCATATTAACTGGAATTTCCTTAATGCGAAAATTATTTCTCTTTAAATACATAATTGATTCAGGTTCAGGATAATCCATTGGGTACCTCTTAGAAAAAGCTTCAATCACCTTATTATTACATGCTCTAAATCCGGAAGTAGGATCAGTTATCCGCTGACCCGTTAACGCCCTGAGCATCTCAGAGAAATACACGATACCCACTCTTCTCATAAAAGATGACTGAAACCCCTCTTTATTAATATAACGAGACCCTATAACTAAATCTGCGTCGTTATTAATTAATGGTTTAATCAAATTTTCCAAGTATTTAGGATTGTGTTGCCCATCTCCATCAACCTGCACAGCTATGTCGAATTGATTATAAAACGCATATTTATAGCCGGTTTGCACTGCTCCACCGATGCCTAAGTTGCATGGCAAATTAACTGACGAAACATTAAGTGTTTCACAAAGTGCTGCCGTTGAATCTGATGAACAATCATTAATAACTAGAATATTCAATTGAGAATTATTTAATTCTCTGATTGAGGAAATTAGCTTTTCTAAACTTCGTTCCTCGTTATATGCAGGAATAATCAGTAGAATTTTTTTTGACTTAATCATCATTATCCCCTTAGCTCCCAGCAGGTAATAAATTTGCAGTGATAGATAGTGTAGCACGGAATATATTAATAATATCTACTACTAATAATATCTAACGAGGAAACATTAAATAAAAACATAAGTAGACATAATGAGTAAAACACATAGTTCTTCAACTTTTCAGGAAATAGATAACTTATTCCCATAACTATAATAATACTAATAGGTACCAAAGAGGTAAATAGATATCTTCCCTGCAGCATAAAGTTATGGAACCGCATGAAATATTGAATTTCGACCAAGTACAAAAAAATAAAATTCAATATCACGACAATAAGACACACCGCAATAGTTTTATAATATTTCTTCCTTTTTATTATTCCGTATATTGAACCCACTACACTAGCTAAAGATATTAAAGCCAAGACTTTATAAATTATTCTAGATGTAAATCTTGTATCTAACCAACCAAAGTTTGCCCAAAAAGAGACAACCCATGTATCAAATGAACGGAAAATTGCTTCTTTTATTAAAAATGTATTTACAATATACCAGTGCAATCCTACATTTAGATCACCAGGAGGCTGCATTCCTATTCCCCCGGTAAATGAATGATAATGTTTGAAACTAAATATTCCCCATGGTAAATAAATAATGAGAATTGGAACGAATAAATACACGGCAGATTCTATCCAAAATTGAAGACTAAACTTCTTACTGATAAAATATACTAATATAAGTGATAACGCTATTGCAGTCACAAATACCATTGTAGGCTTAATAATTAGGCCAAACCCCAAAAGCACACCAGTAAAAAGGAGCCTTTTTCTTGTGGGTGAATAAATAATATATATTAGTGAAAGCATAATCGCCATGGTGACTGTATTCATTAGAATATCATTATTTACAGCAATACCAACCATAGAGAACATCGGGTGGAAACTAACTAATATAGATATAGTTATAGCAATATTCTTTTTTTTATCGAATAATCTACTAGAAATTAAATAAGTGATAGCTGTTGCTAATACTCCTAATAACACTGAAAAAAGACGAACTGCGTAATACCTATCAAAAATTGAAGAGAAATAAAAAAACTTATAAAATAATGCAGCAAAAAAATAATAACCAGGAGGATATCCCGCTGCTACTGAACTGCCGTTAGAATTTCGGTCATAATTTTGTCGATTATCAGATAACTCTTTAAATAAATTTTCATTAATTTTATATTTATTTTCTGTATGATATGCTATATTCCTCATATCAACAGATTTATAAAACAATTCCATTTCTGAAGAATGTTGAGCCTCATCCCTCAGAATTGGGATTTTATTATTTTCCGCCATAAACTGAACGTATTCAAAATGTACAGGCTCATCGGGCGTTTGTAAAGGAGGTACTACAATTGCCCATATAATTCCTTTCACAAAAGACGCAATTAGTATCCAGACAAAAATGCGTTCCTTTTTCACTTCTTAATTTCTCCTTTTCAGTTGCGAAACACCTTATTCTAGAATAATTTACATTTAGTGCAATTAATGCATAGATTTATGTGTCTAAGCACCTTCGCTCATTAATTAATGATGAGAAATTGATACAGTAGTATAGTATGTATTATTTCCATTCACATCCTTTATATAAAAAGTCAGTTTAATAATTCAACTGCTAGTATAGTTAGCCTACTTCTTATCAAATATTTTATTTTCATAACTTAATGTATTATTGAATTTGAATAATCAGTAACCAATTACTGATTTATCCTTTTCTATGGTCCGGACACTCAGCTGGTATACACACACTACTAATAAATTAACAGCTAAGTCTTTTCATAACGACTGCTTTCTGTAATCAACAACCAGAAGGGACAATAGTATCTTCAAATTTACGTAAACGTATCAGAAGCCGATTTCAAAATGTATAGATAGAGAAAACCAACTACTTATTTTTTGTCACTTTAATAATAGAGGCTATCCCATCTTCAATTGTTGTTGATGGACTATACCCTGTTAGGCCAACCAGTTTATCTGTATTAACCACATTTTTCATAATTGTAGTTTGCCCTTTACTTTTATATACAATGTTTATATTCTGATTCGTTCTTTGCTCGACTATTGAAATAACCTGACTTATAGATGTGCCTACTCCACTGCCAATATTTAATATCTCTTGGTCAGCCAGCCTAATCGCACGGAAAGTCGCTTCCAGAAAATCATCTATAAATATAAAATCGCGAACAGCCTGAATATTACCCCAGAATATAAATTCTTCCTTATTTAGCGCCTTATTAATTAAGACCGGGATGATTCCTTGCTTCTTATTGGGATTTTGGAATCCTCCATAAGGATTAGTAACCCTCAAAATAAGATAAGGCAAATTATTGGTTTCATTGTGCTTAATTTTAATTAAATTTTCAAAAAAGACTTTCTGTAACCCATATATATTGATTGGATTCATAGAATCATCCTCTTTGGCTCGGGCCAAGGTATTGCCATATACTGTTCCTGCAGAGGATAAAAACACAAATTTTTTCACTTTAACATAGCTACAGAATTCAATAAGTTTCACAAAAGAAGTATAATAGGACTCTATGTCTGCTAATACATCTGAAAACATATTTGTTGCGTTAATTGAACCAGCTGCGTATAAAACTATGTCATCTTGCTTAATATATTTTTGGAGTTCTTCCATATCGTTTATGTTAGCTCCAACAAATCTTATTCCTTCCAAAAGCAAATGCGAGTACTCTGAGTCTCTGCCTATAATCGTCACAGACCAAGCTTTTTGGTGAAAATAATTGGCCAAATGTGAACCTAGATATCCACAACCAATAATCACAACATGTTCCATTTAACCCTCCAATATTTTAAAGAGATACGTTTGAATTTTTCCCGCTTCTTTTTCCCAGGATGAGTTCTCCAGCAGATCACTTGCATTATCCATTAGAATCTGAACATCTACTTTTTTATTCACAACTTGATCGAGGGCCTCCACAATTTCATTCACATCATCTTCCACATAAATGAATATATTCTTCTCGGGATCGATCCAGTCATTATTTCTACCCTGATTAATTACAACTGGGCATCCAGACGCCATCAATTCCAAAGGTAATAAAGACAAATTTGTAAAAGATAGAATTAATGATACATCGCACTGAGCATACAAATGTGATAATTCTTCAATTCTGACTACACCAGCATTAAAATGCTTAAAAGGTATTTCATACTCAGAAACATCCCAACCAGCCATAACAATCTCAACGTCCGGATTTTTCTTGCAAAATTCGTTCAAAGCTAGAATCCCCAGCTCGAAGCCTCTTCGCTCTGTAGGTGGCCGAGAATAAAAGAATACTCTTCGTATGTCCTTATCCCGTTTTTCCTGTGGTTTATAAAGATCTTTTTCATATGAAAAACTAAAACTTTCACATACCATACCGTAATCTGACGCCAGCTTTTCTTTAAGCCAGTCACCTGCTGTTATTCCATAGAAGCCAAATTTATAGGTTTGTTCTGCAAATGAATATGCACTTCCTGGAGCGTAAAAATAAGGTTCAAAATCCTGCACAAAATATACTTTTTTTACGCAATTATCAAAAGATCTAACATAATAGGCTGTTTGCCAAGAAGTCGCTACAGCAACATCATATTCGATGTTTACTTCAAATTTATCATCAAGTATATAAACATTTGACTTTAATGGAAAGAAGTAATTCCCAATAACCCTTTTAACACTGGCTGAATCCCCCCATTGAGACCCACCACAAATATATATATCTGATTTAACACCTAATTTCTCTAATAAATATACAATTCTAAAAATATTCAGATGACCGCCTGATCCAATCCCAAAGTCAGGAATAAACCAAGCTAGGCTCAACTCATTTCCAAGCCTATCACTTAATTTAGCTGCTTTATTCTCCAGTAACAAATAATGATAGAACTTAAAAACATTTTTCTTAGTTACAGCAATCTCATTTTTCTTTTTTATTTTTGAGATCACGGTTTTGCTGCCTTTTATAACTCCTTGCGACTGAATAATTTTTGCTGCTTTTTTAGCATTATAAAGAAACACATTATACATGATCAACCCTCATTATTACTTATTTATTAATTTGTATTCTCTTGAAAACAACCGATTAAGTGACGTATACCTGTTTCCCAAAACTCCTAAATAGGCGCCTGAGTACCTTACTGTATTTTTAACTAAAGAGTAAGCTGCCCAGTATAGTTTTCTTTTTCGACTTATATTGGTGTTGTGGCGCAGAAACCTTACGTCACTTATAAAGTGCTTAGCTATATATGCCGGCAATAAAAAAACACTCTTAACAGAAGCGTAATTATAGATACGGTACAGACCCTTATACTCATCATAATAGCGTTTAAACTGCTGCTTAAACGTGTAATTATGAGAATGGTAAACTACTGATTGGGGAGAGTAAGCCTTCTTGTACCCTCTTTCAATTATTTGCCTTGCCCACAGTTGATCCTCGGCAAAATCAACTTCTGGATAAGGAATTGTATTCCAAATCTCTTTGCGCATTGCAGAGGAATTATCGGAATAATAACATAATAAATGTCTGTATCCTTCTTCCCTGTTGTATCTCTCTTGATCATCCAAATAATATATGGTTGTTTCTGTACCAAAATTGTTGAAATGTGTTATGATGTTATGCTTTTCAAAAATATCACAATCATCATAAGGCAAGTGTCTACCAAATACACCTACTATGCTCTCATCTAAATCAAAGCATGAAACCAAGTTTTTCAGCCAAAACTGATCATAGGGCAAAGCATCTTGAGTAATAAACACAAGGTATTTACCACTGGCCAAAGAGGCCCCCAGATTTCTCGTTTTCCCATGTCCAAACTCTTTGGGCATGATTTGCTTTAGAACAATATTTTCATTTTGTTTTTGCAGACCTTGTATAAATTCAACTGTTCCATCAGAAGACCCCGAATCTACAATAACAATTTCAAAAGGAGCTCCCAAATCCTGCTTCAGAACTTCCACCAATACTTTTTTGAATATATCTCCTCCGTTTTTTGTGGGAATAATTACAGAGGCTAAATGGTTCAATTCATTCATGGTTATAAATTCCCTTTTTTATTTTTTTTTATGTTTTAAATAGTATATAAAACTGCTCATTACATTCTTATACTCATTTTCGATCAGCAAGAGCCTTCCATTCTCATCTGTTAATACGTTTTTTTGCTCTTGAAGGTTCTCTAGTTTTTCATTCAATTGTTTTATACTACTCTGAGTTAATCTAATATTATTTTCCAATTCGCTATTCTTGGACTCGCTTTGGTTTACTCTTTCCCACAGTTTTTGTATCTGCTCCCTTTCTTTAGACAGAAACGCCTCAGTACTGTTAACGCGCTCCCATAAAGCTTTGTTCTGAGCATGCGTCTCCTTCAACATGTTTTCAGACACATTGACTCTCTTCCATAAAGACGACACTTCCAGCTCTTTTTTATTAATTATAGCTTGTTCAACCTTATATAGCTGATCCAGTTCTTTAGAATAAGAAGAGGCATTCTTGTTCTCAGAAAGATCAAGTAAGGCATTTTTTACGAAGTTAAATATTCTGCCTGAAAGATCCTTAAATTCATGAGTATTGTTCAATCCACTCTTGAAGTAATCAACTATATACTCAGCTTTATCCAGCATATAGACAGGTTTTCTCAGACAGTAATTACTTTTTTGGATGAGTTCAAAAAAGCCTGTTAACTTCGTGGAATACTCGCCGGAAAAAGTCACATGTGGGATGTCGTAACTGTATGAAATGATATTTCCGTGAAGACTCGATCCAATAAAACCTTTTGCATTTGCTAAAATAGCCACTTTGTCCATCAAAGTTAAAGAAGGTATATTTTCCTTATTAATTATACAGGTATCAACAAGTAGAGGTGCAAGCTGATCATATAATTCATTGTCCCCAAGACATTCACCAATTGAAATGAGTACGATAGGAACGCCAAGATTCTTAGAAATGTTATTGAGCAAAACAGCTACGTCTTTAACCTCTTCCTTGGAGATAACATTTTCGTTAGCCTGGAATACAATGTACTCCCCTTTTTTTAATACATGTTGGCTATCAGTTGCTAGCGAGTCCAAAGTGGCTTCAAGAGAGGACTTAGGGAAATATTCAGAAATACACAATACCAAATCAGGTACAATTTCACTTCTTATGCCAACATCTGATAGAAATTTGCTTGATCTCTGATCTCTTACTGACACGACTTTAAATCTGGCAAATGAATTTCTTACATATCTTGAGAACCCCTCATCTAATTGAAAGGGGACACCCAAACCAATTGTGTAACAATTCTCAATACTAGCATCAGTAGGAGAAATAATATTACTGAAGCTAAGTCTACTCTCTTCATAAAGACTATTAATAGACCAGTCATCTGACCTTAACAAATCGCCTCCACCAATAAAAACCTTATCGAAAGAGTAATTATCAAATTGTATAATATCCTCCACTTGCTTTTGATCTGTGTAGGTCGGTGTGTATTGCATACAATTGGGGCTAAAAAACCTGATTTCATATGCCTCGCTTGAATGACTATAAATATCATCCACAATTTTTTCAAAAACTATAGGAAAAAGCAGATCACCTAAATTATCAACATTAAATGTACCGACCTGAGCAATTCTCTTCATAATTAACCACCTTTAATGATTTCAACTGTAGAATCCATGTCCATCAAACCTATTACAGTCCTTTCCGACTTAACGGTTATCTTGTTAACATCATATCTTCTATCCAGTGGGCGGCTTATTCCTTCTACATAATCAGATAATCCTACGGAAACTATATACTCATCTGGGGCAAGATACATTTTTTGCGAAAAAGTCACAACAATTTCTTCTCCACTTTTTACAGGTCCTATATTTTGATCAAGATAATGAGTATTGCCACTATACATTTCTAGTCCCTTCTTATTCTTGATATAGAATCCAAGAACAGGGTTCTCACAATCCTGTAAAAATTTCACGGTAACCCTCAATTTAAAAGAATCCAACGTATAAACAAGCCACTGACTCTCTGAATCATTCTCATTTATACACTCGATCTCTTTTATCACAGCGGTTTCATCACCATATCGGTATTCTTCCGAAGAAGTCTCACTGATAATGTCCACCAATGAGGATTCCTTCTTGACCATTTTATTGACTCTTTCTATCTTTTTGGTGATCTCATCGTTAGTATTGTACAGTTTCACGTAATCGTTAATGATCCTTCTAGGCTCACCTTGCGAAAAAACTTCTCCCTTATTCAACAAAACACATCGGTCACATAATGTACTTATGCTGGTAACATCATGACTAACAAATAAAATAGTTACTCCGTTATTCTTCATGGTCTTTATTTTCTCAAAACATTTTTGCTGAAAAAATATATCTCCGACTGATAATGCTTCGTCAATTATAAGAATTTCGGGTTCTACATTTATGGCTACAGCAAATGCCAATCTTGCGAACATCCCACTCGAATAATTTTTTACAGGCTGGTATACAAAATCTCCAATATCCGCAAAGGAAAGGATGTTTTCTATTTTCTTATCCATATCCGCTTGGTCAAATCCCATAAGCATGCCGTTAAGATATATATTCTCAATCCCCGTATACTCGGGATTAAAACCTGCCCCCAATTCCAGCAGAGCAGCAATCTTACCGCTAATTTTCACTGTACCGCGGGTCGGGGTTAGGATGCCTGTAATTATTTTAAGTAAAGTCGATTTCCCAGAACCATTTTTCCCAAGGATCCCTAAAGACTCACCTTTATTAACATGAAAGCTCACATCATTTAATGCGTAAAAGTCCGTATGATATTTTTTACGCAATGGGTTAATTGCTTCTTTAAGTCTATCCGTTTGATGTTCATATAATTTATATTGTTTTGAAATATTCTCTACCTGTATAGCTATACTCATATTCAAATATCTCCTTATAACACATCTGCAAAGTGAGGTCTTAATCTCTTAAATATAAAAGCGCCAATAAACAGAAAACATAAAGTCACAAACCAAAAATACAAACTCATCCTTGGATATTCCCAAAACCAGCTTCTAAAAATCAAGCTATTCCTATAACCTTCTATAATGTAGTACATAGGATTCAACTTTATAAGGAATTCATATTTTCCAGGTATCATTTTTAGAGACCATAAAATAGGAGTTATCCAGTATCCGAATTGTAATAACATCGATAATATTTGCCCTACATCCTTTAGAAAAATAACCAGTGCAGAAGTGATCCAAGAAATACCAAGTAAGAAAACGGACATAGCAAAAAGATAATAAAAGATTTGTAAAAAATATATATTTGGTGGATAGCCATATCCCCAAAACATCAATACCATCATAACCAAAAAAATCAAATGAATAATTAATGGGGATATTATTTTTACAATAGGTAACAAACTAACTCTAAATACTACATTCTTCACAAGAAAGACATTGCTCACTATTGAGTTTGTAGCATTCATAATGGCGTCCGAGAAAAAAAACCACGGGATGATCCCCGCTACAAGCCATAGAATAAACGGATAATTATCAACAGGCATAGATTTGAAACCTACTTGAAATATAAACCAGAAGATCAGTATAGAGATTGTTGGCTGGATTACTGCCCAAAGAAAGCCTAAATACGATCCCAGATATTTGTCTTTTAGATCCTTCACAGATAACTGTAAAATCAATCTCCTATTTAAATAAATATCCTTAAAAAAAGATAACCCTAACATTAAACTTACTTCTCCTTCCGCACGCTCAACTGTTGAAACGGTAATGTCAATTTCTAATGCAACTGTCAGTGAATCTACATTCCGCCTAGCTCGTAGATAATCAATGTGCTAAAATATTGACGTATCTACAAGAAAAGGAGATTGTAAACCTTGTCGAATCCAGTATACGGGAAACAGGCCAAAACGTCGACCCGTGACGATAAAAGGCCGGCTATATTTTGGGTGTTAATTGTTGGCATGATTTTGTTCTTAGCTTGGGCCCCCTTCCAGGCTGCACTTTTTAATGGTCAAATGCTCGACTTTGAGAAGCCTCTGTATTGGGCTTTGATCATCAGCACGATTCTATTAATTTTAGGAATCGTAACCTATTATAAAAAATTCAAGCTAGAAGAGCAAAGGGATTGGCTAGCTGTACTAGTATTACTGCTTCCCCTAACCTATGTGCTTTCGCTGACTTCAGCAGCTTCGCATTACCTGGCCATGAATATGGTGGTGGTACAATGCATATATGCTGCCCTGTTTATCATTTCAATCTATCTACTCCAGGGTCGTTTAGGCAATAAGATTATTCACAACCTGATTATGACTGTTGCTTATATCATCGTAGGTTTTGGCTTCATTAACTGGTTCGGACAGTGGGCGCTTGCCGGCAAGATGGTAGGCTGGTTTAGCCAATATGTGTATCAGTATCGCTATACCAATGCAGTTATGACAGATACAAATGGTCTCCGGCTGACATCGGTGTTCCAATATGCGAATACATATGCGGCCTTTCTAATGGCTTTCCTATTTGCCGCCGTTTTCTGTCTGATGAAATCAAAACTATGGTACGGCAAGGCTATTCACGGCTTCATGTTGGTCCCTATTCTGGTCTCGCTATTTCTGACTTTGTCACGGGGCGGTCTGGTTATGCTGCCTGTCGTGTTCGTGCTGCTCTTGCTTTTCCTTAAACCTGCACGCCAAATTATATGGATTTTACATTGCGCCATTGCTGGCGTAGCATCAATATCTATCTTGGCCCCGATTACAAATATGGGATTACAACTCAATAAGACCTACAACGGTGGAGAGGCGGCCAAAGGATGGGGATTACTTATTGGAGTTTCCCTGGCTGTAGCTGTCGTACTGTGGCTTGTTGAACGTTATCTGGCACCAAAGCTGGAGAATGCTCTCAAAGGGTGGAGTTCACGAAAGTTATCCAACCTGTGGTTGCCTGTCGGATCAGTTGTGGTGATTGGCTTGCTGGCTTTTCTGTTTATTGGAACTGGCTTGCGCAGCGTACTCCCGGAGAACGTACAGGTTCGGTTGGAAAATATCAATTTCCGCCAGCATAGTGTACTGGAACGACTTGTATTCTATCAGGATGCTGCCAAATCGATTAAAGATCACCCTATTATTGGGAGCGGTGGTGGCGGATGGGCTACCTTGTACGAAAGGTACCAGGATTATCCTTATAGCAGCCGCCAGGCCCATAACTTTTTCATGCAGTACCTGGTTGAAGTAGGCATCTTCGGTTTTGTAATTTTAATGTCATTCATCATATATATTTTTTACAAATATATTCGCAGCTATATTAGACAAAATGATGAAGAACGGGATTCTCACTTCCTATATCTCATTTTGGCACTCTCGATCTTACTTCATAGCTTGCTGGACTTTAATCTGAGTTACGTGTTTATGGGCGTACTGGTATTTATGAGTCTTGGTGGTATGGCCGCTGCTATGGACAGTAAACCGCTTAAACGCCTGTCCATGAGTGCTTCTGCATTTCGAATCATGTATAGTGCAGCCATCGGCATTCTAAGCATTGTGTTGCTTTTTGCAGGTCTCCGCTTCGTGCAATCGGCCAATGCTGCTACATATGCCAAACAGATTATGGCGGTAAGCACATCATTCGAGGAAATTCAAAGTGCGATTAATAAGGATCTTGAACTTCGTCCTACACGTCCCGATTCGGTTATAAGATTGGCTGCACTATACAAGAATGTGTATGATCAAACGAAAAAAGAGGAATTTTATAACGCTGCAATAGAGGTACTAAATACGGGCCTTAAGGCAGAACCGTATAATAAAATCATGTTAAACTCCAAAGTTAACCTTTTACGAGCAAAAGGTGAGAATGAGCAAGCCTTCAGTATTTTGGAAAATAACACTTCCAACTTTAACTGGGACAATGAATGGTACAATATGTTGATTACCCAAGCTTATACTATTGGTAATACGGCACGTGAGCAAAAAGACACCGCCAAAGAACAGAAGTATTTCCAAGCAGGTCTTGCTGCTTATCAGCAGGTTTTGGATAGGGTAGCCCATATTAAGACGCTTCCACCTGAAATTGAGTTGCCACGTACTTTTGAAGTAACTCCAGGTATTGCACTCAGTACTGGCAAAATTGAGTTCATGTCAGGTAAGCTTGCTGAGGCTGCAAGCATCCTCAAAAACGGCCTGAAGGACGACTTGAGCGATGCTACAAATCGTGAGGTTGCTCGCTATTATGTTGCCGCCCTTCAAAAACAGGGCCAAAATGACGAAGCTTTATATAAGAAACTGATTAAGGCTGATCCGAAGGAAAAAGAGCAAATTGCTCAGTTGAAATCGGAGAAATAGTTAATAAAAAGAGACTATCAGATGACGTTATATCATCCGGTAGTCTCTTTCTTATATTAAGGAAGCATAGTTGGGTTTAGCGAGATGTTTATTTTTGTTGGTCAATCTCTTCAATAACCTGTCTCATATAAGCCAATACTTCATCCTTAATCTCGTTATGCTGTAGAGCATAATGAATGGTCGTTTCAATGAATCCCAATTTCTCGCCAACGTCATGACGATTCCCGTCAAATTCGTAGGCCAGGATCGGATTCTTTTCTCCCAGTTTGGACAATGCATCCGTCAACTGAATCTCCCCGCCTACTCCCACAGATTGTTGACCCAGAATATCGAAAATATCGGGTGTCAAGATATAACGTCCCATGATCGCCAAATTGGATTTAGCCTCTTCCTTCTTTGGCTTTTCTACCAATCGTTCCGCCTCAGAGATTTTGGAAGTAAGTGCATGGCCTTCAACAATCCCGTAACGATGCACCTCGTTCCAATCGACTTGTTTTACACCTACAACAGAACGCTGATACTCATCGAACACGTCAATCATCTGTTTGAGACATGGATTCTCAGACTCTACGATGTCATCACCCAAAAGGACAGCAAAGGGCTCGTCACCGATGAACTTACGTGCACACCAGATGGCATGCCCCAGCCCTTTAGGCTCCTTTTGACGAATATAGTGGATATCAGCCATCTCTGATGGTTTACGCACTTCATTGAGCAGGTTCCATTTTTCCTTCGAGGTCAAATTATACTCCAACTCGAATGAGTAATCAAAGTGGTCCTCAATCGCCCTTTTTCCTTTACCAGTAACGATAATGATATCCTCAATACCTGATGCTACGGCCTCTTCGATAATAAATTGAATCGTTGGTTTGTCTATGATTGGAAGCATTTCTTTCGGCATCGCTTTCGTAGCAGGAAGAAAACGGGTCCCTAATCCCGCAGCAGGGATAATTGCTTTACGGATTCTCATAGGTTAAACTCCTTTGTCTTCAATAATAACGGTTAGGTATACTGTCTATGATTATAACAGGTAGATGGATAAATTTAATAGGTTAAAGAAGAAGACATCTTCCCTTAAAGAGAACATGTCTTCAATCCCTACTTACTATATGATTAGATTATGCTTCTAAAATCTATTTGGCTCCTGAACAAATATACAGTTGTTTATTTCACCAGTTGCCCACGTGTAACCCCTAGCTGATTCGTCGCTTTCAGCGTCTTCCATACTTGTGTTCCGCTGATTTCACCGCGCAAGGCACGGTTATAGAGATCAATAACCTCATGAACTTGCTCTGGTGTCTCCTCCAAAAATTCCACGCGGTAACGGGATACGCCTAATTCTAGGAAGTTAGACAGGTATTCCGCGCCTGATTGCTCAATCGCGTTATACACTGTATTACGGCATCCTTCGTCCACGCGAACCGGGTGAGACATCCCAATACGATCACGTAGGGATGCGCGATGATCCTCACACGGACGACCACAGTTAGTGTAGTCTGTGCCTTCACTCATAAAGGTACAATATACGCAGTGTTCGGTATGGAACATCGGCAAATGCTGCTGGATGACGATCTCCAGCTTGTCGGTACGTGTACGTCCCAGCATATCGACCATCTGTTGGATGTTCAGATCATACGACGGTGTTACCAGGTCACAGCCGGAATCCAGGAATAGATCAGCCGCTTTATGGTTGGCGATATTTAGCGAGAAGTCGCCAATCAATTGCGGATGATGTGCATCCGGGTTCTCCAAGCGATGACGCATGTAAAAATACAAGGCTCCCGGATTGCGTACCAGCACAGCATCCGGTTTCAGGCGCAGGATATTGTTGTGATATCCGTTTTCGCCCGGCATGTGAATACGCGGAGTCACCAACGCAATTCGGCGCCCAGCACCGTGCACAGCCTCTACAGCTGCCGGGAATTGCTTGATGAACTCGAAGTCGGCGTAGATGAACTCCACGCCGGCCTCAAGCGCAGCCTCCACCTGAGGGAGGCTGCGGCACAGCGCGGTCAGCTCTGCCTGACCGCGTGCCACAGACGATGCCGGAGCCGAGGCATCGCCATACACCTCTACCGCCCGTTTCGTGTATACGGGTGGTTTGGGGCGTTCGCCCGCGAGCAGTTCCACCGCCTGACGGCGGATGCTGTTCAGCTCGCGCATGGGCACGATGACGTCTCCATGCAGATGGACGTCCAGCTCTTCCAGCTGGAACACTGTTCCGCCCAGTCGGCCGAATTGCTCTTCGAGCAGTTCATGCGTCATCGGACGCTTCTGGGCAATTTCAAGCTCCAGCTCGGAGTCCACGCGAACCGTTGTACCCTTCTGCACGTCGGTCCACCATGTCGACAGTGGCTGTCCTGGGGAGCCGCTGACCCGCACATGTACCGGGAAAACTCGGTACGGCTTTTCGGTTTCGTACGACTGGCGCAGACGCTTGTCCAGCGCCGGGTCGTTGGTCTTCCAAATACGGTCGCCTACGTGTACACGGCGCAGATCCACATCGTTGCGTCCTGCTACGATGTCAACGATCCAGCCTTCTCCGGCTTCGCCTTCAATCTTCACACCCTTGCGGCGGATATCGTATACGCGTCCGCCTTCTTCTTTTTGCGTAGGATCTCCTGCATCAAATACAATACCATCGCCACGCTTGAGCGGGGCATCGATGCGGCATACTACCCCATCACGAAGGATTTGTTCCACTCGGCCCAGGTACACGCCCCGGCTTTTCGGGAACGTACCGTCCACCAGCTTTTTGTTATTCGTTCCTTCCAGAAAACCGTGCGTAAAGCCGCGTGAAAAGCTCTGCTGCAGCTCGCGGATATCTTCTTTGCTCGTCTTGGACGTATCGCCATCAAAATACTTGTCAATGGCCTTGCGATATTTGCTAACCACATTCGCTACATACTCAGGCGTTTTCAGTCGCCCTTCAATTTTAAAGGAAACCACCCCGGCATCAATCAGTTCTGGTATCAAATCAATGGCCGCCAAATCCTTGGGGGATAGTAGGTATGTCACATCGGCCATCGGCTTTTGCTCTCCATCCACCATCAAATCGTAAGGCAAACGGCATGCCTGTGCACACTCACCACGGTTTGCAGAGCGTCCGCCCCACATTTCTGAAGTCAGGCATTGGCCTGAATAAGATACGCATAACGCTCCATGCACGAATACTTCCATCGGAAGTCTCGCTTGATCGCCAATTTTTTGAATCTGTTTTAGATTATTTTCACGACCCAGCACAACCCGTTCCATGTTGTACGGCTTTGTGAATTCTACAGCCTCCGGCGAGGTGATCGTCATTTGGGTAGAACCATGGATCGGGAAATCCGGTGAAATGTCGCGGATCATTTTCACCAAACCCATATCCTGAACAATTAGGGCATCGACTCCGGCATCAATACAGGCATCAACCAGCTCTTTAGCGTCCTCCAGCTCGTTTTCAAATACCAGTATATTGAATGTCAAAAAGCCCTTAACCCCGTAGCTATGCAAAAAAGCCATAATCTCGGGCAGTTCATCCATGCGAAAATTATTCGCCCGTGCTCGTGCGTTGAACTTTTCCACCCCAAAAAAGATCGCATCGGCTCCGTTCGCTACCGCCGCGCGCATACAATCCCAGTCACCTGCTGGTGCCAGAAGCTCGACATCTTCTCTTCGTACTGCTGATTTCATTATTGCCCTCCCTATATGCTGAAAACGAATGACCCCTCATTGAATCTCGTTGTTTTCAGGGCAGCTATGCTGCTTACTTGGTCATCTCAAGAACGTTCCATCCACTCATTCCAAAGCTGGTTATGTTCAGTCAGGGGAATGGAAACTTACTAAGAATCATATTATTAAGTCCTATCTGTCTCTATCATCTTGTTCGATCATTCACACACCGAACCATCGGTCCTCCGCATGAATCGCATCCAACTCAAAAAATCCGCATCACAAACATCTGCGGCAGAAATCATTCTTATCTTGTAACTAATCTAGTGTACCAGACTGCGCCCCAAGCTTCTACACTTTCCAAGCGATTCCTTTAAAAATATAATACTAAAAGCACAAAAACACCTCCAATCCCGGTCAGCGGTGCTTTGGAGGTGCGTCATCATATCATTAACTAAGCAAACCTATACTTCGCAAGCATTTCTCCCCAGGGTGATATTCCTTCCTCCCTGAAACCAGATTTTCTGTATAGCTTTCTAGCTAGTTCATTGTCTGGTTTATATCCAATCATGATAACATCAGTCCTATCACTGGCTTTCCTGATTTCGTCGATCACCAGCAACATTGCATGGTAACCATGACCTCGACCTTGAAATCTTTCGTCAATCATAAATCGGTAAACCCAGTAGTTTCCGTCATCCGGGTCTAAACCAAACATCGTAAAGCCAATCAATACGTCATCATTATAAATCGCTTTAGATACAAACCCATCTAAAAACTGACATTCGGCAATTGAGTAAAGGTTAGATACCATAAATCTTTGTTGTTCAGGACTCGGTTCAAGCTCAACACATTCTTCCCAATTACTTTTATCGACTGCCTTTAGCGTAATTATGTTCGGATTCCTCCTATACATTTAGTCCGACATCTTCGCTCTTCCCTGCTTACTTCACTCTTTAAAAGCTTACTATTCAATCCTTATACAATCCAAGAATCCCGGGTCAACAGCGATCGTAGGATCAAATGGTACGCGTAGCCTCTACCGACTACAACTCACTAATCTTTTCCCCACACCCTCTACTTCACAAAATGAAACGAATTCAGCGTCGAATCTAGTGCATTAGACTGTGCCGCTGTGTTGTTCGCATCGTTTAATGTTGTTGTCACGGTGTAGGTTTTGCCGTTATGCTCCAAAACGATTTGGCGACCTGTATAACCGATACCTTCCTCTACACGGTGGAATGTAAAGGACACTGCTGGAACTCCAGCAAACGTTACGTCCTTCACTTCCTCTACTTTGAGGTTTTTATAGTTCTTGGCTTGCTTATCATAGAAGTCCTTAAGCTGAGACACCGTTAATTCAAAGGATTGGTCGTTGTCGATTTTGATGGAAAAACGTCCTCCGGTAAATTGATACTCTATATCTCCCAATTCAAATTGATCGCTAACCGCGGTCCAATAGCGTGGGATATTCACTGTATATTCATATGCTTTAGACGTCTTTTTAATCGTTTTCGTTTTGTCCGCCAGGTAGTCATCCTCTTCCAATTGTCCAAAGTTATTTGCTACCGTTTGAAAATCAATTTGAAGCGAGGAGATGATCGCGTTGAACTGGTCATTTCCCTTGCTTACTTTTTCAGGCACTGCATATTCAGCCAGGTAGCGGTATCCATTTTGCTGAATCAGCACATTGTACTCTTTGACCCATTCATCTCCAAAATTATAGCGGTACTCCTGCACTAATCCCTGAACGCCTGCAACTTCCAGCGGATATGTCTTTTGTGCCTCATAAGCAGTGGACACAAATGAATCGCTCAGCCATTTTTGCAGCTGCTGACCCCAGTTCTCCAATTTTCCATCCGCAGGAGCTGAGGTGACTTTCATGTTGAAGCTTGATCCGTCATTGCTTTCATATTGCATTCGCTGGTCGTCCATTTTCCAGCCTGCGGGTATTTTGAGTGACACACCATAGTCTGGGTTCCCGGCCTCGCGTGTGCCTCCGACAACAGTGGACAAGTCTTTAATACTTTTATCCTGTGCGTTAAAAGAGGTTTTAAAGGAGTTCAGCAGTCCGGCATACTGGGCCAGATCTTTATAGTTCGTTGCTTTAGCATCGGAAAAATATATTACATACAGTCGTCCATTGTCATAGTACTGACGATTTTCCCATAGTACGCCGTCCCCATCCTTCGTAATAACACGAGCATAAGGCACTTTCGCTTTCGGGAAGGATTTTCGATCCACCACAGTTTCTCCTGTTTCCTTAGCTGCCTGCACCAATTGTTGCAGCAGATCGTCTGCATTCAATGGAACCGGTTGTATTGCTGTGTGTACTTCCATATAGTATGCACTGTTCTCGTCCATAAATGTGGAAATGCTCTCATCTCCACCTCCCTGACCGATGACGAGTCCTGTTGGATAGTTCATGGACCAATCGTAGTAACTGTTCCCGATCTGCGTCTTGCCCTCATCATTATCAATGTTCGGTGTTTCTTCAGCTACCGTACCCGCCTCTTCTTGGGCTTGCATCCGAATGATGATTCCTGCGCCATTCTTCTCCATCTTACCGCCAAGCCCTTCTGCTACTTGACGCAAAGGCACCATGAGGATCCCTGATGACATTTCTGGCGGAGCCGGAAGTGTTACCTTGTGGCCCCTCACCCAGGCTGTACGACTACCAATTGTCAGCGATACGACGTGAGTGCCGCTGGTGATCTTGACCACATTATCTTCAGCTAGGCGAATTTTGCTGTTAAATGCCTTTTTAAACACACCAGCCGGAACCATCAGTGCACCACTTTTGGAATAGGGCTTCGTAATATTCGCATTTTGACCGTTCACGATGGCTGTATTGCTGCCACTTTGCAGTCGCAATTCCAATATGTTTTTATCTTGATCTGCTGCAACTGCTGGTAAAGCGGTAAGCAGAAGGGACAATGCGACAGCGCCGACCCCCAGCTTACGCATCATTTTTCTTTGCATATGCTTCACAGTAAATCTCCCTTTAGCTTTATTTTATAGATTCATGAGCCGTTATCGTTCATTTTCCCGTAGCTGAATCTGATGCTTCTTTCGAAGGCGCTATGCCGTCATCTACAGTAGCTCCTGATTCATTCGAATCCTCAAGATCTTCTCCAGACTGAATGGAATCATAAATTTCACCATTATCCTGTGTCAGTACCAGCTTGCGCTTTACAATATCACCGTCCGATTGCATAAGTACACTTATCGTTTGCCCTGGTTGATAGTTTTTAAGCAGCTCATTGACATCAATGGCAGAGGCTACACGCTTGCCGTTAATACTATACAGCTCATCGCCTTCCTTGATTTTGGCCTGTACGGCATTGGCTGAAGTGATTTTCGTGACTTTCAAAGGATCCTCGGTAGGCAATCCGACGATAGCTGACCAGCTCTCTTCGAGCCCTAAGCCAAGACTAGCACGCCGAACCTCGCCATATTTGAAAAATTGATTGATGACATATTTCACTGTATCTGCCGGAATCGAAAAACCCATATTTTCAATTCCGACCGCTGAGAATTTCATTGTATTAATCCCGATGACCTCGCCCTTGAGGTTGACCAGCGGACCACCGCTGTTACCAGGGTTGATCGCGGTATCACTTTGGATCAGACGATAAGCAGCGTTGACACCACGGTTCAGCCCGCTAACAACACCTGAGGTTGCCGAGTTACGAAGTGAGAAAGAGATCGGCGTACCGATAGCCACTACCTGCTCGCCTACCTGTAAACTGTTCGTAGAAGCTGCAAAGGTAGCAGGCTTAAGGCCGCTTGCCTTAATTTTAATCAACGCCAAATCACTGATCGGATCGCTGTAGCTGTCGATGATTCCGTAAGATTTTCCGTCCGAGGTTACAACTACGGCATCACCTAATCCTTCGATAACATGCGCATTCGTAACAATCCATCCATCTGCCCGAATGATGACACCCGTGCCGTGAGCCAGGTTGTATCGGTCTCCCCCTGCTACGGTCTCTCCTGTCGCTGAACGACCAATGATGCCGACTACAGAAGGAGAAACATTTTTAACGACCTGTGGCACACGATCGGCCGATAACGTGTATGTACCATTTGCGCTGTTATACGCGCCGCTGGTTCCTAATGCTTTATTCATATCACTTACGTTAACATAGACCCCACCATTAATGACCTTGGCCTTTAATGCAGTTCCACTGCTGGCTGCACCTGCCGTTCCAGAAACACATAGAGCGCTGCCCAAAGCCAACACAGCCACCCTTTTCCCCATCTTACGCATATACTCACCATTTCCTCTCTAACATGACCCTGTTCTATCAGTTAGTCCAAATCTACCATAGAGGGGACACGCATACAATCGCTTTAAGCCCTATCTTTTTCTAAAAAAGCGCCGTTTGCTGCATCCCTATCCTCTCATGCTATTTATATTATAAATTTTCCAAATCCTTATATCAAAAAAATAAGCAAAAACAATAAAAAATCGTTATACCTTTTAGACCATTCCTTCGTTTACGGGCATAACCAACTATGATACCATCACATTATATCTTAGTTATATTGTCGGAAATAAAAATAAAATCGTGAGTTCTATATCTAACATCTCAAGTATAAATAAGACACCTGAAGGAGGTTAAAAGGATGGCCTATGAACCAATCTGGAACGCTCATCCCGATAAGCTTAACAAGTTTGAGCTAGTCAAGCTGGAAAAGGACGGTCTCGACGTTATACGCACCATCATTGAAAGCTATGCGCACAAAGGCTATGACTCGATCACTGCGGACGATATGGACCGATTCAAATGGGCCGGGGTTTACCAGCAAAAGCCTAAGGATGGCCATTTCATGATGCGTGTCCGCATCAACACAGGGATCATGACTTCAGCCCAGGCACGTGCCTTAGCGGACATCTCCGCGTTGTATGGGCGTGGTCTCGTAGATGTCACCACCCGTCAGGCGATTCAATTTCACTGGCTGACCGTTGAAAGCTTGCCGGATATTTTCGAACGATTGGAAAAGGTCGGTTTGTATTCCTTTGAAGCCTGTGGGGACTGCCCGCGTACCATTGTCGGCAATCCGCTGGCTGGCATTGATCCTAATGAACTGGTGGATACTCAGGAGATTGTAGATGAAGTAAACCGCTTTTTCTTATTAAATCGTGACTTTTCCAATCTTCCGCGCAAATACAAAATGTCCATCTCCAGTAATACCTACAACAATGCACAGGCTGAAATTAACGACCTGTCCTTCACACCGGCAACCAAGATCCTTGACGGAAAAGAAGTGGTTGGTTTCCATGTGATGGTTGGCGGTGGATTATCTGCCAAGCCGCATTTGGCACATCCGCTGGACTTGTTTGTCCGTCCTGAGGAAGTGCTGAAGGTTGCTATTGCTGTCACAACCATCTTCCGTGATTACGGCTATCGGGAAAAACGGCACCATGCCCGTCTGAAATTCCTCATTGCCGATTGGGGCCCGGACAAATTTCTAGCCAAGCTTACCGAGTACACTGGCGAAATGCCAGGACGAGGTGAAGATAAAACCATTGGGTGGCAAGCCGCCTATTTTGACGGTATACATCCCCAAGCCCAAGAAGGTCTGAACTATGTCGGTCTGAACGTACCTGTCGGTCGCCTCAGTGCTAACGAGTTGCACGAACTGGCCGACCTGGCTGATCGCTACGGCGATGGACAGATTCGTACCACGATGTCGCAAAATATATTGCTGAGCGGTGTGCCGGATGACCAAGTAGATGAGCTACTGAAAGCTCCTGTGCTGCAACGCCTGACACCACAGCCCAAGCATTTTATGAGCCGTACGGTATCGTGCACAGGAAATGAATTTTGCAATCTGGCGATTGTGGAAACGAAAAAGCGAGCGGTTGACGTTGCCGAGTATTTGGATCAGCACGTACAATTGGATGAAAAGGTGCGCATCCATTTTATCGGCTGCCCGAATTCCTGCGGTCAAAAGCATATTGCGGATATTGGACTGCAAGGCTCGCTCCTTAAGACACCTGAAGGCATGGTTGACGCGTTCGACATCGCTGTTGGCGGGGCGCTTGGAGCTGGTGCCCAGTTCAACAAGACACTCAAAGGCCGCGTACGTGGGGACCAGGTTGGTCCTGTATTGGCAGAGCTTATTCTGTTCTACAAAGAAAATAGGATTGCTGGCGAAAGCTTTTATGCGTATGTACAGCGTGTAGGCATTCCGTCTTTCCAGGAAAAGCTGTCCGCCATTTTACAGTCCAGCCACGTTGCATCCTAGACATTAAGTCCATTAACAGCCTGCTTGTATTTTATATACAAGCAGGCTGTTTCTTATGCCATAAACCAGCGCCATACCTACTTCCTACTTCTTCGATTGAATAAAAAAGACACCGGATTACTCCGGTATCAATATTTTCGCAAAATCGAGTACTATTGGCTTATGAGCGCCTGTTGTAGATGTCACCACCGCGTAGCCTGAAGGTATCTTATATATCAATCCCGTATCATATCGGATGCCGAAGGAGTTATCTTCCTTATAATGAGTCTTCGTTTCCCATACCTTCGTACCGTTTCCTTTTAAGCCTGTGATAGTGATGCCATGCATCTTCGTGGTTTTACCCAGTGGGTCATATTGATCACTGAACTGGACGTACAACTGCTCCTCGGGCAGATATACCCGGTCAGCCGCGTAGTCCTCTGTGTTACTAAACAATTGCAGACCATTACTTAACACCTGGGTGCGTTTGCTGTTTCCTTTAAGCCCTGTTACAGCAATATGACCGCTAGACAACTCATGTACCGCGGCAATTTCTTTACCTGATCCTAAGTCCAGATGGACATCACGGATATTGCGACCATACACATCGGCTTGTACCCCCACGGGACCATCTGAGCTGTTCAATAGCGCATAATATCCATTGTGATTGCCGACCAGCCAACCCGAGGTCACTCCGTTTGTCGTTCGATTCCATTGTATATCGCCAGTTTCAGTGTATTTGAGTACAGTGAAGGACTGCTCCGCAGGGTTCAGCGAGGACACCAGAAAACTGCCATCCTCTAGCGGCTCCAATCCTACCTGAGAATTCTGCCCATAGGATATCAAACCGTCAGTGGATAACGTTTTGGACCACAGGGGGTTTCCATCCGCATCCAATCGTGAAGCCTGCACATCTCGCATTCCGTTCGGTTGGGTATAATCAAGCAGAAACAGCAAGCCACCATCCGACGTCTCCCGCTGGACTCCCCTGCTACTTGTTCCCGGCTGTACGCTCAGGTCTTGCTGGTGTTTCCATACTGTCTCCAGAGAACTATCCAGCTTGCCATACGTGACGTGTACTACACTGGCTTCTGTATCGTCTTCGACGTTCAGCATTAAGAACCCGCCCTTTGCAGCGGGCTGAATGTAATTGTGAGCGCTCTCGGAATCCTTAATACTGCCAATCGCTGCACTAGTTTCGATCTCGGCTTGTTTGGGCGCATACGCCTCGGACACCTCGGATGCATAGGCCGGTACAGCACTATAACCCAACAACCATGCCGCTAAAGCGACTCCTGCTGCCCATGAGTATACACGTGTACGTAGAACTCTACTTTGCTTAATCTTCAAACGTTCCAGCTCCCTTCATGACTTCCTCAGAGATGTGATATAAACCTTAGATGCAATTTAACTATAAACGGTCGCTTCAACTAGTAATGGTTGTCACGTGGGCACGGAACTTCGTATGATGCTAGATAATCATAAGTTATATATTAACCTCTTCAAGCCCGAGCCTAAACATCCAAAACTCTAAAATGTAGAGATTACTCAGAGACTTTCTTCGAAGAATATACCTATAGATTTATTATTCCAGCGCTTGGTAAACTATGTGTCACATGCTTTAACGCAGGAATTTAATAAAAGTTTTCTTTTTTTACAAAAAAAATAAACCCTGCCAACGGGAAGGCACAAATACGCTAATTTGTATTCTGCCTTCCTGTCTGTGCAGGGCTTTCACAACGTACGTTAAAACTATATCTATAGATCGACGGTCTGAAGCGCTTGACTGCGCTGTGTATCCCGTTCAAGGATCGGCTTTAAGTATCGGCCTGTATAGGATTCCTCTACTTTTACAAGTTGTTCTGGTGTCCCGGTAGCCAAGATCGTTCCACCGCCGCTTCCACCTTCGGGCCCCAGATCAATCAGGAAATCGGCTGTTTTAATTACATCTAGATTATGCTCAATAACCAGTACGGTCTCGCCTGAATCGACTAAACGATGCAGCACGGTCAACAATCGGTCAATATCGTGAACATGCAGACCGGTTGTCGGCTCATCCAAAATATAAATGGTTTTGCCTGTGCTGCGACGATACAATTCGGAAGCCAGCTTCACACGCTGTGCTTCACCACCAGACAAGGTAGTTGCTGGTTGACCCAGCTTGATATACCCCAAACCTACATCCATCAGCGTCTGAATCTTGCGATGAATCTTGGGGATATTTTCAAAAAATGCTGTCGCATCCTCTACCGTCATCTCCAGCACATCAGCAATACTCTTCCCTTTATACTTAACCTCAAGGGTCTCCCGATTATAGCGTTTGCCTTTGCACACTTCGCATGGTACGTACACATCAGGCAAAAAGTGCATCTCAATCTTGATGATCCCGTCGCCTCTGCAAGATTCACATCGGCCTCCCTTAACGTTAAAACTAAACCGGCCTTTCTTGTAGCCTCGAACCTTAGCCTCGTTCGTCTGCGAGAATAAGTCACGAATATCATCGAACACACCTGTATAAGTTGCAGGATTGGAACGCGGGGTACGGCCGATTGGCGATTGATCGATCTCAACAACCTTTTCGATATGCTCTAGCCCGCGAATTTCTTTATGTTGACCTGGGCGTACTCTCGCACGGTTCAGATCACGCGCCAACGTTTTGTACAAAATTTCGTTGACCAGCGTCGATTTTCCAGACCCGGATACGCCAGTAACAGCCGTGAAAACACCCAATGGAATTTTGACATTCACATTTTTGAGATTGTTCTCCTTGGCTCCGCGAATCTCCAGCCACTTATCCGCAGGCTTGCGCCGCTCGGTATTGACCGGAATAAACTTGCGACCGCTCAAATATTGTCCGGTCAGGGAATTCGGATCTTCCATAACTTCCTGTGGAGTCCCCTGCGACATGATCATCCCGCCATGGATTCCGGCTCCTGGCCCAATGTCAATGATATAGTCCGCCGCCATCATCGTATCTTCGTCATGCTCCACCACGATCAGCGTATTGCCCAGATTCCGCATATGTTCCAAAGCACTAATCAGACGATCATTATCTCGCTGATGCAGCCCAATACTTGGCTCGTCCAAAATATAAAGCACACCCATCAGACTGGACCCGATCTGTGTCGCCAATCGGATACGTTGTGCCTCCCCGCCGGACAATGTACCTGCTGCACGGCTTAAAGTCAGGTATTCCAGACCAACGTTCACGAGGAATCCCAGTCGGCTGTTAATTTCCTTTAAAATGAGATTGGCAATCGACTGCTCTTTCTCACTCAGCTCCAGTGTATGGAAAAAGTGAGAAGCCTCCCCGACAGACAAAGCTGTCACATAAGCGATATTGCGCTCTTGAATGGTTACCGACAGGCTTTCTTTTTTCAGTCGGTGCCCCTTACAGGTGTTACATGGCTTTGCACTCATAAAGCCTTCAATAAATTCACGTATTCCCTCAGAAGCGGTATCACGGTAACGACGCTCCAAATTCGGGATAATGCCTTCAAAGGTCACATAGGCTTCCTTACGTTGACCAAAATCATTTTCATAGCGGAAACGGATCTTCTGGTCACCTGTTCCGTGCAAAATAAGATTCATTTGTTCTGACGTCAATTGGCTTACAGGAATATCCTGCGGAATACCGTAGTGTTCGCATACGGACTGTAAAAATTGAGGATAATAAGTGGAAGTTCCTCCACTCCATGCCTGGAACGCCCCATCTTCTACACTTTTTTCTGGATCGGGTATGAGCAGATCAGGGTCAACGACCATTTTAACGCCTAACCCATCACAATCTGGACAAGCGCCGAACGGACTATTAAAAGAAAACATCCGTGGAGATAGCTCATCTATGCTAAAACCGCAAATCGGACACGCAAAGTTGGAGCTAAATCGCAACTCCTCTTGCCCTATAATATCTACAAGCAACTGTCCGCCTGAAAGATTCAGTGCCGTCTCAATAGAGTCGGACAGACGCGCACGTACATCTTCCTTGACTACGATCCGGTCTACGACCACTTCAATCGAGTGCTTCTTGTTCTTCTCCAGTTCAATCTTCTCGGACAATTCACGCAGTTCGCCATTCACACGTACCCGTACAAAGCCCTGCTTGGCTATATCAGTGAACAGTGTTTTATGCTCACCTTTGCGACCGGATACCAATGGAGCCAGGATTTGCAGCCGCGTCTTTTCAGGATACTGCAAAATGCGGTCTACCATCTGTTCGACGGTCTGTGAAGTGATTTCAATGCCATGTTCAGGACAATGAGGATGACCTACTCGGGCAAATAACAACCGCAAGTAATCATAGATTTCTGTAACTGTTCCGACCGTAGAACGAGGATTCCGACTTGTCGTTTTTTGGTCAATGGAAATGGCAGGAGACAGGCCGTCAATCGAATCGACGTCCGGTTTCTCCATTTGCCCGAGGAATTGACGGGCATACGCAGATAATGATTCCACATACCGCCGCTGTCCTTCTGCATAGATCGTATCGAAAGCCAGTGATGATTTACCTGAGCCGCTAAGCCCCGTCAGGACGACGAACTTGTCCCGTGGAATCGTCACGTCAATATTTTTGAGATTATGCGCGCGTGCGCCTTTGATGATGATGCTTTCATTCGCCAAATGTTTCATCTCCTTAGCCGTAATTCACGTCATCCTATATCGCATTGGATTATCCGATGGAAGTGATATATCGCAAAGAGAACGACCACATCGGCCGTCCTCACTATTTCTTAAAAGCAATCAAACATTTTATTATCAATATGTTTTGCTTATAGCTTATTCCCAATGTTTAATCAGCCCGCAACTCCAGCAAAGCATCACGCAACTCGGCGGCCCGTTCGAATTGTAGATTCTTGGCCGCGTCCTTCATTTCTGCTTCTAGGCGCTGAATGAGGGATTGACGCTCCTTCTTGGAAAGTTTACCCGTCTCATTAGGAAGGTAATCATTCTTGGACTCTGCCGTCTTGGTTGCTTCAATGACATCACGAATCTTTTTACGAATGGTTTGCGGGGTAATTCCATGTTCTTCATTGTATTGAATTTGAATCGCACGGCGACGTTCCGTCTCCTTGATCGCTTTATCCATAGAATCGGTAATCTTATCGCCATACATAATAACACGTCCGTCACTATTCCGTGCTGCCCGCCCGATCGTCTGAATCAGAGAGCGCTCAGAACGCAGGAAGCCTTCTTTGTCCGCATCCAAAATCGCAACCAGCGATACTTCCGGCAAATCGAGACCTTCCCGCAACAGGTTGATCCCGATCAGCACATCGAAGGTTCCCAGACGAAGATCCCGCAAAATGGCCATCCGCTCCAAAGTCTTAATCTCAGAGTGCATATATCGAACTTTGATGCCCACTTCTTTTAAGTAGTCAGTCAAATCCTCAGCCATTTTCTTCGTGAGTGTGGTGACCAGTACCCGTTCTTCACGCTCTATGCGCTGCCGTATCTCATTAATGAGATCGTCAATCTGCCCTTTGCTCGGACGCACCTCAATAATAGGATCAAGGAGACCGGTGGGACGGATAATCTGCTGCACCATCGTATCGCATTTTTCCATCTCATACGGGCCTGGAGTAGCCGATACATAGATAATCTGATTCACTTTGTCCTCGAACTCTTCGAACTTCAGCGGACGGTTATCCAAGGCAGATGGCAAACGGAAACCATGCTCAACCAGCACATTTTTACGCGCTTGGTCCCCGTTATACATCGCACGAATCTGCGGCAATGTAACATGAGATTCGTCGATGACGATCAGCATATCATCTGGAAAGTAATCCAAAAGAGTATATGGTGTCGCTCCGCGCTCGCGGAATGTCAGTGGACCCGAGTAGTTTTCGACACCGGAACAAAAGCCAACCTCTCTCATCATCTCGATATCATAGCGGGTACGTTGCTCCAAACGTTGCGCCTCTAACAGCTTCCCTTGTTCCTTCAGCTCTGCTAACCGCTCTTCTAGCTCACGTTCAATGTTAACCAATGCTACCCTCATCGTATCCTCATGAGTAACAAAGTGAGATGCCGGGAAAATAGCGATATGTTCACGTTCACCGATCAATTCACCTGTAAGCACATTAATCTCAGTAATTCGTTCAATTTCATCTCCGAACAATTCTACCCGTATTGCATTTTCTCCATGGGAAGCCGGGAATATCTCAACAACATCCCCCCGTACACGGAAAGTACCCCGCACGAAGTTGATATCGTTCCGCTGATATTGAATATCGACCAGGCGGGACAAAATCTGATTGCGGGGTTTCTCCATGCCGACTCTAAGCGAGAGCAGCAAGCTTGAATATTCTTTCGGGGAACCCAAACCATAAATGCAAGAGACACTCGCTACAATAATAACGTCACGACGCTCAAACAGAGAGCTTGTGGCTGAGTGGCGAAGTTTATCAATCTCCTCATTGATGCTGGAATCCTTCTCAATATACGTATCGGAAGAAGGGATGTACGCTTCCGGTTGGTAGTAATCATAGTAGCTGACAAAATAATCAACTGAGTTGTTTGGGAAAAATTCTTTAAACTCACTTGCCAGTTGAGCAGCCAAGGTCTTGTTATGCGCAATAACCAGTGTAGGCCGATTCAGCTTGGCAATGGTTTGAGCGATGGTATACGTCTTACCTGTTCCCGTAGCACCCAACAGAGTTTGATGCTTCTTTCCTTCTGCAATTCCTTCTACCAATTCAAAAATGGCCTGGGGTTGATCGCCTTGAGGTTGGAATTCCGACTGAATTTCAAAAGTCTTATCGCTAACAACGATATCACTCATTGCCCTGCATCACCCTTATCGTCTAAAATGGAAACATCATGTTTTTACACCAATCGAGCTTTAACGTCTTTGCCTGTAATTCTATGTCGATATTTCCCGAGCAATGATACTTGGGAAATATGGTTGAATAAGAATGTTTGTTCCCGTATTATACCTCTTTCTTACCGCGGATGCAAACGATAAGTCTTGAATAGGAGTGAATTGAATTTTGGATATCACCATCGTATTGGGCATCATCGCCGGAATCATAGCATTAATCGGTGGCTTCTTGTGGGAAGGCGGAGAATTCACAGGGCTGCTTCAAGGTACATCAGCTCTGATCGTATTCGGCGGAACTTTCGCCGCCGTTGTGATCAGCTACCCTGCCTCCAAGCTGAAGACTATACCCACCGCTCTGCGGATGGCTTTTAGTCGTGAGGACAATCCAACGGAGCAATATATAGAAGATTTGGTTTCCATGGCAGCCACCTCCCGCCGATCCGGTGTGCTTGCGCTAGAACGTATATCATCAGAGCATCCGAATGCATTTTTGCGGGAAGGTCTTCAACTAGTCATTGACGGCACTGAACAGGAACAGATCAAGCAAATTTTAGAACTAGAGTTAGATGCTATTGGGCACAAACATGAAGGGTACGCCAAAATATTTGAATCGGCAGGCGGCTATGCCCCTACGATGGGGATTATCGGTACGGTCATGGGTCTGATCCATGTACTTGGCAGCCTAACCGAGCCTACTGCGCTCGGACCGTCGATTGCTGTAGCTTTTATCGCAACATTATACGGCGTTGCTAGCGCCAATCTGATCTTTCTGCCCATCGCGTCCAAAATAAGAGCAGCCAGTGAAAGTGAAATTATTACGATGGATTTGCTGCTGCAAGGTATCCTGGCTATCCAAAACGGAGAGAACCCTAAGCTTGTACGCAAGAAGTTGGAGTTCTTTATCCGCTCAGAGCAAAATATAGATCGCAAACCACCTCGTCGCTCACGTACAGAGAGCGCTACTCCAAAGGAGGACTTCCATGAGAGCGCGCGCTAAGCGCCGTGGGCGTCAAGGTGGCGGCGGAGACCAACGAGATCGTTGGATGATTACCTATGCCGATCTGATCACCCTACTGCTCATTTTTTTCGTCGTGATGTATGCCATGAGCAGTCTGGATGCTAAGAAATACGACGTCGTTGTTCAATCCCTCCAGGATACGTTCCACAAGGGAGATTCTATTTTGGAACAAGGCTCGGGCATTACAGGGACTGCCGATCGTTATACCAGCAAGAATCCACCCGCGACGAAGCAACCGGCCTCTAATAAAAAAGAAGCGGGATCAACCAAGCTCACCGAGCGTGAACAAGCATTTCGCAAGCAAGAAAAAGAGCTGCAAAACCTAATGGGTGTCATTCAGGAATATATTACAGACAACAAGCTACAAAACCAGATTTTCGTATCCGATCAACCGCGTGGCATTGTCATTACGCTGAATGACCGCTTTCTATTCGACCAAGGCAGAGCGGCACTCAAGCAGGGTTCTGCAAACACGTTATCCAAATTAGCCAGTCTATTTCGAGATTTAAAAACACCGATTAGCATTGAAGGTCATACGGACAACATTCCATTCACGCGTTCCTCTAACTCGTCGACCTACAAGGACAACTGGGAGCTTTCCGGCGCTCGGGCACTGTCTGTACTCCGGTTCTTTATCGACCGAGAGCAGTTATCCCCATCAGGCTTCCAGTATGCGGGTTATGCAGATACCCGTCCGGTTGGTGACAATAGCACCGAAGCAGGACGACAAAAAAACCGCCGTGTCGAAATCACTGTGCTGCGGCAGCTGCAGCAGTAAAACCCAAAAACCTCCCCATTCACGCAATAACGTGAATGGGGAGGTTTTTTTAAGATGTATCATCATGTTACGTGGCTTCCGCTCTGATGTAGACGCAGAACAATAAACTGTACGAACAACGTGGATAAGGGCGGCGTACAAGATGCAATAGAGATTATTTTGTTTATGCTATATCTCACTATGTATTAGAAGCCAAGGTGAAGTTAGGTTTTATCTTGTCATGATGCTTGATGTTAATAAGATAGGACGAGCTCGTGTTGCTTCTCTTGGATCTGTGAACTTTGAAGTACGCTCTGTTGTCTACGATAGCTATATTTCCAGTCGCTGTACTTATTAAGGAGCCGATCCAACTCCATAGACTTGGTCAACACCCGTCGATCCTTCAATCCCACCTCTTTCGCCAAATCATTTAATTCTTTTCGCTTTTCTTCGATGCACTCCTCCAATTGTTGCCATTTCACATCAATAAACCTCCTGTTCGGTGTGGTATTTACATTAGTTTACAAGCTGATACCTTCCCTACAGGTTAAAAATATAATAAAACCCATTTCATCCCTTTAACGGAATGCATCAAAAAAACAGCCTAAGAACGGCTGTTTTTTTGGTTGAGTCCATTTAGTTGGAAAAATCCCTTAGTTTCAGTTAGATGCAGAATGAATTTTTTTGAAATTTTACCCACCTCTACCGTGACTTGAAACTGTAATCTGTGAACCATTGCCAATTGTAATATTATGCAAATAGGACAGATTCCCAATATTACTGACTACTATTAGAGAAAGCAAAAGCGAAAGAAAAACCTTCTTCATCTTTGCACACCCCCTTAATAATAGATTTATAAATCTCAATTTGTATTTCGTCACATAAAGCTCTAAGATTTTCGAAGAAAACCATACTTTGAGCAAAACTCTCCACATTTTTAAGAAAGAATGATGTCTGGATACATTGTAAAATAGCATTTATTGCATCCTTGTGTCTCTTGTTTCGACTATAATAAATGGCTAATTGAAAATTAAAATTATAATAATCATCCATAAATATTACATCCTGAGTACTTCTAAAAGTATCAATAAACTTGATAAATTGATCTAAAATGCTGTCAACTGTGAAGAAATTTCTGTTAGCCGATTCTAAAATGTTCACAAGCCCTGGTAATATCTCATCATTATTGTTTTCTAATAAATTTACATATTGAGGGAGTACAGATGTATCTCCTAACAGTAAATCAAGTGTATAAGAGTTCCCCATAGACCATACCTTAAACTTTTCCACTTCTCTTTTCCCAACGGTGTCTAAACCCTCAAACCAACTTAGATCGGCATACTCAGCAACAATTTTTTTCGCCTTCTCATAGTCACCAATTTTTTGTAAGGCATAAGCTTTCATAAGTAATCCTTGCCCATAATAAACTACTAAATGTCGTTCGGTTTTTATCGGTACATAATTCCTGTTTTTCCGAGCCCTTCTTTTATTTTCCTCTTCATATATAATTTTAGATTGTTCCCAAAGCTCATCACTATGTGTAATTGTTTCTTGCCATTTATGTAGCGAGGAATATATATTTGTTAGGTGCAATAAGCCGTCTAATTGATGACACTCTGGCAACCGAAAACGAAAAGGCTCAAATTGAATAGCTGCCTTTAGATTTATTTCAGTATTCTCACCAAGTTTTGCACGAAATAATTTATAATGACTGATCGCCAAACGTTCTGAGTGCTGATACTTTTCATTTTCAATTACACACTCATAGAAAGGAATTGCCTCCTGTAGCTTTCCTCCATCATATAACTCCTCTGCCAAAGCAAAGATTGTTGGAATATGGTTAAGATCCTCCATTAATCGGGATAGTACTTTCTCCACACACCTCAGGTTTCCTACTTCTACACAGCGTATAAGGAACGGCTTAACTCTTTTCCAATGAGGTCTTCCATCATAAAAACATTCATCAACATATAGGTCATATAGCCAGCCCTCCGGATAATTAAGCGCTTTAGTAATCAAGTCCATTTGTCGTACGGAGATAGGTTTAGGTGGATTTCCGTTAAGCATAGCACTAAAAATGCCTCGGTTAAGTCCTGTAGCTTGTCCAAAACTATTAAAAGTGTAGCCACCAAGTTTTAATTCTCTCTCAATTTCCGAACGAATTGTGGTTGTATTTTCCAATAAAAACACCCCCGACTTATTCAGATGATTTTTAAAAAAATCACCCTCCTCGACAATCAATTACAATATACTAGAAATTATATGAATAAATTGGATGGAGGTCAATCCTTTATTCTACACCATTTCAATATATTATGGAATTTAATGTGTATAATAATCCACCAATCCTAAAAACCATGTGTTGTTAGCAGAAACATCTGATTCAACAGGTTCCTATATCGGCAAGTTAGAGCGTGGTGAGATCAATGTACAAATTAAAAATTTGGAGAAAATAGCCGCGGCACTCAATACAAACGTTTTTGCATTTTTTGACCCCAATCCATATGAAGAACTCTAAAGTCAGCCCTAGATATGGGGAAAGCATTTATATTTTTTCACAAGAGAGTGAAGCAGAGCAAAATAAAGCTTATCGCATTTTAAAGGAACTGATTACAGAGAGTGAGCTTCTTAAAGATAACTCCGATGATTCCAAAGACAAGAGATGAGTTTAATATTTTTTAAAATTTGTTATATATTCTACGAAGAATAAAAAAGACTAGGTACTTTTCTACTTAATAAGTAAAAAGTACCTAGTCTTTTTTGTGGTTTAAGGAATCATCTGGTTTACATTATGCTGTACTTCTTCAAGTAATTTTTCATATTCCTCCCGTTGTACGTTCGTAGAATGATCTTTATACTTTTCAAATAATAATGTAATAGACTTGATATAGTAGGCTTTATCATTCAATTGAGAAGATGCTTTGAAGCTTTTCAACATAGCATCCATGGCTTTCAAATAAGCTTCTTTATTAAAATAATAGCGACTAAGCTCAAGAAAAAAACGAGAATAAGTGATCAGATTATAATTCGTATGATAGTAAGAAATATTGGTATTTAATTCTCTGAATTTATCAATTTTTTCGGCAAAGAGAATTAAGATTTCATCTATTGGATAATTGTAGGCATTAGCTGACTCAACAATAGTCAATAGCCCGTGTAATATCTCTTGCGGGTTATTTCTAAGAAGCTCAACATAGGCTGGCAAACTATCCATTTTCCCCATTAGAATTTCGAGACTTAACTTGTTTGCTTTCGCCCACATTTTAAATTTTTCTGCCTCTATCCTCCCTATATCGTCAAGCCCTTCAAAACCAGTTAACTCTGCGTAATAAGGAATAAAATCCAGGGCCTTTTGATATAACCCTTGTTTCTCGTAGGCATTTCCTTTCAATAAAAAGGATTGACCATAATACACGATTAGACGCCTTTCTGTGTTTAGTGGCTTAACTTCACGACTCTTCAATTTTTCTCTGACCTGCTGTTGATAGATATTCGTAGCTAGTACTCTTAGTTCTTCAGCATACTGTATAACCGTCTCACAATCATCAAGTTGAAAATAGGCATTAGCCAATTTTAATAATGCATCTAATTGGTAATTATAGGGAAGATTTCTTCGAAACGGAGCAAACTTTATAGCTGCTTGACGATTATTATCCAAGTCAGTATTCAGAGAGTTACAAAACAATCTGTATTGACTAATAGCCAACCGCTCCGAGCAGTAATATCTTTCGTTTTCTATCACACACTCGTAAAAAGGGACAGCTTCGTTTTCCCTCCCACCTTCATGCAATTCTTCTGCAAACTCAAATACTGTCGACACATAGGACAAGTCCTCCGTTAGTCTCGACAATACCCTTTGAATACACTCCTTCCTCCCCAACTCTACACAACGCAATAAAAAAGGTTTGATCCGTTTCCAGTGCCCTTTCCCCTCGTGAAAGCATTCATCTATGTACAGCTCATACAGCCAGCCTTCTGGATATCCTAATGCCTTAGTAATCAAGTCCATCTGCCGAACGGAGATCGGCTTGGGTGGGTTACTGTTCAGCATGGTGCTAAATGTACCACGATTAATACCAGATATTTTACTAAAGCTGCTAAATGTATATCCCCTTTGCTTTAGTTCGGTCTCTATCGTCGAGCGGATCGTAGGTGTGTGTTCCATTTCAATCCCCCTCAATATAGTGCAGATATAATCGTAAGTCATACTTAACATGTGATTTCGCTCGTAAGAAATTCATTTCATTACAAAATAATTAAAATAGTGAAATATATGGTCTATAAAGTCATTTTATTTTATGATGCCTTAGAAAGCAGCCTTTTTTTTACGAATTCCGTGATAATTGAAAAGTTGAATGAGGTGCATGTGGAGAAGCATTAAAAGCAAACTTCAAGTTTTTTTATTTGAATGTCACAAATGCATATCTTTTTCAGTTATATAGGCAGAAGGGAGGGACGTTAATGGAAAAACTAAATACTGATAATCAAAACACAGATATCAATCTTGTCATAGAGCAGGTCCAAGCAGGCGACAAACAAGCATACACACATATCATACGGCGCTATCAACAACAGATCTTTTTATACTGCTACTATTTACTTAAAAATCGGGAAGAAGCGGAAGATGCTGCTCAAGAAATATTCATTAGAGGGCTAGAACATATACATCATTTTGTACCTACCGTCTCTTTTTCAGCTTGGCTTTACAAAATCGCTCAAAACCACTGTACTGACTTATTAAAAAGAAACGCTAGAACATTCAAATCCTTCATTCAGTACAAACTGAACCTAAAGCAACAGCCAATACACGAATATACAAATTTAATCCACGAGTTACTGGATCAGCTAACATTAAAAGATCGCCAGATTTTATTATTACGTTCGCTTGAGGATTACAACTACGAAGAGATTGCTACAATTATGGGGCTAAAATCGTCCACGATCCGAAAAAGGTATGAGCGACTCCGTAAAAAGCTAATCAACTACAATGAAAAGGGAGGAAAACAAATTGAGCACTCATTTAAACCCGGAAGATAAAGAAATTGAGCACTTACAAAAGCTTATTCGAAATACCCCTTTCCAAGTGGATTTAATTGATAGAACCATGGAACGCTATAGTAATAAGAGCTATAAGCAATCTAGCTCTCGTTCAAAAGGAGTTCGCAATACCTTTTTCGGGACCTCCGCTGCACTTGTAGTAGCGTTTGCACTTGTCGTTAGTACTGGATTTATTTCACCAACAATGGCTTCGTCCTTGAAACAAATTCCAGGTATAGATTCTATATTCCAGCTTGCTGGTGATCTTGGTTTACAAACAGCAGACGAAAAAGGGCTAGTATCAAAGCCAAATCTTAGTGATACTCACGATGGCCTGACTCTCAGCGTACCAGAGGTCATGTTTGATGGAACACGTGTATCCATTGCCTTAGAACGACAAACCACTGACAAAAGATTTTTAAACACTGAATTACCCTTATTACTTGATGACTTAATATTTTTTATTAATGGAAAAGAAATCAACTCTTCTTATGCGCCTGCAAACACTACTAACTCTATTGACCCATATATGATACCTGGAAAAAATAAAAACTCAACAATTATACAGTTTTCAGATTTACGCAACCAAGGGGGTAAATCTTTCCCAGATAAGTTTGATTTAACAATTTCCATGCCTGTCTCTGGTATCAAGCAGCCCTTCAAAATAGAAATTGCAGTGGAAAAAAACACAAAAAATAACCTGACTTTTACGCCATCTCTTAAACGAAAGTTCCAAAACATCGACTATACTCTGGAAAAGATTGAGCTCACGCCGATTACAACCAGCATCACAACTCGCATAAAGCTACCTGACAATTTAAAAATTTCTTCGTCACTTCCTTTTTTGAGTTATGAAATTTACGATGACAAAGGAAAGCAACTAAATTTTATAAGCAACAACGGTTGGAGTGCTACGGATGGAAACGTTCTGATAAGTGATTCACGTTTTGAACCTTTCACCTCTCTCCCCAAAGCAATTACTATAAAGGTCTACAAAAATATCTTTAACAAGGATGATAAGAGTAAATTTGAACTAGACAAAGATGGAAATCCGAAAATAGAGTATTTCCCTGATCTGGAGATTACTTACCCGATTAATCCATGATAATAAAAATAAGTGAAGGAAGTGAAGCGTATTTCACCTCCTTCACTGCATATAAATACTATCTTTCAACCTTAAAAGTATAAACTCCAAGTTTGTCTCCATTAGATTTAAAGGCTTCAACCTGAGCTGTACCATAGCCAATCATCTTAGCTTTATTTCCATGAAGTTCGACAACATCACTTCCATACAAAATCATCCAGTTATAACCATCCATTTTATACGTGCTACCTATTCCTAAACGAAGTGGAGGAGTATCCTGCTTTGTAATGGGCGCTTTTTCTCCTTTTGCAAGTTCAAAAGTTACCGTAACTTTTGCTGGGGTTACAGCTGATGCCGTTGAACTTACTGGTGAAGCGGAGGCTACTCCCCCTAAAGATAAAGCTAACGCAGAAATTGATAGTGCTAAGATCGCTCTTTTCATTTGTCATTTCTCCTCTTTAAGTATTTGTACTGATTAAACATTAGACTTCCAAGCAATTCTAGCCAGTAGACATCACCAAAATACGAGTTATTTCATTTCTTTCATCTCCTTCTTCTAATTAATTCCATTCTAATTCTTGATGTGTTACAAAAATAATAGAAATAAACATATCATTTCATTTTTTACAAAATAATCATATATGAGTTTTCTCGTATAAAAAATGAGCAGATAGGATACTAAATCCCCCTGCTCATTTCAGCGATTGTATTTATATCATTTAATTAGCTGTCGGTTCAGTTCCCCAAACAAGTACGCCATTATGGTACAAGGTAGCTTTCATATGATCGGCATATGAGGTTTGTGTGCCTTTGTACGAGTAATCGTCACTTTCGTTGTAATTCGACCAGTCTGTTTTATGAATACGGGTTTGGATTTCGCCCGTGCTTCCTCCAGGTGCTAACACGCCTGCGTCCGAGTTGAAGCTGACTTCCAAATAATAATCGGCACTGGTTGCAGCCTTCTCCATTTTAACCAGTTTACCGTTCAGCTTCGAGCAGCTCAGCGCCGCATAGTCACAGTTGAAAGTCTGCTCACGGTCACCGTCGATCGTGTAGTAGTAACGAATCTTCAACTCGTTGAGCGGTACGGGGGTTGTGCCTTGGTTTACAATTTGGAAGTGCGGATTCAGGTGATTGTCGTTCACCTTGGTATCCGCTGTGCGATACTGGAGCAGCAGTCCTGTTGTTGGCTGCTGAGTATCCACTTTTGGCGCTGCGCTAGCCGTGTTCGACAGCGTCTGTCCTGCATCGTTCTTCGCTACGACTTGGTAGTAGTACGTCGTGTCTGCCGTTACAGCTGTGTCAGTGTAGCTACTGCCATATACATCACTCACTACAGTGGCGAACGCGCCGTTTTCAGCCGTCGAACGCTTCACTTCATAGCTTTTTGCATTCGCCGATGCTGTCCAGCTTAGCGATACTTTCGCCGTTTCGCCCGCGGCGTTCAGCGTGAAGCTGCCCGGTACTGACGGCTGTTCGGTAATGCCATACGTTTTTAAGTTCGTTGGAAGCTCATCAAGCGTAATAACGTTCGGATGATTATACACTATTTTCAGATGCTCAAGGCTGTTTTGTTTACCGTCTCTCAGGAAATCCCCATACCATGTAGCAAACCAGCTCCAATGGGCTTGATATGCCTTCATTAGATCAGGGTCCGGGATCGGTCCGTTTTCGCTCATGGCAACTAACTTTTTGTCCTTGCCCAATGTAACAAGGTCTTCGTATTTTGCAATTTGAGGGCTGTAATCACCTGCTTGCGGATAAGAGTCAAAGCTCAAAATATCCACATATTCGTCTCCAGGATACCAGTCTGGAGCAACAGAATTCCATACCCATATCAGATTGTTCAATTTATGCACATTCGTCAAACGATCATGCATCAAAATATACAATTTTTTAACAGGCTCAGGACCTTTGGCGCCCCACCAGAACCATTTGCCTTCCGCTTCATGCAAAGGACGGAACAGGACAGGAACCTTCGCATCCTGCAGCTTCTTCAATTGCCCTGCGATCACATCGATATCGCGAATAAGTAATTTATAATCCTCGGACTCTGGATGGCTCATCGCATATTCTATATCGAATGTGGTCGAATCGGCATAGAAGCCTCTCCACCATTCTTTTCCCTGCGTATCGATCAGACCTTTCGGAGCGTTCCAGTGCCATGCAAAGGTAACGATGCCTCCTTGCTTATCCCATGCAATCGCCTTTTCCGTCTCTGTAGAACTAAGACCATGCTCCGCTCTGCTTGGCGAATAGTCGATCAGATCAAGCGCTGCAATCGCCGGCTTTTTACCTACATTAGCTTGAAGCCAATCAATTTCGTTCATTTCCTCTTGACCAGAGAGCATATTCTTCCCGTATTGATCAACCAGGTAGTTCATCAATGCTTTTGCTTCTACCGTCGCATTCGGATTAGTGAGCGTTTTGGTTACCGCATGGGGTGGGCGATCAGCAGCAGGCTCCAGCCTGACATAGTCGATATCGTACCAGCCCCAGCCTGTTTCAAAACCGATCGTATTCGCGCCTGCATTCAACAGAAGCTTGCCTCCGGAAGTTTCTTTGAAATCAGCCGTTTTCCCGAGCACCAGTTCTCCAAACGCTTTGCCGTTTAATGAGAAATTCGTGCGTTTGTCATCATGAGGAGAACGATAGCCGATTGTAAGATTGTACAGACCTGCCGTGGGAGCCTGGATCGTCATCGTTAGAGAATCCCCTGCATTGTGAAAATTCGTTACATAACCAGTACCGGAGTAGCCAGTTCCACTGGATTCTACAATGGTTCCCTTCAGCGTGCCGTCTTCAGCTTCATAGCGAACCGGATCGTTTACAGACACCTTCGGAACCGCTTTCAAAATGTTAGATTCGCTCGTTCCCTTATTTGTCTTGGCGGTTACTTTGTAATAGTATGAAGAGCCGTTCGTTAAGTTAGTATCCGTATAAGACGTTTCGATTAAGCTGGCTGCTACAGTAGTAAAAGGGCCGTTTTCATCCGTTGCCCGCTGTACACTGTAGCCCACAACTCCGTTGGAAGCGTCCCAGGACAAATGGACTTGCCCATCGCCTGCCTCTGCTTTCAGCTTAAAGCCCTCAGGATTTTCCACTGGTGGCACAGACGTATCTTTACCGGCAGTCAGCACGATATGATAAGCCGTCAAAGGCGGTACGGTATAAGTAAAACGGTTGCCTGAAATTTGCGTGATTGGCGCTGCTTCTTTAATTTGCGAGCTAGTTTTATCGAAGCCCCATACTTTACCGAAGCCATAAGTCGTCTCACTAGAAAGATCAAATTGGGCGTCGAATGCGCTGTCCATGCTTTTATTCATGACTACGAGGTGCAGTTCCTTGTCGGATGCATTTGTTATGGAAGCATGCACTGAGCTGTTGACAATATCCGACGTTTTCGCACTAACACTGGTGTTACCAAAAGTAGAGCTTTTTCCGTCATAATTGCGGTAAAGCTTGTAAGCGGCATTAACGTAGTTGTTGGCACCATCCTGTAACTTCCAGTAGTTTGCCATATAGACATCATTTTTGCCTAAAATCCCGAGCACATCAGCCATCGCAATACCGCCGGAAATATCATTTTCGCCGCCATAGCTATACTCGGTCATTGCCAGCTTGGTTCCTGGATAATATTTATCCACCGACTGCTTCAATCGAGGCAGTATAGGCAAAAATTCGCTGTTCCACTGGGCGATCCAGCTATCTTCCTTATAGGTCGGGTCCCACAAAGTACGAGGTGCCTGCATTCTGGCTTGCTTCGTTTCGTCATTGCCTACCTCATTCGTAATTCGTATGCCTCCGCCCATCGCTTCGGGATACCAGTGCACATCGAAAACATCCAGCAATCTCTTGCCTTCGGCTTGCGAACTGAGGCGCATTTGATCCAGGTAATAGTCCACGAACCAGCTATAGCTACCTTTTACAGAGTCCCAATCAGGTGCGGTTTGGAGATCTTTATAAGCGCCAAAACCGTAAAGAACCGGCCCAAAAATTTCTGCACCCGCGTCAACCGCCTTCACAGCTTTGGATAAGCTTACTGACCGGTCTACCAACTCTTTCGCCCCAACCTTTTCGCCATGAATACGCGGATGCGTATGCGACCAGAGAGCAGGTTCATTGTCGAGTGCATATCCTTTCACACCCGTCTTTGTTGAAGCAGCGCCATACTTGTTCACTAAAAAATGGACGAACTCATCCGCATAGACCCGATTGTCATTCAGATCAGGCTGTAGCTGAAACGGTGCATTTTTGGCGTTTACGACCTGATTCCAACGAGCGGAAGGGGCTTTTTCGCTTTCCTGCACACTGCCGTTTCCATCCTTGGCCACGTAGCCGGCCATCGGCAACGTAACTAAAGAATAAGCGCCTAGCTTCAGCGATTGATCATGAAACGAAGTCGTCACCGCTCCCGGTTTTTCGCATTCTGATCCTGTCAGGCCACCGTTATTACATAAAAAGTTATCGCTGGATTGCTGCCAGTCACTTCCTGCATTGGACATATTGTTTTCCCAGTTGTATCCGGTCATTCGATTGCCACCAAGTCGTCTGGCGGCCATATTTTCATCGCCTGCCAAATCCTGATTCGTACCGTATATATAAGGACTAATAGGCTTACGATCCTTGGATGTATCTACTTTAATGGTAATAGTTTTTGCCGTTTGACCGTGAACTACAGTTGGAGCTGGTAGAGCCCCTCCTACTATCATTGTGCATGCCATGACGACAGGCAGCCATTTGGAACGTTTGAACAAAAGATTACTACTATTTTTCGCCCTCATACCGCTTTCCTCCTTTACATTTGAAAAGAGCAGCACCCCATACGAGTGCCGCTCCATCAGGCTTTAAGGCTCCTGATTCCTAACGAGTTAATCGTTCCGGTACAGCGTCTCGAATCTCCAGGTATTCGGTTGATTACACTCTCCTCTCCGTCCGAAATTCAGAATTGCTCGGATCTTCAAATGTTGTAATACAGCTTTGCTATACGTTCTACCGACCAAATCTTCATATCGAACCATTTATGGGACGTAATGTCCATATACATAGATTATTCCATATATCCATATAGCAGAACATTGACTAGAGTTAACTTATTAAATAACTTTATAGCCTGAGTATAGAAAAAAGCCCCTTAGCCAAGGGGCTTTTTTATCTCTACCGTACTTTATCCTTTTGAATAAGCTCATAGTAAATTCGTGCAGGCTCGGCATCTCCAGTAGATAAAATGTATTCTGCTAAAGGTGCGCACAGCTTTTGGAGATAGAAGGAGTACAGCAGTTCAGCTGTGTCAAAATGAATGTTCAACACTCGTTTCATCAGTTCTTCAAATTTGTTATAATCCAGTTCTTCCGGGCTAATATCAAACGGGTATTCTGGAAAGGTTTGTTTTTGAATCTCAACAAATTGTTCCTTAAGTTTCGGTTGATTGCCTGATCGTGCAGCCGAAAAATTCATCATAAAAAAAGATACAAAATCTGTCTCACGGTCGCTTAACCCATAATACTCACACCAGCGCATGAACATCAGCGGTTTTACCATATATAAATCTCCTTTAACAAAAGTTCAGATTTATTATGAATCCTACAAAAATCTAACAGGTTCCAACTTATGTAATATATAGGTTAAGCCCCATTTTAAAATATGATTCCTTAAAACAATTTTGCTATTTAACATATCCATTCTCTTATATTTCCATAAAAGTAGACAACAAAAAAGACCGTTTCAACATCTTAATGATGCTGACCTAGTCTTCTCATAATCATCCGCATATGGATATTCGTATTTATTCTAATCTCCTACATAGCTGAAGGCTCACAGGCTGCAAGTGAACACATAGGCTGGCGGAACGTTATAGTTTACCTTTTTAATCTGGATATCTGCAAAAAAAGTACGGAAGAAATTGTGCTTAACCTTGCTGTACTGGAACGTAATAAACTTGCCCTCCTGGCCTAGTACCTCGGCCGTTTGTCCCAAAATAAGGCTGGATAACGCAGCGGGTAAGCTGGTAAAAGGGAGCCCCGATACGATATAATCCACCTTCGAGACATGATACTGTTTCATATACCGCGCTACATGCTCGGCCGATCCATGAATAATGTGTACCCTTTCCAAGTGTCCGTATTTGCTTTGTAATGTTTTATAAAACGATTCATTAGCTTCAATCACTAACAGTAACGTTTCTGGACGCTTGTTCAAAATCAACTCCTGCGTAAACACACCGGTCCCTGCCCCATATTCAATAATGCATGAGGCTTTATCAAAGTAAATCGGTGTGGCAATTTGCTTGGCCAGCTGTCTTGAACTGGGTATAACAGCGCCTACGCTGCGTGGGTGCCTGATGTACTCTCGAATAAAGTGAATCGCGTTCATCTTTTCCTCTCCCTGCTTGACACACATGATAGGCATTCGGTTCATCAAAGGTTTCCATTACATATTCATTGTATACCGATGAGAATATTGATTTCAAGCAGGCTGCTGTCGCCATATACAAAAGAGGATAGCCTTATTCGATTCTAATCAAATAACGACTACCCTCTTGTTGTAATATCTATTGATCCATGGTGTCCAAATGCGTACTCTCTGCCTTGGATGCTTGTTCCGCTTTACGTCGTCGTGCGCCTATGTGCATGGCCACAATTCGGTAGATGGAGGCCGGTTGTATGGATACGGCCCAGCCTGCGTGTTCATCCGGTGCAAGAACAACCCCTAGCTGGTGATGATCGCCATCGTACATGCCTCGCTGTACAAACTTGCTCTCACCTTGCAGATTGCGTACCTCCAGCTTACAAAAAGCAGAGTTGATCCGCAAGGCCTGGTGCAGCTCGGCACGGCTGTTCACAACCATGCCATTCACACGATAAATGGCCTCGCCTGGTAGTATGCCCATGGCTGTCGCCGGGCTATCTGGCAGCACAGCGAGAACACGCATCCCTTGCTCTGGATGTACAAACATCGGGCTAAGACGGCTTTCCTCTATATTTCCGTACCAAATCAGCGCTTCATGGGCCAGGAAGGAAAATAACGCTGACAGCAAGATTAGCGGACTCCACCAGGCCGCTAACAGGCTTAGCAGAAGCAAAGCCACACTGTACAGGAGCAATCGGTTCGAAGTGAGTACTGCCTTCTGTCGTGGTAGCTGGCCGAGCGTCACACTGCTAAAGCCCATCAGGACTGGCAGAGCTGCTAGCATATACCCCGTTCCGGCATCGCCGCCGAACAAAGGTGTCCAGGGAAGCATGAATCCTCCCTGAGCAGGTACCAGCAACAGCAACGGAATGGGCCAGAGATCTTCCATACGATAGCCACCGACCAATCTCCCCCGTTTGCCCTCAACAAACAGTGGCATAGCTGCCTTTCCTCCTTGCCAGCGAACCAACAGCGCTTCAGCCACATGCAGCACAGCAACGAGCACTAAGAGTGCTGGAATATCCAATCCGCGGATAGCTGCTACCGATGTCCCGAGCGCTCCCCCAGGCTGCCAGCCACTGGCTACGTTTAGAAAAAATTGAACTACACCTAGCAGACCTACCGAATAAGCAAGACACAGGTAGCGGACGCGTACCAGCATGAGCAATAATGTGGCTATCCACAGGCACACGATGGAAGTCGGGTTCAGATGCACGCTGACGAACATTCCTAGAGCGGATAGTGCCATCCCGGCAAGCAAGCCGCTCCATACGACACGCCAGGTCTCTGCAGCCCAGCTATGAATTCTAGTATGAAATAGCTTGCGCTCTAGTAGCATTTGCCGACGATAGCCAAGCGCGACAATGAGTATCGAGATATAATAAAACGGCTGCAAAAGCAGATACAAGCAAGCATTCAAGACGCTCCATCCCCATTGTAATGCCCATTCCAAGTCCATTCACACTCCTTATGCCCCTGGCCCGCTATATAGCGGATCACGTACATTTCATATCCATTTATTCTATATGAAATTGCCAACGTAGGGAAGACAAACCGACAGACTGCAAATAAATCCCAATAAAAAAGGAGGCTGTTTCCAGCCCCCTTGTTGTAGCCTCACTATTATTTCGCTGCGCTTGTCTTCATTTCCTTCCGAATCTCTTCAATCCCCTGCTTGAGTTGATTATCATTTTTCGGATCGCGAATTTTTTCAATCAGCTTGGCTTCCATTGCTGCTGCTGTCTTGGCATCAATGATGCCGTTAGTCGTCAGCTTCGCCTCTTTTTGGAAAGCCATAACAGAACTTTCAGTCACTTTGTCAAAATAGCCGTCCTCACGACCTGGTTTGTAGCCCAAGCCTTGCAGAATGATTTGTGCATTTTTTACATCACTGCTATTCATATTGTATTTCAAGGATTTTTCCTTGCTCAGCGGCGCTGCCGTGAAGTATTCAGGCTGATCCACCGCGATATCCGGCTTAATCCCTTTTTTATGAATCCATGTTCCGTTTGGCGTTAGCCACTTGGCAATCGTGATTTTGAGCAGGCTACCGTCACCCATTTGCTTGTCATAGCTGGTTTGTACAGTACCTTTACCAAAGGAGTTTTCCCCGATCAACACTGCGCCAGCGGATTGCTGGAGAGCACCTGCCAGAATTTCGGACGCACTTGCGCTACCTTTGTTCATGAGCAAAGTCACCGGATAATTTTTGCGCGAACCTTTGGATTTTTCTTCCTCACGTTTCTGATTTTTATCTTCAACTTGTACAATCGTTTTGCCGGAAGGTACAAATTGCTCTGCAATATTAATAACGACAGAAAGCACTCCACCCGGGTTATTACGCACGTCAATGACGAGTCCTTTAAGCCCTTGTTTTTCCAGCTTGGCTAACTCTTCCTTGAAGCGTTCTGCCGTATTTAAGGAGAACTGGGTGATCGTAATGACACCTACACCGTCGCCTTCCATATGAGCCGTTACAGTTTCCATATCAATGTTGTCACGGGTAATCGTGTATTCAAGTGGATCCGGAGAACCGTTACGCTGTATTTTAACTTTTGCCTGACTGCCTTTAGGTCCACGAATTTTGGAAACAGCCTTGTTCAGATCCAGTCCGTCCAGGGTTTCACCGTTAACAGACAATATAATATCCTTAGCGCGTAGTCCCGCCTTCTCAGCCGGAGAGCCTTTAATTGGTGTGACTACGACTACTTTCCCATTTTCAGCTGCTACTTCGGCTCCAATCCCGGTAAAGGAGCCTTCTATGGATTGCTCGAACTGCTGTGCAGTTTCTTTACCCATATAAGAGGAATACGGGTCGCCAAGCGACTCCATCATCCCATTAATGGCGCCATCCACCAGCTTGGTTCGATCCACATCCTGATAGTATTGTCCCTGGATTAAGTCCATCGCTGTCTCAATTTTGCGGATATCACTTCTGGAGGAGGAACTACTTCCTGTCACACTCGCCAGCAGTCCTTCGCCCAGAGCGCTGTTCCCAACTGTGGTTGTTCCAGTATAAGCAAAAGTGAGCAGACTGCCGCCAAGCAGCCCGATCACCATCAAGAGTACCGCTGTACTTTTTTTCAACATCTAATCGTCCACCGCCTTCTCTTTATCTTGTATCCTATTTCCTCACAACGCATCCATTCACGAAGTATACGTCTAGCTTGTACGGAATATGTTAATTGTATCCTACTCTGTGTTTCAATGCACATGTTCTTCATTGGATATGAACCATTAAAGCAAAACCCTATCTACAACCGGATTGGTTACAAATAGGGCTTACCTTATCTATTATAAATAGTTCATCGGATTTACAGGTTTGTTATTCTCGCGCACTTCAAAATGACAGTGAGGTCCAGTGGAATTCCCCGTCGAACCCACTTCCGCAATTTTTTGACCGCGTTTCACCGTTTGCCCCGTATGAACCACCGTACCACCGTTGCGAATATGTCCGTATAGAGTCCATAGTCCGTCTCCGTGATCAATGACAACCGTGTTCCCATACCCGCTCCACCATTCAGCAACAATAACAACACCATCTTCAGCTGCATGAATATCGGTTCCCTGCGGAGCCGCCAGATCAATACCTGTATGGCCTTTAAGCTTGCCGGTTATCGGATGTACCCGCATGCCAAAAGTAGATGAGAGTCGGTAATGGGCTACAGGCGTAGCCAAAGTACCTGATCCGCCTGTATACGTACTGGCTGCCGTATGACTGGAATTCGAGGCGGCGCCTGAGGATGAAGATGCATATCGCTTAGCTGCAGCTGCACGTGCAGCCGCTCTAGCGCGTGCTGCTTTGGCAGCCTGCTCCGCTCTGAGCTTGTTCTTCTCCTGCACAAGAGCCACACGTTTGTTCGCGAGGGCTACCAGCATATCGTTTTGCTCTTCACTGATTTCATCGGATTCAGCAATATCATGATCGTAGTTGGCAATCAGTCTTTGCTTCTCTTTTTCCTTCGAATTCAATTGAGCTTTGGCGTCCTGCTTGAGTGCATACAACTTCTTGGCATTTTTATATTCCGTGTCGAGCTGCTTCTTCTTGCTAACGACCAGAGCCTTGTCCTTTTTATGCTCGTCCAACAGAATTTGGTCCTGCTCCACGATCGTTTTCAGAGAATCCACCCGGCTGAGAAAATCACTAAAGCTGGTTGAGGACATAAGCACGTCCATATAGGATACCGTTCCATCCGTATACATGAGACGCACACGAGTTTCCAGCATTTTTTCCCGCGAATTGATGCGATCAATCGCTTCGGCTAAATCTTTTTTAGTCGCACGCAGATTATCTTCCGTTTGATCGATCTGAACCGCTACACGAGTCAGTTGATCACTGACGCTGTTAATTTGAGCAAGTACCGTTTTCAGGTTTTGCACGGTTTTATTTTTATAATGCTGAGCATACTGTTTATCTTGAGCAGCCTTTTGCTGCTGTTGCTTCGCAGATTTGGCTTGCTTTTCTAATTGGTTCAGTTGCGAATTGATTTCACTTACGCTTTTGGCATATCCGTCAGAAGGCTGGATTAGCAATGCAGCTACCAACGTAGCAGCCAACACAGATTCTATTTTTTTCAACTTGCACTCCCCATCCTTTATCGCAAAATAACACCGGGCTTCCCCGTTCTATTAAATCGACCACGACGTTCCACCAAATGCTTCTTAGACTTTCAAGAACTTGCGCATGGACAGGGTACTGCCAACAATTCCGACCAGCATCCCCAAAATAACCAGCAATGCACTCAGCTGAATCCAAATGCCTTCAAGCGGCATAAGCTTCAACATATTGAGAGCGATATCTCCTTGAACGGCTGTCAGCAAACGCTGATAGCCTGTAAATAAAATTCCTACAGTAATAAGAGAACCAATAAGACCAATAAGCGCGCCTTCGATAAAAAACGGCCATCGTATGAAAAAGTTGGTCGCACCGACCAGCTTCATAATGCTGATTTCTCTGCGTCGTGCCAATATCGTTACTCGAATGGTATTCGAGATTAAGAACATAGACATGATCGCCAGTCCGGCGACAAATATAAAACCAACATTGCGGATCAGCTTGGTAATGGTAAAGAGCGTCTCTACAGTGCCTTTTCCGTAACGAACCTTTAAGATCGGTTTTTCGGGATGTAATGTATTCAGCTTCTCAATTTTCTCAGCCACAAATGGAACCGTCGTTGGTTCAATAACCTCTACCACGATTTTGTCCGGCAGTGGATTGCTGTCCTTGTCAAAGCCCTCTAGCAGATCCTTGCCACTGTCTCCCAAATCTTTGCGCAGCTCCTCCAAACCTTGAGCTTTCGTCACAAAGGTAGTTTTGCTGATTTCCGGCATTGCCGCGATTTCTTTTTGCAGCGTTTCACGCATGCTCTGATCGACATTGAGCTCCAGAAACACGTTAACTTCCACCTGACTATCTGCTTGATCAGCCAAGGAGTTGACGTTAAGCACCAGCATGATAAAAACGCCCAATATGAGCAGTGACACAATAATTGAGGTGACGGATGCTACGGACATCCAGCCATTGCGGAATATGTTTTTGAAACCTTCCCGCATATGACGCAAGAAGGTATTAAAAGTCATATCCGTACTCCCCTCTTACCTGGTCTCTTACGATATTGCCATTTTCGATCGCAATGACGCGTTTACGCATGGAGTTCACGATGTCCTTATTGTGTGTCGCCATCACAATGGTCGTGCCCCGAAAATTAATTTCATCCAGCAGTTGCATGATCTCCCACGATGTTTCGGGGTCCAGATTCCCCGTCGGTTCATCAGCAATGATGACCGAGGGATTGTTCACGATGGCCCGTGCAATCGCTACACGCTGTTGCTCCCCACCAGAAAGCTGGGCAGGCTCACGATTCATTTTTTCTTTCAAGCCAACCAATTCGAGCACTTCTGGAACCCGCTTGCGGATCAGCTTCTTGGGAGCCTCTATAACTTCCATAGCAAATGCCACATTCTCATAGGCTGTCAAACGCGGCAAAAGCCGGAAATCCTGAAAAATGACTCCGATGTTACGACGAACGTAGGGAATTTTGCGCTGCTTGAGCTTCCCGATATTAAAACCATTGACTGAAATTTGTCCCTTGGTCGGTACTTCTTCTCTATAAATAAGCTTCATAAAAGTCGATTTCCCCGCTCCAGACGGGCCGACTACGTATACGAATTCATTACGGTCAATTCTGACCGATACTCCTTGAAGTGCGTGGGTCCCGTTCGTATAGGTCTTCCACACATCCTGCATTTCAATCACTCGATCACTTCCCGCTGCTTAATCATATTACGTATAACCTAGTATCCATTCGACATATTCCATGCATTTCCTTTAAAAACTTCTGTATTTCATCATACCGTTTATCATTGTAACAAATTTGTTACCTAAATAGTACCGAAAGTTTTCTGCTTTTGGCACATATATATGAATATTGTGGCACACGAAACGCTATCAAGCTTATCAGACAGGAGACATCTGCATTATGAAAAAAATTCATTTATCTGTCATTTGGATATGGTCTGGTGTTCTGGCGCTGGCCGTGCTGTGGGGAGGACTTCATCTGTACGCCGACAGACAAACGCTACCAGAGGGAGTGCGAGTCGGAGGAGTCAACGTAGGCGGTATGCATAAAACGGATGCTCTTCGGCTGGTGGAGAAAAAACTGGATGCATTGAAGCAGCGTCCTCTACTCCTCACGGACAGTGACAGCAGTGCACAGGATATAAAGCTAACACTCGCAGAAGCAGGGATTAGTTATAAAGCGGATGCATTCCGAAATGCGGTGAAGGCACTAAGCGCGAAGCATCTATGGACTCGCGTACAGACACGTTTTAGCTTTGAGAAGGAATGGTCTATCACACCTTTCCAGCAAGAGAAGATCCTGAAATCCAAATTTGGAGCTGATTGGGAGGAGCAACGATACGGCATGCCTATCAATGCGGTGCGTCAGATTGATGCAAACGATCAGGTTCGTTATATTCCGGAGCGCTCTGCCCGGCGCTTGGATTGGCCCAAACTGGACGTCGTAATGAACCAGGCACTCCCCAAGGATTTTACGGCTTCTGAGGAGCCGATCCGGGTGGAATTACCGTTCTACCAGCTGGAGCCGAAAATTACAGTCGACAGTCTGCGCAGCGAAGGTATAGAGCGAAAAATCACCCAGTTTTCCACCAGTCTCGGCAGCAGTTCGGAAGGACGTGTGTATAACGTTAATTCAGCGGCAAGCACCGTCGATGGTTTAATTCTCAAACCGGGTGACATATTCGACTACGGCCAGGTGATTGCCAAGGCTGAGCGCACCCATGGCTTTCGTGAGGCTCCAGTGATCGTGAACGGACGGCTGGAGTCCGGTATTGGCGGTGGGATTTGTCAGGTATCCAGCACGGTGTATAATGCAGCGCTGCGAGTCGGCTTGGACATTGTCGAACGCCGTAACCATTCCTTGCCAGTCAGCTACTTACCCAAAGGTCAGGATGCGACTTTTGCTACAGGGTCCATTAATTTTCGTTTTAGAAATAATACCGGCAAACATTTACTCCTTCGCGCTGTAGTCCAAAATCGAACGCTTACTGTTAAAATTTTTGGTACATTCCCATCCAATATTTCGTATGAACTTGAATCTCACACCGTTCGCGTACTCCCTATACCGGTAAAAAGAATACGTAATGACTCCCTATCTCCCGGATTCTATCAAGTCATTCGACAGGGCAAAGAAGGGTATATGGTAGAAACATTTCGAATAAAAAAGGTAGATGGAAAACCCGTCGAGCGCACCCGAATCAGCCGCGATACGTACCGAGCGCAGCAGCGCATTATAGCTAGTTATGGCGGTAGCACATCGTCTGAGCCACAAACACGCGAACTGGAGAAACCTATTGTGGAAGATGGCATAAGCGAATAAACGAAAAAATCCCCCTTCACTACTGGCTGGATTGGTTCCAGACAGAGTGAAAGGGGTTTTTTTGTTTCTAAATTACTCGCTGCGTTTACTTAAAACCGAGATTTCTACAGGCTCACTTTCATGGCCGTCTGTATCTTTAGCTTTGATCACCAGTCTAACTGTCGCTTTTTGAGTAAGCACACTGATGCTAAATGTGCCGTCATCTTTGGCTACTGCACTGCCGATAGGCAGATCGTTGGAATAGGCAGTTACTGTGGAACCTGCTTTTGCTGTTCCTGTAATTGTACCTTCACCATCGTACACATCGTTGACTTTCAGTGCATTCGAAGTAGCATCCGCGTCAGTAGCTGTGTCTGTAGTGTTGTCTGTAGTCGTATCGGTATTTGTAGTTGTCTCTGTTGTTGTAGAGTTGTCTGTAGTAGTCGCAGACGTGCTATCTGTGCTAGTACTTGTGCTGCTATCTTCTGTTTCAGTTCCAGAAGTAGTCGACGTATTACCGTAAGTGGAATCTGTCACGTTACCGTACGTGGAATTCGTTACCGTTCCACCAGGAGTCGTGGTCAGATTATCGACAGAGCTCAGGTTGTAACCGGATGCAGCATCCAAAATAGCAACCGCCTCTGCACGAGTCAACGGCTTCAGTGGCTGGAATTTACCATCCGGATATCCGTTGATGATTTTTTGCTCCGCAGCTGCCGCTACACTTTTCTTCGCCCAAGATCCGATTTTGTCGGAGTCAATGAATTTAGTAACATCTGCTGCGTTACCCGCAGTCAGCCCAATAGCTTTGCCAATGATCGCAGCTGCTTCCTGACGAGTTACCTTACCATTTGGTTTGAGCTTGTTATCTGCATAGCCGCTTATGTAGCCTGCATTCACGGCACTTGTCAGTTCGTTGTATGCCCAGTGGGATGCCGGAACATCTGTGAACGTTCTGCTTCCATTACCGTTTACCTTCACACCGCCTGCATACGTTACGTCTGTCACTGCTGGAAGTTCCTGCGTGAACGTTCCCAAGCTGCGGTTCAGAAGAACGATAAATTCTGCGCGTGTGATCGCCGCATCCGGTTTTACCGCTCCATTCAATTGCCCTGTAGCTGACCAGCGTTGCACCTGATCTCCTGCCCAATGGCCACTTGTAGTTTGAGGAGCAGCTGCCGCTGCGCTGAATGCGCTAAGAATAAGACCTGTGCTCAGTACACCTGTAATTGTGTTCCTTAACTTTTTCCCCATGCTATAAATTCCTCCCTCAGATTGGATTCATCAATCTTTTTTAAACACTTTACCAGAAATCAAACCCAAATAACCCCTAAATTAAAAAAATCGTCCCATATAACCATACCCCCTCCTAATGTAGGATAAAAAAGAAACAGGACTTAATACCTAGCCATTCACTTGGATATGTATATTTGGACAGGTCACTGTATACTGGATGAATAATCAGTTGTATGCTGGAACAGGTCAATGAGGTCACATCCCCCTAGGAAAAGAGGTTTTATTATGGCTCTTATTCAATGTCAGTTTTATTCGGAAGTTCTTGGTCTAAGCACATCCATGAATGTTATTCTTCCGCAGGCAACCCGATCACAGATTGGAATGGAAGGCAAGCAAGGAATAGGACCACATCCGACACTGTATTTACTGCATGGCCTGTCAGACGATGATTCAACCTGGCTGCGTCGAACCTCCATTGAACGCTACGTCGCCTCCATGGGCCTAGCGGTCGTCATGCCTCAGGTACATCGGAGTTTCTATACGAATATGGAGCAAGGAGCAGCTTATTGGACTTTTATCAGTGAAGAATTGCCAGCTTTGGCACGTTCATTTTTTCCTCTGTCCGACAAGCGTGAAGACAATTTTGTAGCCGGACTTTCTATGGGTGGTTACGGCGCCTTCAAACTGGCACTTCAGCATCCAGAGCGCTTTGCAGCCGGTGCCAGTCTTTCGGGGGTTATGGATTTACACGCATCACGCACCGATCCTAAGCAAAGTGCTATGAGTCCAGCGGAATGGCTTAACATTTTCGGGCCAGATGAAATACGCGGAACAGATCACGACTTGCTGGAGCTGCTACAACGTCATGCCACCGCGGGGACCTCACTCCCCCAACTCTATCAATGCTGCGGTACAGAGGATTTCTTATATAGGGGGAATCAGACTTTTCGTGAAACATGCACCTCTCTTGGAGTTCCGCTGACCTACGAAGAAGGTCCTGGAGCTCATGAATGGGGATATTGGGACGCTAAAGTCCAGGACGTACTGGCGTGGCTACCGCTTAAAGGACACTAAAACAGGCAAAAAAATCCCCAGGGCCTTTCTCCTCGCACCATGCGAAGGAATTAAGCTCCGGGGATTGTTGTTATGCCCATCAGGGATTTGTCGTTGTCTCCGTCGATGGAGATTCTTTAGTTAGTGCCTTAGGCAGTACTTTATACAGGCGCCACTCGCCGTTAAACTCACGTTCAAGCTGAACCCATGGGGCACCATGCTCATATAAATTCGGATATACCATATTAATCTTACTCAGCGGCATGCCTGACATAATCTTAGGTACAAGGATATAGTCCACATGATTCTCCTGCGGATAACTTAATGCCTTATTGAACGCATAATCACTGGTGATCAGAAAACGTTTGGAATATTGACTGTAGACGATCATTGTGTAGGCTGAAGCTGAATCAGTCATAATGGTAGACTTCGGCAGATGCTCATCCAGCCAAACGGCAATCTTGCGATCTGATTCCTGTCTCACATAGTTCACATTCCCTGTGCGTGTGAGAAAGCTATTCTCATCCGGTGCAATATCCGGGCGAGTCAACGCATAGGAGAGTAATCCAGCGGTAAGTAGCAGACTGACGGACACTAGACCAAAGGCCGCCCTCCGCCATCGTCCCTGAAGCTGGCTCAACTCATAAGGCAACCAGGCTACGGTAATTGGGAATACATACATAAAGTAACGAAACCACCCGTACGAGGATTGTCTCATCATAAGTAAAAATTGCAAGCCCGGCACAGACAGGAACAATAACAAAATAATCAGGGTTCCCCACCGAAATAAGCGTCCACTCAACAGACGGATGAACAGAATAGTAAACAATGGTACAGAGTACCAGATGGTTTTGGAAGCAATAAACTTCAAGGCTACCAGTGGATTGGAGAAAATTTCCACAAATTTATCATCATTCAGCAACTCTGCCGATTGGGCCGTGTTTGAATACTCTGAATTCAGGAAATAAAAGGCATTCCCCATAATGAGATAGTTAAAGAAAATCCACAACAGCCCGGAAAAGACCACAGGAAGCAAAAGAAGTAACCAGGTTGCCTCGACTTTATGCAGCTTTTCCCGCAGGGCCAGCTCGCGTCTACCCAAGTTGCGATGAAGAAATAAGGTCGCCAAGACTACGCCAACAGCCATTGCCACGCCTAGAGGCACCGCTTCATAACGAGTCCAGAACGCCATGGCAAGCGCTAATCCAGAAACAATCAGACTTGCCGTCATGCGGTCCTTGAGCCACAGCGCAAATTCAATCACTGTCATCATAATAAAATATATGTATAACGAATCGCTCAGACCGTTGGCACCAAACAGTAAAATAAACGGATTCAGTGCATACAACAAAGCCAACAGCAAGCTCATCCTAGAGCTAAGCCCTGTTCTGACACCTGCCCGATATAGCAACATTGCGGTCAAAGCAGAAAAGGTAGCACTCAGAATAACAGCAGCCAATCCATAGGAGGCTAATGCCGGAAAGATTGGATACAGCAATAGAATTACCATTTCCAGAAGACTGGGTAGTGGATTCCAGATAAATCCGATGGCGCCCAAATGCGGGTCACGGCTGTACAGCACATAAAATGCGTTAGCTACGCGACTGAGCGCATCTGTGTGCATATATCCCAGAACATAGCTAAAATAGATGCCCGCAGACAGCTCCAATGCAAGTATAAACACAAACAGACCTATAGCCATCCATCTGCTTGCAGACATTTTTCGAAAGGACATTCCTCTCGTTCCCCCTCAAACTTCTTGCGGCGGTGCAGCTGCAGGGAAATTACGCCCGACAGCTGTATCCTTTCCTCCGCTACGATGCACTAAAATACAATAAAATTATTGCAGTTCTTCATGCTTTATCTTGTACAAACGCCACTCCCCGTCAAAGTCATGCACCAACGAGGCCCATGGCGCCCCCTTTTCAAACAAATCAGGATAGTTCCGGTTCACCTGATCCAGCGGTACCCCTTCTACCAAGCGCGTAACCAAAACATAATCCACCTTGGAGGCGGGCAGATCCGTTAAAGATTTTCCAAAATCATAATCACTCGTGATCATAAACTTCTTCGGAATTTTACTGCTCAAAATGATCGGATAGGCCGTATAAGAATCAGTCAAAATGAGAGATGAACCATAATGTTCATCCAGCCATGACCCTATTTTCCGTTCAACAATTTGCCGAGTATAGCTTTCATTGCCACTATGCGTCAGATAGCTATGCTCATCCGCCGCAATTGCGGGATTCGTCAGTGCGTAGGATAACAAGCCTACTGTTACCAACATTCCTGCCGTTACCAGTGAGATTCCGATCCCCCGCATTTTCCCCTTCAACAGACTAAGCTCATACGGCAGCCAAGCAACCGTAATTGGGAATACATACATAAAATATCGGAACCAGCCAAACGAAGAATGCTTAAGCATAAGTAAAAGCTGAAGCCCGGGTACCGATAAAAAGATAGCCAGCAGCGTTAACGTGCTCCAACTCCACAGACGTTTGTCCAATAGGCGTATAAGCAAAATGGCAATTAATGGAGCCGCATACCATAAGGTTCGTTGCCCGACAAACTTTAGCATCAGTACAGGATGAGCAAACATTTCCACAAAGCGTTGATCCTCCAGCAAAGCCGCTGATTGTGTGGAATTGGAATACTGCGAACGTAAAAAGTAAAGCAGGTCGCCCATGATAATCCAGTTAAAAAAGAGCCACAGTAAACCCGAAAAGACAAGCGGCAGCAACAATAGAAGCCATGTCGCTTCTACCTTGTACAGGCGCTCTTTTAAAGACAATTGCGTTCTAACGCTCTCTCTGTTTGTACGCCACCGATGCAGAGAAAAAATCGTCAGTAATACGCCCAAAGCCAGCGCACCCCCCAGGGGAACTGCTTCGTAGCGAACCCAAAATGCCAATGCAAGCGCAAAACCGGATACGATCAAATTCGCCGCCTTGCGATCCTTAAGCCACATACAGAATCGACTCACTGTCAGCAGGATAAAAAAGATATATGGCGAGTCACTTAAGCCGTTGAAGCCAAACAGAAACATAAACGGATTCAGTGAAAATAACAGCGCAATCAGCAAACTGGTTGCACCGTGAAGCCCTAGTTCTTTTCCCGTCCCGTACAATAATGCTGCACTCGCCCCAGCAAACAGGCTGCTCACAATCACTGCTGCCAGCCCATGGGAAGCGAGTGCGGGAAATAAAGGATAGAACAACAGCACAATGAGTTCCATCAAACTCGGTAGCGGATTCCAAACAAACCCAATAGCACCCAAATGTGGGTCCCGACTATAGAGTACATAAAATGCATTAGCTACTCGACTGAGCGCATCGGTATGCATATAGCCAAGATGCCATGCAAAATAAACACCCACGGCTAATTCTAGAGCAGCAATACAAGCAAACAATGACAACAACTTTCTATGTTTCCTTACGATCATGAAACCTCTTTCTGACGCTGTTGCGGAACGGAGAAGATCCAATAGCGGTTCCAGATATAATTATGAACTGGCACGATGATGGTAGTTAAGACTTCACCGATCAGATATGACCAACCAATCCAGTGAATGGTTACGTACATCAGAGCGGCATTCAGGAGCAAGCCGCAGGTACAGACCAATAAATATTTAAGAAACTGAGTGCGGCTCCCTTCGCCGGTAGGCTCGAACGTCCAGTTACGATTCAGCACATACGAAACGAGCAGCGTAACGATAAAACCTATGGTAGTAGCCGTTACTGCAGGTATTGCAAACAGCTCCACCAGCAGCACAAGCACACCGACGTGAATGCCTGTACCCAGCAGTCCGACAATACCGTATTTAATGATTGGATACTTTAGATACGAACGTCTGATCATGTTGATTAAACTCCCTATCCACCCACAATCGGTCAGCATTCGCCCGTTTGTCTGCAATTAGATAACGGGGTCTGGCTTTGACTTCGTGATATATGGCGGCAATATATTCTCCTACCACTCCAATCGACAGCATGAGTACACTGCCGATAATCAAAAGCAGTAAAATGACAGTGGTAAACCCGGTCACAGCATCACCCGTTATTTTGTGCATTAAGGTTTGAATCCCCAACACGACCGAAATCAGCATGAAAATGAGACCCATTAAACTCACTACCCGCAAAGGTACCGTCGAGAACGAAACGATCGCTTCCGCGGCCAATCGAAGCAGCCCTAACGGACTCCAGCGGCTTGGACCCTCTTCTCGTGGAGCCACCCGGAATGTAATCTGGGTTTTACGAAAACCGAGCCAGGCGGTCATCCCGCGAAAAAACGGCATACGCTCTGGCATCGCCATCCAGGCATCCACCACTCGTCGATCCAGCAGCTTATAATCGGAGGCATCCTTGAGATTAAAGCCCGTCAAACGATTCAAAGTCGCGTAGAACAAAGAAGCTCCGAGCTTTTTGCCTACAGACTCTTCTCCCCGAAATTCTTTCACACATTCAACTAAATCATAACCTTCGTTCTGCCATAAACGCACCATTTCCCCGATCATTTCAGGAGGATGCTGCAAATCACCGTCCATAACAATGATCGCATCGCCAGAAGCATTTTCCAAACCTGCGCACAATGCCAGCTCCTTACCAAAATTCCGACTCAGCCGGAGTGCGAGCAAAGAGGGCATACGACGGGACAATTCGGACAGTTTGAGCCACGTATCATCTTTGGAACCATCATCTACAATAATGAGCTCATAACGTGAGGTGACAACAGACAGCACCCCATCAATCACCTTAAGAGAACGTTCGAGGTGTGAGCCTTCATTGTACATAGGAATGACGACGGATAAAAAAGGGTTTTTTGTCTCCATTCTTGCTCCTTCTTTCTTCATATTCAGGAGGACTGTGCCGGGGCATCATCCAAGTCATGCATATCGGTCAGACCATGCGTCGTTTTCTCCCAATAGAACGGCTTGGTTATAAGCTGCCAAGCTGCTTTTATCGCAGCTATACTCATAAGTACCCAATATAACGGCGAGAGTAGCCCATATTTGACCATTGCGTATGAAAATGTTCGTTCACCGCGCTCTTCCAGCTCACCGATGACCCAATACATGCCAGCCACATTACTGAATACGAACAGGAAGTTACCGATATAAAATTCCGCGCTGGCTAGGTAGTACACATAACCCGGGAACAGCTTGGGAATAAAGGACAACTCCCAGCCAAACCATAAAATAAGCAAGCCCCAAAAAATCGGGTTCAGCAACGGCAACATCGGAGTCGCCAGAATCATTACCTGAAAACCGAAAAAGCCCTTCCAGCCCACTTCGCGCACCAGCTTAACCGGATTACGCATATGAACCAGCCATGTCTGCATATATCCCTTGATCCAACGTGAACGCTGACGAATCCAGTTGCCCACGCGGCTGTTCGCTTCCTCCCATGTGCGGGAATCAACAATGGCCGTTTTGTAACCACCTTTATACAGACGAATGCCCAGATCGGCATCCTCGGTTACATTATAGGGGTCCCACGCATTAATATCTTTCAATACAGATACCCGAAAATGATTGGACGTACCGCCCAACGGAATAGGGGTATCTAACTGCATAATTCCCGGCAGCAGCAATTCGAACCACATACTGTATTCTTGTGTGAACCAGCGGGTCAGCAAATTTTGTGTACTGTTAAAATAATTGAGCTTCGCTTGAATACACGCATAATTCTCAGGGAGTGAATCAAACGCTGCAATGACTTTTTTAAGTTGGTCAGCATCGGGACGATCCTCAGCATCGTAAATGACGACAAACTCGCCGCGGGCGCGAATAAGTCCATAATTACATGCCTTCGGCTTGGTTTTCGGCAAGCCATCAGGCACGACCAGTGTCGTGTAATAGGCAGGCAGCTTCATTTCACGCAGCAGCTCAATCGTCTCAATGTCGTCCTCTTCAATCAGCAGCCGTACATCCAGCTTGGACTTTGGATAATCCAGCTGCTCCAAATTCCGCAACAACATCGGAAGCACGCCCGCTTCCTTATACATCGGGACAAGAATCGTATAGATCGGCAGTCTTTTTTCATCCATGGCGTCTACCTCTTCCTTCGTGAAGCGAAGCTGCGCCCCACGCCGGGAACCGAGATAGATAATTCCAAATTTGAAAAGCGTCATCGCAAAATAAAAAAGCTGGATCATCATATTAATGATCAGCACTGTCTTCCAGCTGTTCCAGAAGAGGCCGAGCAATGTGATCATTCCCATGGCTGCAAACACCCAGAGCTGTCCCTTGGTAAAGGTGGTCCGCGCCGAATTGTGCGGTTCTTTTTCCAACAACCCGGTTGTGCTTTCCTGCATCATTTCCTCGCCGTAGATTTTACCCCAGAGCTGCTCCATCTCTTCCTTTGTTGCAAGCACTTGCTCTACCGGCATACCCAGAATTTCCTCCAGCTTCAAGCGTCGCTCTTCTGGTAATGGATCACTGACCGCTACAATATAGCGGTTCATATATTGATGGATGACGACCACGCCATAAGCCATTGCCACTTGCTCGGGTAGCTTGTACGCCGCATCCAGCGCCAGCTCCTCACCAATACGCCCGATTCGGTTCTGGGTAGCAATCGCGCGGTACAAATCCGCAGGCTCCAGCATTTGCAATGATAGCAAGATGTCGCCGAGCAGCCCGCCGCTCTTCGCCTGGAACTCGAGCGCTCGCTCTAGCTGCTCTGGTGTAATATAGCCGGAACGAACCAGCATGTCGCCCAGTCTCTCCTTGGATTCATCACCGTCAATTTGCTCTTGTAGCTGCTCAGCTGTAATGAAACCCATCTCTACAAGAATATCGCCCAGTCTACCACCGTAACGCTTCTGGTTGCGGATAGCATCTGTCAGCTGATCCCGGGTAATCATCCCGTTCTCCACCAGCTGATCTCCCAGACGGGCCTTGCCGTTTCGTCCGGTCTGCGTTCCTGCTGCCGCCTCTCCGCCTTCTGCACCAGGAATACTGGAAGCAAGACCCATGGCTGCTCCTGCCGCTGCCTGTTCCTGTCCAGATGCATACTGGACTTGCGCCTCCTGCATCTGTCCATCCTGTATTCCTTCATCCAGCAATTGTTCCACAGCTGCTGCTGTATCATTGGCATTCTGTATAGCCTGAATACGAAGTTCTGTATCCCGAAGTCGTCGTTCCAACTCTTCGATGTGAAAATCAAGCTTGTACAGTATCGGGGCCTGCTCTGCACGCTGAGCCTCTAGCTGTTGTTGCAGTTGTTCGATTCGCTGACGCTCTTCTTTTATTCTTCTCTTGGTTTGGCGAATTGAAACTCCTCCAACCTGCCACCTAAGCTTGTCACCCATGAATTCCCGCCCTTTCAATCCAGCGCCGCTCTTCCGCAAGCGCATCTGCAAGCAGCTGCTTTAACTCGGTATCCCGCTGCTTTTTCCGCTCCAGCGCCGCATGGAAAAGCTCCCGCTCCTCACGTAGCAACCTCTCTGCCTGGATTCGCTCCTCATGCAATGAGGATACCAATCCATCGGCGTCAGAAGCGCGATAACCGATCCAAGCGCTCTTTAGCTGACGCGTCGTTCGTTTAGTTCTCATAATACCTCCCTGGATCGTCCCGACTCTGCCTTTGCTATGTCGCTACTTCAATATTTTTACTGGCTTTCTTCCAAAACCAGGACACACCTGCTTTCTCATTCAAGCCCTTCATTTACACATTTATGCAATTTCTCTGGTCAAAAAAACCAATAAAAACTTGAAAATGGTTTATCGCATATGCTTCTTGTTCTATCGAATTGGTAATTCAATGAAAAACTTAGTGCTATTCTACCATAATCCTAGTAGGTGTAGTATACAAAAATGTAAATTCTAGAAACTTTCACACTAATGTATAGATAGGTATATAGAACTAGATATTAAACATCTTGGGCGATATTCTTCCAATAAATCTATGTAGTTTATGATTATTCTGATCATAAATCATTCAAATACCTCAGAAAACACAAAAGACACCGCGAACGGTGCCTTTGAAAACATAGATGGCAAATATTCTTAAAATCTGATTTTACACAGCATCCCGTTGCTGTGCAAGAGAATAATTCTTTCTGTATGGATTATTTTTTTGGCTTATGATTTTCATACCATGTTGACGTGTTCACTAGAAGCTGTTCACTGCGTCCAATGGCTGCCTGCACCTGACCGGTGGCGGTTCCGCCATACACATTCCGAGCATTGACTACCGCTTCTGGTTGAAGCACCTCATAAATGCGCTCGTCGAACAGATCCGAAAACTGCTGGAATTCATCCAGTTTCAAATCAAGCAGATATTTGCCCTGCTGGATGCAATACAGCACCGTTTTGCCGATAACCTCATGGGCCTGACGGAACGGAAGCCCCTTGCCGACCAGGAAGTCCGCAATATCCGTTGCGTTGGAGAAATCCTGATTGACCGCTTGACGCATCCGGTCCTTGTTCACCTTCATCGTGGCGATCATTGGAGCGAACAATTGCAAGGCTCCCTCCAGCGTAGCAACCGTATCGAACATCCCTTCCTTGTCCTCCTGCATGTCCTTGTTGTATGCCAGCGGCAAGGACTTCAGTACGGTCAGCAGACCGACGAGGTTTCCATAGACACGCCCGGTTTTGCCACGTACTAGCTCCGGTACATCCGGATTTTTCTTCTGTGGCATAATGCTGCTGCCTGTACAGAAAGCATCATCCAGTTCGACAAAACCAAATTCTGTGCTGCTCCATAGCACCAGTTCTTCGCTTAGACGGGACAAATGCGTCATAATCAGCGAGGCCCCGGCCAGAAACTCTACGATAAAGTCCCGATCACTGACAGCGTCCAGGCTATTTTCATAGACGCCATCAAACCCAAGCTGCTCAGCTACAAAATGACGATCGATCGGGAAAGTGGTTCCAGCCAGAGCGCCAGCGCCCAGCGGCAACACATTGATGCGTTTGTAGCTGTCCTTGAGTCGGTCAATATCACGCTCCAGCATAGACACATACGCCAGCAAATGATGCGCGAACAAAATAGGCTGCGCACGCTGCAAGTGTGTGTATCCAGGTACAATTGTGTCCAGATTGTCCTTGGCCTGCCCAATTAATGCAACTTGTACATCATGCAGCATACCCACCAGTGATACGACACGTCCGCGCAAATACAAGTGCATATCTGTTGCTACCTGATCGTTACGACTGCGTCCAGTGTGCAGCTTACCGCCGACCGGGCCAATGACTTCGATCAGGTTTTTTTCGATATTCATGTGAATATCCTCATCCGAAACGGAAAATTCAATTTCCCCACGGCGGATACGCTCCAGAACGGTGTGCAGTCCTCCCTTGATCGTGTTCGCATCCTCCTGCGGAATAATACCGCATTTGCCCAGCATGGCCACATGAGCCAAACTGCCTTGAATATCTTCTTCCGCCAACGCCTGATCAAACCCAATAGAAGCCGTATATTCCTCTACCAGCTTGTTCGTTTGCTTTGTAAACCGTCCGCCCCATAGCTTACTCATTGCATGATCCCCTCTCTGCAATAACAAGCCGCCCTCGTCGTTTGGACAAGAACGGCCCGCATTCCGTACATTTTTTTAGATTACATCTTATTTATGATTTTGTGTTACGCCCGCGTTGACCTTCAAACGCAAAGCATTCAAGCGGATAAAGCCTGTAGCATCGCCTTGATCGTAGGCTTGTGTCGGATCAGCTTCCATGGTCGCAATGTCTGGGTTGTACAAGCTAACCGGACTTTTAACGCCTGCACCAATAATATTGCCCTTATACAGCTTCACGCGCACCGTACCACTGACATTTTTCTGGCTCTCATGAACCAGAGCCTGTAAAGCGACACGTTCCGGCGCGAACCAGAATCCATTGTACACCAAGGTAGCATAACGGGTAATCAGGCTATCACGCAGATTCATAACCTCGCGATCCATGGTGATCGATTCCATTTTGCGATGAGCAGTGAACAGGATTGTACCGCCTGGCGTCTCATAGACTCCGCGGCTCTTCATACCCACAAAACGGTTCTCAACCATATCTACACGTCCGATCCCGTGCTTGCCGCCCAGTTCATTCAGTTTTTCCATCACTTGCAGCGGAGTTAACTGTTCACCGTTCAAAGCAACGCAGTTGCCTGCTTTAAATTCCAGCTCCAAGTATTCTGCTTCATCAGGCGCGTCCTCAGGCGCGTTGCTGAGCAAGAACATTTCTTTATTTTCAGGAGCGCTCGGATCAAACCAAGGGTCCTCCAGCACGCCGCTTTCATAACTGATATGCAGCAGGTTGCGGTCCATGGAGTACGGTTTGGCTGCAGAAGCGGTTACCGGAATACCGTGTTTTTCTGCATAGGCAATCATTTCTGCCCGACCCGGGAACTGATTGCGGAACTCTTCCAGCCGCCAAGGTGCAATGACTTGGATGTCCGGCGTTAACGCCGCCGCGTTCAGCTCGAAGCGCACCTGATCGTTACCTTTGCCTGTTGCCCCGTGAGCAATGGCTGTTGCTCCCTCGGCAATCGCAATATCGACCATCCGCTTAGCGATCAATGGACGTGCAATACTCGTACCGAGCAAATATTGCCCTTCATATAAAGCACCTGCCTGAAACATCGGATAAATAAAATCCTTGGCGAATTCATCACGCAGATCATCGATGTACACTTTGGAAGCTCCCGTAGCGAGTGCCTTTTCCTCCAAACCGTCCAGTTCTTCCTTTTGTCCGATATCTGCAGTGAATGCGATAATTTCAGCATCATATGTTTCCTTGAGCCATTTCAGAATGACCGACGTATCCAGACCGCCGGAATATGCGAGTACGATTTTTTCTTTTGCCATTATTGAAGTCCTCCCCGAATGCTTATACCTCTATCTTCTTTACGATCAACCTTATCCCATTAAAGCAACTAGCAACGCTTTTTGTGCATGCAGACGATTTTCCGCTTCATCAAAAATGACCGAATTGGGACCATCGATTACTCCCGCACTCACTTCTTCCCCACGATGTGCAGGTAGACAGTGCAAGAATAAATAATCTGGCTTAGCGAGCTTAACCAGCTCCTCATTCACCTGGAAGTCGGCAAAAGCAAGCTCACGCTCCTTTTGCTCTTCCTCAAAACCCATGCTTGCCCACACATCTGTGTAGATCGCATCAGCATCTTTTACTGCTTCCTGCGGACTTTGAGTGATCACAATTTCACTACCTGTCTGCTTGGCAATCTCCCGGGAAACTGCGATCACACTCGGGTCAGGCTCGTATCCAGCTGGACTTGCAATGGAGACATGCACTCCGAGCTTGGCTCCACCAATCAAGAGGGAATGCGCCATATTGTTGCCGTCTCCGATATAAGCCAGTTTGAGCCCTTTTAGCTTACCCTTTTGCTCATACAAGGTTTGATAATCAGCCAGTACCTGACACGGATGCGCCAAATCGCTCAAGCCATTGATTACCGGAACGGATGCATAACGGGCCAACTCTACGACATTATCGTGCCCGAAGGTACGAATCATAATGCCATCCAGATAACGTGACATGACTTGGGCCATGTCGCTAATCGGTTCACCGCGTCCCAGTTGAATATCATTTTTGCTGAGGAAAAGGGCATGCCCACCCAATTGATACATTCCGACTTCAAAGGATACCCGTGTGCGTGTGGAAGACTTTTCGAAAATCAGTCCAAGTGTTTTCCCCTTCAGCGGCTGATAAGCTTCTCCGTTTTTGTGTTTACGCTTAATTTCAATGGCGAGATCAATTAAATACTGGATTTCCTCTGGCGAGTAGTCGTCCAGTTCTAGAAAGTCCCGTCCTTTCAAATTCACCTGTTGCAATGCGCCGCCCTGACTCATGCGTTCCTCTCCTTTTACACTCTAATCTCGGATGCTTCTGGCTCTACACTAAGCTACGTGCTCCCGAATCAATTCAGCAATCCATGTTACAGCCTGATCTATTTCGTCTTGCGTTACATACAGGTTAGGCAACAGGCGAATCACGTTCGGTCCTGCTGTAATGAACAGAATGCCCTTCTTCTGTCCTGCCAAAACAAGCTCTGCTACCGGCTCCGCACACTCAATCCCGACCATCAGACCTTTTCCGCGGATATCCTGGACAAAAGGAATATCTTTAAGCTGTTTTTGCAGACTATGAAAGAGATAATCTCCCATTTCGGCAGCGCGTTCTGGCAGCTTGTCATCAATAATCGTTTCAATGGTTGCTTGAACTGCTGCCATGGCAAGCGGTGTACCCCCGAAGGTAGAACCATGACTGCCCGCTGTGAACGCTTCACGCAAATATTCTTTGCCTAGCATTGCACCGACCGAAAAGCCACTGCCCAATCCTTTCGCCAATGTAAAAATATCCGGTTCTATTCCATAATGCTCAAAGGCAAACAGCTTACCTGTCCGTCCCATACCTGTTTGCACCTCGTCAATGATCAGCAGCAATCCATGCTCGTGGCACAGCTTGGTAATCACGTCTACGAAAGCAGGGTCTACCGGATACATGCCACCTTCGGCCTGCACCATTTCCAGCATAATTGCCGCTGTATTCTCATTGATAGCTGCTTCGAGCGCAGCCTGATCATGAAGCGGAACGCTTTTGAATCCGGCGGGAAGCGGTAAAAAACCTTCTTTCACTTTGTCCTGACCCGTAGCAGTCAAGGTTGCCAGCGTCCGTCCGTGAAAGGATTGCGTGAACGTAATGATTTCATAGCGACCGGTCTGCTTCACCTTCTGGTGGTAACGACGCGCCAGCTTAATGGCAGCTTCGTTCGCTTCAGCTCCGCTGTTGCAGAAGAACACGGCATCTGCGCTGCTATTGGCTGTCAGCAAGGCCGCGGCCCGTTCCTGCCCGGGAATATGAAACAGATTGGATACATGCCACAGTTCATCGATCTGTTTTTTCAAACGCTCCGCTACAGCTTGAGGCGCATGGCCTAGATTGGTAACGGCAATACCTGACATGAAATCCAGATAACGTTTGCCCTGATCATCCCACAGCCAGCTTCCTTGTCCTTTCACCAGTGTAAGCGGGTATCTTGCGTAGTTTGGAAAAAGAGAGCTATCTGCCTGCACTTTTGCCGCCCCCTTTTCCGCTTGCGCTCCGCTTCCATTCGTACTTGGCATTTCCTCGCTCACCAGCGTATTCGGTTCCTTACTCATATCGTTCACGCCCCTTTATCGTTTGGTTATATAGGTTGAGCATATATCGCAATTACTGCATACGCACAATGCGTGTTCCAATCGATTCTCCACCCAGCACACGGCTGAGTACCTGCGGTTCGCTGCCGTCCACAATGACGACTTCCTTCACTTTACCGTGAATGCAGGCAATAGCCGCTCTCACTTTCGGAATCATACCACCGTAGATTTCACCTGTACTGATCATATCTTCAATTTCCTGTATGGTAATTGACTCCATAACCTTCTTTTCTACACCATTCTTTTTCAATATACCGGGTACATCCGTCACAACAATCATTCGACTGACGCCGAGATGAGAAGCCACCGCGCCCGCCGCTGTATCGGCATTAATGTTGTAACGCTGACCGGATCGATCAATGCCAATAGGCGCAATAACTGGCATATAGTCCATATCCAGCACACCGGTAATAATCGAAGCTTGAACATGTGTTACCTCTCCAACCCAGCCGACCTCTGCGGCATTCGTCACAGGCTTCGCTTCAATTAAATAGCCATCACTGCCTGACAAACCCAGCGCTCGCCCTCCGTGCATCCCTATTCTGCGAACAATCTGCTTGTTAATGCTGCCTGCCAGCACCATTTCCACGACATCCAGCACGGGTTCAGTCGTTTTACGCAATCCATGAATGAACTCCGTTTCGATTCCCAGCTTCGCCAAATTGTCAGAGATCGCAGGCCCACCGCCATGTACAATGACTGGTTGAAGGCCTTCCGACTGCAGACGGGCCAAGTCGTCAAAAAAGGAATCAGGCAACGCAGCCAGCGTACTTCCTCCGCATTTCATCACAAAATTACGACGTGCCACTCCCGCATGTTTCGCTTGATCCGCGTGTCCCACTGCCGATTGCATATCATCTCTCCTTTTCTCCTCTGCACAATTTTGTGCGATTTTCAAATGATGCCGAAGCTATATTCGCTCGCTTCTTCTATTAACTATTAAATATCCATCCGTAATTAAATCGGGTATCTATGTCCGATAAGCCGCATTAATCCGCACATAATCATAGGTTAGGTCACAGCCCCATGCTGTAGCGGTCCCATTCCCGTGATGCAAATCAACAATAATTTGCACCGTATCTCCACGTAAATAGGAAAGCGCCTCGGCTTCATCAAAAGCTACTGGACTTGATTGGCTTAGCACGATAATATCCCCCAGGCGAATGTCTACCGTATCCGGATTCACCGGTTCTCCGGCACGTCCGACGGCTGCAATAATCCGTCCCCAGTTGGCGTCTGCGCCAAAAACGGCTGACTTCACCAGACTGGACCCGATCACAGTCTTGGCTATCGCCTGGGCAGATGCATCGCTTATCGCTCCGCTTACAGACACCTCTACCAGCTTCGTAGCACCTTCTCCATCACGGGCAATCGCCTTCGCCAGCTCACGGCAGATATAAGTGAATGCCTCGGCAAAAGCCTCCCAATCGGGATGGTCTGTGTGCAACTCGCTGTTGCCTGCCAGCCCGCTCGCCATAGCGATCAGCATATCGTTCGTGCTTGTATCCCCATCGACTGTGATCATATTAAAGCTGGTATCCGTGGCCTGCTTTAATAGTTGATGAAGGGCCGTCTGTCCGATGACTGCATCACAAGTTATGAAAGCGAGCATGGTTGCCATATTCGGATGAATCATACCCGATCCCTTTGCTGCCCCGGCGATGTGCACAGTCACACCATCCACTTCAACTGACACGCACGCTTCCTTTTTAACCAAATCCGTTGTCAGAATGGCTTGGCTAAATTGCTCCGCCCCATCGCTTGCCTCGCTCATCCGCTCAGGTAGTGACGATATACCGCCAAGCACACGATCCATTTTCAGATGCTCGCCAATTACACCAGTCGAGGCAACGGCTACATCGCTCTCCGCCACACCCAGCTGATGAGCAGCGGCCGAACGCATAGCGTAAGCATCCTGCTCCCCTTGCTGTCCCGTACAGGCATTGGCGTTCCCGCTGTTCACTACTATCGCCTGCAATCGACCGTCTGTCAGGCTCTCGCGAGTCACCTTCAGCGGTGCAGCCTGAAACACATTGGTGGTATACACCGCAGCAGCTGTCGCCTCTACCTCACAGCGAATCGCGCCGATATCGTTGCGATTCGTATTTTTTAATCCACAGTGCAATCCCCCAGCTGTAAAGCCACGGGGAGTTACGATGTTGCCCTCATGTACTACTGTAAAGCCTACTTTGCCCATAATTATGTGCCCTCGTTCGCAACATATAGGAGGCATGACAGCTGGACGCTTGCGTTCTCCAACTCGCTGTCGTCCCCGTAGCCTGTTGCGTTTACGTGCTACTTACGGATATACCGGTATGAAGCCCAGTCCGAGGTTCTCCTCCCATCCCATCATCAAATTTAAATTCTGAATCGCCTGTCCGGCGGCACCCTTCACAACATTATCAATGACAGAAATAATGGTAAGACGCCCGGTACGAGCATCTGCTGCAAAACCGATGTCGCAGTAGTTTGAACCAAATACTTCTTTCGTTGCCGGCCATATACCTTCGCCACGTACACGGACAAAAGGATGACCTTTATAATAATCCCGGTATAACCCGATGAGATCCTGATCCGTATGATCACCTTTCAACGTGACATAGATTGTACTCATAATTCCTCGCGTCATAGGCACAAGCTGTGTCGTAAACGTAATCGTAACATCCTCGCCCGCAACATCACCCAGTACCTGCTCGATCTCTGGGATATGCTGGTGCTTATTGACCTTATAAGCCTTAAAGTTTTCATTCATCTCCGCATAATGCGAAACAAGACTTGTTCCCCGACCGGAGCCAGATACCCCGGATTTGGCATCCACAATCAGTGACCGATGGTCGATCCACCCCGCCTCCAAGGCAGGAATAATTCCTAATAGTGTTGCCGTTGGATAGCAGCCTGGATTCGAAATGAAAGAAACTCCAGCAAGCTTTTCTGCATACACCTCGCTGAGTCCGTATACTGCTTGCTTGAGATACTCAGGTGAAGCCGCAGGCTTTTTATACCAAGCTTCATACACTTCCCCGCTTCGGAGCCTAAAGTCCCCGGAAAGGTCAATCACCTTCAGTCCGGCATCCAGAAGCTGTGGCACTAACTGGGTACTAACGCCTGATGGCGTAGCTGTGAAAACCAGATCAGCCTTGGCAGCAATTTCATGGATATCGACACCGTCCAAATCCTGCATTACAATATCCGTCAGATGTGGAAACCCATCACTAATCGGGACACCCGCGCTGGACGAAGAAATAACAGATACAATCTCCACCTGCGGATGATGAACCAAAAATCGAATCAGCTCCACCCCACCATATCCAGTGGAACCGACAATTGCCACTTTTAGCTTACTGCTCACAGACCTTCCTCCATTCCGTCCCTATGAAATATGTATTATTATACGACTCTATTCATATAAATACAACACCTCATGTCATGTTATTCTTCCAAATTTAAAATATGCATTCTTGCCCATTCTTTTGACCGACAAGCTGTACAGGCTATTAACTGAGGAAACCAAAAAAGACAGCCCCCCTTGTGAATCCAGTCTGCTATTTTGCATAAAAAAAAACATCGTTCCTTTTATATATTATCTTGTATATTGGTATTCATCCGGATTATCCATTTGCTGCACTTATGTATTCGTTGAACATTGAATAGGGTAAAAAGAGTGAGTATGTACAAAAATAAACCTATACGTTAGGAGTGTTACACATCGAAACCTATACAGCGAATATAGTGATAGATGCTAAAGCCAAATTAGGCGAGGGTCCTAGTTGGGATCACCAGTCTCAACGTTTATTTTGGGTCGATATTGAAGGCTTTCAATTGCACATCTACGATCCATCTACAGGCACAGATCGTACCATAGATGTAGGCGAACATATTAGTGCAGTTGTACCTTATCTTAAAAATAAAGTAATCGTAGCCATGATCAGCGGTCTATACTGTTTGGATATAGAGACAGGGACCAAAGTATTGATCCACGATCCTGAGGAAGGTCGGCCAGGAAATCGATTTAATGATGGTAAATGCGATCCTGCAGGACGGTTTTTGGCTGGAACAATGAGTTTAAATGGCGAACGCGCGCAAGGAGCATTGTATAGTCTGAGCACAAAAGGAAATGTCTCCTTACTGATTGATAATGCTTCCACATCTAATGGCTTAGCCTGGAGCTCAGATTACCGTACCATGTATTATATTGATACTCCGACCTTAGAAGTGGTCTCCTTCGATTACGATGTGACACAAGGTACTATTAGGAATAAGCAATTGGTAGCTAGATTGGATGAAAGTGAAGGATATCCCGATGGCATGACCATCGATGCAGAGGGCATGTTGTGGATCGCGCGTTGGGGCGGTAAACGTGTATCTCGTATCCATCCTGTTCAGGGAGAAGTGATTGCTGAGGTGTTACTTCCAGTCAATCGTGTGACTTCGTGCGCTTTTGGTGGTGAACATCTGGATGAGTTGTATATCACAACTGCTCAAGATGACGATAATACCAGCCAACCACTAGCAGGTGGTTTATTTATGGTCAAAACCGGGGTAAAAGGAGTACCCACCTCATATTTTAATCAAGGACAACCGGCAAATTGGCTTGATCTATTACTAAAAAGGAATTGATAAAGCGGTTCTGAAAAGAGAAGAGCCCACTACATCAGTGAGCTCTTCTATATTGATTCAGTTAAGAGCAAGCGTTCAGAAGGTCACATTAAGTTAGCCTTCCCTTTTGAACCCTTCACCCAATACTTCACGTGTGTTACTAATAATCACAAAAGCTTCCGGGTCTACCAAGCGGACGAGCGTTTTGAGGCGGGTTACCTCATTTTGCCCGACTACAACCATAAGTACAGGACGTTCTTCGTTCGTGTAACCCCCCCGTCCTGCAAGCTCTGTCAAACCCCGATCCAAATCCTGTAAAATCGTTTGCGTAATTTTTTCCTTTTGATTAGATATGATATAAGCTACTTTGGAGTAGCCCAGCCCCATTTCTACAGCATCAATGACTTTGCCGGTTACAAACAAGCCAATCAATGCATACAGGGCCCGCTCCGGCGATAGGGCGAAACCAGCTAGCGTGATTACCGTGCCATCCATGAGCATGACACAAAGAGAAAGGCTAAAACCGGTATACTTTTGAATAATCTGCGCCAAAATAGCCAGTCCACCCGTCGAGCCTCTGCCCCGAAACACAGTGCCCAAACCCAATCCTACTCCGATTCCACCATACAGCGAAGCCAGCAACGGATTGGTTGTCGGTACTGCCCAATCCTTCGTCACATAAACGAATAGTGGCAGCATGATGCTTCCCAGCAGGGAACGCAAGCCATACTTTTTTCCTAACAGCAGTACTCCTGCTATAAATAACGGAATATTCATTCCCCACTGCGTATAGGCCGGTTCCAGGCCAAACAGGTCCTCACCCAAGATAGACAAGCCAGATACACCCCCGGATGCAATCCGGTTGGGCAGCAAGAACATGTTAAAGGTCAGCGCTGTAATAAAGGAGCCGAGTATAATCAGCAGGACATCGGTCACGTTACGCGCTGGTCCACTGGCGGCAATCAGAGGCTTACGCCTTCTTCGGCGGGCAGCGGGAGGATTCAATTGAGACATCATTCATGTTCTCCTTTAATAAAAAATACCGTCACACAAAAATTCCTACAGGCCGCAGGCACATGGACTGCGGTTCTGTAGGAAAACGTACAGGCAATTATTCTGCGTCCAGCTTAATTTGGCTGCGCAGGTAACCATCGATGAACGGATCGAGATCGCCATCCATAACAGCCCCTACATTGCCAGTTTCCACACTGGTACGATGATCCTTAACCATGCTGTATGGATGGAACACGTAGGAGCGAATTTGGCTACCCCATGCAATGTCGGACTGTTCACCACGGATTTCGTCCAATTGCTGCTGTTGTTCTTCAATCTTGCGCTCGTAGAGCTTGGAACGAAGCATAGTCATCGCACGTTCACGGTTTTTGATCTGGGAACGTTCATTTTGACAAGTCACGACAATACCAGTAGGCAAATGCGTAATCCGAACAGCTGAGTCGGTCGTATTAATATGCTGACCACCTGCACCGCTGGCCCGGTACGTATCAATTTTAAGATCTTCCGTGCGGATTTCAATATCCACATCATCCGCAATTTCCGGTACCACATCACAAGACACGAACGATGTATGTCGACGACCAGAGGAATCAAATGGAGAAATGCGAACAAGCCGATGTACGCCTTTCTCCGCCTTGAGATAACCGTAGGCATTGTAGCCTTTGATCAACAGGGTTACGCTCTTAATTCCCGCTTCATCACCTGCCAGATAATCCAGGGTCTCCACCTTGAAGCCTCGTTTTTCTCCCCAGCGTGTATACATACGCAGCAGCATTTGACCCCAGTCCTGGGACTCGGTACCGCCTGCCCCCGGGTGCAGCTCCAGAATAGCATTAAGTTTGTCATAGGGCTGATTTAAAAGCAATTGCAGCTCAAATTCCTCCAGCTTGCTCAGCAGGGATTTGATACTGTTTTCAACTTCTCCAACCAGCGCTTCATCGCCTTCCTCTTCAGCCAGTTCAACCATCATACCTGCGTCTTCATATTCCTGACGCAACTGTTCATAGCTGTCCACAGAAGACTTCACAGCATTCATTTCAGCAATTACGCCTTGGGCCTTTTCGTTATCGTCCCAAAAATCAGGCGCTGCCATCTTTTCCTCAAAGTTCGCGATCATTTCCTGTTTGAGATCTAAGTCAAAGAGACCCCCTAAGGTTTGTTAGTTTCTTGCCTATTTCTCGTAAATCATGTTTTACACTTGGATCAATCATGATGTCATTCTCCTTTTAATATAGGGTTAGGGGGAATAAAAGCGTTGTGAGTTACGGCTGGTGGGTAGGCGCTGCGCGAATGATTTGATCTTACGATCGCTGTTGCAGCGAGATGCCCTGATTAAAATAACACATTCAAAGGTTGGCATCTCACTGCAAAGGCGAACGCTGGCGCTTCTCCAGATTCAAATCCTCCGCTTCGCTCCCAACCGCCGTAAAGTCAAACCACTTTTAAATAACAGGCTCTGGTATGTGAGCCAGATCAACTGCGGAATTGACTGACAAGCAAGCAGGGAACTGCTTACTTGTCATAATTGTTTTAAAAGTACTAGGAGAGCACAGTCATCGCCATATTCAACCTGACCATAACCTGACCATCTCACAGAAGAGCTATATTGAATACATCAGCATCGTCCCCTGATGGCACAAAATGGCCGACGGTCAGTGGTTGAACTGCCGCCTGCCATTATATGCATTGCAGGGGATAGTGTATATCAAGATCTATCCCTTAATTTCAATCCGTTATTTTCTACGCGGACGCGAAGGAGCGGATTTCTTTTTAGGAGCCGCAGGTTCGCCACTCGTAGAGATTTTATCTTCATCAACGACAGCCTGACGCTCTTGGTTGGATTCGATTTGTGCTTTCATGATGTATGTCGCAACTTCCTCTTGGATGCTGGCGATCATAGCATGGAACATTTCGAAACCTTCAAATTGGTATTCACGCAATGGATCAGTACCACCATAAGCACGCAAGTGAATACCTTGACGCAATTGATCCATAGCATCAATATGATCCATCCATTTGCTGTCAACTGCACGCAGTACGATAACCTTCTCGAACTCACGTACCATTTCTTCGCCGATCATCTCTTCACGGCTGTGGTATCTGTTGGTAACTTTCTCGAAGATCATATCGACCATCTCTTCTTTTTCCTTACCCCACAGATCGTCGCGCGAAAGTGTGTTTTCCTCAAGCAGATTGTTGTTCACATACTCTGCTACTTCATCCAGTTCCCAGTTTTCAGGGATATCATCACCACAGTGAGCTTCCACTACACGCTCAATGACAGGCTTGATCATGTCGAACACAATTTCCTTGATGTTCTCTGATTCCAGCACCTCACGGCGTTGTTTGTAAATAATAGCACGTTGCTGATTCATCACGTCATCATATTGGAGAACGACTTTACGCTGATCAAAGTTATTCCCTTCGACACGTTTTTGAGCTGATTCGATAGCACGTGAAATCATACGGCTCTCGATAGGTTGATCTTCCTCAAAGCCCAAGCGCTCCATCATATTCAGTACGTTGTCTGCACCAAAACGCTTCATTAACTCATCGCCCAGCGATAAGTAAAATTGCGTGGAGCCTGGATCGCCCTGACGTCCTGCACGTCCGCGAAGCTGATTATCAATACGACGGGATTCATGACGTTCTGTACCGATGATGTGCAAACCACCGAGTTCTGCAACGCCTTCGCCCAGTACGATGTCAGTACCACGTCCAGCCATGTTAGTAGCGATGGTAACCGCGCCAGCTTCACCTGCACGAGAAATAATCTCAGCTTCTTCGGCATGATACTTGGCGTTAAGCACTTTATGACGAACGCCTTTGCGTTTCAACATTTCAGAAAGAAGCTCGGAGTTTTCAATAGAAACCGTACCTACCAATATCGGTTGGTTCTTTTTGTTACGCTCCAGGATTTCGTCTACCACAGCATGGAATTTACCTTTCACGCTCTTGTATACTACGTCAGGCATATCTACACGCTGGTTAGGCTTATTCGTCGGAATTTGGAGCACTTCCAGACCGTAGATTTTTTTGAATTCTTCTTCTTCTGTTTTCGCTGTACCCGTCATCCCCGCCAATTTGCGGTACATACGGAAATAGTTTTGGAATGTAATTGTCGCCAGTGTCATGCTTTCGTTTTGGACAATGATGTTTTCCTTCGCTTCAATAGCTTGGTGCAAACCATCACTGTAACGACGTCCAGCCATCAGACGACCTGTAAACTCATCGACAATCAGAACCTCACCATCAGCCACGACATAGTCCACATCCAAACGCATAATAGCGTTAGCTTTCAAGGCTTGTACGATGTGGTGATTGATTGTAACACTTTCCTGATCGTACAGGTTTTCAAGACCAAAGAAATTTTCAGCCTTGGATACGCCGTTTTCGGTCAAAGCAACTGACTTCACCTTAATATCCAGCGTGTAATCTTCTTCAACGTTCAGGCTCTTTACAAAACGATCAGCGGCAAAATACAGCTCGGTCGATTTTTGAGCTTGTCCTGAAATGATCAATGGTGTACGAGCTTCATCGACGAGAATGGAATCCACTTCATCAATGATACAGAAGTACAACGGACGCTGTACCATCTGTTCTTTGTAAAGCACCATATTATCGCGCAGATAATCGAAGCCGAACTCATTGTTTGTACCATACGTAATATCACAAGCATAAGCTTCCTGTTTGGCAGCATGATCCATATTGGCCAGGTTCAGACCTACGGTCATTCCCAAGAAATTGTAAATTTGACCCATTTCTCCGCTGTCACGTTGTGCCAAATAGTCATTGACTGTAACCACGTGCACACCTTTACCCAACAGAGCGTTCAAATAAACCGGCAGTGTTCCCACCAGTGTTTTACCTTCACCGGTTTTCATTTCGGCGATTTTTCCTTCGTGCAACGCAATACCGCCGAGCATCTGTACGTCATAGTGACGTTTGCCCAGCACCCGCTTGGACGCTTCACGAACCGTTGCAAAAGCTTCCGGCAGCACTTCTTCAGCCGTAGCACCTTGTTCAATCCGCTCTCTAAACTCCGCCGTCTTGGCTTTCAGTTCCTCATCCGAGAGCTTCTCAAAATCAGGCTCTATTTTATTGATCAGTTCAACCGTCTTCATTAAACGTTTGACGTCACGTTCATTTGTATCCCCAAAAATTTTTTTGACAATTCCTAGCATGGTTTACCCCTTTCGCGCAAAACAATTAATAGAATCAATTTCACAATAAGAAAGGGTCCATGATGAAATTGATTCCCGATATGTTTGACAGGCCCGGCTATACCAGCCCATCGTGCGATGTTCTTTGCATAAATTGTAACAGTTTGTAGGACATGCCGCAACACAAGCAGCCTGCAGATTTGCATCCGGTTAAAGATACCAAAACAATTGACGCACGAAATACACAATTGGTTACATCGATCTAAGTTTAAATTTCCATTCATGTTTACAATAAACATATAAAAGAGCCCTATCCCGCCAGGTTCGCAAGGATAAGGCTCGTGTTATTATCATTTTCCTGATATCCATGAAGCATGCTTCAATCAAAAAGTTCTATTCATTTTAAAATGCAATAAGTTCTTGCTTTACAGGCTATTCCCGTTCGATCAGACCGTATTTACCATCATTGCGTTTGTAAACTACGTTAACTTCTTCATTATCAATGTTAGCAAATACGAAGAAATTATGTCCAATCATGTTCATTTGCAGAATAGCTTCTTCCACATCCATAGGTTTCAATAAGAAACGCTTGGTGCGGACGACTTCCAGCTCATCCAATTCTGCATCCTCATCTTCAGCAACAGCCACACCACCAGCCGGATCTTCCACAAAAAGGGTTTTTAAACTGCCTTCCTGCCGGAATTTTCGGTTTAATTTGGTCTTGTGCTTGCGAATTTGCCGTTCTAGCTTGTCTACCACGGCATCAATGGATGCATACATGTCATCGCTTTCGTCTTCGGCACGGAGTACAAGCCCCGGCAAAGGAATGGTTACTTCTACAGTGTGCAAATCTCTGGTTGTGCTTAACGTTACACTTCCATCAGACGTCGGGGGTGCATCGAAATACTTTTCAAGTCTGCTGAATTTCTTTTCAACGTAGTCCTTCAAAGCGTCGGTAACCTCGATCTGTTGACCTCGTACTGTTAAGTTCATAGGGCACGCCTCCTTTGCCTCTTCAGTATAACACATATGTTAACGCCAAGTAAAAAAGGAGATCAACATTTCGAAGATTTTTTACAATTTTCCTCATGATTCGACAAAACACTTCCCATAACGCCATTCTATGAAAAGGGTCATGTTTAAATTCAGCTCGCATACATATGTGAATAATGAAGAGATATTTAAAAAGTTACTCTGCTGGTGTCATGACAAATCAACTATTTCGAGTTCATGCTATGTATTTTATCGACTGGGGAGGGAGTTATTTGTCAGACTGAATCCGGTATAGAACCTATGCTAAAAGCAAGACCTGACTATCATGCAGGCAATTTATACGAAAGGATCATTACACCCAGCCCAGCGGGCTCTTCCCCTGCAAAAATCCTAAGACAGCTAATTGGGGAGAGATGGAAAGTAGGAAGTTAATCCATGGCTTTTATTCAGCGTTATGCAACGAACCAGACCGGGGCTATTACCTTTATAGGAAATACACTCGGGCTGGCACGTTCTGCTTCGGCGGGGGTGCCAGGTACAGTGACCAGCATTGGCGCTTTCATCACAACCAATACAGCCTCTCGCTTCGGCACATATCCATTCGGCACGACTTCTGCTTTTGCCAGTAACTCATCGACGGCATTCCTTGTGCTCCCTGCGGGCAGTACCGTGCTATATGCTGAACTTATTTGGGGAGGAAGCTATGCCAACGGCAATACCAATGTATTGTCCAGCGCCAGCAATCCGATCACATTTCAGACGCCTGCTTTATCTACTACAGTCAGTCCCGAATCTGCAACATCGATCAACGTCACCAGTCTCAGTACCTATGTGTGAACCGCAAATGTAACAAATTTGGTCATTCAAGGCGGCGCAGGGGCATATACGGTCGGAAATGTGACGGGCACCATCACGGTTCCCGATTCTACCAACACCAATCACGCTGGATGGACGCTGGCAGTGGTGTACAATAACCCGTCTCTCTCCTTCCGTAACCTATCGCTGCGTGTAGGTGGTGAAGGGGTCAGCAGCGCTACTGGCTCGGTCAACGTGGTAATAAGCGGGTTTGCCACGCCTGTACAGGGGACTTTGCGCGGCAGGGCGTTAATTAGCGCCCAAGAGGGTGACGTAGATATCACCGGGGATCGTGCGTTGTTTGGACCTACCACATCCAACTTAACTGCGCTGTCTGGGCCCAATAATTTTTCGACTAACTTTTTTGCGTCCCAAATTAACGGGGATGACGGCACATTGGTCACGACAGGGACCTTCGGTACCACTAATGCCGTGAATGGGACACCTGGGACGCAGGTGACGGGTGGACGGCAAGGCTGGGACATTACCAACGTCGATATCTCCTCCACGCTGTTAAACAGCCAAACCAGTGGTGTCCTTCAACTAACCACTAATGGGGATATTTATACCGTTAATGCCAATGCCATTCAAATTGATATCAATGCTCCGCTGGTAACCCTAACCAAAACTGCTAGCTCTACGGGATTGGTTATTGGCGATACAGTTACTTACACGGTTAACATTTCAAATACGGGGCTCGTCAGCGCTTCTAACACAGTACTTACCGATACCATACCAGTCGGAGCTACGTTTGTACCCGGCAGCGTTATTGTCGCAGGCATTGCCCAGCCCACAGCCAATCCTGCAACAGGTATTACAGTGGGCAGCGTAGCTCCTTCTTCGACAGTAACCATTACATTCCGAGCAACCGTCACTTCATTACCAGCCAACACGCAACTGGGCAATCAAGCATCGGCAGCCTTTTCCTTTCAAACCGTGCCTGGCGGGCCTGTCATCTCTGGTAGCGTTCCATCCAACACTACGAGTACACCGATCTATCAACCCGTTATTGGGATTGTTAAAAGTGCCAATACATCGGCTGCTACAGTAGGAGACACCATTACGTACACGTTTCAAATATCCAACACGGGGAGCATTGCTGCCAATCTCAACTTTATCGAGAGCATCCCGGCGGGCTCATCCTTTGTTCCGGGCAGTGTGACCATTGGCGGATCTTCCGTGCCTGCTGCTAATCCGGCTACTGGCTTTTCAGTAGGAACGATTAATACGGGGACTACTATACCAGTGACCTTTCAGACCCTCGTCAATGCTGTTCCTGCCTCTGGTAACTTGACCGATCAGGCGACTTACACGTACACCTTTACACCACCTGACGGACGTGTATTGAATGGAAACGGTACATCCAACACGCTTACCATTCCTGTATCCTCGCCGAATGTGAGCGTGACCAAAGCCTCTTCCCTAGCGGCTGCCGCTGTTGGAGAAACCGTTCAGTTTACGATAACCGCTACAAACAACGGCATTGCAAATGTGACCAATGTCGTTGTGACGGATCCGCTACCTAGCGGAGTTGCCTTCGTACCCGGCAGCGTCACTGTAAACGGAACACCAGCTACGACAGCTTCGCCTGTAAACGGGATTCCAATTGGCACTTTGGCTCCAGGCGCATCGGTAACTGTTGTATTTCGAGAAGCCATTAATTCATTGCCTTCTCCCGCGCAAATCAACAATCGCGCAACCGTCAGCTTCACCTCTGGTGCCTTTACCGGATCATCGTTGTCCAATCTTGTAGCTATACCTGTGGTAATTGCAGTGTCGACGATTACCAAAAGCGCAAGCTCCAACCGTGCCAGCGTCGGTGGAACGATTACTTATTCATTTCTCATCGCCAACACCGGTACAGCCGTGTTAAATATGACCTTAACAGAAACTGTTCCGACAGGCTCCACCTTTATTCCAGGGAGCGTCATTGTCGGCGGGTCTTCAGTTCCCGGTGCCAATCCCAATACCGGTATTCCAGTAGGTACTGTAAATCCCGGAGCACAAATTACCGTCTCGTTTCGTACCACCGTAGACTCTCTACCATCTGGGGGCGGATTAAACGATCAGGGATTACTTCAATATACGTATCAGTTGCAAGACGGGAGAGTTCTTTCCGGTTCGCTTCTATCTAATATTGTTTCTGTATCCATTTCGCTCCCCAATGTAGCAGTAACCAAGTCTGCCGGATTCACATCCGTTAGTGTAGGCGAAACGCTGACCTACAGTGTAAGCGCCGTTAATAACGGAATTGATCCCATCACCAACGCCGTGATTACCGATCCGCTTCCCGGCAGCGTCTCATTTGTACCCGGAAGCGTAACTGTTGGCGGTTCACCTGTGAGCACGGCTGACCCCAGAAGCGGCATTCCAGTCGGCAGCATTGGTGCAGGCGCATCTGTTCTAGTGTCCTATGCCGTGCTAGTTAATGCCGTCCCGTCCGTACAGCCGCTGCAAAACACGGCCAGTGTCAGTTTCACCAGTGGCACCTTTACCGGAACCTCCCAGACGAATACGGTTGCTGTGCCCGTTTATCAGCCGCGTATTAGCGTTGCCAAATCTGCAAATACAACAGCTGCTACGATTGGCGACACGATTTTGTACACCTTGTCGGTCACAAATAGCAGCAACTATAATGCTTCTGTCACGCTGACTGATGCTATTCCTTCTGGGTCTTCTTTTATAGAGAACAGCGTGGTAATCAATGGTGTTAGTCAGCCAGGAGCCAGTCCAGCAGCAGGTATTTTCATCGGAACCGTGTCACCGCAAAGCCCGATCACACTGACATTTCAAACTGTAGTGACCTCTCTTCCAACGCCATCTGTGCTGACAGACCAGGCCAACGCCGCCATTTCCTTTACGCTGCCTGATGGGCGAGTGCGAACAGATAGCACATCATCCAACGTGGTATCCATTCCTGTGTCTGCGCCAAATGTGTCCATTTCAAAGACTGCAGACCGTTCCACTGCCATTCCAGGCGATTCAGTGTTATACACGCTGACAGTACTTAACAACGGTATCCAGGCAGTGAACAATGTGGTCGTTTCCGATCCGATCCCCGCCGGTTCCCAATTCACTGCGGGCAGCGTAACACTGAATGGCATCGCAGTGGCTGGCGGAGATCCGAGATTAGGTATCCCGGTTGGAAGCATTGCCTCAGGAGGAGGGGCTACGATCACGTTCAGGGTCACGGTATCCTCTCCATTGCCGATCCCACCGCAGCTCACCAATCAAGCGCGTGTCAGCTATACCAGCGGCGCCTTTTCAGGTGTCTCAGTTTCTAATCCGGTGACGATAGCCGTAAATGCCCCAGTGCTAACTGTAAGTAAAACTGCAAATCCCATACGGGCAACGGTTGGCGATATCGTAACGTATTCTGTGGCAGTGACCAACAATGGCAACATAGCTGCTGCTGCCACATTGACAGACAATATCCCCGCAGGCTCGGCACTGGTGCCGAACAGCGTGGTCGTTAACGGTGCTCCTGCTCCGGGCGCCAGTCCCGCAACAGGTCTGTCTATTGGCTCCATTGCACCTGGAGCCACAACTCAAACAACTTTTCAGGTGGTGATTACTTCCGTGCCTTTACCTCCCCAACTCACCGACCAGGCGAATATCAGCTTTTCCTTTCAACCGCCCGATGGCCGGATTGTCAACGGCAATGTTTCGTCCAATATTGTCACAATTCCTGTATCATCGCCCAATGTGCAGGTCAGTAAAAGCACCTCGGCAACTGATGCCGTCCCCGGTGACACGATAACCTATACTATTACAGCTACTAATAGCGGCATCGAAATCGTAACAGATGTTCGTGTGACTGATACCATTCCGACAGGCTCCTCTTTTGTTCCTGGCTCTGTCATCGTAAATGGAACAACATTGTCGTCAGCTAGTCCCGTGACCGGGATTCCAGTCGGTTCGATCGCTGCCGGAGCGTCAGCAACTGTCACCTTTTCCGTGTCTGTCAATAGCTTGCCTGATCCACCCCAACTGAGTGACCAGGCCACGGTTTCTTTTACCAGCGGCACACTGAATTTCACCTCTCTCTCCAACACCGTTGTCGTTCCCGTTTACCAACCTATTATCAATCTCGTTAAAACCGCTAATACGAGTCAAGCAACCGTAGGCGATACCGTAGTTTATACACTTACCGCACAAAATACAGGGAATTTAGCAGCAACAGCTACCTTTACCGATGCCATTCCATCAGGTTCCTCCTTTATACCCAACAGCGTCACTGTTAATGGCCTGCCTGTTGCTGGAGCTAACCCTCAAACAGGTGTGGTAGTTGGAAATATTGCAGCGGGAGCCTCTGTCGCATTAACCTTTCAAGTTGTCATTAATGCTGTTCCTACGGGCTTGGGCCTGCTAAATCAAGGTTCAACCACATTCACTTTCCAGCCGCCTGACGGTCGAACATTAAACGGAAGCGTCCAATCGAACCCGGTATTTATTCCTGTATCCAATCCAGATGTCACCGTGACTAAAACAGTCAATCAGACGTCTGTAGCCTTTGGAGATACCATTACGTACACCATTACCGCAGCAAACAATGGCATTACACCTGTGACAGGAACGGTCTTTATCGACCCGATTGCTGACGGTACTACTTTTGTATCTAACTCCGTACAAGTCAATGGTGTCACTATACCGGGAGCCAACATTGCCACAGGCGTGTCAGTGGGCACTATCCCTTCTGCCAGCTCGGCAACGGTCACTTTCCAGGCCACAGTAACCTCCTTGCCAGCATCAGGTTTGTCAACGGATCAGGCAACGGTTTCCTTCAATTCTGGGGCTTTCGCAGGTCAGTCCGTCTCAAATCAAGTCAGCCTGCCTGTATTTCAGCCAATTTTAAATGTGACCAATACTCTGAGCGCAGATCGTGCAACCGTAGGGAATACGCTTGGTTTTGTCATTACTGTCACGAATACAGGCAATGCACCGGCAGACACAGTCGTGCTTGATCTGTTATCCAGCTCGCTAAGCCTGAATCAAAATAGCGTGTTGGTCAACGGTGCTCCTATTCCCGGGGCAGACCCGATTACAGGCATCAATATCGGATCGGTCGCCCCAGGTGCGACGGTAACCGTCTCATTTAGCGCTGTGGTCATATCGGTACCCCCAGGCTCCATACTAACCAACCAAGCCACTGTAAACTACACGTTCCAACTGCCGGATGGACGAACGTTGACCGGTAGCGGTGCAGCCTTGCCCGTATCCATTCCAATCTCATCACCGAATGTTACAGTCACGAAGGCTGCTGATGTGGCTGTCGCTGTCGTAGGTGATTCTGTTCCCTACGTCATAACTGCGTTCAATAACGGACTCGATCCGGTTACTGGCGTAATCGTCACAGATACCATTCCTTTCGGAACCGCCTTTGTACCGGGCAGCGTTACAATCAATGGTACTCCTGTTGTTACAGCCAACCCGCAAAATGGTATTCCTGTCGGAACGCTTGGAGCTGGTGGCGGAGCCACCATTCGCTTTTTGCTTAACGTACAATCACTGCCGTCACCAGCATCCATTACCAATGAAGCGACCGTTAGCTTTACTTCAGGTGCATTTAATGGACTTTCTGTATCCAATCCCGTTACCATCCCTGTGTACCAACCGATCGTTACTGTATCAAAAAGTGCAGGAACGGGAAGAGCTACGGTTGGAGATACTATAACCTATACAATCTCCATTACAAATTCTGGGAACATCGGCGTAGATACCATTCTTACTGATCCGATTCCAGCCGGGGCTGCCTTTATCCCTAATAGTGTAGTGATCAACGGCACCGCCGCACCCGGTTCAGATCCAACCGTTGGGATTCCCTTAGGTATTATAGGCGCCGCTACGACCGTCGCATTGACCTTCCAGGCAGTTATTACCTCACTGCCCGCGTCGGGTACACTGGTCAATCAGGCGACCGCTGCTTTCAGCTATCAGCCACCAGATGGCCGTGTCCTGACCGGAAGTGCGGTATCTCCGGCCGTGACCGTCTCCGTCTCTTCGCCGGATGTGGACGTTATCAAGACAGCCTCCGCCACAGATGCCGTAGTCGGAGATACCATTAGTTATACCGTGATCGCTACGAATAACGGAATCAGCCCAGTCGTTAATGCCGTGGTATCTGATCCACTGCCGCCAGGCACCAGCTTTATCCCCGGCAGTGTGACCGTGAATGGCACATCTGTATCTGCTGCGTCCCCAAGCTCAGGTATCCCTGTAGGCACCATTGCAGTGGGTGGCTTGGCAACCGTTACATTCCAAGTTTCCGTTGCCAGTCTGCCTCAGCCGCCGCAAATAACCAACCAAGCGACTGTCAGCTTTACTTCGGGCGCGTTGACCTCGTCTTCGCAATCCGATCCGGTAACCTTGCCCGTTTATCAACCGATTATCGGTCTGACCAAAACCGCTAATACCCTCAACACACAGATCGGATCGACATTAGTCTACAGCTTGACGCTAACCAATACTGGAAATATCGCCGTTATCCCTGTTCTGTCGGATAACATCCCTGTAGGTTCTGAACTATTGCCTAACAGCGTAGTCGTTAACGGCATCCTTGTGCCAGGAGCTTCGCCAATTACAGGCATAACACTCGGATCATTGGCCCCTTCAGGCAGTATCACAGTAAGTTTCCAAACCATTGTCTCGTCTCTGCCAACTCCGCCTATACTGACCGACCAAGGGCAAGTGAACTTTACGTACTCACCACCGGATGGTAGAGTGCTGAGCGGTACTGTTACATCTAATACAGTTAATGTCGCTGTGTCTGCACCTAATATTCAGGTGACTAAAACATCCAGTCTGGCAGCCGCTGTAGTTGGAGATACGATCAGATATACACTGAGCATTACGAATAGCGGTGTGGATTCCGTCACAGATACCGTTGTAACCGATACAATCCCAGCAGGTACTTCCTTCGTTCCAGGTAGTGTTCTTATCGACGGTGTACCTTTCCCTAACGCCTCGCCAATTGCTGGAATTGCCATTGGCAACGTCGCACCTGGAAATACATTTATCGTGAGTTTCCAAACTTCTGTCCAAAGCTTGCCGCAGCCACCACTGCTCACGGATATTGCATCCGTCACATTTACCAGCGGAACATTTACCGGCACTGCCTTTTCCGATCCACTCATCATCCCTGTGTTCCAGCCGTTAATTACACTTACTAAAGCATCGAGCACTCTTAACGCCTCCGTCGGCGATACACTAACCTATACGATTACAGCTGTGAATAACGGTAATATTGCAGCTGCCCTTACGATTAGTGATAATATTCCCGTCGGCTCATCATTCCTTGCTAACAGTGTCAGCATCGCTGGCAGTCCGCAACCTGGTGTGTCCATCGAAACTGGCGTCCCGGTTGGATCTGTGCTGCCAGGCGGAACGGTATCCGTAACTTTCCAAACTGTTATCAATGCTCTACCTAATCCACAGGTGCTGGTCGATCAAGCATCAGGCTCATTCACTTTCCAACCGCCGGATGGCAGAACCGTATCAGGATCAGCCGTATCCAACACAGTTAGCATCTCTGTATCTTCGCCAGATGTGAGCATTGTCAAAGGAACAGCAGCTACAGACGCCATTGTCGGCGATATCATCACCTATACCTTGGCCGTTTCCAACAATGGAATCAGTACTGCCAATAATATAGTGGTTTCAGATATCATTGCGGCAGGAAGCTCCTTTGTGAATGGCAGTGTTACTATAAACGGAACCTCCTTCCCTGATGGAAATCCGGGATTTGGTATTGCCATCGGTATGCTTGCTCCTGGAGCCGTTACGACCGTTACATTCCAGGTTCGAGTTGATTTCTTGCCTACACCTGCACAATTAACCAATCAGGCATCCGTTAGCTTTACCAGCGGGGCATTTACTGGCAGCTCAACATCTAATGTGGTAACTGTCCCAGTCTTCCAGCCAATCCTGACAGCAGTCAAAACAAGCAGTACCAATAATGCCACCATAGGTGACATCATCACTTACACGATTGTTGTATCCAACACCGGAAACATTGCTGCCTCGACTACGGTAAGTGACAATATTCCAGACGGCTCCGTATTCCTTCCAAATACAGTGTCGATTAACGGTATCGCTACTCCTGGTGCAAGCCCAGTTTCCGGCATCCCGACTCCAGCCATAGCACCAGGACAATCGGCAACCGTTACTTTCCAAGTGCTGGTATCCTCCATCCCTACAGCTGTACTGCTGGTAGACCAGGCTGAGGTAGGCTATCGCTTTAGTGCTCCAGATGGCCGAGAGGTCGGCGGCTTCCATTTATCCAACATCGTTGAGGTTGCCGTGTCACCGCTAGACATCACCTTAAGTAAAAGCGTAAGCTCGCCTTTCGCCACTACTGGCGATACCCTGACGTATGAACTCGTGATTCTTAACGAGGATACGGACACTGTGCAAAATGCCCGTTTGCTGGATACATTGCCAGAGGATATCGAGTTTATTACAGACTCAGTTCAGATTAACGGGTCTACCGTGGCTGGAATTGATCCTAGTGATGGCATACCGTTGCCTTCATTAGAAGCGAATACCAAGACCCTTATATCCTTCGAAGTCCGTATCGTAGCTACCGAACAGCCGGGACCGCGCACCAACCAGGCCCGCTTGTTGCTCACGAATGGTGAAGAATCGAGTGCCATTTTGTCCAATCCTGTGACAGTTGCTATACTCCAGCCTGTAGTGAACCTTACGAAATTAACCAATACAGAGAGCGCACATCCGGGTCAAAGCGTCACCTATTCTATCATCACAGAAAATGTTGGAAACACAGGTACCTTTGGCTTGTTGACGGACTTATTGGCACCTGATCTTTCCTTTGTTCCCGGCTCTGTTTCGGTTAATGGAGTGGCCCAATATGGTGTCAGTCCAGAACAGGGTATTGCTCTAGGCGTCATCGCACCAGGAGAAAAAACGACTACCGTCTTCTCCGCACTTATCGTTCGTGCCTCTGAATCGGGCTCACTGGTGAATCAAGCTTCGCTGACTTACTCCTACCAGCTGCCGGATGGGCGGAGCCTAGATCAGGAAATCACTTCGCCTTCCGTCTCGGTTAAAGTAGCCGCTGCTGATCAAGGAGCCTTGTCAGCTGTGCTGCGCACGACGGTATCTACTGTCGCATTGGGCGATGCTGTACCTTATCAGCTGACCCTTGTTAATGATGGAGGCTCCGTCGTTACCGACATCGTGTTAGCCGATTACGTACCAAGTGGCACCATCATAAGCCCGGACAGCTTGAAAATTAACGGTTCACCATCTGCCTCTAGCAAGCCGGGTGAACTACTCTTTATCGGTAGCTTACAGGCGGGACAGACAATTAACGTATCCTACACCGTAAATGTTCAATCTCTGCCGGTCGGAGGATACCTGGATAATAACGTGCGGCTTCAGTACGCTGATAATGGCGGTGCGAGCGAGGTCACCAGCAATACCGTGACTGTAGCTGTTTTCGATCCGCAGCTTGCCGCAAACATCTCCACAGACCATAAGGTGGCCCAAGCTGGGGAAAACCTGACCTACACGGTACTCCATAATAACTTTGGCAACATTGCTTCAGAAGTTATTTTTCAAAATTTCATTCCTGCCGGAACCCTATACATTCCTGGCAGCCTCCAACTGAACGATCAATCGTTGGCAGAAGCCGATCCTGCCGCCGGAGTTAGTCTTGGGTCTGTGGAACCTGGTCAGTCATTGACCCTGGCTTATCAGCTAACTGTATCCGAGACACCTCCATCTGGCTACATCGTAAATCAGGCTGCCTTTACTTACTCATTTACATTACCTGGAGGAAGAATCGTACCGGACACATTGACTACAAATACCGTGACGATCCCAGTGGTATTCCCACTGCTCGAATTGGTGAAACAGGTAAACACCTATGACGCCTCTGTAGGAGACACTCTTACCTTCACCCTTCAGATTACAAATAAAGGAGGGGTCTCGGCGTAGTTTCCGTTGTTTACGGACCTGTTGCCGCATGGACTTGTTTATGTACCCAACAGCCTGACTATCCAAGAGAAAGCACAGCCAGGCGCTAATCCTAGCACTGGTATCACACTCCCGGATATTGCACCAGGGGAGACGCTTACGCTTACGCTCCAGGGACAAATTCGTGAAGCACCTGCAGATGGAACATTCAGCAACCAGGCTACCATCGAATATACCTCACGTCGTAGTGGTGGAGAGACCTTGAAGAAAACCATCCAAACTAATACCGTAGATTTGACTGTCATCGCAGCTATTCCTAAACTTACACTTAGCTCCAGTGCTTTGCGTGTCGCGCAAGAAGATACCCTGTCCTTTACACTCCAGGTGGAAAACATCGGAAATACTCCATTGGAAGAACTATTGCTCACAGCACCATTCTCAGCCAAATATTTCCTTGTACTTAGAACCGTCACCGTGAACTCAGTGCCGCTTCCGCATCCTAATTTGCTCCAAGGTATCCCATTAGGTCAGCTTGATCCTGACCACAAAGCCGTCATCGTCTTCTCATTCGATATCGAATCTGCACTCCGCGCGTATCTGATCGCCCAGGCCATTCTGCGCTATCAGTTCCGTTATCCAGACGGACGCGTAGAGAAACAATCTGCCTCCTCCAACACCATTTTTGTGGAGATGGCTGACTTTGACGGTTCTCTAGAGTAAAGATACTGTTATGATGAGCCCCTTACCCGGTGGTAAGGGGCTTTTTATGTATTTAGAAAACATAAAAAAGCCCTGGAATATATTCCAGGGCAGTTGCTAGCGCGTTATCCATTGCTAACCATCTTACCAATTATGTAGGTCGGCTATGCCGGGGATGATTATAATTTGGTTACGTTAGCGGCTTGTGGTCCACGTGCGCCTTCGACGATGTCGAACTCCACGTCTTGTCCTTCTTCAAGTGTTTTGAAGCCTTCTGTTTGAATTGCGGAAAAATGTACAAATACGTCGCCGCCGTCAGCCGTTTCGATGAAACCATAACCTTTTTCTGCGTTAAACCATTTTACTTTACCTTGCATGCACTAACATTCCCTTCGTCATCAAATGAAGTGAAGCTCTCGCCCACATTTTTGACTATACCACCCAAAGTTATCCATTGTCAATTGGAATTGATAATGTTTTCATACATTTATTTGCCATCGATATTCTCCTGCTAATACAGTTGAATATCGTTACAATGAATTCTTAATGATTGTATAGAGGTTATAATATAGTAATAACCCGCTTCCCTGTATGCTGAAACAGGTGAAACGGGTTAGGGAAAATATTTTTATTTTCGGCGATCCATCAAAATGGCATCAGAAGAATAGGCGGTTTCGTAGGCATTGCGCTGAACTTTGGCCATGTTACGCTGTTGGAGCCAGTCGGCTGCTTCTCCTTTTAAGAAATTCATTCTGCTTATGATGGCAGTATCATTACTTAAAAGATTCTTTATACGATCGGTCTGTCCTACGTCTGCAGCACTTAGCTTAAGAAGTTCCTCTAGTTCATTCACTAGCAACTGACGACTTTCAACAAATCTCACCATCTCTTCATAAGATGTTACATTCAGTCGATTCATTAAATCAGCAGTAAGGTTCTCCAGTTGACCGATAAGCTCATCCATGGTTGGATCCTATCGCTGTATCCGCAGCGCCAGCCGTCAACTTACTTGCCTGTACCCAGGTTTCGCGTAATTCGGTGAGATATCCTAGAGCTTCATTGGCTGGATCTGCACTTTTTTTTATGTTGGCTTGAATTAAAAGATAATTCATGTATTCGTAGAGAGCAAATAAGCTTTTAGAAATATCGTAGGAGTGATCCAATGTCGACATAAGCTCACTAATGATGGTCTGTGCTTTACCAAGGTTTAGGTTAACCTTTTGATAGTCCTTAGAGTCTAAAGCAACCAGCCCCGCCTTAACAAAGCGAATGGCTCCATCATATAACATAACTACAAGTTGAGAAGGAGTAGAGGTTTGAACCGAAGACTGCCGATATTTTTCATAAGGAGATGTAATCAATCCACTCACCCTTTACTTTCTATTGTAAAAAACTTGTCAGACTGGACGACTGGGATTGGTATTTATTCATAGCTTCTTCCATGGCTGAGAATTGTTTGTAATAGCGTGTTTCCATATCACTAAGTCGGCTTTTCATGTCAGAAATTCGTTTATTGTAATCCGCAAGCTGCTTGCCCATAATACTTTCTGTTTTAAATATACTATTTACATCAGAACTATACTTGGATGTACCTGCCTTCTTAGCTAGTAAGTCCAATGTTCCGTTCATTTCGTCACTGATTTTACTGTATATCCCTGGAGTAGCGCCGTCTGCACTACCCTGAAAAATATTCATGACTTTTTGAGGGTCGCTCTGTAAAGCAACCTTGAGCTTCTCCTCATTGATATATATTTTCCCATTTTCATAGTATTGTCCAGTTGTAATGCCTATTGCGCTTAGATCACCGAGACTTCCTGTAATCACTGAACGCATCGAGGAGACTGCAGAGGATAGGATATTATCGTTTTTGAGAAGGCCACTTTTAGCCTTTTGTTCCCAAAGTGTAATATCATTCTCTTTCATGTCTTTCTTTTGTTCATCTGTAAGTGGCTGATAATCACGGTATTTTTCCTCTTTAACTTTCGAACCAAAGGTATTGAGTAAGTCATTGTAATTTTGAACGAAATTTTTGATCGTATCTAGCGCTTTAGCTGGATCTGTTTGAGTTTGAATTCTCGCAAGATCTGTAGATGTGTTCGTTGATAAAAGGGTGAGCGTGATACCATTGACAGTAAGAGAATTGTTATTAGTGGTAAATTCCTTAAAACTTGAACCACCGTCCGTACTAATTCTTACTGTTCCTGCTGTAGCGTTTTGTATTGTACCCATGCCCAATAATGTTTTCAAAGTACCTGAACCATCTGTAAGATTCGTTCCATAATCTTTTGATGTGATGGAAAATTTACCCGATACTTCATCAAAACTCGCATTAACCTTCATATCGGCATCCGTACTAATTGTATTAATAACGTTAGCTATAGTTTTATCGCTAGAAAAGGTTAAAGATTTCCCATTAATGGTGACTGTATAATCTGCAGCACCTGTACTGGTGGATAGATCTCCAATTTTTGTTGTTAGCGTAGCATCTGTACTAGAGCTAGTCAATTTACTCTCACTTGTCATATTCGATTTCTGCGCAAGGCTTGTAACTTGTACAGCCATCGCCGCCCCGCTCGCATTAGCATTTGCGTCTGCTTTGATTGCGGTCGTATTTCCCGATACAACCGCCTGTTGTGTATTCATCGCTGGTGATAACTTAAACTCCGAAAGCTTAGTTCTGAAATCAACAATTTTGCTGTTTAACTCTCTATAGCTGTCCCGTGTCCATTCCAAGATTTGTTTCTGTTGATTCAACTTGTTTAATGGTGCTTTTTTGGCAGTCATTAAACTTGTGACCATGCTATCGATATCCATTCCGGAAAATCCGTTAATACGCATGATATAATTACCTCCTTACGCTTTTTGGTCTACTAGGATTCCTGCTATTTCCATCATCTTAGCTACTAGGTCCAATGTTTTTTCTGGGGGAATTTCACGTATCAGTTCTCCGCTCTCTTTATTCAGGACTTTCACCATAATTTGGTGTGTCTTTTCATGTACGCTAACTTCTAATGTTGTGGAAGGACCCTGTAGAGCCTTAACTGCTCGATCTATTGCCTTAATTAGCTGTTCCTCACCAAGCGAAATGCTAACTCCTTGCTGTTCAAGCCTACTTAAATCAATCCCGGTTTTTGCTGCCCGCAGAAGCATGCTGCTCTGAGTAACATCTGAATCACTTAGTTGACTTCTCGTACTCGACGTGGAACTTGCCACATTGGTAGAAAGTGAAAACTGTAGATTCATCGTTCATCCTCCGATGGAATTATTTATTATATTTATCGGTTAGTGAGGTTGAAGATTGAATAGGATATCCATTCATACAGAGAAACCATTTTTATGAATTCACTTCCTGTATTCAGGATATATATATAACAATCTCTTAGCAGTCCCCGCTCTTTAAAACTAAAAAAATGTCATACCTGCTGAGTATACCAATTCTCAATATCGACAAGTTTGATTTTAAGTCCTTTTTGTTTAACTACTTTTATAATCTCATCAAGATAATTCGAATTCGTTACTATAATTGTTGACAGTCCCTTATTGCTTAAGCTTTCTATCCCAACTATCTCATGCCCTGTTCCAGGCAAATAATTACCTACTTTATTTGGATTGACATCTATTACACAATCAATAAATTTTAACTCAGGATCAATTAAATTTAACAATGTTACGCCCTTAGCCCCCGCTCCCCAAACAGCAGTTTTTCCTAATTTAGAATATTCAGAAAACTGCTTCAGCGCTCTTCGTTTCCACTCGACTTCGTTTTGGGTAAAATCAATGCTGCTTGTGTCACTACATTCTGAGTAATTTGTATTTTGTGCGTTTCTCGCGCCTTCTACTGGCCTAGCTTCTACCCACATGTATTGACCATTAAAAATATGTTCTATACTTAATACATCAAATCCAGCCAATTCAAATACTTTAGAAATCGAATGTTTATTAAAATAAGAACAATGCTCGTAAAAAAAATCAAACATTATCTTATTATTAAAAATCCAGTCAACACATGGCGTCTCAAAAAACACCCTAGCATTTGGAGAATGTACTAGTGTCTTTCTTAAAGACTTGAGCAATATTAAAGGATCAGGGATATGTTCAATAACATGCCGACACAGAATAGCATCTGCATTAATGTGAATACTCTCTTCATCGTATAGTCTCTTCTCGAATTTTAATCTGCCATTGAGGTCCACCTCAGGTCCAATGTAGCTTGGATCAAATCCATATCCATAATTATCGCCGGCCTCAACTAATTTTTTTAGAAAAAAACCTTTTCCGCAACCAATTTCTACTATATTCATGTTACATACGCCTTTTTTAGTAACAAGCGTATTCACTAGATCATTTAAATAATCATCAAAATAAGAAGAGTATGACTGTGTATTCTCATAAGCACTATTATAAATAACTTTGTTTTCATCAAAGATGCAATTATAAACAAAACCACAATCTATACACCTGACGATCTCTAAATCGCCTTTTGGAATCTGTTTCGCATCTTCCGAGGTATTAATCAACAAATTTTGATATACAGGGATGTTTTTACGAGTTAAAACTGCAGCTATATTTGTTGATTTACATATTGGACAGCTAATATTATCCACCTTACTTGCCCCCATTAAGATTAGATTGCCACCACTGGACAGTTTCATGTAATCCTTCTTCTAAAGTAAATAAAGGATTCCAATCCGTACTTCCTTTCAGCTTCGTTATATCCGCTAAAACAATTTTAGGTTCATCCACTGAAGTTGGGATAGCTCCTAGATGGACTAATTCCTTATGACCAATAATATCAGCAATTTTATAGATAATCTCCGATAGGCGTATTGGCGTGCCTGAACCAATGTTAACAGGGCCACTTACTTCACTGTCTAAGAGCTTCACCACCGCTCGTGCTACATCTTTAACATACAAATAATCACGAATTTGCAATCCGTGGGAACATTTTGCCTTCTCACCATCCAGTAAAGATAAAATCACCGAAGGAACCAAACGTAGTCGATGCTCACGAGGGCCGTATAGATAAAAAATCCGTGCCCATGCACTAGAAATTCCAAAGTGCTGTGAATACGTCATCAGCATTTGGTATAGTGAGTTTTTACTCGATCCGTAGATAGTATTATAATTCAGGGGAGTATCAGACTCTTTACATCCCTCTTGACTTGAATCATATTCGAAGCAAGAGCCCACTCCTACAATTCGTTTACCTCCAGCAACACGAAACCGATCAAATAAAGAAAGACTCGCGCTAACCCACTTAAAGTTCGAAGATGAATTCTGGTAATGCCCTGGTGTAGTGTCCCACGCTAGATGCAGAAGATGCGTGGGTGAAGTGACAATAGAGAAAATTTCATCGATTTGATTATCATCGTGTAAGTTAGCTTTCACCCATGTAACATTACTGGTATTTATTTTGAGATCAACTTTTGATGTAATAGCGTATACTTCATCTCCCGTAATCCCTAATTCATCTATTACATGGCTTCCAATAAATCCATTGGCTCCTGTTACAATTATTTTTTTTTTCATGACCGATACCTGTCACAATTCTGGTCTTTTTCTGACATAATTCTCTTTTCTTCTTCAGGCCATTCTATATTAAATTCAGGATCATCCCATTTTACTCCGCGGGCATATTCCGCTTTATACATCTGGCTCACCTGATAAAAAACCTCCGTATTATCAGACAATGTTTGATAACCATGTGCGAAACCCTTGGGTATGTAGAGCATCTTGTAATTTTTATCTGACAACTCAATAGAAAGCCACTGTTTATAAGTTGGAGAATCTGGCCTCAAATCAACGATAACATCATAAATAGATCCTTTCGTACAACGAACTATTTTCACTTCTTCGTAGGGAGGTGCCTGATAATGTAATCCCCGCAGTGTTCCTTTTTTTTCGTTATAAGAGATATTACATTGAACGAATGAACACTCCAGACCATGTGACTTAAACTCATCTTGGCACCAGGCTCTGGCAAAATGTCCTCGCACATCAGTTAATAGCTCTAATCCGATCAAATACACCCCTGATAATACAGTTTCCGTAAATATCATCCAAATATCCCTCCATTAATCATTAGTCAGATACACATTTCAGATATCCTTCAGGAGCAACGGTTATTAAAAGTTTATCCTCGATATCTCTATCGACAGTGAAACGCTTGTTTTCCTTCAAGAATTGTTTAACAGCACTTTTGGGACTATTACCCGCTCTCCACGGGCGGTCCTTGAAAAAATGATCCGGCATATCTTCAACAATTGTATCTAATACAACTAAATAGCTCCCATTAGTAACTAAAGGGGAAAATACCTCCAACTCTTTAAGAACGTGATCGTGAGTATGGTTAGAATCCAGTATGACCAGAACAGATTTACCTCCTGAAATGAGCTCCTTTACTTGATCCATAACTTCAAAGCTAGTAGAATCGCCCTCAATTAAATAGACATGATTTGCGAATGGATGATTTTCTATTGCTTCCCGATTATGAGACCTAATGTCAATATCTATTCCTATGACTATTCCATTGTTACCAATCAGCCTTTGCATGGATGAATGGAAAATAATTGAACCACCACGTGCAATACCTGTTTCAATAATTACATCAGGTTTTACTTTCCAAATGATTTCTTGCAAAGAAATAATATCTTGAGGAAATTGAATAATAGGCATTCCCAACCATGTAAAATTGTAAGTATAGTTATGTTCAAACTGTTGGAGAATAAAATCACGTGCAGTATTTCTCAACTTTACATCTGTGGCCTGTCGTTTAATGTTCTCTTTTTTCTCTAACTCGAAACGCTCTCTATCCACTGTTCACACATCCCTTTTCATTTATTCAACAATGTGTATATCCGGTATAGGTAAAATCCATTTTACCTCCCCATTCACGAATGAATGAGGTATGTTCTATTATTCATCCTTTAAATTCCACGGCAAAATAAATACATAACTGGTTGGGTTAATTTTAATTTCTCGGGTGAATATACTGGAATTCGTGCACCAGGCAGGCATCATACGCCGCTATAACTTTCCCTTGGTCTTTTAATTCGATAAGGAACTTCGTAATTCGTCTCTTTAACTGTTCAATTTTTTCCTGGAACCCTCTATACATCACAATATTCGTCATTCCAAACTTGGCTTCTTTATCAAGCAGCTCATGAACAGATGCCTGTGTTAGAACACAAGGATTCTCTGAATGCAGTGACTTAGCCAGCTATCTGAGAAACTACTAAAATAGGCATAATCACTGAATATATGTTCAGGGGTTTCAAATTCGTGCACTTGAACTAAAAAACAGTGTTCACAAACTTATGTTCTTAGTGGGTAAACATGCTCCATTTGATCTGTTGATTTAACATACGAATTTGCCATTGGAGAAACTCCAAGATCCAAAAAAACAGTGTTGAGTTCTTCACCACGAAAACGACAGCTATTCATGATGGCTATGCTCCTTTATGATCTCTTCGAAATACGATATTTGATTTAATGTTACTCGACGCATATCCTCACCTTGAATGTAAGCTCGAGTCCAATCCACGACCCAATCTATGCTTGTATCAACAGATAAGAGAGAAGACCATCCCAACTTCAACTTTGCTTTTGAGCAGTCCAATCTTAGATAATTGGCTTCGTGTGGATGGTTACCTTTATCATCATATTGGATATTTAAAGATTCACCCCATGCATTTTCAAACAACCGAAGCAATGTTTCTACTGATACAGCTTCTTGGTCCCCAGGACCGATGTTCCATGAATCACCATACTCTTTACCATCAAACCACATTCTTTCTGCTAATAGTAAGTACCCGTACAGCGGTTCTAAAACATGTTGCCAGGGTCTAACTGAACACGGATTCCGGATAAAGATAATTTTATTACTTACAATTGAGCGGATGATATCAGGCACCAAACGGTCTTCTGCCCAATCTCCTCCCCCTATTACGTTACCAGCACGTACGCTAGCTACTGAAGGTCCGTCGCTAAAAAAGGAGCTTCGATACGAGGTTGTAATTAATTCCGCACAACCTTTACTTGCACTATAGGGATCACTGCCACCGAGTGGTTCGTTCTCCCTATAACCCCATATCCACTCTTTATTTTCATAGCATTTATCGCTCGTAACGTTAATGATAACTCGGAGACTGTCTACTGAACGAGCAGCCTCAAACAAATTGGCAGTTCCTATAATATTGGTTGAGAATGTCTCCAAAGGATCGAGATACGATTTTCGCACTAGAGACTGAGCCGCCATATGAAAGATAATTTCCGGTTCAAACGAACATATGAGTTGCTTCAGTTGGTTAAAGTCCCGAATATCTCCGTATGTTGTTTGCATACCACTTCCTACTTCAGCCTGACTAAATAGATTGGGAGTAGTCAGGGGTTCCATTGAGAACCCCATTACTTCTGCCCCCAGTTTTTGCAACCAGATCGAGATCCAACTCCCTTTAAAACCGGTATGCCCGGTTATCAAAACTTTTTTACCCTTCCAAAATAGCATTACGAATCCCACACTTTCCACGGAGCTTCTTTCTTTCCCCACATCTCCTCGAGCTTTACTTTATCTCTTAATGTATCCATAGGTTGCCAGAAACCAGGATGTTTAAATGCCGATAACTGATTACCTTGGGCGAGCTTCTCTAACGGTCCTGCCTCCCAAATCACGCTATCATCCTTAATAAGACTGAATACTTCTGGTTCCAAGACAAAGTATCCTCCATTTATCCAGCTTCCGTCACCTTGTGGTTTTTCCTCGAAACTAGTTATTCTATTTTCCAATATATCTAATGCTCCAAATCGTCCTGGAGGTTGTACACCCGTTAGAGTAGCTTGTGTTCCTGATCTACGGTGGAAATTAATAAGTTCAGTAATATTGACATTAGAGACCCCATCTCCGTAAGTAAAACAAAAGGTTTCATTGCCTATATATTTTTGTATCCTTTTAAGGCGTCCACCCGTCATTGTTTCAAGTCCGGTATCTACTAATGTTACTCTCCATGGCTCACTATTATTATTGTGAATCTCCATGTTGTTACCTCTCATGTCAAAAGTGACATCAGACATGTGCAAGTAGTAATTGGCGAAATACTCCTTAATCAGATATCCTTTGTAGCCAAGACAAATAACAAAATCATTGATCCCGTAATAGGAATAGATTTTCATAATATGCCAAAGGATCGGGTGGCCGCCAATCTCAATCATAGGTTTTGGCTTTAAATGAGTCTCCTCACTGATTCTGGTTCCATATCCTCCTGCTAGAATAACCGCCTTCATCCTAGTCCACATCCTATCTTGTTGAGAAAATAAATTGATTTGTAGAACTATGCTTACCAGCCGGTAATCTTCCTAAATATATTTGCCGCCCCGTATACATCCGTAACATTAAAATCACTCAGGTCTAAGGTTAGCCCTCCATTGTATGTGAACCCTTTTTGAAACTTCATTGGCGTTTTTCCCGATCTTCCAAAACCAGATTTCTCAATATAATTCTTTACAAACCATTCTTTAAGTCCCTGATCATCTTCTAAGCTGGAGTAAATGATTTGTAGATGTTTTTGAAAATCCTTATCGGTAACATCAAGACTTTCAACACAAATTTGTATCATCTTTTGTCTGTTCAAAATGTAATCTGCACTAAAATCCCCTAATAACTGTTTTACGTTTAGAAAAGATTCAGCAATAGGAGCTACAACGTTAGGTATATCAGGCACAATTTTAAAGCGGGTAGCTCCCAGTTTATTGTTTAGCTTATTAAAATCCTTCTGAATACCCTTGGATTCTTTATCTTTATTCCCATGTAGCACTGCAATTCCATTACTTTTACCAGAAGCGCCTCCTATGCTCATAGGGACGTCTACTGCAATGAAATGCTCCTGTATACATGCCAAAGCGAATCCTGAATAGACATCTGGAATAGTTCCTGCAAATACTGTCCCCGTGATTGTTTTTAGTTTATCAATCAAATCGCGATGAACCACCGCGTTACAGTACAGCATAGGTAAAGAATTATACGGGATATTAAAATCCACAACATTGTTAATTATATCTTTGCTCTTAATTACCGTTCGATTAATGCTTCCTGTTATAGTCTTAGGAATATTAAAATAATTTTCAACACCACCAAGTTTTACATCAGGCCAGCCATAGAAGACGTAGTCCCACTTCAATATTTTCGTATCCAGGGTGTCTAAGAGAATATCTAAGGTACTAAGTGCATGAAGTAGTAAACCATCATCTGAACCCAGTACAATAATGTACTCTCCTTTTGCCTTTGAGATAGCAAAATTAAAATTTTCTGTCATTGCTAACTCTTGTTCGGTCCGAAAATATTTAATTTTATCATTATTGATACTGGCAACCAAATTACAAGTTGAGTCATTACTACTGTTGTCGCTTACCACGATTTCATAATTGTCAAATTCCTGATCAAGACAGGTTTTGAGGGTATATTCTAAAGTCATGTGATTATTTCTGGTTGGAATAACAATACTAAATTTTAGATGTTCCTGGGACATTGTAACCTTTTTGGCGTACTTTCTACTCTCTATAATTCGTCCTTCTTCTATTAAGGAATTCGCCATATTATGATAAAGTGTCGGACTGCTGTTTAAAATATTGTTATTATGATTCAGAAGTTTATCGTATATCATAATAGATTGATTGTAGTACCCATTCTCATAATAGTAATTACCGAGAATATAGTTATACTCGAATAAGTCCCCTTTTTCCAACTCACTTATCATATTTCTAAGTTCCCTAAACCACTTTGCAATATGAAGTAGCCTGCTCTTAAGAAGGTTACTCCGATCATTCCGGATCAAAAACTCTATTTCTGCTTTATCAATTTCTGTAAGTTTAGAATCATTTATAATCGTTTCTGCACATTCATTAATGCGATTTGCTTCTACTGAAGCAAAAATATAGTTTTTGAGAGTAGAAGCCGTCTGCAGTTCATCGTAAGCACGTTTGGCTAATCCGTAAAACTTGTCTGTCTCTGTCCCAGCAAATGTAAGCGCGTATAAAGATGATAGGGTAGGGTTTGGCTTATTCTTCAATAGCCCTTCATATCTCTCTCGAATTATTCCAATTTCAAGATTATCTGCATGCCCATTAATCATCGACAATAACTCTTTACTTTTAGAACTCCATGAATTCAGACTAAGAGCTTTACCTGAGAATATATTATTTTCACGATCGTTCTCAGAGTTGTCGCCATTTTCAATTAAATAAACATTTTTATAAATCCCAAGTCTATTAACCAAGAATGATCCAGCATCGTTGGTCGTTATAATATTGGATTTCTCCAAGAGAACCGCATGATCTTCAATATTATTTTTTTTCTTTATATATAGAGTTTCCAACTCTTCTTCATCAGGACAATCATAAATAATTTTGAAGCTGCCCGTAAGTTTATTTAAAACTGTTGCGTGTGCTGGTAAACAACAAATAATTACTATTTCCTCATCGGATAGATCAATTAAACCTTGAATCATATCCAGATAGTTATCTGAGAGAAATCCGCCATTATGATAGACGGAAATAGGAATATGAACATTCAAAAAACCCAATCGACGCATATTATGTTGACTGTATTTCATCATTTCACTGTTTTCCAAGGTTGGTCTCTCTATAGAGACATCAATAAGCGGTTGAATATACTCCACTTGGAATGCTAATCTCGATAGGGATTGAGCAATCAACTGGGGCCTGTTCATAACCTCACTCCACTCTCGAGAGCCTAAAACGATGAATTTCTTTTCCGTTGTGTCATCCATCATTTTCAACTTCTTTATGGTACTTTTTATACTACTAATCTGTTGGAAATCATCAGTTATTTTCATGACCATCCAATAAAGATTAATTGCTGTACGAAACTCCCCCCTAACCTCGTAAAGATAACCTAGGTTGTATAAAATATCTTTGTTTTTATTATCTAAATCTACACCCTTCCATAGTAAATCCTCCGCTTCGTCATATTTCCCCTCTATAAATAGAATAATGGCTTTCATGCTCCATATATCAGCATCATAAGGGGCAAGGGTTTCAAATTGACGTATAAGATCTTTTGATTGTTCGATTTCTCCGTTGTTTATTAATAATTCTATATTCTCTTTAAATATTTTTTTTTGTTGCTCCATCTCTTTATTATTCGACATAAATTCATCTCCATCGGATCTTAATACTTGCCTTATACCATTGAAAATCCCTTGACCCAAGTAGCTAGAGGGAATTTACGCTTTATCTCTTCCTTTATCACACGCATACCCTGTACATTCTCACTGACTTCATACAGGTCATAGCACCTTTCATATGATGAGTAATCAGGCTTTATCTCCAGCAACTTGTTATAAAATAGTTGGGCATCTTGCAAATAACCCGATTTCAGGCAAATATCTCCTAGCAGACTAACTAAAGAAGAACTATTAGGTTTCTTTTCAAAACACTTCACAAGAATATCAATTGCCACCTCATGAAAACCGTAAGATGTCAAAACCTCGCCTAATTTTTGTTTTATTCTGTCACTTTCGCTTGTTATTAACACCAAGGAAATACTCTCAAATATCTCAAACTCCTGTAAAACTATCAGATGAGAGATTACTTTTAGTATCATCCCCTCCAAATTAGTAGTCATTGACAGTTTGGTTAAATTTCCACCAAAAAGTATACTCTTGAACATTTTTCTTTCATTAACACTTAAATTTAAGATCATTTGAGCAGAATTATACAATCCTTCGTCCTGAAGAATAATTGCAAGAAGAACCACGTCCAATGCATTTTCTTGATCAAGAGGAACTTTACCCCAGTATTGTTTAGACTCCTCATATTTTTTATCAAATAGGAGGGCAACCGCTTTGATTTTAGCTTCAACAGTCAAATTATAAGTAATTAAATATTCATTAAGTAGGGGGTGTCGTAATGAGTACATAGATTCCATAAGCCATCGTAACTCTTCAACATTCGATACATTGTATATATCATTTATATTGAATTTCACATCGTTGAAAGGAATATTACTTTTCAGTATGACATCAAAATAATGATTCAGACCAGGTACAAACAGCTTTTTTTCTTGAATCACTTTAATGATCTCATCATAACTTTTTGCCAGCTCACCTTTTTTATAATAAAGCAGGGATAGATAATAGTGAGCACCGTAACCCCCAGCTCCCTCAGTTACAGTTATTCCCTTATCACCCATTATTAAACATTTCCGAAATGCAAGCTCAGCATCTTTTAAATAATCAGCTTCGAAATAAATTTTACCTTGTGCATAACGCAAATCCACTGTATTTGGAAATATCTCAACTGCATCTTCTAAAACTCTCAAACCTTCCTCATGTTTGCCCAAATAACTCAGGCATGTTGCTATTTTAGTTAAAAGTTCTGGAGCATAAGATTTATCCTTACTGAGTGGGTATGATCTTTGATAGAACTCTATCGCCTTTTTATAGTTACCCAGGGAGTAGTATACGTTTCCTGTGTTAAACAAATTGTAGCCATTTGGATTTTCAGCGACTTCTCTTAACATAATAGGCAGGTTTCTGGATAGCTTATCTTTTTCCGCCACAGTTTCATTCATATAACCAGTATGGAGAATAACAAACTCTGCCATTTCAGTTGAATACTCATAATTCTCGTTCATAGTATCTAGATGCTCGTGTAGACGATTTTTATATTTTAACTGTGGTTTATTTACAAACAATCGAATTGCAGTATGTGTATGCGCCCAACCAAAAGATAGCAAATTTCTGATTCTTGTTAAGTAATAATCATTACCTGACTCGACAACTTTTTTTAAGTCCGCATCCGACTCCAAGTACTCATCTGCATCCAGAACAAGAATATAATCAGATTTAGCATATTCTAAGGAATGATTACGGGCTGCTGCGAAATCATCGTCCCACTGATAGGAATATACTTTCTCTGTATATTTCCTTGCCATTTCCATCGTTGAATCTGTTGAGCCAGTATCTAATATAATGATTTCATCGACTTTGTTTACAACACTACTTAAACATCTATCTAATACTTTCTCTTCATTTTTGACGATCATGCACAAAGAAATAGTTTTGTTCATGGTAAAACTCCTTTTGTAGTAAGTGCCTTATACAACTTTTATCGGCTGTATCTTAAGTATTGATTAGCTTTAAAAAAAGAGTTTTTGCTAACAAAAAAAGGAATCCCATAATTGGGATTCCTTTTTAACACTAGGGAAAAAATTAACGAAGCAATTGCAGAACACCTTGAGGCTGTTGATTGGCTTGAGCCAACATAGCTTGAGCAGCTTGTGCAAGAATGTTGTTCTTCGTTTGGTTCATCATTTCTTTTGCCATATCTACGTCGCGAATACGGGATTCAGCTGCAGATAGGTTTTCAGAAGAAGTATTCAGGTTGTTGATTGTGTGCTCCAGACGGTTTTGGTTCGCACCCAGTTTAGCACGCTCACCAGAAACTGTTTCGATTGCAGCGTTAATTGTGGAGATAGCTGCGTCGGCCGCAGTTTGAGTAGAGATATCGATACCGCTTGTGGCAGATTGTGCAACACCCAAAGTACTGGCATCCATAGAACCAATAGACAAGCTAATGTTTTGACCTGTGTTAGCACCAATGTGGAATACTACACCGGAAGCAGTACCATCCAACAATTTCTTAGTATTGAACTCAGTAGTGCTGGAGATTCTTGTGATCTCTTTGGAGAGTTCATCAACTTCTTTTTGAAGAGCGCCGCGGTCTACAGTAGTGTTAGTATCGTTAGCGGATTGAACAGACAATTCGCGCATACGTTGAAGGATACTGTGAGTTTCGTTCAATGCACCCTCAGCTGTTTGGATCAAGGAGATACCATCTTGAGCATTTTTGGAAGCCATATCCAAACCACGGATTTGACCGCGCATTTTTTCGGAAATTGCCAAACCAGCAGCATCGTCACCAGCACGGTTGATACGCAGACCGGAAGACAGCTTCTCGATAGCTTTGTTAGTGTTGCCTGTGTTGACAGCCAATTGACGGTGAGTGTTCATTGCAGCGATATTGTGATTGATAATCATTTTAAATTTCCTCCCTGAAGGTAAATGTCCCACATCCATGTGGTTTATTGTTGTTACAGCTATCCGTTGAAGTCGGCCGCCCCTCCGCAATAGCTTGTACTATATATATCGACATTCTCGTCGAACTTTTAATAGCATTTTAGGATTTTTTTTATTTTCCGTTGTTTTTATTTATCATCTTGCGCAAAGCATCCAAATTTAGCTGCGAATAGGCAGCAGATTCACGGTTGGACTCTTGAATGGATAAATAGATTTCTTTGCGAAAGATGTCCATCTGTTTGGGTGCTGAAATCCCTATACGGACGGTATCTCCTTCTACTCCGAGCACTGTGACCTCAATGTGATCCTGAATGATAATAGACTCGCCTTTTTTACGCGAAAGCACCAGCATGATTATTCACCTTCCTTTGAACGGATGGTTTCGTCTTCCTTAATAGGTTGCAGTGAATGCTTGGTCAGATAAGAAGACTGGTACAAAACAACCTGCTTGGCTTGCCTATTATCGGGATTGAATACCAAGGGTGCCAATAGATTGATCGTTGAGTTTTCCACCTGCTCCTGTAATGTTAGTATGCTGCGAACGACTAAATTAGATTCAATCTTCAGTTCTTCTGCTTCGCTATCAGGGAGCTCAAACTCATATTCAGGGTAAAAAATAAAAGGATCCACTACAACAAAAGAGAGTTCTTTTTGCTGAAGGGACTGGAGATAGTAAAAGGGTGCCTCATCTTGATCGAGCAACACAAATTCAGTCGTCTCCTCAAATCCCGGAATTCCTTTTTCAAAACGATATATTTCTTTGTCATTAACTTCAATGTCACCCCAAATAGATGTGGATATAATCACTAATATTCCTCCAATATTTAATCAGATCTATACGTTTTATTAAAAAAAGGCTATAGACGGCTTGAATAACCTCTATAACCTTAACTTATTTTACATCATGACATCAATTTCAGGCGGAATATAGGCCACAGATGGATACTGCTGCATATAAATCTCCAGTTTCCCCCGAGTATACTCAATCTCTGGACGATTAACGGTCACATGCATTTCCGATACAGCAGGTGTATATGTAATATCAGGTGCATGCGTTTCAACATGAATATCGACATTATCCATAGATGCCGGACCCCTAAATTCAGAAAGCACATGTGTTTCTGTATCCTCTCCATAAACATTGGCTACAGTATTACCAGGAATGTGAATCGCCGCCATTTGGTTGCCTTGCTCCACTTTATGCGCAATAGCTTGTAAAAAAATCTGCGGCAATCCGGAATAAATTCGATTATTCATCTCAAGGTAATTGCCACCATTATAGGCAGAGAAGGCCGCACTTTGATCTATGGTCAGCTGTGGCTGGTACTGGTGAATTTCCAGTTGAGCTCGTCGTGTCTTTAATTCCATATCAGCCGAGGGCTGTCGAATCGAATACTGCCCAGGGTCTGCGTCAATATGCAGGATAGCCGGAGTTTGCCGGATCTGAAGCATCGGAATAATGGGCATCTCTCCCCCTCCTTAGACTACCTTAAGAAATCAACTAATGATGCGGATATGATCTTCGCTCCCGCTGACAAAGAAGCATTGTAAATATTCTCTTGAATCTTGGAATTCATTAAAAGCTCAGCATAATCCGCATCTTCCGTTTTAGATTGCAAGTCCGTTAAGTTTACTTCCAAATCACTCAAGCGGTTCTGCATCAGCTCAACACGATTAGATTTAGCACCCATTTCTGACTGAACTTTCAGCATTTTATCCATACGTGAATCAATATTAGCAAGTTGATCCCCACTTGTTTTAATATCACCGCTTGCCAGAGATGAAGAGAGCTGATTAAAAATAGTAAACAAATTGTCGGCATCCGCACTCGTTCCTACGACTTCATTGCCAGTAACATTAATGGGTAAAGCTACATTTTCCCCTACTATAAAATTAACATTGCCTGTATCCGTAGCAATGGATGCTGCTCCAGACGTATCATGCGTATTATCAGCGTTCAAAGGAAGGTCATAAGGTTTTTTGTCATAGGTTTGCCCATTAAATATATATTTACCGTTCAATTGGCTGTTTACAACATCAATCATTTGTTCCTTAAGCTGACCAATTTCTTTGTTAATGCTGTCCAACGCAGATTGTGGATTAGTCCCCGTAGAGGCCTGTACTGTAAGTTCACGTACTCTTTGCATAATTTGGCCAGCCTGATCCATGACCGTATCATTAAAGTCAAGCCAAGACACTGCACTATCCACATTCCGTTGGTATTGTTCATTTGAAGACAGTTCAGATCGGTACCTTAAGGAATACGTAATGCCCACAGGATCATCAGAGGGTTTGTTCAACTTACGTCCAGTCGACATCTGGTTCTGCGTATTATTCATACGCTCAGAATTTCGATTTAAATTAAGCAAAAGCTGTGAGCTTAGCATATTGTTAGTAACGCGCATAGTTATATCCCTCCGTAATTAAATATCCAGCTGTATATAAACATCAGATATTTAATCCCAATTCTTATCTTCCTACTACACCTGTGGAGTTAATTAATTTATCTAATAATTGATCGAATGTGGTCATAAACCGAGCAGCGGCACTATAGGCATGCTGAAACTTGATCATATTGGACATTTCTTCATCCAGTGAAACACCGCTCACAGATTGACGCATAGTTTCTACCTGAGATACAAGAGCTGTCGAGTTTTGTGTCTGTCTTGTAGCCTCTTGAGCCTCTATCCCCAACTGACCAACCATAGAACTGAAGAAGCTATCAATAGTAGCTGTATTCCCTGTAGAAACCGAAGTGAAATTGCTTAATTTCAAATTGGACATCAAGGATGCCAATGTATTATTACCCTTAACCAACTCCTCAGTAGGAGCAGTGCCTGTTACCCGAAGGGATGCTGCAATAGCGTTAGGATTATCTACTATAGCAGTGTTTAACGTGATATTGCCTGCTGTTATTGTCCCACCATTATTTGAAGTTACAAAAAAAGGTTTACCTGCAACCATATTACCGTTAGCATCTTTATCTTCTTGGGTATAACCCAGTTGATGCAAACCATTAAGACCTTTAACTGTAACTGTTAAATCCGATTGAAGTGTTCGGTTGGTCCCTGTGTAAGTCACTCCATTCAGTACAGTACCTTCTGGCAAAACTGAGCCTTTAGGTAGCGTTACAGTAATATTACCTGTCGCCAATGTGTTGGCGAGGTTATCCATTTGGGCTGTGTAATCAGCTACAAATCGATCCCTTGAGAAAATCATTCCATGCACTTCGCCACCTTGTAAATCATTAGAGGCAAAAGCTGCTTGTAAAAAAGCGCCGTTAATTCCAGTAGTCGGTTCAAATCCAGTTACTAATGCTTGACCACCCATATTAACATTGTAGCCTTGATCGGTATCAGTCACCGTTACATTAACGATTTTTGAGATTTTATCGACAATCAAATCACGTTGGTCACGTAGATCGTTAGCATTATCGCCCAAACCTTCAATTTTAGTAATCGATTGGTTCAAATCAGCTATGGAGTTTACATAACTTTGTAACTCACTAGACTTAGCCTCCACATTAGAGGTTAAATCCGCAGATAAATTACTCAACTGTTTACTCATATGATTCATTGCATCAGTCAAGGCAAGTGCATTTTCTTTAACAATAGTTCGTGCAGTCACACTTTCTGGGTCTTTACTTAAGTCAGACCAAGATTTATAAAAGTTATCTAGAACCTTCCGAATCCCTGTATCAGACGGCTCATTCATAATCTGTTGTAGCTTATCAAGCGTATTACTACGGATTGTCCAACTACCCAGTTCAGTATTTTCTCCGCGATACTGGCTATCCAAGAACTTTTCACGAATACGTTCAATAGCGTCAAATTCAACACCTGTTCCCAATTGGCCAGGTACATTAGAACGGTTAATACCGTAAGCCTCCATGGGGATGGAAGCCTTCATTTTGACCGTCTGCCGTGTGTAGCCTTCCGTGTTAGCGTTAGCTATGTTGTGTCCTGTTGTATTTAAAGCTGCTGTTTGTGTAAAAAGACTTCTTTTAGCTGTTTCTATGGAATGAAATGTGGATGGCACTCTATTTTCCTCCTCGGCTCAAGCCTTAGTGTCGAACAATCCAGGTCGTGCGTGTTGATTACTCTTCTGATCAGGATGCATATAAGTCATTTCCTGATTAGGACGTCCTACAAGTAGATCCAAAGAGTAATCAATAAACACCAACGATTGCTCGATGAGTTTTTGATTGATTTCATTAATTTCCTTTAATTCTGAAAGAGTGTGGGATAAGCGGCTCTGGACACTGAGGAGTTTGTTCTTATCTTCTGGATCAAAGACAAGGCGCGCCAGCTCGGTTATAGTCAAATTAAGCTGAGACTTAATACCACGTTCACGAAGAAGCTCATACGAAACCTCCATACGAGCTTCTTCCAACTGTTCTACTTGTTTAAGGAGTCTGGATTCCTGGTTCAAATGCTGTACCAGACTATCCATATCATTTTCCATGACAATCTTTTTTTTGCTTTTCGCCAGTTCTAATAAAATAAGATGCTTTTGATCTAGCTGTTCCAGCACACCAATCAAACGCTCTAAAGGCATATCCTTCACCTAGCTTTCGGAAGACTGCTTAAAGAAAGGTAACAGCTTCTCTGCAATTTTATCAGCATCTACACGATAGGTTCCAGAAGCTACTTGCTGCTTAAGCTCCTGAATTTTCTTAACGCGGTCTGCATCACTGCTGCGGTTCAGCATTTCCATTGCTTCTGGAGAAATGGAAACCTCGTCCTTGCGGCGGGATTTCTTTTGCTCCTCCTGGCGTCCTGTTTCAATATTTCGCTGATATGGATTAATAGCTCCGATGCGGTTGGTCTCGTTAATTTTCATAACTTCCACCTTCCTTAGTTATTTGATATGGTCAGAATGTATCAGACGACATAGCGTCGAACATGGTTCGTATTATGCCTTACTTCTTTATTTTGTGCATGGTTGCTAAAATAAAAAAACCGATAAGCTCTATAAAGATTATCGGCGGTATTTGAAACTTTTTGAATAGCTGAATGCGTATTTAATTCCCCTGTACTAGTTTCCGCGAAGTTTATCCATCGCGCTGTAGGTACCTGAGCCCATATTATTACTTTGATCCTGATTACTACTTTCGCGTATGGCCTGATTCAGGTCTTTAGTCAGACGTGTTCGACAAGAATCGCACATATGCCCATCACGAATCGGTATCCCGCATACCTCGCAAGGATACGTCATATTGGGCGCATTAGCAATGGAAATACGTCCCTCACGTATAAATGTCGTGATTTGTTTAACAGAGACACCTGTAGCTTCCGAAAGCTCATGCATATGAACACCTTTATTTTCACGTATATGTTTGACACAGTGCTCGTATTCAACCTCAATTTCTTTAATACAGTTCTGGCAAATCCCTCTGACATTCTTAACAAACAACTTTCCACAGCGAGGACAGTTATCCAAATTCATCCTCTGTAGCGCCCCTTTCCAAGTTCCGGTCTTTAATTACTATTATCCTTACATTAACTTATAGTGAAGAGCCTCGTCTAGCAAATATTCCAAATTTTTTTTTAGTTTTAACACAATTCTACATTTCGTTCGTTATCATAGTAAAAGTTATAAGAGAGGAAGATTAAACGGGTAAAATCTTTCCCATCTCTATGCACATTAATATGCAACAACATAAAGTGTAGAGGCAAATAAGCCCTTCTAATCCAGCCTATTACATGTGAGTATTTATCGTCAAACATCCCTCCTTACTTTAGATAAAAAAATAAAATAAGCGCCATTCCTGTTATTCTCGGGAATAGCGCTTCATTATCATTAAATAGCTATATATGAATATGGTTAAAATGTAGAAATAAAATGAGGGGAAAACCGGGCGAAACAATCCTCAGAAGAATTCATGTTCACCTGTGCCCCGATGCATCAAGAAAATGCTATAAATCCGGGGGATCGGCGTCCATACGAATGCTCCGCACATGGAGTGTGGGTATTCATAAATCTCATACACCTAACATCATTTCAACTTATAACCTATCTGAAATTAAGCAAGATGTACCATTGGAAATTTGCAGCCCAAAAAAACAAGCGATTTTACAAATAATTATTCAAAAAAGCATTGTTTTAATAGAGGCCTTCCCGTATACTATAGTCAAACGCTTGGTTTAATAAATACATTTTATAAAACAGTTTATAATGTTAATTATTTATTTGTATTTGTTTGTGGTACTTGCAGTTCTTGACCAACTTTTACCAAGTTATTGATTTTAACCAGTTCTTCAACAGTTACACCGTATTTTTCAGCAATAGAAGCCAGTGTGTCGCCTTCTTGAACATTTACAGTGATAGTTTTTACAGTTGTTGCTGATTTTGTAGTTGTTGTTTGGTTGTTGTTCTCTGTTGTTGATTGAGTAGGTGTTGTAGTTGTTGCATTTTCAGTAGTTTCAGTTCCAAAAACTTTTGCTTCAAATGCTTTTTGTGCTGCTTCTTGTTGTTGAATCTTCTCCAATTGTTCAGCTCTATCTTTGTTACGTTCCTGCCCGGATGCAGCTAGTGCATCACCAGATGCAAGTGGACTCAACAAAGATACTGCACCTAAACTAACTGCCAACATGCCAGAAACTGCTACTTTTTTCATTACGTTTTTCATGATTTTGTTCTCTCCTCTTTTTAACTTTAAATTTTAATTAACTGCTTTACTACTGAGCGAGACACTCCCAATGTCCGCTCTTTTGTCGTTAGCTGATCACTTATTACCAATCATGTTAGCTATCAACAGATAGAAATTGTACTCCTCTTTTCCAAAAAAATCAACCTCTAAATTGAAATATTCTGATTTCATCCCTCACTTCCTAACTTTTTGTTCGTCTCTATATTTTTATTATATACCTCTCTCTAGCTTGTTGTCAAATTCTGCTGATTGTACGGTTTAAAAGGCTTCTGCTCTATCATTTGATCCTTCTTTCAAAAGAATTATAACCTTTTTTTCATAGTTTCAGGCACAAAATTATGGAATATAATAGAAATTCAGACTCATGATCTCGCGAAGGTTAGGCAAAAGATAGCCAAATGTACTCCTTGTTCTAATGCCATTTCTCTCAAAACGCGTGCACATGCCTGCAATGTACTCCCCGTCGTATAAATATCATCTACAAGCAAAATTGTAACGGAATGCCTATGCTCCGTAGCACGTTGAGATCCGGCTTTTAAAATAAAGGAATTCACCAAATTCACCATATTGGGGATAACGGAAAATGCATTATTCATTGTATTCATGCGTTCATTTTTTGATTTAAAGCTTTGTTTGCCTGTATCTTGCGGGCGAACAAGCAATGGTAGAAAGGGGAGCTTATTTCGCTTTGCAATCTCTTCTGCCAAAATTTCAGCCTGATTAAAGCCTCGCTCCGTCAGCCTCTTTTCACTTACCGGGACACAGGTCACTATATCTACATCCCACAAAGATCGCTTGAAACGATTACAATCATGCCCTGCAAACTCATGTCTCATCGCCTGATAGGCTCGGTTCATGATCTCGCCCAGCAGGGGACCAAACTTTTCATTGCCACGATATTTGAACTGCCCAATCCATTCTCTCACCATCGGCGTATAGCTGGTCGCACTCCGATTGCATATATAGTAACGCGCTAATCGGTCAGGCCTGACGCAATCCGGACAAAACGTCGGGCGTCCACAATGTACACAACGAATGTTGTAAATCCAAGGAATTTGAATCGAACAATGAGTACAAAGCCCAGTAAATTCGGAAAAATGACCTGCGAACTTGCCACAAGCAACACATGTTTGCGACTGACGATGGAATAACCAATTCAAAAACAGACGGGTTCTTGGAATCATCCCCATACCAAAATGCACCTTTCCTGGTAGTTTACGTACCAACATTGTTTCAGGTTTCACATTTCCAAAAAAACTTTTTTTATTTAATGCATTTAGTGCTTCATCACTTTCAGATATCCTTTTTTCCGAGCCAGTGCATTCATGCGTTTAATCTGCTTAATCGCTCTCTTTTGACCGCTAGTCCATTGAGGGGATATAAAAATAACACTACCACATGGATCATCCTTAGATCTTCCCGCGCGACCAGCCATTTGGACAAGGGATGCTTCATCAAAAAGACTGCTGTCCGCGTCTAGTATATACACATCACTTCGTGGAACAGTCACACCCCGCTCCAAAATAGTGGTTGTGACCAGCACACGTATTTCAGTACCTCGAAACAAACGCACCTTAGCGGTTCGTTCTTCATCCTGCGATGAAGTGCCGGCAATAGGTATATCAGGCAATTGTCTAATCAGCAATTCCACAAGACCTTGAATATGTGAGATTCGTGTCACAAACAGAAAGACCTGCGCGCCTCGTTGAATGGATATGTATAGGTGCTGAATAAATGAAGCAGGAAGCTGGCCTTTTTGCAGCCAATGATGCACTGAAGCAGTCCCCAAACGAATGGGGACAGGTAGGGGATGACGATGAAAACGAACGGGAACCTTGGCATGTGGCAGTTGACCACGTGCAGCCTCTTTCTGCAAAGGACGCGGCGGCGTCGCAGACAAAAAAATAAATTTCCCTTCCTGCTTGCATACTGCTTGGGCAGCAAAGGCAAGCATTGGATCATTGTGATAAGGAAATGCATCAATCTCGTCGATTACAACCAAATCAAAGGCCTGGCGATAACGCAACAGCTGATGTGTTGTTGCCAGTGTCAGTTGTCCCCTTTGCCACCGTTCTGCACTCCCTCCATAAAGTGTCACCATACTAACTTGAGGAAAGGCAACTGCCAAGCGAGGTACCAACTCCAATACCACATCTCGGCGTGGTGTTGCTACAAGCGCTGTCCCTCCGCGCTCCAACACATGCTGTAAAAGCGGAAACATCATTTCCGTCTTGCCTGCGCCAGTCACGGCCCAGAGCAGAAAACGTTTGGCCGCAGAATCAGGTAATTGCCGGCCAGCAATCCCCCAAGCACGCTCGCCAGATTTGGACGATGACTGCTCGTTGAGGGCAAGAGTGCTGCCATGCGCAGCGGCAGCACCTAATTCCTGGCGCACACGCATGCTGCGCCGGAATAATTCGCGCGCTCGTTGCCATTGGCCTTCCGAGCGGGAGCATTTTCGCACCCTGCGGGGTGGTGCAGCCAAAAAGCGCAGCGCTACTTCGGCGGCAGCACGTTGTGCAGGACTCAGCCCCCAGCGGTCGAGATTCGCCGCCGGCGTTACCTCTGCCACGCGCGGCATGGCAGGTTTCGCTGTACCGCGAAGCAGCAGCGAGCACTCACGGCTGCGCCCAAGTGTGAGACATGTCTCGCAGTAGGCGCAGGCCTTACGGCCGCACGATGCGCAGCTTGTGCGGTGCACCTTTCCACTGCCACAACGGTTGCAGCGGAGTTCATGTCTACGCGCGGCAGACCAGCGCGCGCGTGGTGCTGGAGCCAGACCAGCAGCAAAGCTGAGTCGGCCTTGCAGATATGCAAGTTGCGCAGCTGAACGCCAAGTATGCTCCAAATCCGGGGCTGCCTCTGCTAGCAGTGCTTCAGCTTCAGGTACGAGCAACTGGCGTCCTGCCAACAAATGAGTCAGCTCGTTCGCTTGTCCTGTTAAACCTTCCATATCCAATCCATCTACTCCCGTAGCGAGCTTCCTGTTTTGAATAGAACGTACAGTTCCTATTGTTTCCCGTCCCTCATTCCCATGTTTAGTGCGAGAAATCCACCCTTGTTGACGGTCCCAAATGCATATATTTTCTACTCCTCCAGATAAGATTCGTTCTCCATTAGAAGACTCAAGAACCAGTTCATTCTTTAGCTGTGAAAGAATATAAGCCCACCATTGCCGATCCCCCCACCGCTCCATTTCTGCTAATCCCTTAAATCTTCCACAAAGGCTTACTCCCCAAGACAAGGGAAGCTCGTCTCCTAGTAACACCCACCTTTCGACAGCATTCTCCTGGTCCTTAACTTTGCGCAACCACCATGTCATATCTACTCGAATATCCACAGATAATCGGAGATTCCATTTCCCTTTATACCTGACTGCATATACTGCAATTTTCATGTTCAATCTCTCCTTTCATTCATTTTTCCTAGTGCTTATCACCCCAGAAAACAGCAAAAAAGCACACTTCCATGGCTGTTAGCCTGAAGTGTGCTTCACATCAAACAGATTTCAACGAAATCCCTACTGTCTTGCATATGCAACTGTCTATAAATATTTATATCTGATTTTAACCACGATGTCCACAGATCCCTGTCACTAAGGAACAAGTGGGGCGCCCGCCAACGGGTTTGCTGTTCTAAGATCAATAACAACCTGTTTTTCACCGCCTGACTTCGGCAAAACCGGGTTCCCCGGTGAAAAACGACATGAGATGACTGAAACATCCATATGACTATAGCGCACCAGCCGGGTCAGAATCGGTAGCGTATCGTCTATAGATTCATCATCCAGTACCGTTACATGTAGCGGCCTCCGGTGTAGCCAGGCAAGGATACTCAATGAACGCATCACCCATTCCACACGATCTCCATCATTGGATGTAATCACAATGTAGCGAGTCGCACGATGATCCAGCGATGTCGTGTGTGCATCTTCGCCATTGTGATAAGCCTGAACCGCCTGTCGTATATACATGAGATGCACGACTGCAGCTCCCACACCGTATATAAGCAATATCCAAACCAAGTGAGCCGTCACGAGGGTTCCACCTCCTCCTATAGCGACAATATATGCCGTATAACAGGAAGAGGTGTCACGGTTATGTACTGGACTTCCATACGAGCGGATATCTCGCTCTAAAAGAAAGGCGGTACAGCATTCATATCTAGGCAGCTGCATCGTCTAATGCATGAAAAGACTACACTTTACAGTGTAACCCATCCGTATTTGATGGAGTTAATAACTGCTTGTGTACGATCATCAACTTCCATTTTTTGCAAAATGCTACTTACATGGTTTTTGACTGTTTTCTCACTAATGAATAAATATTCACCAATCATCTTATTGCTCTTGCCTTCAGCCATCAGACGCAACACTTCTGCTTCGCGGCGGGTCAGTGGATTATTTTCACCTGCGACAAACTTCACGCCTGCTTCCTTAGTATGACCTTCCGCCATAGCCCCTGTTTCATTCAGGTAAGTCATCCGACGGAGCTGCTGAATAAGCTTACCCGTTACCTTCGGATGAATGAATGCATATCCTTCATGTACTGAACGAATAGCATTAATGAGGGATTCGGCCTCCATATCTTTTAACAGATAGCCATTGGCCCCCTTGCGCAACGTCTCGAATACATAGCTTTCATCATCATGAATGGATAAAATGATCACTTTGACGTCCGGAAACATCTCACGTAGTTTTTCAGTTGCCTCTACACCATTTTCAATTGGCATATTAATGTCCATCAGAACAATATCCGGTTTCTCTACGTTGCAGAATTCCAACACTTGAATGCCATCGCCACATTCTCCGATGACCTCAATGTCGTCCTCCATATTCAAAATACGTTTAAGTCCTTCACGGAACAACTGATGGTCGTCCGCTAAGAGAACTTTAATGGGTGCATTACTCATTTCCTGATTTTCCATGTTGTTACTCCTTTCCCTTTTCCACGTTGGTTGGGATATGAATCACTATCTTGGTGCCTTGATTCTCAGCTGATTCGATCTCCATTCTCCCCTCGAGCAGTTCAACCCTTTCCCGCATACCAATCAGACCAAAGTGCCCATGGTCCTTGCTTTTTTGCTGAAAAAGCTCTGGCTTAAAGCCCAGACCATTATCCTGCACAACAATTTTCACAAGCTGTGCCTGGTAGGTAATCTCAACAAGCACATAGGTAGGGTAAGCATGCTTGGCAGCGTTAGTCAAAGCTTCCTGGATCAGACGGTAAATGGCTGCTTCCATCGCGGAAGAGAGACGGTGTTCCTTGCCCCTTGTTTCAAAAAGCGCTCTAATCTTCGTTTTTTCTTCAAAATCCTGCACATATTTCCGGAGCGTCGGAATAAGCCCCAGGTCATCCAGAGCCATGGGACGCAAGTTGAAAATGACCTTTCGCATTTCCTCAAGACTGGAGCGAACTTGTTTCTTCAAGTCTACTATTTCGTCCTGAACCATCTTAAATTCCTGCTTGGCGATCATTCTTTCCACAATTTCCGTCCTAAGCACTAGATGCGCAAGGAGTTGCGCAGGTCCATCGTGAATTTCACGGGATATGCGCTTACGCTCCTCTTCCTGAGCCAAAATAATTTTCAGACCAATAAACTGCCGATTTTTGGCCGATTCAATGATCCGCGTCACTTGTCCCAATTCACCCGATAAATATTCCAGCACGACTCCCATCTGCGAACCGATAGTTTCGGCCCGCTCGACAGAAGCCTCGACACTTTTGGCCCGCTTTTGAAGATCATCTCTTCTGGCTTTGAGATACATTTCCTTCTCGCGAAAAATCATCACATCGAGTTGAAGCTGTGTTGCCTTCTCATAAGCCTGCTTGATATCCTCTTCCGAGTAGCGGACGAAATCACGACTGACCTCAGTCAACCGAATTCGGGACCGCCGATAGTTCATTTCCAGCTGGTCCACTTTTTCGATCGTTTCTGCCGTTTCCTTCAATACGCTCTGGAGCTCTTGATTTAACGTGACCAGCTCGGTCCGGGCCGTGTCCAATATTTCGAACATCTGATATTTGCTGTTCTCCATCACCTGGATGGCATTTTTAATGACTCGGTCTATGATATCGGCTTGAAAGTCCACAAATGTTCTACTCCAATCCTAGCATTTCAAGTATATATCATACCATATCATGACTGGAGGGTGATGGTCTTCGTTTCTTGTTCCCATTTTACAGTCATTCCTAACTGTTCAGACACAAGTCTTAATGGGACTAAAGTCCTTCCTCCTAGTACAATAGGTGCAACTTCAGAGCTCTTACGCTTTCCGTTTAGAATCAATTCTTTTTTTCCTACAGTCAAATCCATCAGCACACCACCGCGCATAATGGTGATCCGTTGATCGCCCGCATTCCATTTGGCTTGCCCGCCAAATGCGTCCAACACATACTTGATTGGAACATACGTCGACCCATTGCGATTCATCGGAGCTGCATCAATCGTTGTTGGCGTTCCATTTACCGTCATCGATTTTTGACCGATCGTCATCTGAGCTGTTCCCTTTTTAAGTCCTTCTGTGCCGACTGTTCCTGGTGTATTAAAAGAGATATTATCAAAAGCGACCTTACCTGTCTTAGCACGCTCATCCTGACCTTCGGCTACATTGACCACATAGAGACGTTTCAGCTTCGCCGGATACGAAATATTCAAACCGCTCATATCTGCGTTAATCGTTTTCCAGCCGTTCCAGTCGATCACTTTGGCAAGATCAATATATGCAGTTTTGCCTTGGGCATCTTCCAGCTCTGCACGCAGCCAGTTCAGACTCTTATCTCCTTTGACATCAATCGAGATGGATGTAGCTGCCTGTTCCAGCGTCTTGCCGGATGTGCCGTTTAATTGAGCGTAAGCATACATTTTACCACTGCCGTTCGTCATGTCGTAGCTTAGCTCCAGCACTTTGGAATTGGCATGGTCTCCATCCCCTTGTACAACTGCCGCTGTACCGGTAACACCTTCCGCATTTGAAGTAAAATCAACCGGATACGAAACATTTTCGAAGTTTTCCCAGTTATTTGTACTTGCCCCGCCAGCAGACAGGAAGACAACCGCACTGAAACCATCGTAGCGACCAATGGCATAGCCTGTTTTCACACCCGCATCCACTGTATTTACCGTAAGCTGATTGTCCTTAACGCTTCCCTTAAAGCCGATGAACTCCCATTTGAGCGCATCTGATGTAATGCTGACACTCTGTCCATCTTTCGTCTTGGCCGTTATCGGTACTGCGATTTTTGCTCCTGCAGTAAGCGAGCCTGTCCCACTTCCTGCGGTAAGTGATGAAATTTCATCTGCCCCAAGCACGGTGACCTTGGTTGTCGCACTGGCTGAACCACTGGATGCTGTTAAGGTAGCAGTTCCCGGTTTGGCCCCCTTCACAACACCGCCGCTCACGGACACAACAGCAGGGTTGCCGGACTTCCACGTCACTTGTACTTTCGAAGTATCAAATGGATTGTAGTAGTTGTCGTAGCCTTTGAAGGAGTAGCTTCCGGTCTGACCAATCAGCAGCGTTTTATTGCCCTTGATGGTAAAGCCTTTGAGCGTTCCTTTAGGAGCAGTGGTATATACTCCCACTCCATTTACGATGCTACGTTGCTCTGTACCATATTCTGTATTGAATGTAAGCCCCGCTGTCGTATCTCCCAAATCACGAGTTACCATAGTGGTAGAGCCGCCACCATCAAGGTTCATCCCCTTCCAGACACCGATATCTTTCATCAGTGTTTGCAGCTCGCTCAGGGATACACCAACGCTATTCCCATTCTTCTCAACGGCAATGACATATGCGTATCGTTTGTCACGGGAATATCCCAAAGCCGTACGCGCACGTGTCCCGCCAATACTTGTTGTACTTCGGGAGAACGAGGTCTTCTGTCCGTCATTTACTAATATGGTATGTCCACCGATCATCATCTGAAGGTTGGAAGGATCTACTTCACTCCCTGTCGATTTGACGCGAAGGTGATAGTTCGTTTCTACGGTCTGTCCCACAGTCAGATGCGCTTTGGCATATTCAGCTGCTTTACCGTGTGTACGTAAAATATAGCCATCCTGCGGAACAGTCATATTCAATGTAGCATTTTCGGAGACTTGCGTAACCACGCCATTTTGTACCAGTATTTCTGTAGGCGTTGTCGAACTGTTTTTAGGTCGCTCAATCGCTTTCCAAGCAGATGTATAAATATACATAGCATTGGAGTGACTGTAGCTGCTCCCACTCGTCTCTGGCGAGTACGAAGCCTTGTTCATCCCTGCCAAGGAGAAGGAAGACCCATCCCCAGCTTTTACTGTACCTTCGAAAGTAAATTGCTCAACCATCGGCGAGCCATCCTTCGTAACAGCAAAGGCATACATCCCTGTTAAATCAGAGGGTGTAGACATCAGCACGCCCTTGGATACCTGTCCACCGATCGGTGCTCCCTCACTAGAGGTATTAAAATAATCCCCGTTCACTCCAGCAACCGCACCGGTCTCTTTTGCCATACCGCCTGTGCTCTGACGGGTCGTAAACTGTCCGTTCTTCCCTGTCATAACATCCAGCTTTACGTACGGATTTTGCAGGTCTACTCGAATGATATCAGCCAGCGCTGTTCCTTTAGACCCTTTAAAGCGATATTTCAATAATGTTGCGCCCGAAGTAATAATCTCTTCACCCAATTTTACCGTTGAACCGGAGGCAGCACTCGCGATTGGAGCAGATATCCAATTGTTTAACGGGATTAGAACCCCAGTTCCAGCAACCGGACCGACCCATAATACTCCTGCCAGCGTTAATACAGCCCATCTTTTAGCGATTCCTTTGCCATCTACTTTCACTTTGCTGTGTTTTCTATTACTTAAAAACATTTGGATAATAGCTCCCATCTTCTTTGTATTCAAACGGATTAATCCGCACATGTACTCTACCAATAAACAAAAAAATCCTCTTATGTTAATAGACTTATTATAAAGGCAAAAGTTCCGAAATCCCGCCAACTAATTCATAAAATCCAAAACAGTGAATTGACGAATACAATATTGACGCACTATAATACAACATGAACTTATGAGTTCAATTTAAACCAGTAAGTTTAAACAGAAACTTATGACCCTATCGGAAGGATGGATAATCATGAATAAACAACGGGCCATCATCATACTCACCTTATCACTGAGCCTCGCCATCACCGGATGCTCTACCGGAAAAAAAGATGCAGCTTCAGGTTCATCCGCACAGCCGACCGTTGTGCGCACTACAGTCGTCAAAAACACACCACTCCATACCGCCTATGACTTGTCAGGTACCCTTCAGGCCTATGAGGAACGTACACTAGCCTTTCAAAACGGAGGTACCGTCGCTAGCGCAGAAATCACGACTGGAACTCTTGTCCAAAAAGGTACAACCATTGCCCGTCTCGATGACGCCGACTACAGGCTACAGGTTGCACAGGCTACAGCCTCGATCCAAGAAGCTCTAGCCGGTATAGATAACGCACAGGCTAACTTACAGGCAGCTACCTCTGCGATTCAATCTGCCGATGCTGGTATTGCGAATGCTCGTGCAAATGTTAGCAAGGTCAACAAGGGTGCGCGCGCTCAGGAAAAACAGCAAGCTCAAACCACTGTCGATAAGGCACAAAGCGCCTATAACAAGGCCAAGACGGATAGCGAGCGGACACAAAAGCTGTTTGAGGCGGGGGCAGCTACCGCGTCGGATAACGAGAACGCCCGCTTGAATACTACCACTGCTCTCCAAAATCTGGAGCAAGCGAAAGCTTCCTTATCTCTTTTGCTGGAAGGAGCCACAGCCGAAGAGCATCAATCTGTCCAAGCTTCCTTTCAGAATGCGATAGCAGGTAAAACTAAAGCTCTTGCAGCCAGCGAACAGGCTGAGGCTTCCCAAAAACAAGCGCGTGCCAACTACGAAAAAGCACTTGTTGCCAAAGACCAGGCAGAGCTGGCACTGTCACGCACCCGTTTAGCTTCTCCTGTGAACGGCGTAATCCTAGACAAAATCGTGAATACAGGTGATTTGGTCGCGTCGGGCCAAGCCGTCTATCGCATAGGCTCCATCGACCGTCTTAAAGTGCTCCTTCCCGTACCAGACAGTGAAATTAAGGATTGGAAAAAGGGACAACAGGTAAAGGTGGCGCTCTATGAAGAAACTCGTCAGGGTACGGTGTCCAACGTCTATCCTTCAACCAGCACCGATACAGGGAGGGTTAACGTAGAGATTGTCATTGCCAATCCACAGCGAGACTGGTTACCCGGCCAGGTCATCAAAGCTGCGCATCAGGTGACAGACAAGAATGGTATTCTTGTGCCTGCTGAAGCAGTCATCAATACGGGAAGCAAGCCTTTTATTTTCAAAGATGTTCAAGGAAAAGCGGTTAGAACCCCTGTGGAGCTTGGCAATCAGGTTGTAGATAATCAATTGCAAATTGTATCCGGGCTTCGTGAAGGAGAACGTATTGTCATTAAAGGGGCAGAATCCCTATTTGATGGAAATGCGATTCAGTCGGAGGAAGGCGGACGTCCATGATTGAGTACATCGTAAAAAAACGAAAAATTACGTTGCTGTTTTTTGTCATGCTGATTGTAGTTGGAACTTTTGGTTTTTTCCAGTTACCACAGCAGGAAATGCCCGATGTGACCATACAGAATGCTACGGTCACAACCGTCTATCCCGGCGCTTCACCACAAAAAGTAGAACAAACCGTAACTAAAGAGCTGGAGAAACGCATCAAGGAGGTTGAAGGTGTTAAAACGATTAATTCGACTTCTGGGAACGGATTCTCCTCTATTTTAATCGAATCCAAAAATGGAGTAGATCCTCAAACGGTTTGGGATAATATGCGTAAAAAAGTGCAGGATGCACAAGCTGATCTTCCTCAAGGCGCTGAAGTGCCTGTTATAAATGACAAGCTAACCAGCTCGTTTATCGGCTCTTATGCCCTGACCGCCGACTCATCTGCCCCACTGTATAAACTAAATGATTTGACCACCACCTGGAAAGATCAACTTAATACAATTTCCGGCGTATCCAGTGTCAAATTCAATGGTCTTCCCGATCAGGAAGTACGTATCCATATCGACAACCAAAAGCTTCAGCAATATCAATTGTCGTGGGGACAAGTGGCACAAGCGATCCAGTCTCAGATTGATCGGGTTCCTACTGGTAATATTGAATACAACGGACGAACCTATCAACTCGTTGTTCGTGAGACCGAAAAAGCTGACGAATTAAATCAGGTCATCTTGACACGTACAAAAGAAGGTAACCCTGTTTATTTAAGAGATATCGGCACAACTGAGCTGGCACATCCTGAGGCAGAATATTTCGCTTACGTAGAGGGTAAACCGGCCATTACACTAAGTATTGGGGCGGAAACAGGCACAGACATCCCTTCTATGAGCGCAAAGGTCAATAGCAAGCTCAAAGAGCTGGAGAAAACACTCCCTGCGGGTGTTCACTTACAGACTCTCTTTGCACAAAAGGATCAGGTAAGCCATATCTTTGACGACTTAAAGCGTGAAACGATTCTGGCCATTGCAGCGGTTATTCTTGTTTGTATGTTGGGCTTGAATTTACTCACCTCAGCTTTTGTCGCGCTGGCAATCCCTATTTCGGTTTCGATTGCCGTTATCTTTTTACCTATGTTCGGCATTACTCTAAATCAGATTTCCGTTGTCGGTCTGATCATTGTACTCGGCATACTCGTGGATGACGCTGTAGTGGTAAACGATAATATTGAGCGCAGACTTACGGAATTAGGAGAGCCACCCTCCGTTGCAGCTATAAAAGGTACCAAAGAGGTCATGCTATCTATTTTGATTGCAACATTGGCCACGATCTCTGCCTTTGCTCCATTGTTGTTTCTGCCCGGAAATGTAGGTGCCTTTATTAGACCCATTCCCACCATTGTTTCTCTGGCCATGTTAGCTTCTATGATCATGTCTCTCACGATCATCCCTATTTTTCGAGAGTGGTATGAGAAACGCAGACAGACTCTTCATCCTCAGAGGAAATCTAAACCAGTAGGCTTGCTCGGTCAGCAGATCCACTCTTTAAACAAGCTTTATTCACAAAAGCTGATGCCTAAAGTCATTCAGCGTCCCTTGCTGACGGCTATGGTTGGACTCATGCTTGGCACAGCCGCTTATGGATTAGTTCCCTTTACATCGGTTGAGCTTTTCCCTGAATCTGAAGATCCTCATGTTGCATTAAATGTAAAAATGCCTGTAGGCACTTCCATTGCGGAAACCGACCAGGTCGTTAAAGATCTTGCAGGCTGGATTAAAAAGCAACCCGAAACTTCCAATGTCGTTTACAGTGCCGGTGGGACCGCCCCCCAACTGTTTAGTGACATTAATAGTGCGGGTGGAACTATCAGTTATAACGAAACCGTAGGTCAGATTGCTGTTGTCGGAAAAGAGAACGTATTTGATCTCAATTCGACAGTTGATGCTTGGGAACAACATGTTAAGAAATCCTACCCTGGCGTTACGGTTACCATGTATGTTCCCCGTCTTGGGATTCCAGTAGGTAAACCCGTTTCTATTCGTATCTCAGGTCAGGATCTGAATGAACTGCAAACCCTTGCCCAAAAAGCAAAGGAGCAGATCGCGACAGTTGAGGGCACAACGGGCATCGTAGATGACATAGGAATTGAACGATATGCCCTCGAGCTTGAGGTTAACAAACAAGCCATGGATCAGTATCTAGTAAGCTACACAGATTTGACTCGTACCCTTCTTCTGTTAAAAGAAGGAGCTCAAGTCAGTCAATTTGATACGGGAAACAGTCTGGTAGATATCAAGATGTATTTGAATCACAGTAACGAGGAGCCAAGTAAGCTTTTCCAACAATTAAGTGTAGTGAATGCAGCTGGCAAGCAAATTCCATTAAACCAGCTTGTACAGATTAAACCGTCATTTGCTATTCAGCAAATCAAGCATTACAATATGGAGCGGACGATAACGGTCGAAGCGGACTTGAATGGAAGAACTGCAAGTGAAGCCATGGTAGATGTGGAAGGCAAACTGGCACAAATGAGGTTCCCTGAAGGCTATAAATGGGAGGTAGGCGGTGAAACATCCGATCAGTCCACCATATTCGGAGATTTAGGGAAGCTGGCGATTGTTGTAGTCTTACTCATTTTACTCTTGATCACGATGCAGTTTTATTCACTCTCCATTCCTATTATTATTATGACGACCGTGTACCTAGCAGCTGCCGGCGGGATTATTGGTATTTTTCTAACTGGTATGCCCATCGGTTTTATGAGTATCATGGGTATTATCGCACTTGCGGGTATTGTGGTACGGAACGGGATTGTCTTAATAGAATTTATCGAGGATGCAAGACATGAAGGAGTGGAGTTAAGGGAAGCCGTAATACAAGCCGCCGCTGCTCGCTTCAGACCGATTTTGTTGACTTCCCTGGCTGCCATTGTAGGTATGATTCCATTAGCACTATTAGGGAGCCTGCTCTTTAAGCCACTGGCGTTCACCGTCATTTTCGGTTTGTTATTTTCAACCTTGTTAACTTTGTTTGTGGTGCCGTCCTTGTATATGATCATGGCCAAGTACAAGATGCACCGGCAACTCAAAAAACAGCAGCACACAGTTATTACACGTGACCAACCTTTGTAATGTATGAAGTATCGAATTCCGCATGCTGTCGAGTTGGTTCCTGGAGGGAGTATGTATGGAAAGTAAAAAAAATGATATTTTACAGGCGGCCATTCGGCTGTTCTCCAGAAAAGGCTATTATTCAACATCTGTTGAAGAAATCGCTAAAGAAAGTGGAATGGCAAAAGCATCCTTCTATAAATATTTCCAAGGGAAAGAAGAATTGCCTTTGGAAATGTGTATCATTTTGGAAAACAATATTGAACAAGACATCCGAGCTCTCTACAGTAAACCTGACCTATCTAAACACGATAAGCTGCACGGTTTTATTGTACTCTACTTGAAAAATCTTGTTGAAAACAAAGTGTATCTCATGATGGATCTTCCTGAGCCTTCCATGCTTATTTTTCAAAATGAACAACTCAATGGTGTGTTTGAACAGCATGAATACAAATTATACAAATGGGTTCGCGACTGCCTGATTGATATTTTTGGACCAGGCATTGAAGATCATGCATGGGATATAACCTTTGTGCTGAAAAGTATTGTGTTTGAATATATTCGCTTCTTTGCCGATCGGATGAATGATGAAACGATTGAGCATCTAACACAGTTTATCATCTTCTTATCCAGTTCCTTGGCAACCAGCCTGAGCAGTGCTGATCCCGCTCCACATTTGTTTTGGAGCAAGAAAGGCTGGTTACCCGAGAGCGCTTTAAGTAATCCCTTTGACCAAGGTCGTCAAATTAACGGCCTTCTCCACTCCCTGGAAGACAGTATACTGCTGTCTTCGTGGAGCTCAGAGGAGAAACAGGAGTGTCAGCAAATTTACGCTCAATTAAAGGAAGAGGCTCTGAAATCGAACCCTCAGAAAGGTCTCTTAAAAGCTCTTTTTGCGTATTTGGAGCAATATAAGGAAGTACAGAAGGTATGTCATTTACTCAGAAATTTATTGGGTCTCGCACCGATATCCGAATAGTGGAGCGAAATTAAGTACACCGTGGCAAGTTCATAGTTAATAGCAAAGTATATCAAAAAAAGACTGTCTCATGCATAGCATGAACAGTCTTTTTAGGTTAATGCGTTATTCTGATGACCTACGAGGATTATAACCCCGCTTGCTCTCTCAGAATTTCCGCTTTATCTACACTCTCCCACGGTACATCCAGATCTGTGCGTCCAAAGTGGCCGTAGGCAGCTGTTTGCTTGTAGATTGGACGACGCAGATCCAACATGCGAATGATGCCTGCTGGGCGAAGATCGAAGTTATTTCGGATCAATTCAACGAGTTTTTCATCACTGACTTTCCCTGTGCCGTATGTATCGACGTTAATCGAAACAGGCGTAGCTACACCGATGGCATAAGCAAGCTGTATTTCAACCTTGTCAGCCAATCCAGCTGCCACAAGGTTTTTCGCTACATAACGAGCAGCATAAGCAGCAGAACGGTCTACTTTAGTTGGATCTTTACCTGAGAATGCTCCCCCGCCATGACGTGCATAACCACCATACGTATCTACAATAATTTTACGGCCTGTCAGACCTGCATCCCCTTGAGGACCACCGATAACAAAGCGCCCTGTCGGATTAATGTAGTACTTGGTTTGCTCGTCCAGCAATTCAGCAGGAACCACTGGCAAAATGACCTTCTCTTTGATATCTGCTTGAATTTGCCCCAAAGTAGTATCTTCTGCATGCTGCGTGGAAACCACAATGGCATCGATACGGACAGGTTTGCCGTTTTCATATTCTACCGTTACTTGAGTTTTACCATCTGGACGAAGGTAATTCAGTGTTCCATCCTTACGCACTTCAGACAAGCGTCGTGCAATACGGTGAGACATAGCGATAGGGAGAGGCATTAGCTCAGGTGTTTCGTTCGTAGCAAAACCGAACATTAATCCTTGGTCCCCAGCCCCAATGTTTTCTGTTTCCTTATCTACTTCAGCAGGATCACGGCTTTCAAGGGCAGCGTTAACCCCTTGAGCAATGTCTGGCGACTGTTCATTCAAAGAAGTCAATACAGCGCAAGTATTATAGTCGAAACCGTATTTTGCACGTGTATAACCAATTTCCTTAATCGTATTACGAACAATGGATGGAATATCCACGTATTCCGATTTGGAGCTGATTTCACCAATGACGAGAACAAGACCGGTAGCTACCGATACTTCACATGCTACCCGTGCATTAGGGTCATTAGCCAAAAAGGCGTCCAATACAGCATCGGATATCTGATCACAAATTTTATCCGGATGGCCTTCTGTTACAGACTCGGACGTGAACAAATGACGACCTTTTACAGACATGAATTTCAACCTCCCACAATTAAAATACATGAGGATTTTTAATAAATCCTAACATGGCATGGCATTATTCAGTTACCTTCAACCCAACAAATGACGGAAGATATCTTTTACACCTGATTAACAAAAAATGAACCTTTTCCGGTAGGAAAAGGTTGCGTACAAGCCTCAAATGCCATGATATCCTATTTAAAACAAGGTGTCAATTCATGTCATCCAAATAACAAAATTCGAAAATGAAGTGAGTTTACATGCGAACCATTTTGATCCACATGTAAATAGCTCCAGTTTAAACCTACTATTTGTTTAAAATCTGTACAAATAATTGCAATTTATAATGTACCAAATCCAGATAAGCTACGTTCAGCGGATTGTATCAATCGTTTAGTAATCTCTCCACCAACGGAGCCATTTTGTCTTGAAGTTAAATCGCGCCACGCTACATTTTGACTCCTCGTAAACTCTCCCAATTCTGCAGCAAATTCACTGTCAGCATTCGGATGTATATGTGCATATTGAGGATTATAAACAGGCAACCCAAACTCGGCAGCAATTTCATACTTCAAATCATCTAATCTGGCACGACTTTCAGGAATTAATCGTCTTTGACCTCTCGACGCCATTATATGCACCCTCCACTCAATGAATTAGTTTTCATGAAGTTAGTGTGCAGTGTTTAAAGTCAACTTAGCCAAGAACAATTTGCTATCCCAAGCAGGATTTAAGAAAAAGAGTACCTTAAAAAGAGATAGACCCCAGTTATTGAACAGTATAGCCGCCACGTACCATAACGACTAAGCCATACTTTTGGTCTTCTTTTACTTGAATACCTCTTCCTTCTCTAGGAAACGATAATAAATGATTTTTTTCGACAGCCTGGTTATGAACAATTTCAGTTCCAGAAGTAATATCAATAGCACCACTGGCATCCATGCTATACACAACAGCATTTCCATTACGTAAAATAAATTCTGCTCCAGCTTTAGCAATTAGTTTCTGACCAGGCTTTACATCAACAACCTTCAAAGCCTCTGTTTGCTCCACCGTTGAACTTTTAGTTGCATTAGAGGTTCCTGAAGACGTTGTTGTATTAGAAGTAGTGGTGTTTGTTGCTGGAGCAGTCGAGCTAGTTGTCTTACTACTAGTACTACTTGCACTTCCCCCACCTTTGATCGCTTGAGCAATTTTTTGATCAACATAGCTTTTGGTTACGACTGGATCATCAGCTGTTCCAGGTTGTCCAGAACTGGAGGCTCCATTGACTGAATTGTTCATCAAAGAGCCAGCCACAATTCCTCCTCCGAGTAAAACAGCAGCCAACGATACTTTATAGCGTGATTTCATGAAGACCTCCTACTGCAGGTTATAACAAGTATAAGTTAGGCTTAAATTATTGCGCACCTGCTCCAGAAGCAGCACCTTGTAATACCCAAGGTTTTTCATAAGCCATTTTCAATGTATCAATACTCGCAACGATATCTTCGGCCTGTTGCTCAGCAGTAGTCACTTTCAAATTAGCTTCGTAAACCTGAAGTTCTGTAGCCAATCCAACATCAAATTGCTTCTTAGCCATATCAGCCGCACTTCTTGCACTCACCAAACCAGCTTGAATCTGTGAGTACTGGCTCTCCAAGCCTTTAATAGTGTTATAGGCATTTCTTACTGCCTCTTCGAGTTGTCTCTTCGTTCCTTCTGTAGCAAGTTGAGCTTTCTCTACATTGAGCTGCTCAGCTTCATAAGGCGTATTTCCAGGAGAGCTAAAGTTGTAAAGCTTTAAGCTTAATTCAGCCAAATCTACCTTTTGCTCACTTAACCAAACGGCAGTACTACTAGTAAGTACTTGGCTTACTGTAGTCTCTACATTACTTTTAAATTCTGAATAAACAGGCTTATCTTTCAATTCATAACGTCGCTCTGGCTTATAACCGATTAGTTGGTTCAAAGCTAAAAAAGCACTATCCAAGTCCTTTTTTGCTTTGTCTAAAGCTGCTTGGTTTTGAGTTACCAGATTTGTTGCTTGGGTGACTTCGTAATCACTCGACATTTGGTTATCTCTCTTAATTTGTGCAACTTTAAGCTTGCGCTCTGCATCTTCAATATTCAAAGCAGCCAACTTAACAGCATTTTGCTTTTGAAGAAGCTTGTTATAAAGATCCTTCACATTATATTCAATACCTTCTTTGGTCATTCCCAGGTTCTTCTTGGCAGCCTCATAGTTAAGATTCGTTTGAGCATAACCTTTGAAAGCTTTATCAGAAGCCTCAACACCTGCCTCCAAAGGTACGTAGTCAATGTTCTTGCCTGTTTCTTGCATAATTCTCCTAGTCTGATCAATATTCGTTTCTACTGTTTTAATTGTGGTGCTATCAGCAATAGCCAGCTTAACTGCATCATCATAGGTCAAGGAGTCTTTATAGTAGGTATCATAAGTAACTTTGGTCACAGGAGCAGCGAGTGGCTTACTAGACAAGCTATAGGTGTCAGTAGCACTACCACTACCTTGATTCGAAATGGTCACTGTTCGTGTAGTCTGATCCCAATTTACTTTGGCGCCTAATGATTGGCTCACAAAACGTAAAGGAACGAGCACTTGACCCTTTTGAATTTGAGTTGCTGCATCAAGCTGTACCGGCTTACTGTTTTTATAAGCAAGTTTGGAGCCAATATTTAAAGTTAATGTATCGTCATTTTTAGATGCTGTTACTTTTTTAGCCTTGCTGTCCCACTCCACTTGCGCTCCCAAGCTTTCAAAAACACCACGAAGAGGCACCAAGGTTGTATTTTGACTGACTATCGGAGACTGTGTATATTGCTGAGTCACACCGTTAATAATAACCTTTATATCACCTGACTGAGCTCCTGCAAGATTAGCAAACGCAGAACTAAGAACCAATGTGGATAGTAATGCCACTCCAAAACGTTTCATAATTTCTCTCCTTTGTCAATAAGACTAATAAAAGAAAAGGGCTCCAAAAGGAACCCTCTTCTCATCTAATTCAGTTAACTCAAAAGAGTTGCTCTTAAATTAGTTGTTGTTTTCAACAGTTACTGTTTTAGCAGTTGCATCATAGTTGATGGATGCATCCAGCGCTCTGCTCACCCAGAAGATAGGCAGTACAGTACGGTTTTTGTTAGTTACAGCTTTAACGTCCATACGAATCACAGAACCGTTAACAGTCAACAGGTTAGTGTTCAGTTTGATTTGAGCAACGCGGTCACCTTTAATCAGGGTAACTGTGGAAGTTGCTTTGTCAAACAGGATGTTTTGTGGGGATACACCCAAAGCTTCAGCTGCATAACGTACTGGCAAGTAAGTGCGTCCGTTTTCAGCATAAGCAGCTACATCAGCAGTTTTAGTTTGGCCATTCACAGTATAAGAAGTGCTTCCCAGTGTGAAGACAGCTTTAGTACTAGTAGCACCTGGGGCTGGAGTACCGACAGTTGCGATAGCTACTTCATCAGCAGCTGTGTTGTTGTCTCTCCAGTTACGAGTAACATCACTGTTACCTTCGTAAGCTGTATAAGAAGCTGCTTCACCTTTCAGTTTAGCAACAATATCACCTTGTGCCACAGTACGGTCTACAACCAGCTTAGGAGCAGAGATTGTGATTGTACTTGGTGTTGCACTCTCGCTATCTACATAGAAGCTTAGACGACCTTTATTTGTATCGCCATAAGTGTCAGTAGATACGCTCTTAATTTTCACATCACCAGAAGTAACTTTAACTTCTGGAGTAGAAGCAAAACGTACGCCTGTTGGCAATTCCAAAATCACTTGACCATTACTATTTTTAGATTTAGTCAGAGCCTCACGTGCTGCTTCAGTAATTGTGATGTCACCGATTTGTTGATCACCCAAACCAATTGTCAAGGTAGGTTTTGTCGCAGCAGCCAAAGTTACTGCTTTTTTAACTGTTGCAACTTTAACATTACCAGTCAAACCTTGGCTACCAGCAACTTCTACATTCAAATCACCGGAGAAACCAGGTTGAGTAGCAACTTCAACATTTTTCAATGTCAATGTGCCTGGATCAGAAGAATTTTGACTTCCGTTGTTATTGAATTTCAATTTCAATGTACGTTTGTCGGAATCGCTATAACTAATGTCTACATTGCTCAGACCATTAGTATACTCACGGGAACCAACAAATTCGTTTGAACCAGTTTTGCCTTCAAAAGCAGACTGCCAACGAGCACCTTCAGGAAGACGAAGAGTTACTGTACGATCTCCAACAAAGGAGCCTGCAACTGTTTCTTTAATAGAAATATCACCGATTTTTTGTTCATCGTGTCCAGCGATAATATCAGTAGGTTTAGCAACAGACACTCCACCACCGATTTCGCCATAAGTACCTACTACCAAAGTACTTACATCAGTAGTTGTATTTCCAGTAACATTAACTACTACATCGCCAGTTTTTGCGCTATTCTCATCGTCAACTTCAAAGTTCAACGGAAGATCAAAAGAGCTTTGTTGTGTTGTCTTTTTCTTCAAAGAGATTGTGAGAGTATCATTGTTATTATCATAACCAGTTACTGAAACATCTCCAGCTTTCAGATCACCAAACAGAACAGCAGCATCGCCTTTACCTGACCATTTAAAACCGCTTGGCAGTTTCAGCTTAATGTTGTTGTTGGTATCCAAAGCACCTGCTGTTTGCTCTTTAACTTTTAGTCTAAATTTGAAGCTATCTGTTTTAGACTCAGTATCAACAGCTGACAGACCTACTTGACCAGAAGAAACTACATTACCAACAGTTACTTCACTACTAGTCAAACCACTGTTCGCTGCAGCGTCAAAAGCAACTTTTATAGGACCATTACTTGGGCCAGTAGCATCAATAACGTTGAAGTTAAAGTAAACGTCAAGATCATCAGCACTGTTAGAACCAGTGAAAACTACTTTAAAAGTATTGTCAGACGACCCCACTTTTTCCACATTATACTCAACAGGTGTATGTCCTGCTTTACCATCACCATTATCATTTTGTTCAACATAAACTGTTGTACCATAAGTGTCAGCAGTTACATCACTTACAGATTCATTTTTGAGTGATTTCCCAACTGTATCTTTCAAATTTACATTTTTGAAAGATTTCGAAAATTTAAAACCTTTAGGCAAAGAAACAGTCAGGCTACCTCCAGAGTTAAGAGAAGCTTTATCAATACCTACATGTACTCTGCCCAATTGAATACCATTTTGAGCGCCACCGCTGATACTAGGAGTATTCAGAACTTGGTAGCTAGAAGCTGCATGGATTGCAGTTGGTGCAGTCAATGCTGCGATTGGAGCTGCTACACCAGCAACCAATGTTGCTGTTGCCAGCACGTTGATCATTTTTTTGTTAAACTTTGTCATAACCTTTTTTTCTCCTCCTTGAATATAAACAGAAATATTATTTTTGTCTTTTTGTCGGATCTTGTCACTCATCAGTCGTTACACCTCCTTTCCGAGCTTTATGAGAACCCTTATAAAATGATATCTGTGACAATATCACAGAAGCTTGGAATCTAGTTGAAAGAAAGCGTCCATTTATGACGTACTCCAGTATTATACAATGTGATAACAATGCAGTAAAGATTTTTTTTAGCGAATTTTGTCTTTACGCTTTTGTACCCCTTTGTTTCATACTCACCCAATTAGACGTAGCATGGGTCCAAAAAGTTGCGTCTGTTTCAAAAAAAAAATTTTTTTTTTTGATTATGTATTCCGCTTTCCACAGTCATAATTATACTATTGAACCTGTTCCTCCGTCATCCTACAACTTTTACCTTCTCAACCTTAAATGTACAAGGGTATTTTCTGTACATTAATTAGGTCTTTAATGGAGTATATTCGTAACGAATAATCCATAGAATACATAAAGTACATAAAGACTATAGATTCCTTAGAAATCTAATACTCTAATACACTTTAAATAGTAGAAATGACGGAGAACAGCAATATAATGTAAATATAACGAAACAAATTATTTTACTACATTAATCTTCGCGCCATCTGAAAGCAAACTTACGCCCTTAACGACGACATTTTGTCCCTCAGCGAGCCCCTTGGTGACCTCAACCTGTTTGGCACTTTCCTGGCCTGTCTGCACTTCTACCCTCTTAGCAACAGTACCTTCCACTACATATGCATACTTCTTCCCTGCCTGCTCTGTAACGGCATCCTGCGATACTAAAATGTTTTTAGGAGCCTCTGTCTTCATATATACAGTTACAACCATCCCTGATTTTAATTCGCCAGAACCATTAGGAACCGAAATCTCGACAGGATATGCCTTGAGGTCATTATCCATTACCGGATTGACGGCCGACACTCTGGCTTCAATGCGCTTGTCTAATGAGTCCACACCTACAGTTACAGATGAACCCACCTGCATCTTCAGAAGCTCTGATTCAGAAACGTTGACTTTAGCAATGATAGGATTGGTATTTGCAATTGTAACAACTGCAGATTGCGCACTAACCATCTGTCCTTGGACTCCTGTTACTACCGATATCGTGCCGGAAATCGGAGCTTTGACTACAGCATCCACCAATTGGCTACGTGCTGTGTCTAAACTCGCTTTGGCTTGATTTACAGAAGCACGTGCTACGTCTATGCCCGTTTTTTGTTGTGCAAGACGCAATGATTTCTGGGCATTATTATATGTGGTTTGCGCACTTTCCTTAGATGTTTGTGCATTGTGCAGTGCAACCTGTGCATTCTCCACAGCAGTTTGAGCCTTTCTATACGCTATTTGGGACTGTTCTAACTCGGATTGAGATAGAGCGCCCGCACTAAACAACTGTTGGTTGCGATTAAGCGTATTTTGAGCATCACGCACGGAATTCTGAGCATCGATCAGACTGGTCTGAGCTTGTGTAATGGAGTTATCTTGCTGTACAAGCGCACTTTTGGCTTGATCCACACTGGACTCGGCCTGTTGCACAGATTGTGCTGCGCCTGACTCAGCCTGTTTTAAGTTGGCCAAGGCAACCTGGTACGATTCCTGAGATTGCTTAATCGAGTCCTGAATATCCTTTTGGTCTATAGTAAACAATGTGTCGCCTTTGTTTACTTTTTGCCCCACTGTAAGATTGATACTTTGAATTTTTCCGCTAATTTTCGGAGATACTTGAGCCGTCTCTTTCGGAGCAAAGCTTCCAATAATACCTGTTGAGTCGTTAATACTGCCTTTAGCCGCTTTTGCCACTTGGACTGGGATCGCCTTCTGCACTGAAGCTGGCGCAGCGGGGGCCTCCCCCCCACCACAGCCGGCTAATGCAACTGATAAAAGCAAAGTTGTGGCAATCAGAGCACTTTTTTTATTCATTATGTTTCTCCACCTCACCTTATATATGAACACTTTTTTGCAGTTTCGCTTCTTTTTTCAGTTGTCTCTTTTCTTGTCTTTTCAGTTTGCGATTTTTACGTTTTTGAATGATATTGTCCAAAATAACATAAACAACCGGAATAAGAATCAGCGTGACCAAAGCTGCGAAGGATAACCCGAATACAACAACAACCGCCATAGGAGCTTGCGTCTCATTACCGTCACCTTTAGCAAATGCCATAGGGATCAAAGCAAGCACGGTAGCCAACGTTGTCATCAAAATCGGACGCAACCGCTCAGATGCGCCATGAATAATAGCTTCATCTCGATCTTCGCCTTCTTTTCGAAGCTGAATAATGAAATCAATCATGACAATTGCATTATTTACAACCAAGCCAACGAGCATGATGTAACCGGTAAAAGCCGAAACACTGAGGCTCGCTCCCGTTACCACTAGGCCGATAAGTACACCAATTAACGTAGGCGGAATCGAAAACATAATAACAAACGGTGTGAGCAGAGATTCAAACTGTCCTGCCATAACCATATAAATCAGAACTACAGATAGCAGAATAGCTATCCCTAAGTTTATAAAAGACTCCATCATTTGTTCAGATTGCCCGCCACCCGTATCTGCACTATAGCCTTCTGGGAAGTGAGTACTCTTCAAAAGAGCATCTATTTTCTGTTTGACGGTTAGAATGTCCCCTGATCCATCAATGTCAGCAGAAATCTGTACTTGACGTGTCTGATCTTCACGGGTGACACTATCCGGTACAGCGCGTTTATCAATACTTGCTACCGAAGATAAAGGCACATCAATCCCTTGTGAAGTGGTAATACGTAATGCTTTCAAATAGGACCAGTCATGTCGATCCTGCTCAGGCAGAGATATTTTCACATCGATTTGATCATCACCTGTGCGATAGCTTGTTGCAACAGATCCATTAAAGGAAGTATTTACAGCAGATAAAATTTGGGTTGCTGATAAGCCATATTGACTAGCAAGTTCTCGATTAACGGTAATCTCATATTCTTCGCGAACCGCATTCAAAGAACTTTTTACATTGACCGTTCCCGGTATGCTCTTTACGCCGGCAACGAGATTGTCGGAAAGTTCCCTCAAGACGTCCATATCATCGCCTTTTAGGTTAATATTAACCGCCGCTCCAGTCGAAAGGCCTGTTGCAGACTCCAGTGTAATCTCTGCATCCGGAATACTATCGAATTTCTTGCGAAGGCCTTCAACTACAGCGTCTGTTGGCTGATGCCCATCCTTCAGCGCAACACTTAGTTGTGCCGAATTGGATGGAGTTGCCCCTGAATAACCAGAAAGACCACCAGCACCAACAGTCACTGTCATTTTGTCCAGATCAGGAACTTTCAGAATTTCTTTTTCTATACCTTGAACAACTCTTTCAGTCTCCTCTAAAACTGTTCCGTTAGGAAGTTTCAGTTTCACTGAGAATTCCCCAGTGTCGGATTCAGGAATAAATTCAGCCTTAACCATAGAAATCAGAGACCCAGCTGCCACAAACATTAATACAGTAATGATTAAAACAGATTTTCTATGATTAATTCCCCACTTCAGTACACGGCGATAGCCACCCTTAAATTTCTCAAATCCGATATTAAACCACACAATAGGGTTAATACCTTTATAGGTACCTGAAGAATATATGGATTCATCTGGTACAGTAGGCATCCAACGCGAGCCTAGCATTGGCACAATCATAAGGGATACCAGCAAGGCTGCTATATGGGAGAAAATAACAGTTAATGCCAACGGTTTAAACATAACTCCTGCAATTCCGTCAACAAAAACAACCGGTAAAAATACTACAATCTGTGCAAGTGCAGATGCCATAACCGCATTGCCCACTTGCTTGGAGCCATCAATTGCCCCTTGTAGCATACTTTTCCCTTCATGTCGCTGCCTAAAAATATTTTCAATGATAACAACGGCAAAGTCGACAAATGATCCTAACCCTAGAAGCAAACCGCTCAATGAAATAACATTAATGGTTTGTCCAGTGAAATACATCATCATAAACGTTGCTACGAAGGAAATTGGAATAACGATCGCAGCAATAATAGTAGAACGTATACTGTTCAAAAATAATAGCAACACAATAGCTGCGATAATAAGCCCCAATATAGCATGTTCTATTAGTGAGTGTACGGAGTCTCTAATAGGCTTGGAAGCATCAGTTACCATCTCCAATTGTGTTCCAGGAGGCAGGTCCTTCCGTATCGAATCCAAACTTTCCTTCACAGAATTAGCGATTGAAAGAGTATTTCCACCAGTAGCCTTAGTAACAGAAATATTAATACTTGGCTTCCCATTATAGGTAGAAATAGTGGTGACTTCTTCTACGGAGTCTTCAACTGTCGCGATATCCTTCAATTTCACGCTTCCCTTACCTACAGGGATTGGCGTTTCGCCCATTTCTGAAACAGCTTTATATTCACCTTGAACGCGAAGTTGAATTTGTGTATTACCACGATATACAGAACCCGCAGAGCCAGCAACATTATTAGCCGATAGGGCCTGGCGAATTTGATCCAGCGTAATGCCATAGCTTTGAAGCTTGGCCTGATCTACAGTGATCTTTACGAGTCGTTCTTGACCACCTGACATGTTGGCTGCAGCTACTCCCGCAATCCTTTCAAGCCGCGGCTCGATAATATCTTCAGCAATAGGCTTCAGCTTGTTAATATCCTGGTCTCCTGTAAAAGCGAGGGTAATAACTGGCGTTGCATTGAGGTCCACTTTTAGAACACGCGGCGAATTTGCCGTGTCTGGAAGAGATCCTCTAACGGTATCAACTTTATCCCTCATGTCGAGGGTTGCTTGGTTCATATCTACTCCCCAGTTAAATTGAATCATGACCATAGATGATCCTTCTGAAGACTCGGACGTGATTGTATCCACGTTCTCAATAGAAGCCAAACTCTTTTCAATAGGTTTAGTAACCAATTCCTCAACCTCAGTAGGCGTTGCATTTGGAATACTGGTCACCACTGCAGCGTAAGGCAGCTTCATATCTGGCATATACTCGACAGGAAGCCTTAACGCAAAAATACCGCCCCCGATTAACAAAGCAACAATTAACATAAATACTGTTACAGGACGGCGTATTGAAAACTGAGACATCTCATCACTCCCCACTCACTTCTCTATGTAATATTTAAGCACACACATCCTCTACTACGATGAAATAGGCGTAAAGTTTCAGATAAATGCGCAAAAAAACATATAGAAAAATAATAAACACATTTTGAGATAATATCTTAAAAAAAAAGCAATTAATAACAGTCATTAAAGGCAAATCTAAAACGAAAAAAACCATAGTGCTTATCCAAAGTTTTCATCTCTTTGATATTATGGCATAAGCCCTTAATTCCAGTCAAATAGCTGATTTATAAAAAACATCCCTCTCATGTATATGAAAGGGAATTTCCATTTCTCATGGAGGGATGTTTAATAATTTCAGGTTGTTGAAGGATTAAATTTTAGGAAGCAGTTTTTTATCAGCCATAACTTTAGCTACAATAATTGCTGCATCTCCGCGCAAGGTCAAGGATGTAGGGTTAAACATATATCCTTTTTTTAGATCACTTGCGTCTACAGGAGACCCTGTGATAAAGCCTTTCTTAGCAATAGCCAATACAGATGCTTGTGCGTAGTAGTCAATCTTGTCCGCATCTTTAAAGGTCTTGGACAGATTTTTCATGATCTTGTCATGATCTGTTTCCAGCTTCAAATTCAATGCCTTGGCGATAATGACCGCTGCATCTTGACGTGTGATTACATCTTCCGGCATAAAGATTCTTGGTTGCGAACCTTTTACAATACCAGCACGTGCAGCTGTTTCAATATAACGATAATCGTAGAGCGCATCTGCGGATATCGTATTTGGAATAGACACGTCGTCGAAATGCTTCGCTCCGCTGAAATTAAGCGGGATTTGCAGACCTTTGACAATCATCGACGTGAATTCGCCTCTTTTAATGTAGCTGTCAGGTCCAAAGCTATTAATTGGATCCATCGGGTTCATAACACCCTTAGCCAAGATAGCTTCGATATAATCTCTAGCGTATTTGTGCTTAATGACATCACTATACGTTTCCCCAACCTTGGCGACTACATAGTAGCCGAAACGGTCAAACGGTACTTTAATGGTATGTTTCTTCGGATCCACCACACCACCAATGTTCTGCCAATCCTTCAAATCAGAATCAAAATAGAACACTGTCATTTGTTTCCCTGCATCCTGAGCAATACTGCTATCATACGTCAGCGTCAATGTAGCACGCTTGGAAGGTACTAGCTCGTTAGACGGGTCACGCCAGTAAAAGTTTTTGATCTTGCTGCTATCATTTTGTGATTTGTTAGCCAATTGATAAGGATCGGCACCATACGTTACCGGATCGTAAGCATCTGTTTTGATATCATCTGCTGTACCTGGGTCAATCCAGAATACTGGACTGGACTTGGTAAAGCGACTTGGGAAATCTCTGTTGAAGTATTTACTTCCATCTGCAATCAAGCTCCGCATGTCGGACAATGCTTTTTCAGTTTCAAATTCATGACGGTCTACCACACCATCTTCGCTATTCGCGATCGCAAAGTACAAAGTATGGCCAGAGAAAACCTGGTTTTTGAATTGCTGTGGTTGATCGTAATCCCGACGAATCAGGCTCGTTCCCTTCGCGAACGCAAGTGTAAGATTACCATCGAACACTTTGTGCGATGTTTTCATCGCTTCCATGTACTGCTCGCCAGGAATATTAGTAGGCACATATTTAACAGTAATGGTCTGTTTTAATTTTTCCTTGCCTACTGTAACCACTACATCAATTTTATTATCTTTGTTGGCTTTTAGACCTGTAACGATGGCTTTGTAGGTTGATGGGTAATCAACAGTACCATCATAATCAGAATCAAAACCTTCTTGAACTGCTTTTTCCTTACCTACCATAACACTATCTGCATTACCTACGTTCACAACAACTTGCACAAAGTTTTGATTCACGATTCTTTTTTCAGGAAGCGGACGCAAGATATCAAAAGATGTGGATTGACCGGATACTTGCAGTCGGAAAGTAGCAAACGGTCCGCTCTTGCCGCTGTTGTACAAGGTAATGTTATAAGCTACTGGCGTTCCATCTTGCGAAATAGTTTGGTTTTTCAATACAAAACTGAAATACTTTTTGTCCGGATGGTAGTATACTAGCAGGTCTTTTAAATCTTTGCTTGTAAACTTATCCGTAGTAGCACCAGAGTTGTATGCAGTTTTGGCATCTTCCGCTGAGAAGAACTCGTTATTCAGCGTCCAGTTTACCTCACTGTCGTCCGAACCTTTAATTTCTAAAATGTATTGATCTTTATTGGCAATATCACTTAACGAACCACTCACCTGATCCGCTTTACCCAAATCAGCAATACTAAAAGTACCAAAGATATTGATATTTTTCAGCGATGTATTGTAGTTAGTATCATCTACTTTAGTGAAGTTTGCATCTTTTGATTTCGGTGCAATTTCGCTATATTTCGGCGTATTGCTCAGACCGCTAACGGGTGTAAAAGGAATAATTCCTTGTGTGTTTGGAACAGGAATTACTGGAATATTCGTTTGTGTAAAGTTTACTTTCACCGTATTGCTGTACTCGATGCCTGGCTTGAACACAAACTTGATTTCATTATTTCCGTTTGCCAGTGCATTGGCAGCCGCATCATAGGAGGAAGCAGCCAGCTTAAAGTTCGCTCCTGAGCCATCAAGATCAACTAATACGTTGTTCACATACAAGAATACATTTCGGTTACTGCCAGTGTAGTGAATATCAGCTGCATTACTCACATCCAGCAATTTACCTTTAAAATAACCCAATTGATCCAGTTTGTACGTATTTAAGTTTGCATTCGATGTATTCAACGGAATTTGTTGACCATCATAAATCGTATCGTATTTCATGAATGGCCCCTGCAATAAGTTTACAGTTGCCTTAATCAATTTGCTTGAGTCATTCAGGTAGAAATTCAGGACGTTTTGTCCTTCTTTAGGCAAAGTATCTACATAAGCGACAACTTTCTTCACTTGTGTTGACTTACCATTGATTGTTCGAATCACATCTTGGGCTGGACCCACGGGATTAACGGATACACCAGAAAGCTCGTTAATTGAACCAGGTGTACCATTAACAATGATAAATTCCATACCTACAGGTACAGATGGGGCATCAGTAGTCTTGTTCTTCATAGAACTTCCTGTTAATTTCATGGCTTCATCTAGGGCAGCCGCTTGATCAGACCCGCTACCCTTGATTCTATTCAACAACTGATTATTAAAATCAGGGAGAAAGTTCACGTCATCAATATAAGGCTGAGTGCTGCTGCGCAATGTAAATTGAACCGCAGATGCATTGGAACTCGTTCCATTTGCAAAACCTACACTCAGAGATGCACGAATCAAGTGGTCGGTTACGATGCCATCAGGTACAGTTACCTGGAACGGATATAATTTGTAACCAGTAGATGTAACAACATTTGCTGTATCAATCGTAGCATCAATTCCATTGGTATCACCAATTGCGCTACCGTTATTACTTACATCCGTAAATCTAGCATTAATTTTACTTACTACTGGATCAGTTGCTCCGGAAGGAACCAGAACATTACCTTTCAAAACCACACCGCTCGTAGACGATACAGTAAAGTCAGGCGAAGTCGTCAGATCAGCAGACACATTTCCGTCCTTGTTCAAAGTCAGATCAGAAAATTCAGGTTTACCCGTATAAATCGTGATTTCACGCGTAACCGTAAGAGCCTGAGTTCCGTTACCCACTTTAATCGTCACTATATTTTTACCCGGGCTGAGTACAACACTTCCTGTTAGCTTATAGCTGGTATAGGAGTTAACAGTATACGTATTGCTACTTTTTGTAGAAGTAAGCGTTACACTGTCAGCATTAGGCGCCGTACCTTGAATGACTACTTTCACATCATCCGTACCGCTATTTCGTGCGTCTGTCAGTACCGCCGTTTGATTCTCAACTAACTGCTGGGTTTCACCATTCAGTGTGGCAGACAGATCATACAGCTTGGGTCCATCCTGATACTCAATGTAAATGGAGTCCTTCATTTCAGCCGAATTTTGACTACTTTGGAATGTAATTCGGTTCAAACCAGGAAACAGTTTAATGTCTGAAATTTGAATCGTAGAGCCATTGACCGTAATTCCGCCCTTTTGACTCTCATTTTTATTAACTACGTTAAGGTTTGTTCCATTTTTAGAGAGTTGGAATACACTATACGATATAGTACTTCCATTCACTCCGTTAATCGTACCGTTAACTGTAACACGGTCGGTATTTACCATTCTGGCCGAATCCGCATCATATTTTTCATTTGGAAAAATGAAATAAGTTCCTGTCGCAGCATGAGCCGTACCTACCAGGGCCGCCGGCACCAAGCCAATGATGAGACCAACCGTCAGCAACATGGATAGCAATCGTTTCAAATCATTGTCCTCCTTTGATTCTGTCGCACCTTGGGGTACGTAATCATTCATTACTTTTTTTATCGGTAGCAAACATACAAAAAATTAGTAAATTCTCAAAAAAGGAGGGAGTTTTTTTACAGCAAACATCAAAAAAGCCTTCAAACCTGCGGTATACCGCTAAGCTTGAAGGCTTACATTTAAATTAAAATTATAATTTCGATCGCGTCTGGGAATCTGGTTTAGCCAACAACCGAATTAGTGTGTTAAGAACAGGACGTTTGGTTTTGCCAACGAGACCAATAACTTCTGCTCCGATCTGTAGGAAGAACATCATGATACATATCACGACAAAGGTGACCCAGTTTGCTTCATTAAGCGCAGCCGACGATTGGATAACGGCTAATATACCGAAAAATACAGCAATACCGTAGATAATCAACACCGTCTGTCTGTGACTGAAGCCTAGTTCGCGCAAGCAGTGATGCAAATGGCCTTTATCCGGTGAGAATATCGGTTTTTTCTGCAACTTGCGACGAATAATAGCAAAAAATGTATCTGACAAAGGCACACCGATAATAATCAATGGCGTAATAAATGATACGATAGCAATTTGCTTGAAACCAAGCATTGAAAGCATAGCTAGAGAGAAACCTAAAAATAAGGACCCTGTATCACCCATAAATATTTTTGCAGGATGAAAGTTAAAAAATAAAAATCCGATAATACTACCTAACAGCACAAGGCAAAGCATCGCCACCATGTAATTGCCCATTAGTAGTGACATCACAGCGATCGTTCCAATCGCAATTCCTGAGACACCTGCAGCTAGTCCATCCAGACCGTCAATCAAATTGATAGCATTGGTCACACCTACGATCCAAAATATCGTAAGCGGAATGGAAATCCAGCTTTCTAAAGAAGAGTATGCATCCTGAAAAGGTACATTTACAAAATCCACACGAATATCAAAAGCAAACACGACCATACATGCCACGGCAATTTGAGCCAAAAATTTCAATTTTGCATTAAGATCAAAACGATCATCGAGAGCACCAATCAATGTAATCAGCGTACCGCCAATCAGAAAGGCTGCAATAAAGTTAATATCCCGCGAGGACAGCATTCCGTCAGGCACAAAAGGTAACATCGCCAATAAGGACAACAGAAATGCCAAGAAAATCCCCAGACCGCCAAGACGCGGCATAATTCGGGTATGTACTTTTCGGGCATTCGGCACATCGACGGCTCCAACCTTCACAGCGAACTTCTTGACAAGCGGCGTAAGTAACAGCGCAAGTCCCAGTGCCATGATGAAACCAATAATATAGATCAATAACATTTGATCATTCGACCCCCAATTTTAAAGCAATGCCTTTTCAGATGTAACCGCATTGAATTATACTCTGATCAAAAATAAATACCAAGCCTCATATTCTGGCAAATTAGCGGGTTTTAAAGGCAGATTCAAGCTATTTATCACACTTTTGTGACGTTTTCTTTTTCACGCATCACTTTCACTGCGAATTTCGGCAACGCAAGCATTCTTCTGTAACGACTAGGCTCTTTTAGGAGTCTATATAACCACTCAGCTCGTAGCTTTTGAAACAGTTTAGGTGCGCGTTTTGTTTTTCCTGATATAACATCGAAACTACCGCCGACCCCCATCATCACCGGCACGCCCAGTTGTTCCTTATATTTACCAATCCAAGGTTCCTGCGTATCCGCTCCACGCGCTACAAACAACAAATCAGGATTCGCTTCACGAATAGCCCTAATCACCGCTTCATCCTCGTTAGGACCAAAAAAACCATCGCGCTTGCCACAAACCGTAATTCCAGGATAAAGCTCATGTACCCGCTGAGCGGTCGCTTGAATCACTTCAGGCGTTGATCCAAGTAAATAAACTTTCCAATGATAGTTTTCTCCAGCTGCGAGCAATTCATGTAACAAGTCAAAACCTGCCACCCTCTCGGGTACAGGATGTCCAACATAGTTTGCAGCCCAGACCACACCAGTTCCATCTGGAACAATCAACTCTGCCTGCTTCATCACATTCATATACACTGGATCTTCCAATGCAGCCATGACCATAATCGGATTGGCAGTGATCACTTGATGGGGGCGGCGAGACTTCACCGCCTGAATTAATACATTTAATGTATCTTTCATATTAAGCCTTGATACCTGAACACCGAAAATCGGGACGGTAGGCACACTCGTAACCTTATCAACTGTCACTGTATCCATCATCCTTTGCGACACAAGTAATTAACGATATGCTGTGCTGGTAAGCGAGCCTCACTTTTTAACAAAGCAATTGCTGCCCCTTGGCTCTCGATCCATTGACTACGCTGATCCAGCAGCCGCATAGACTCGTTAGCCAGCTTTTGCGCATCCAGTGCATCTGTAGTACCAACAGGCTGGCTACCAACACGGCTGAGGAAATGATCAATTTTGGGATCGTAGGATATACCCAACGGGGGCACTTGATGGGACGCTGCATAGATTAAGCTGTGCAGCCTCATCCCGATCATCAAACTGCATCTGCTGACCTCCAAAAGCATCTGTTGAGGATCGGTAACTTGGTCACACATACTGACAAGGCTTCCCGTCCCACTAATATCCCCCAACAAATCCATTACCATCCTTGAAGCCTGTTCATCGTCAGGTAAATGGAATGGTAAGAAACGCAAGTGAACACGGCGTTCCGCAGCTAATCTTTTTAAGCCGTCTGCAATAGCCGTTAAATCGCGTTGTTCCTTATCCCAGTAGCGTACAGAAATGCCGACGACTGGGAGTTCATCCTCATCAGTCTCAGTTGCAGCATCATGCAGCTCGGAACCGGAGGGCAAAGGAAGCCCCATTACAGGATCAGGAACAACCTCGACAACCGGACGTTTCAGTTTCATGGTACTCAGCAAAGCAGCAGATTGCTCATCTCTGACGGAAACATATTCACAGCGTTGAAATACAGATCGGATCATAGGATAAAATATTTTCCGTTGTACTGGGCCCATGCCCTGAGCGTATACAAACGTTGGCTTTCCAGCCCATTGAGCCAGTTTCAGAATCGCCAGATAATACGGAATGCTTTTAGGGCTTGTAGCATCCTGGAGCAGACTCCCGCCGCCACTAATGAGCCCGTCACTGTTTTTAATCGCTCTCCGCACTTCTCCCAGGCTCATACGCGGAACAGCTTCTACTCCGTACATTTTCTGTGTCCAAGCAGGGTCAGAAGATAGAACAACAGGCTTGATCGTAATCCCCGCCTGACGGCTTTCCTCTTCTAAAGCAGTCAATATCGACTTGAGCACCGCTTCATCCCCACTATTGTGAAACCCGTAATAACCCGAGATTATTATCGTTTTAGCTGTGGTGACCATTTCTTCCAACATCCTTCCAGCACTTGCCACACGACAATTGCGATGATTCCCAGCACCAATCCAAATCCCAATCCCAACAGCCCACGACTAAACGAGAGTGCTGCTGGAGAGTGAATGTGAGCAAAGGTATCGACCATCGAGGCTTGACCAATAGCAGCTATGATCAGCAAATAGATTGCTTTGCGATATTTCAAAGCCAGGAATGCCCCTGCAATAAACAGTGGGTGAGCCATTAAGAATTCCTTATTGCGCGGACGTACACCAAACGCATTCTCCAGGAAGTTACGGAAAACCAGCTCGGTGTTCGACACCGTACCTGCGTTTCCAGTACGAGTCAAATAGTAGTAGCCAGCCGCTGCGATAACAGCCAGTGCGATAACCCATAATACAGTAATCGGCGTACGTAGCAGTTTGGTGATTTCCTCCCGTATAGAAACGCCACGATAAAAGAAAATATAAATCGCCGCCAAGAAGATCGGCAGAATGTGAAGCAAGCTTACACCTCTAAATTGGTTTAACACCAGGCTGTAGGCAATGCTGTTCAACAGCGCAATAACAAAAGGCACTGCAGCCAGCGACAAGATCGCTGTCTGTACGTACAGTATAAGCGTGCGAGTCAATCGTTGACCTACAGAAAGTTCAGGCCCCTGTTCACGTTTAATTCTGATCGTACGCACTGCAATGATCATCGCAACCGTAGGTCCGCTAATCGCTGCAAGCAGCGCCAAACCTTGTTCCATCAAGCTGGAGTTCAAAACATAAAGCCCAGCAGAACCAACCAAACCGAGTGCAAATGCCAGCAAAGTCAATGCCGGAACGAAATAGGACACCATAATGGAGAAGAAGGCTAGTGCACCCAGTACGACGATCATTTTGAGATAGCGCTGAATGGAGGAATCGACCACTTGGAACGGTTCAGCTTGTCCCAGTTCAAACCCTTTTTTCTCCATTCGTTGTACAGCGTTGCCCGGTTTGTCTAAGCTGTGGATCAGGTTATCAACCGAGTCTTTCACCTTGGCCTCAGCAACACTGCGGCTAGGCGCGGTATTCAGATACAACATGCGAATATTCCGATCCTTGGTGGCGAGTGCAAAACGATCGGCCAACGTTTCCACATCGAGTGTTGAATCTTTATCACTTAGTGAGTATAGACGCACAACATTATAGTGGATATCGTAAGCGAGCTTATTGAAGCCTGCCTGCGGTTTCTTTAAGTTTTCGATAGCAGCTAGGCCGATATCGTATTTGTTCAGCAATTTAGCAAATGCCGCTAAGCTATGCTCTTTCTCGTTATCAGTAAAGCCTTTGACTGAATCCCCTTCAAACAAAATGCGCTTTACACCATTTTGCTGAAAGGAAGCCAGCATCTCTTCCGTCAACTCCTGGTTATAGGGAAGGCTGTCACTCATGCGTGGAACAATAAAAAAACCTTTACTCCGGAGCTGCTTCATAGCAATCGGGTCAGGCTGCATAGGCTTGAGATACGCATCCTCTGGGGATGTTTCCACAACAAGCCCTTCCTGTCCCTGATAACTCCACGGCTTTACGTTGATGCCCAGACTTGTAAACGTACGTAAAATTAACGGCTTTAGTGCTTCAGCATTTTCTTTGTCAGCGAAAACAACGTACGTATAATTCTCATTTGCAGGTGAAAGACGTTTTTCCAGATCCGCAACATTCTGAGTCGTATAAGTTACAATGCGGCCCGCTTTACGGAAATCATCCAACGTACTTTCATACATCGCCATGCTGTTCACACCAGCCTGTTGTAAGCGGTCAAGCTGCTCATTCAGATAGTCCTGCGGATGAGCCTGATACGAAGCCGCCTCCGTCAAATCCCGATAATCGAATACAATCTCTACTTTTTTACTCGAGGATTCTGTCTTTACACGATCGGCGATAACTGGAATGGAAGCCAGCAAGCCAACCGCAACCAGAATCCACAACCATTTTCGAGAAGCTGTATTCCAATACTGCCATTTCTGATACACCAAAGAACCTCCTTAATATTCGGGATTTTGCAAAATTCAATGCTGCCCACCTTGCCATTCTACTCTTGAGTAGGCCACTCATTGAATTTTGCAAAATCCTCCGTTGCCGGAATAAGCCTATTTTTCCAAAGCCTCTTCCAGGTTATTCTGCAATACAGAGAAATGACCTCCACGGCGTACTGCCCTTTGCCGTGAGAGGTCACCGATTACTTATTCCATATCTAATTACCTTAACCTATTCTATTATAAAGGGAATTTTCTCAAGCGTCTACGCGGGCCATAACAGCATCGACCAGCTGACCGATTCTTTGCTCCGCGTCTGACAGCGAGGAACCACGTACTGCAAAGTATACTTTGATTTTAGGCTCTGTGCCCGAAGGACGCAGGCAGAACCAAGAACCGTCCTCCAATAAAAACTTGAGTACGTTTTCCTGCGGAAGCCCGTCCAAGCCTTGCGAGTAGTCCAGTACTTTGTCTACCTTTACACCTGCAATCTCTTGAGGTGCGTTGCTGCGCCAATCCGTCATTTTGCTCTGGATTTGCTCCACTCCATCCTTACCCTTGAGTGTACGAGACTCCAGCTTCTCAAGGAAGTAGCCAAACTGCTGGTACAGCTCTTGTAAAACATCATAGAGCGTCTTGCCTTGCGTGCTGTAATAAGCAGCAGCTTCGGCGATCAGCATGGCCGCCAAGACAGCATCCTTGTCACGTGCGTAATTTCCTGCCAGATAGCCGTAGCTCTCTTCATAGCCAAACAGGTAGGTATACTCGCCAGTTTGCTCAAACTGGTTCATTTTCTCGCCAATATACTTGAAGCCGGTTAGCGTGTTAAACACTGTTGCTCCAAAATGTTCGGCAATGACTGCACCCATTTCGCTAGTTACGATAGTTTTGATAACTGCACCATTATTCGGAAGCTTGCCAGTTTCTTTCAGTTGATTCAGCAAGTAGTAAACCATAATTGCGCCGGACTGATTACCGGACAATACCACATATTCGCCATCACGGTTTTTCACAACTGCCCCCATACGGTCAGCATCAGGGTCTGTTCCGATCAATAGATCTGCACCAATTTTCTCACCCAGCGCAATGGCCAGCTTGAACGCATCACGTTCTTCCGGATTAGGCGACTTAACGGTCGAAAATTCTGCATCTGGCTGCTCTTGCTCAGGCACAATATGCACCTGTTCAAAACCGATTTTCTCCAGTACACGACGAACAGGTATATTTCCAGTGCCATGAAGAGGTGTAAACACAACTTTAAAGTTCTTGCCCGGTCCAGCTGCAATCAGTTCTCGGTTCACACTCACACCGGCTACCGTATCCACAAACGCTTCATCTTCCTCTTCTCCAAGCCAAATCAACAATCCCTGTGCCTCTGCTTCTTCACGTGTCAGACTTTTGATGTCAGCAAAAGAAGGAACCTCACGAATATAGCCAATCACCTTTTCAGCCTGATCTGGAACAAGCTGACCACCTTCATTATTGTATACCTTGTAACCATTATACTCGGGAGGATTGTGACTCGCCGTGACAACAATTCCTCCACTGGCTCCCAAATGACGTACACTAAACGAAAGCTGTGGCGTTGGACGCAAGGAAGGGAACAACTTAGCTACGATACCATTGCCCGCCAGCACCAAAGCTGCATCCAAAGCAAACTCTGGCGAAAAATGACGCGAATCATGTGCAATGACAACCGAAGGTTTTCCTTCTTTGCCAGCATGCTGCTCTAAAATATAGCGAGCGAGCCCTTGAGTCGCACGTCCGATCACATAACGATTCATCCGGTTACTGCCTGCCCCAATCACTCCACGTAGACCGCCTGTACCGAATTCCAGTTCTTTGTAAAAGCGATCCTCTAGTTCCTGGTCGTTGCCTTGCAATGCGCGCAACTCCTGTTTGGTTTCTTCATCAATATAAGGGTCTTGCAGCCAGCTCTCAATGCCTTCTAATGCTTTTTTACTCAACTGCGTCATACGGAATTTCCCCTCTCCATTTTTGGGTTGTCAAAACAGGATCTCTATGTACACATGCACTCGGTTCAGACGTCGTGCTTATGTCGGCAGCGCTTGTCTATTGGGGTGGGTCTGATAAGGCAAACATAATCTCGCCTTCAGCTACTACTGTGTCGCCCACTTTCGCCGTAGCTTTCCCTTTACCAAAAGCACCTTTAGAACGAGTGATTTCCACTTCAAGTGTCAGCGTATCCCCAGGGACTACCTGTCCACGGAAACGGAAACCGTCCAACCCTGCCAAAAAGCCGATTTTGCCGCGATTGCTCTCTAGGTGCAGTAATGCGACTGCTCCGACTTGAGCCAACGCTTCAGTGATCAACACACCAGGCATAACGGGATAACCCGGAAAATGTCCAATGAAATGGGGCTCAGTCATCGTTACATTTTTAATGCCTACTGCTCTTTTACCTTCCTCCAGTTCAATAATACGGTCCACCAACAAAAATGGCGGTCGATGCGGAATAATCTCCTGAATTTGATTAACATCCAATTGCAATTTGTCCATTTACCTTAATAACTCCTCTCGCTTGCAGATTTGACTCTGTTCAGCCAGAGTTACTGCAAGCATAATATTACCCCGCTAACGCTGTATAAAAACAGCTCATCACGGCAACAATGTTAGATATCCTTCACCTACTGCAGAAGTGAAGGTTGAGATAAGGGGCTTTTTCCGCCGGTTACGCAACCAGAGGCGAGAAGAAGCCCTTTTGCTCGTGCTTGGTTTTACCCCGTAGTGTTATAAACTCCCCATCATTATACATTCATCAGATGCAAAAAGAAAATTATGCGGAAGTACCATATTTGTTGCTCCTATTATGGGGGTGAAGCGAAGTTTCCTTTGAGCCAAGGGGGACAGGCTGCGCGATTTATTTGATCTTCCGATCGCTGTTGCCCCTTAATTTTCTCATTCTACAAAAGCCTGTAAGGTTAAAATTTAGGGGCAAAGGCGAACGCTACCGCTTCTCCAGATTCAAATAAACCTCTCCGCCTAGTTACTTTTGCTCAAAAAGAAGACTCGCTTCAATAATACTCGCTTGTCGCGAAGAGCAAACAAAACTAACGAAGGCCTCTGAACGGCCTCAATTGGTTGCAATCCATACTCGCTACACTGGAGGGTTCTGCGGTGAAAACATAATAAAACCCTGCGCCACTGGCACAGGGTTTGTTTTTTTATTTACTACCCACAAAATAGCGGGTTGATTTACCTTTACAAAAGTGGACAATGGCGGGTAGCAGCGGAACGAAGGATTTGAATCTGGAGAAGCGTAAGTGTTCGCCTTTGCAACGGGATTTTTACATCTAAATAACTTAATAATATGAAAATTCCGTTGCAACAGCGATCGTAAGATCAAATCATTCGCGGAGCGACCTTCTCCCACCATAATCACTTTTTAAAAAATAAATCAAGGCGCAAATATAAGATCAATGACATGCTGCCAGGTTTTCCATTCAAATACGCCTGCCAGCCCTTGCTTACCTACAATTACATATCCTGCAATTAAGCCGCCTAACAGCGAGAACAGGAGCAGCAACGGAACTACGAAATAACGAGCAGTACGCCAGCGGGATTTAGTCTTTTCAGGCACCGGACGGGAATCAGATTGTTCTTCCTTCATCACCAAATCCTTAAGCCCTCAAATTATTGGCCAGGTTCATCATCGTATCGCTAGAGGTTAATGCCCGTGCCGCCATTTGATACATCCGCTGGACTTGCATCATATCCGTCATTTCGCCCGCTAAATCCACATTAGACTCCTCAAGATAACCGGAACGCACAGATACGTCCGTTGGAACAGCACCTGCCACCCCTGCTGCCCCGAATACATCGGCTTCTGTCACACCATTTGCTAACACAAACAGGTTATCATCCCGCTGTTGCAATCCTTCTGGACGCTGTACATCCATTAGCTTAATTCGCTGACCAACTGTCGGAGCGCCAGTTCCATTAGCACGAATCAGCAATTCGCCATCGGAGTTAATAGCTACTTTGGAACCCGCTGGCGCAGTCACAGGAATATCGTTATTATCCAGCACAGAATAACCTTCCGCAGTGGTCAACATCATCGTCTCATTATCATTCGGATCAGGAATAAAATGGAAGCTGCCGTCACGCGTCCAAGCTTTTTGCCCATTTCCCTGGATTTCAAACAAGGCATTCCCCTGGATCGCCAGATCCGTAGGAAGTCCTGTCTCCTTGAGTGGGCCTTGCTCCATATTTTTCATAATTGCGGTCGTTTTGACTCCGTAGCCCAAATTATAGCCGAGCGGCATCGCCCGTCCATTTTGGAGATACGTTGAAGGCTGTTGCTGCACATTAGCCAATACATCTTCAAAGGAACCTTGTTTACTCTTATAACCAACCGTATTGACATTGGCGATATTATCGGCAATTAAATCCAAACGCTGCTGCACACTGGCCATAGACACCATTGCGCCAATCATGGAGTTGTTCATCACTTACCCCCTGTTATACACGGCCTACTTCGTTAACGGCCTTGTCCAAGCTTTTATCATAAAATTGAATAACCTTCTGATTCGCTTCATACGCTCTTAACGCAGCCATCATGTCCACCATCGACTGAGCAGCATCTACATTAGATACTTCCAGATAGCCCTGGCGAACAGATACAGTATCATTAGCGGTCATCATTCTAGCCGTAGCACCATCCGTATCATTCAGGCGGAAATTACCGTTGCCCTCACGAACGAGCTGGTACGGCCGATCAATAACACTAATTCCAAGCGTCGTTCCGAGCAACTGGTTGGATTGGCTGTCCACCAATTGACCCCGTTCATTTACTTTAAGCGCTGAGACAGACCCCGTCAATTGAATTGGGTTTCCATTCGTATCCAACACTGCTGAACCAGTCGACGAAAGCAATGCTCCCGTTCCATTTACTTGGAAATGCCCATCACGTGTATAGCGGACATTACCATTATTGTCCCGTACCGTAAAAAACGCTTCTGGACGATAGGTGACTTCACCGTTAGCATTGATGAATTTTCCAGCCTGATCAAAAGCCATAGGTCGACCAGTAGCCGGGTCGTTCACATTAATATTGGACTGTAACGCAAAATCCGTAGTTTGTCCACTATCCTTCAACGCTCCCTGAATGTAAGGAGAGAGGCTTTCCTCAGCAAAAACGCCAGTATTGAGCTTGCCGACCGTACGGTCCGGGTTATCAGGGTTTCCCCCCGTCATGGAAATAAGCATTTCGGGGAATGAGCGTTGAACGCTATTCTCCTGTTTATATCCCGTGGTATTCATATTAGCAATATTTTGCGTCACAGTGTCATGACGTCGTTGTTGTGTCATCATTCCGGCGGCCGCAGTATATAAACCTCTCAACATGTATCGTGCACCCCAATCCTATACTCTGCTCATCAATTATATGCTCGCATGGAGGCACTAAAGCCAAAATGCTAGGCAACCTGCCTGACCGCACACGAGTCTCTTATAGTCACTATCGGCAGATTAGAACTTTTTCTTAACCACATGATCCAAATTATCCAGCATAATTCCTGTACCTTTAACGACACAATGCATCGGATCTTCAGCAACCAGCACTGGAACACGCAATTCTTCAGCAAGCAGCTCGTCCAAACCGCTAAGCAACGCACCACCGCCAGTCAAAATGACACCACGGTCAATAATATCGGCTGATAGCTCCGGTGGGGTCTGCTCCAGTACAAACTTAGCTGCAGCTACAATCGCTGACACGGGATCTCTCAGCGCATCCTGCACTTCTTCCGCGGAAATACTTAACGTCTTGGGCAATCCGGATACCATATCCCGTCCACGGATGTCCATCTCAGCACGTCGTCCGCTCGGATGCACGGTTCCGATAGCAATCTTGATATCCTCAGCCGTACGTTCCCCGATGAGAAGCTTGTACTTCGTTTTTACATATTTCATGATGGCTGTATCAAATTTGTCCCCTGCCATTTTAATAGAAGAAGCTGTTACAACATCTCCCATAGAGAGGACTGCAACGTCTGTTGTTCCGCCACCGATATCTACGACCATGTTGCCGCTAGGCTCAAAGATATCCATTCCTGCCCCGATGGCAGCCGCCTTTGGCTCTTCCTCCAAAAATACTTCTTTCGCCCCGCTACGCTCCGCCGCTTCACGAATCGCTTTTTGCTCCACTGAGGTAATGTTCGTCGGCGCACAAATCAAAATACGAGGGTGACTGTACCAGCTTTTTCCCCCTACCCGATTAATAAAATATTTCAACATCGCTTCTGTTACTTCAAAATCGGCGATGACACCATCACGCAATGGACGGATGGCTATGATATTACCAGGAGTACGTCCTACCATACGGCGCGCTTCTTCTCCGACAGCCAGAACTCTTTTTGTATCGCTTTCTATCGCAACAACGGAAGGTTCGTCAAGAACAACCCCCTTACCTTTGACGTGGATAAGCACGTTGGCCGTACCGAGGTCGATACCGATATCATTACTGAACATATTAAAAAGGCCCCCAAAGTGATATTTTAAAAAGCTAAGATTCGACAAGAAGCGGCAAATATATGTATAAACCTACGGTTACATGTCATTTTTCGTCTTGTACCATCTTTTAACATATCATACTTCAGGGGGTTGATTCAATGGCTTTGCCAGCCAATTCACTATATATTTTTAGGACTTGCCGGAAACAAGAATTCCCCTTCTTTTCCCACTCGTTTTTTTGTACTTAATTTTCGTCGCTTCCCCCCCCCGCAGATGGCGGATGGATTTATGGTATTCGAGAATGTGCTTCACCTGATCGGCAAGATCCGGGTTAATTTCAGGCAGCCGTTCGGTCAGATCTTTATGCACCGTGCTCTTGGAGACACCAAATTCCTTGGCAATCGTACGGACCGTATTCCTTGTTTCCACGATACAGCGACCGATTTTGATGGTCCGTTCCTTGATGTAATCGTGCACGCTCCCGCCTCCCTACTGTGGATAGTTTGGTACATTATATGAGGAGCGTGCCTATATATTCGCGGTTTGGTGGGAAGACATGCTTCGGAAGGCCTATTTATTTGGCAAAAGCAGCTTATGTTTACCTCATGCGCTAAAACTACACAAGAAAAAAGCAGGGAATTTGAATTCCCCGCTTTGCATGCAAAGCTATGATCCATTTATTTTTTAGGAAGCAGACCTGCTGGATTCACCGGCTTGTCATCCTGGTACACTTCAAAATGCAGATGTGTTTTCAAATCCTTTTCAAGCTCGTTGCGACCTGCTGAAGCAATCACATCATTTTGTTTCACTTGATCGCCTTCTTTTACTTTCAGATCGCTCAAGCTTTGGTACACTGTTTTGAGATTATTATCATGCGTGATTTCTACGACGTTACCTACCAGCGGATGTTGTTCCACACGAGATACTTTTCCACTCAGAGCGGCTCTCACTTCAAACGCCTGATCGTCGGACCGAGAAAGGTCAATCCCCGTATTAGCGGTAAATGTTTTATCGTACTCTACCATAGCTGCCGCTTGCTCATCAGCTGTCGCGTTTTCGTCAAAGAAAGGCTTTACGACCTGCACTGCGCTAGCATCTGCCACCGGCCATGCGATATTTTCTGACTGAGCAACAACCTCCACACTTTCTGGTTGTTGTTCGTTAACATCGGTACTCACTGCGCTTGTGCTTTGTAACGATGGACTAGCTGGGTCAGGTTTGAAAGACTTCTGGCTAGCATCCTGATAGACCCACACTAAGGTTAGTATAATGGCTGCTGCGGCAATGTAGGCTGCCGGGTATGCCCACCTTTTGGACAACAGCTTTTTCCACGAAGACGGCCGTGAAGCTCTTCCACCCTGAAAGGTTTTGGGTGTATCTTCATGATTTTGGTTCTGGTTTTTATTTTGTTCACTCATTTGCTCATCACCTCAGTAACCAGTGTTACCGGGCGCAACTCTTTTATACTTCAAAGTTACGAAAAATTTACTAACTTAGAATACGAGAGGCATTCGCAAAAGAAATGCCAGTATAATAGTGAAGAAGAATCTGAGTGGCGGTATGACCTTCCTTGGCCATTCCATTGGCTCCCCACTGGCTCATACCGACGCCATGGCCATACCCGTAGGTTGTTATTGCAATCCGGTCCCCTTCGGTCTTCCACGTAAATTCAGCCGATCGCAGCCCTAGTTTGTTACGAATCTCCGGCCCCGTAAAGACCAAGCCTCCCACCTCAATCTTCTTGATGCGATGCCCTTCTGTCTTGGAGAGTATACGAATCTCTGGCATACTCCCACCTCCAGTAGAAGCAGTGACCGCAGCACGACTCAATCCCAATCTATCGAACACGCTCTGACGGCTCAGTGTGACGGTTTCTGTAAAACGGGGGGCCAGCTGCTTGTCCCATGGACTAGACACACTTCGTAAATAGGGCACGGCCTTCGCCCATACATCCTCTGAATTTTCAGTATAGCCGTTGCTGGTAGAAAAAAAAGAAGCTGTAATGGGTTTACCCTCATATACCATGATTGTATCCTTAGTCTCGCGCACAGCCTGGCGAATTTTTGCCAGATCTGCGGATTTACCAGAACGCTCCCATTCTCTAGTAAGTTTAGCTTTGGAGATGTAAGCCTGGTGTTTAACGGTATCTGTCACATCTGCGCCCGCCGGGGCGCCGCTGGTGTCATCAGCCAACAAACGCCGGGTAATGAACGTACGCGCGGCGATAGCCTGTGCTTTCAATGCCTCTTCCTCAAAGCTGGGCGGCATTTCAGCTGCTACTACGCCGACAATGTATTGCTCCAAAGGTAATGTCTCCGTCCGGCCAGTAGACGTGACGTACACCCGCACGTCCGGCTCTGCCACGACCGGAACGCTACGCGCTGGAGCAGCGGGTACGGCCGGTATCGGTGGGACACCCGGCAGGCGCGTGACGGGTGCCTCGCTCTTTGCCGTCGTATTAGACTGCGCGGGTGCGGCTGTGCGGCTCCCAGTCGGCAAAGGCTGCGCCGCCTGGCGAGGCCATGCCATGAGTGCGGGCACAGCCATGGCAAGCACCAGCACCCCTGCCATGGCGGCAAATGGCAGCCATGGGCGGCGGCTGCCCCAACGCGGAGCTCGCCCGGCTGCAGGTCGCAGATGCGGCTGCGGTCCCCGCCGCCTGCTTGCGTCGTATGTGTTACCGGGCGATGTTCCAGCCTCAGGAAGCATCGTACCGACAGTGTGAGTAGTGGAAGTCAACGCTGTGGTACGCCGATTGGTCTTGGCGATAGTCGGAAATGCACCTGTTGATTCTGCATGCTGCTGCATAAGTTTATTTTTCTGCAACGAAGTTGCTATAGAGCCAGAGCTTTCCTCCGCAAGTGAGGCCTGGCGATGTTCCTGAGGATGATGAATTGGTATACGGATGCGAACCTGTGAATCTTTCATAGGCTGAAACCTCCATCAAAGGGCTAAGTGTCCGGCTGAAAGTACAGATATACTCCAGCAGATATTTTCAATCATATGAGGTCGTCCACTTTGATAGAACCGTTTTAAGAGAACTGAAAGAATGAAAAAGACAAGCAGCAAAAACACAAAAAAACCAAGCCCTTTCGGACTTGGTTCTAATTGTTCAAGTTTATACCTATGCCAATAAGTTAAAGGTTAGGCGAGGGAAGGCTGAATCTTCTTGAACAGATTCCCCGGCGTTTCTTCTGCCACAACACGCTCTGTGCTAGCCGAATGATCCAGTTTGGATTCATCTACAGTCACTCTGTAAATATCCGCTCCCAATCCAGTCAGTTTCTCAGCCAAATGAACGTAACCACGATCGATGTGATGAACGCCAGATACCTCCGTTGTACCTTCTGCAATAAGTCCAGTCAGAATTAACGCCGCACCTGCACGCAAATCTGTCGAGGTTACTTTCGCACCCGTCAGCTTAGCATTGCCAGTTACAATCGCCGAACGACCTTCGACTTTAATTTCTGCATTCATGAGATGAAACTCATCCACATGCATGAAACGATTTTCAAACACAGTTTCCGTAATGATGCTCGTTCCTTCAGCGGCAAGTTGAAGTGCCATCATCTGAGACTGCATATCGGTTGGAAACCCAGGATAAGGCAGCGTTTTAACATCAACGGCCTTTAGCGGCTTATCCGCAATGACACGAATACCATTTTCATCGGGTTGAATCGTTACACCCATTTCTTCCATCTTGGATATAACCGGTCCCAAATGATCGGATATTGCGCCTTCTACATATACGTTCCCGCCTGTGATCGCAGCAGCAACCATATAAGTACCTGCTTCTACCCGGTCGGGAATGACCGTATGTTTTACACCATGCAGCTTCTCGACGCCTTCTATACGAATTACGCCTGTGCCTGCACCGCGTACTTTGGCTCCCATGCCATTCAGGAAGTTGGCGAGATCAACGATCTCAGGTTCCTTAGCAGCATTCTCAATGGTAGTTACGCCCTCAGCAAGAGTAGCGGCCATCATAATATTCTCGGTTGCTCCTACGCTGGCCACATCCAAATAAACTTTAGCTCCGCGCAGACGACCGTTACTTTTAGCTTCAATAAAGCCCTGGCCCAAGCTTATCTCGGCGCCCAACGCTTCGAACCCCTTCAAATGCTGATCAATAGGTCTTGTTCCAATTGCGCATCCGCCTGGAAGCGAGATTCTTGTACGTCCCAAACGTGTAAGCAATGGCCCCATAACCAAAAATGATGCGCGCATTTTCCTAACCCACTCGTAAGGGGCTTCACAGGAAATTATCTTCCGCGCGTCAACACGAATGACCTCGTCTTGGTATGTAACGCCTGCTCCTAAGGACTCCAGCACTTTGTTAATGGTCATCACATCGTCTAGAGGAGGTGCATCCATAATAACACTTTCTCCTTCTTCTCCTAACAGAGAAGCGGCGATGATCGGCAGAACTGAGTTTTTGGCTCCGCTGACTTTGACACTCCCGGTCAATCTGTTGCCACCGCGGACGATAAATTTGCTCATCTATGGTTCCCTCCGCGCGTCATTTCCCTTTTCCATTCTGGAAAAAAGAACATATTCCGCTATTTTCATGCCTTGCTTTTTCATTACATAAAAAAACAAGATTTTATTAATACCCTAACTGCCATCATACCACTGATTAAAACAAGTATACAAGCGTTTTTTACACTTGACGACCACCTGCGTTCTAACGGATTCAGGCTGTTATACATGTACGGTGCTTTTGTTTACCATTGTTAACAATATGGCATGATGTTATTCGACAATTCCTGCACATACAGAGTCATAAAGTCATATAACCCGCTTACTTCATGTTAAAACAAATTCTACAGCATCTGGCTCCAAGAGATGTAGCTCAATAAGAAACCAGAAACCAACTGTCCCAAAATAATAGCAAGAAACAAGTGCAGCAATCTGCCCTGCGGTCCTTTGGGTTGCCGAATTAGTAAATCCAGCTTTAAGCTTTGCAAAGCCCACCAAGCTAACGCTATACAGATGAGCGATACGATCATAGAGATCAGCGCGGTCATACTCGCCGATTGACTTAACTGTTCAGCCAACTGCTGCTTCCCGTTCATTCGTAATTCCTCCCATCTGCGTCACAGACTTCTTTATAATACTCGGCAAGCGCCTAATATGCTAGTGCTATTTCTGTTTCCAGTACATTTATTTCGACAAAATGTGAATAATCACTTCTGTTTCGCGAATTTAAAAGGTACTAAATACCTAGCTATCAACCTAGAAATAGGACTATACTTTTGGAAAAGACAGCTAAAAAAGGGCTCGATCACAGTGATCGAAGGAAGCAAAGGCGTCACTTTACCTTCTGCAGGCATTCTTGGGCAGAAGTTATGAAGTGGTCTCTTTGTCATTCCATCCGTATACTATGCCGAACCCTTTTTAAATTCCACTCAAAATCCAATATTAATTCTTATTGGTTCTGATACTTGTGGCATTCAATCGGTTAAGCGCCCGTTGCAGAGCGACTTCTGCCCGATGATGGTCTATCTGTTCCTGCTTGCTCTGGAGCCGCAGTTCTGCCCGCTCCCTTGCCGCACGGGCACGTTCCACATCAATATCTTCGGAACGTTCCGCACTCTCAGCCAAAATGACCACTTTGTCTTTGCGGACCTCAATAAAGCCCCCATTGACCGCAATCACTTCGGTTTGACCACCGATTTTAATGCGAACCGGTGCAATCTTCAAGGGAGTGACCAAGGGAAGGTGTCCTGGTAAAATCCCAAGATCGCCTTCCGAGCCGCGAACACTGATGCTGTTTACCTGTTCTGCATAGACCAGGCGCTCCGGCGTCACAATCTCTAGTAAATAGGTGCTCACTTGAATCCCTCCTGGAAGCTGTCCACAGACAGCTCACTTCGTAAGGCTCGGCTATTCTCTGCCTGTATGTTTACAACGTTTTAGCTTTTTCAACTGCTTCTTCAATGGCTCCTACAAAAAGGAAGGCCGCTTCTGGAAGGTTGTCATGCTTGCCTTCCAAAATTTCTTTGAAGCTACGCACCGTTTCTTTAACCGGTACATATTTACCCGGGAAGCCGTTAAATGCCTCAGCAACGTGGAAAGGTTGTGAAAGGAAACGCTGGATTTTACGGGCACGTGCTACCAGCATTTTATCTTCTTCACTCAACTCGTCCATACCCAGAATCGCAATAATATCCTGAAGCTCATTGTAGCGGGCCAAAATTTGTTTTACCCCTTGCGCTACATTGTAATGCTCTTCACCCACAACGTCTGGAGACAAAATACGGGAGCTCGATGCGAGTGGATCAACCGCCGGGTAAATACCCATTTCGGAAATTTTACGTTCCAGATTCGTTGTAGCATCCAAGTGAGCGAACGTTGTAGCAGGAGCCGGGTCAGTATAGTCATCCGCAGGCACGTAGATCGCCTGAATGGAAGTAACGGAACCTTTTTTAGTAGAAGTGATCCGTTCTTGCAATTGACCCATCTCAGTTGCCAGCGTAGGCTGGTAACCTACTGCAGAAGGCATACGTCCCAACAGGGCAGAAACCTCAGAGCCTGCTTGGGTAAAGCGGAAAATGTTATCAATAAAGAGCAACACATCACGGCCTTCTTGGTCACGGAAATATTCCGCCATCGTTAGACCTGTGAGGGCAACACGCAAACGTGCACCTGGGGGCTCGTTCATTTGTCCGAACACCATCGCTGTTTTGTTGATAACGCCGGAATCTCTCATTTCATGGTACAAGTCATTTCCTTCACGTGTGCGTTCACCAACACCCGCAAATACAGAAATACCACCATGCTCCTGAGCGATATTGTTAATCAGTTCTTGAATGGTTACGGTTTTACCTACACCAGCACCACCAAACAATCCGACTTTACCGCCCTTGGCATAAGGAGCCAGCAAGTCGATAACTTTAATACCAGTTTCGAGCATCTCTGCTTGAGTTGTCAGTTCTTCGAAAGAAGGCGCTTGACGGTGAATCGGATTTCTAGCCGCTTCACTCATATCAGCACCATTGTCAATTGGCGTTCCAAGCACGTTAAATACACGTCCAAGAGTAGCTTCGCCGACAGGTACAGAGATAGGCGCTCCCAGATCTATTGCTTCAGCTCCACGAACCAAACCATCTGTGGAAGACATGGCAATACAACGCACACGGTTGTCACCTAGATGTTTTGAAGCTTCGAGCGTCAGATCAATTTTGACTCCGCTCTCCAGCACAGTCCCAATATGAATAGCATTCAGAATTTCCGGAAGCTGTCCACGTTCAAACTCAACGTCGACAACCGGACCCATGATGCTCACTACGCGTCCTTTGTTCATCTTTTGGTTTCCCTCCTACAAGCTTGCACAGCCGCAAATCTGAACCATTCTGATTTGTTTTGCGCCCGCAGTTTATCATAATAGTGTAGACCCTGTTATCAAATAGTCGCAAGCCAGTCGTATTAAGACTGAGCGTTAGCCCCTGCGACAATTTCCGTAATTTCCTGGGTAATAGCCGCTTGACGAGCACGGTTATAGGTCAAGGAAAGCTCTCCAATCAACTTGGTAGCATTCTTCGTAGCAGCTCCCATCGCCGTCATTTTCGCTCCCAGTTCACTTGCTTTACCATCCAGTAAAGCGCCGTAAATGAGCGTTTCCGCATAACGGGGCAGCAATACTTCCAGCACTCCCTCTGGTGAAGGTTCATACTCATAATTAATTGAGGATGAAGCTGTAGCTGAATCCGGTGTTGCCATCGGCAACAACCGATCAACTGTTGGAATTTGAGTCAATGCGTTAACAAAGCGGTTATAGCATAGATAAAGCTCATCAAATTCTTTAAGTTCAAAGCCTTGTACGGCTTTGCTAGCAATCGTTTTGATATCTGAAAATGCAGGTGTATCTGATAGATCTGTTACCGATTCTGCAATAGGGAATTCACGACGTCTGAAATAATCCCGTCCTTTTCGCCCAATGATGAAAATCACGAATTCATCCTGTGAACGGTGACGTTCAGCAATCGTCTGCGTAACCTGTCGCAGAATATTAGCGTTATAACCACCAGCCAGACCACGATCAGATGTAATGATGAGATAAGCCGTCTTTTTAACCGGACGACTCTCCAGCATTGGATGCTTGATGTTATTCGCTCCAGAGGCAATACTACTCACAACTTCTTTGAGCTTTTCCGAGTAAGGTCGAGCCGACTCTGCTTTCTCTTGAGCTCTTCTCAGTTTGGAGGCAGCGACCATTTCCATCGCTTTCGTAATCTGCTTCGAACTCTGCACACTTTTAATCTGACGTTTAATGTCGCGCATACCTTTTGCCATGATTTCACCACCTTCAAGCTTTGGCCAAACCAAAGCTAACTTCATAAGATTAAAATCCAGCCGCACATATGTTAAAGGGCCTGTTATTGAGAGTAAAACATGCCAAGGAAGCCACAACCCAGAGGGTACGCTTCCTTAGGACATCTTTCATCATAAACAGGCAAATTCCAATATAATTAAACCGACGTGGCGAATGATTTTTTGAATTTCTCGATAGCTGCCTTCAAAGCTGCTTCATTATCAGCAACCAAGTCTTTCGTGTCGCGGATAGATTGAAGCACATCCTGATGATCGGACTCCATGAAAGACAGGAAGTCTTTTTCAAAACGTTTTACATCCGATACAGGGATATCATCGAGGAAGCCTTTTACAGCAGTATACAAGCTCACTACTTGTTGCTCTACAGCAAGCGGTTGGTTAACACCTTGTTTCAAAATTTCCATCATACGTGCACCGCGATCGAGACGGGCCTTAGTGGATTTATCCAAATCGGACCCGAATTGGGAGAACGCTTGAAGCTCGCGATATTGAGCAAGATCCAGACGCAGGGAACCTGCAACCTTTTTCATCGCTTTAATCTGAGCGGAGCCACCTACACGAGATACGGAAATACCTACGTTGATCGCCGGACGTTGCCCTGCATAGAACAAGTCAGCTTCCAGGAAGATCTGTCCATCCGTGATGGAGATAACGTTAGTTGGAATATATGCAGAAACGTCGGAAGCCTGTGTCTCGATGAATGGCAATGCGGTAAGTGATCCGCCACCCAACTCATCATTCAGCTTCGCTGCACGTTCCAGCAAGCGAGAGTGCAGGTAGAAAACGTCACCCGGATATGCTTCACGACCCGGTGGACGGCGCAGCAACAGGGAAAGTTCCCGGTAAGCAGACGCTTGTTTAGTCAAGTCATCATAAACAACGAGGACGTGCTCGCCTTTGTACATAAAGTACTCACCCATGGCACAGCCAGAGTAAGGAGCAATGTACAGCAATGGTGATGGTTCGGAAGCAGATGCCGTAACGACAATCGTGTATTCCAGCGCACCATGACGACGCAATGTTTCAACAACTTGAGCAACCGTGGATTGTTTTTGACCAATAGCAACATAAATACATTTCATGCCGTTGCCTTTTTGGTTCAAAATAGCATCGATTGCGATAGAAGTTTTACCTGTTTGACGGTCACCGATAATCAACTCACGTTGACCACGACCAATCGGTACCATCGCATCAATAGCTTTAATTCCTGTCTGCATAGGCTCATGTACCGATTTACGGGCCATAACGCCTGGAGCCTGACTTTCAACCGGACGGAATTCTGTTGTAGCAATCGGTCCTTTACCGTCTACTGGTTGCCCCAGCGGGTTAACTACACGCCCGATCATTGCTTCGCCTACAGGGACTTGCATGATCTGGCCTGTACGTTTTACTTGACCACCTTCACGAATGTCGGAGAATTGACCCAAAATAACAACACCGACATTGCTTTCTTCCACGTTGAGCGCCAAGCCCAATACGCCAGTGTCGAATTCGACCAATTCACCGGCCATAACTTTTTCCAGTCCGTAGACGCGGGCAATACCGTCGCCGACTTCAACAACAGTGCCGACTTCAACGACCTCGATATCATTTTTATATTGTTCAATCTGACTTTTAATCAATGAACTGATTTCCTCAGGTTTGATACTCAAGTGTGTTCACCCCTATCTTCTATACTCGTCTGTTAAAGGATTTCTCGAGACGATCCAGCTTGCCGGCCAGACTGCCGTCGTACAGTGTATCGCCGATAACCACTTTCAATCCGCCCAGCAGACTCGGGTCCACTATATTTTCCACACGGATTGTTTTATGTTCACGGGTTCCGAATTCCTCGGCTACCGCTGTTTTTTCCTGCTCACTTAAAGCATAAGTCGAATACACCTTAGCATGGGCAATTCCCAGCTTGTATTCCTGAATATCGAGATATCCGGCCAAGAGAGATTCGAACAAATCTGCTCTACTGCGCTGAATCAGCAGCTTAATCGTGTTAATCAGCGACGCAGACAACTTGCCTTCAAAATTGCTAGCCAGAACCTGAAGCTTGACTGCTTCCGTAATGTTAGGAGAATTAATGAATTTACGGATTTCAGCATCCCCCGATACAGCTTCTACAAAAGCACGTAGCTCCTGTTCGGTTTCCATAATGGTTTGCTCCTGCTCTGCTACTTCATACAAAGCTTTCGCATACCGTTTGGCAACTACCGTATCTCGGCTCATGCTTTGCCTCCTACCTCTTTAAGGTATTGGTCGACAAGCTCTCCCTGGACTTGGTCTTCCTTGATTTCCTTTTGAATCAGTTTGGAAGCAATTTGTACCGAAGCTTTACCCACTTCGCTGCGTAGTTCGGCAACTGCCTTATTACGCTCGCTTGTGATTTCACGAACAGCTTCGTCTTTCAGGCGGACAGCTTCGTCTTTAGCCTGAATAATAATTTGTTCCGCTTGCTTGTTACCTGTTTGTTTTGACTGTTCTATAATATCGTAGGCTTCCTTACGCGCCTGTTGGAGAGCCTGCTTTTGCTCCTCAACATAAGCAACAGCCTGTTCACGCGTTTGTGCCGCCTCATTCATTTGCTGTAACACGAGTTGACGCCGCTTTTCCATAACGGAAAAGAGAGGGCCAAATGCATAGCGCGTCAGTAACCAGTACAAGATCAAAAATGCAATGATAGTGAAAACGATACTTGTCCAATTTAAACTCAATTGAAGTCACTCCTTTCCGGTGAACGTCGGTTCTGGATCTTTCATGTTCCAACGAACAAAGAAGGCGCGGATGGCTGTGCCTTCCCCGCCAAACCTTGCTTAGTTCAATTCATTAAGCCTTAGCGTAAAAAATAAATGCCAGAACGACACCGATAATAGGTAGGGCTTCGACCAGACCTACACCGATAAACATAATAGTTTGTAAGGTGGACTTCGCCTCTGGCTGACGAGCGATACCTTCAACTGTTTTACTTACGATCAGACCGTTACCAATACCTGCGCCAAGCGCACCCAAACCTACTGCGATAGCTGCTGCTATTAATGCCCAAGCTCCCATTTTAAAAATCCTCCTTAGAGATGTGTATTTGTATTGTACATGTATTTGCAGTTAAGCGCGAAGCGTACTCCTGAACTTAACTAAAAACCTGAAACATAATTCACCTAATGTTCTTCTTCATGTGTGTCAATTGCCTGTGATATATATACGAACGTCAAAATGGTGAAGACGAACGCCTGAATGCTACCGACAAAAATACTGAATCCCTGCCAAACTACGAGCCCCAATACGGAAGCAACCATACCTCCCACACCAAGTGCTGTCATTTTCAGCAGAACACTAATCAAAACTTCGCCAGCAAAAATATTACCGAATAGACGCATACCGTGTGTCAATAGTTTTGAAAACTGTTCAATCAAGTTAATTGGCAAAAAGAACGGAAATGGCTGAACGTAATGCTTGAAGTAAGCTTTGGTATTACGGAAGATTCCCAGGAAATGAACCAGGACAAAGATCATCAATGCCAGTCCAATGGACACCCCTGCATCTGCGGTAGGTGATTTCCACCAGCTGATACCTACATGGGCAGCTTCGCCCGGGTGAGACGCCTGTGCTTGTTCCAGTGCTTCTTTGACTGGAATGATTTCATGTCCAAATACTTGGGCACTTTGCACATTATCGAATTCAGTCACAATTCCGAACGGTAAACCCAGCATATTGCCCACGAAAATGAACATGATCAGCGTCATCCCCAAGGAGAGGAAGGGCTTCCCTTTTTTCAAATCCATTGTGCTGGAAATCAGTCCTTGAACGAATTCTACGACCCATTCCATAAAATTTTGCAGTTTGCTCGGATTGTCCACAGACAAATTGCGTGTTGCAGCAAATGCTAGTCCAAATACAATCGCGCAAGTCACAAAAAGCATAATAATGACGGACAAGTCAATGTTAAACCCGCCCAATTCGATAATCGGTGATTCATGCAACATGTTTTCTCACCCCTTTCTCAGTTGAGCCATTATTTTTCCTGTAGCGTGAATATGATGCCTATAATTAAAAGAAGAAATTGTCCAGTTACCAGGCTTGCCATTACAGCGATCTCATGGAAATAGGCTGGGAACTCCATAGCCAGCACCACTGCCAAAATAGAGGTCGCCAATCGAACGCCAAAGCCAATCCCCACCTTTTTCTTCTTTCCTTCACCGGCAGCCGCACTCGCAACCTGTCGAATCTTGTAGGCCATATATAGCACATTTAGACAGCTTACTCCCGTTCCCAGAATGATTCCGTGAGCAATGTCACGATGTTGGGGCATGAAGGCGGAGACCAGGAAACACAGAGCCATAATCATAAGCGCTACGATCCATAACATCTTTTGCATTCGGGTCATCTCATTCATTTGTCCCTCAGTACCTTTCCGATCACAAGGGCAATACTCAATGCGCCTACAACCAAGCCTGCGAGAACGCTTACGCCAGTCCAGATTCCAGATCCACCAAGTTTGGCATCAAGCCATTTCCCGGCATAGAAACCACCCAGTGTGCATATCGTCAAATCAATGCCGATCGCGCTCACCAGTCCTATAGCCTTAAAGGCATTTCCGGTGTTGTTTCGGTTGTTGTTTTGCTTGGAAGGTTTGACCACTTTTCTCATGTCACCCCTGCAATTCCAGTCCATTTTACTTAAATATAAGATGCTTTGTCAATTGAGATATTTTAGCGCCCTAAAGTATAAAAATCAGTCGACAAAGCATCTAAAAATGCTGTATCCCTTGGTAACCGTACAGTTTAACTGTATGCTTACCTTGTAAAGATTAATGATTACGAACGAACGCCTTTTGTGAACATTGTGTGAAATTCTTCAGGACGTTCTGTTTGAATACCATAATGGTGCAAAATCGCATTGACAATTCTTACAGATGCCTGTCCATCACCGTAAGGATTCGCAGCCTGACTCATAGACTCATACAACGCGGAATCTGTCAAAAGAGCCTTGGTCCGGTTGTACACGTTCTCTTCACTTGTACCCACCAGTTCCAAGGTACCCGCTTCAATCCCTTCCGGTCTTTCGGTCGTATCACGCAGCACCAGCACAGGTACTCCGAACGAAGGCGCTTCTTCCTGAAGACCACCGGAATCCGTAAGAATCAGATGCGTGTGCGGATAAAAATTGTGCAGATCCACTACATCCAGCGGATCAATCAGCTTAATACGCGGATGGTTGCCCAAAATTTCAAATGCAGGTTCCTTCACAGCCGGGCTCGGATGAACCGGGTAAACAATAGCAATATCCTCAAACTCGTCTGCGATCCGCTTAACCGCGTTAAAAATCTGACGGTGCGGTTCCCCTTGGGACTCCCGACGATGTGCTGTCATGAGAATTAGGCGTTTGCCCTGAGCCCAGTCCAGTACAGGGTGCTCGTAGTCCTGGCGAACTGTATACTGAAACACATCCGTAACTGTATTGCCTGTTACATATATTCGCGATTCAGGCTTATTTTCCTTCCGCAAATTTCCAGCTGACAAAGAAGTAGGCGAGAAATGCAGATCGGACAGCACACCTGTGAGCTGACGATTCATTTCCTCAGGATATGGAGAAAGCTTGTTCCATGTCCGCAAACCTGCTTCCACATGTCCTACTTCAATTTGTTGCATAAAGGCTGCATAGCTAGCCAGGAAAGTCGTCAGCGTATCGCCGTGAACCAACACAATATCAGGCTTCGCCTCACGCAATACGGGCTCCAGACCTTGAAGTACACGTATGGAGATTTCATTGAGTGTCTGGCGATCCTTCATTACATCCAAATCATAGTCAGGGTGAATATTAAAAACTTCCAGAACCTGATCAAGCATCTGGCGATGTTGAGCTGTAACGCATACCACGGACTCGATATGCTCCGGATGGCGCTGAAGCTCTAAAATGAGAGGAGCCATCTTAATCGCTTCCGGACGCACACCGAAAATTGTCATCACTTTGATTTTAGACATTTTCTGTTGAACCCCTTTTCATAATAAACATCTGCTTCCCAGATCATTCCGTTCTTCAGATAGATGATCTGTATTAGCGTCCATAGATTGTGCCAAACCGCTAAAAGCAGTCTACTTGGTTCCGTACAAGCGGTCTCCTGCATCTCCAAGACCCGGAATGATGTAACCATGATCATCCAAACGCTCGTCCAGTGCAGCGACATAAATGTCTACATCAGGATGTGCATCCTGCACAGCTTTCACTCCTTCAGGAGCGGCAATCAGATTCATCATTTTAATTTGAGTACAGCCTCTCTTTTTCAACACATCAATCGCTGCGATCGCCGACCCGCCTGTTGCAAGCATTGGATCAATTACGATCAATTCACGTTCAGTTACATCCGTAGGCAGCTTCGTATAATATTCTACAGGTTGTAATGTCTCAGGATCACGGAACAACCCCACATGTCCTACTTTTGCTGCCGGCAAAAGCTTTACGACACCATCCAGCATACCCAGGCCTGCACGTAGAATCGGAATAAGCCCCAGCATACGACCAGAAATCACTTTACCTTCGGTTTCTGCAACTGGAGTCTGCACTGTAATGCTCTCCAGCGGGATATCCCTTGTAATTTCATAAGCCATCAAAGTTGCTACTTCATCAACCAATTCACGGAAATCTTTCGTGTTGGTCCGCACATCGCGAATAAATGTAAGTTTGTGTTGGATCAAAGGGTGATCGCAAACCACCAGTTTTGCCATAATATATTCCCTCCGGTATTATCGTCACGTTCTTCCGCACCAGCATATCGAACATCCTGATTCGAAAGGATCTATGTAACCTATTTGTACAAACCAAATAAGCACAGATGCAATGCGTGCCTGTAAATCCTGTTTATTATAACATTCCCTTGGTTGATTTAACACCTGCCACCGCAACCTTTTGTCAAGGGAAAGATATGACAAGTAAAATGCTTGGCAAGGCCTATTTACGTGTGACTTTTGTCATATGAAATCATATCAAAAAGGCTTTGACGGCCCTTGACCGTCAAAGCCTACCAGCTCTAATCTTCCTGCCTGAGATATAGCCTCTGCCACCCCATGCTATTTCTTTATCTATACTTCAGATTGTCCCACGCTCCCTGAAATTGCTGAAGCATTTCGTCCTTCGTAATAACCCCTGCAATATAGGCTTGCATACTACTGCTTAAATCCTGATTCAGTCCCTTCGGAAAGCGCTGGAAGTTCCAGCTCCATATCTTGCCTTCCTTCACGTGCCGAGATATTTCCGCACCCAAATCACCTGTGGTCTCGTCACTGGACGTGATACTTTTGAAGGCAGGAACGAACTTAAACTCCTTGGTGATATAATGTTTGCCTGTTTCTGATGTAACCAGCCAATTGAGAAATTCCTTTGCCTCCTGCTTCACAGGAGAATTTTTATTGACCACCCAGTTTGAGGCCACTCCCACAGCCAGTTTATCTCCAGTAGAGGAATCATTGTCTATGGGGCTTGGAAGAATACCCAAATTCAAGTTAGGATTAATTCCATCTATTTGCGGCTGCGTCCAGTTCCCCTGGTGCATCATAGCAGCCTTGCCTGTCGAAAACAGTGTCACTTGTGTGTTGTAGTCCGTTGTGAGCGGATTGGGGTTTCCATATTTTAAAGTCAGGTCAAGCAACTTCACCCACTGATCGAACACGGGATTACCAGGGATGCGAGCAGTTCCTTTGTTTAAATCCGCAACGTAACTCTCCGGGTTCGACTGTCTGGCAAAGGGGATATTGATAAAGTGATTTCCCAGAACCCACCACTCTGCATAGCCGTTAGCAAAAGGGATAATCCCTGCTGCTTTCAGTCGCTTGGCTGCTTCCTCCAATTCATCTAACGTCTGAGGTAGTTTGGTTATACCCGCTTTTTTGAACAAATCCTTGTTGTAGACAAAACCGAATCCCTCCAGGTTCATAGGCTGTCCATAAATCTTACCGTTAACCGTCATCGGCTTACGGGCGAAATCGTCCAAGTCCTTCACCCATGGCTGATCCGACAAATCCTCCAGGTACTCAAACCACGTATCGCGATCTTGATAACCCTCATTTGTGAAAATGTCCGGCTGATCGCCTGATGCGAACTTAGCCTTCAACGAAGCACCGTAATCTGTACCCCCACCGACAGATTGGATATCCAGCTTGATGCCAGGGTGCGTTTTTTCATATTCGGCCTTCAGCTTGTTCAACGGTTCCGAAATCTCCACTTTGAATTGATAAATGTGTATCGTTTTGGTCCCACTCTGTTGAGCCTTCGTATTACCACAACCTGCAAGCATACATGTAAGCAGCAACATCAGGGAGATGACAAGCAGCACTGTCTTTTTCATCCGATATCCCTCCCATCAGCCTTTAACCGCTCCGGCCGCAATGCCGGAAACGATGTATTTTTGCATCACCAGAAAAAACACAACGATTGGCGTGATTCCAAGTACCAGTGCGGGCAACGCCAAGTCCCATTGCTTGGTATATTGACCAAACAGCATATAGGTCGCAATAGGAATCGTACGCAGCTCAGGATCATTCAAAATGAGCGAAGGCAGCAAGTAATCATTCCAGATCCATAACGTATTCAAAATAAGTACGGTCACGAACATAGGGAGCAGCAGTGGACAAACGATGCGAAAAAACACCCCGTAACGAGAGGACCCGTCCACTCTCGCCGCCTGCTCAACCTCAATAGGTACCGTTTTAATAAAGCCATGAAACAGAAAAACTGATAAAGGCGCTCCAAAACCCAGATAGCACAAAATTAGTCCTGGTATGCTGTTGTTCAGACTCAATACGTTGGACACTTCCATAAGCGGCAACATAATCGATTGAAAAGGCACGACCATCGCAGCCACAAGCAGTCCGAACAGGAACCGATTAAAAAGAGTGTCATGCCGAACCATTTGGTAGGCGGCCATCGAGCTGATCAACAGCAAAAGCGCATTGCTGACGATGGTGACGATCAGTGAATTCCCGAGTGCTGTGGGAAAGTTTATTTTATTCCAGGCGTTAGCATAGTTTTCAAAACGGAAGGTTGTCGGCCACGAAGCGGAATGGGCCAAAATGTCTCCAAAAGATTTAACGGAGTTCACGAGCAAAAAATAGAACGGAACTAGAAAGATCAACCCAACCACAATAAGCAATATTTCGGCTACCCATGTGCTTAAACGATAGTTCGATGTTTTTTCCATTACATTTCGACCTCCTTTTTCTTCGTGAGACGCACCTGAATGCTGGTAATGATCGCAACGACCACAAAGAAAATCATAGCCTTGGCAGTTCCCAATCCAAGTCGATTATTTGTAAACGCTTCATTATATATGTCCAATGCTACAGACTCAGTCGCCTTGAATGGCCCACCCTTTGTTAAAGCCAAATTCAACTCAAATACTTTAAAGGACCAGGATATCGCTAGGAACAAGCAGACGGTCACTGCTGGCATAATAAGCGGCACCACGATATGACGCAAAATCTGTCTTCGACTCGCACCGTCAATTTGGGCCGATTCAATAAGGGCGTGCGGAACATTATTTAGAGAGGATATGTAAATAACCATGAGATAACCTGCGTATTGCCAAACAAACACAATGACAGTTCCCCAAAAAGCAGTAGGCCCATCACCCAACCACGGTAGTTTGAAAAAAGATAGTCCTGTCGCCTCTCCCACCGCCGAAAAACCGCGTACAAATATAAATTGCCAGATGAAGCCGAGCAGTAAGCCGCCGATCATATTAGGCATAAAAAATACAGTTCGCAGTGCATTGCGGGTACGCAACGGCTTTGTAAGCGCATAGGCCAGGAAAAAGCCCACCAGGTTCGTTAGAATGACACCACATACGGTAAAACGGACCGTAAACCAAAATGCATTACGGAAATCCGGATCATCTTTAAAAATATGAACGTAATTCCCTAGCCCGAGCCATCGGACATGTTCAGATACGCCATCCCAGTTCGTCATGGAATAATACAGCCCCAGCAGGAACGGAATGACCATAATTAAGACGAAAAACAACGCCATCGGTCCCACAAATACGAGCTGCTGCAATAATTGCGCGGATTTTCTTTGGCTCATTGCAATCACTCCTTTGTCGTAGATCATGAAGGAAAACGCGCATAATCCTTACGTAATCGCTTATTACCCAAAAACGTAAGTTTCGAGTCGTCTGAAATTAAAAAAAGGCTTTCTCCCCACCACTAACGGAAGAGAAAAAGCCTTGTAACATAAAGAATATAGATGACGATGAATTAGTATTGCGTTCCTGGATAAATCGGGAACTTGTCTGTCAACTCGCCAACCGCTTGGCTTGCTTTGGACAATACAGTATCATCTTTTGGATTTTTAAGAGTATCAGCAATGATTTTACCGATTTTAACCATAGCCTCTTCATCCATACCACGAGAAGTTGCAGCAGGTGTACCAATACGGATCCCGCTAGTAACAAACGGACTCGTTGGGTCAAAAGGAATGGCGTTTTTGTTGACCGTGATACCCACGGAATCCAATACATGCTCCGCTTCTTTACCTGTGATATTCAAATTGCGTGTGTCCAACAGCATCAGGTGATTATCCGTACCCCCGGATACAATATTAATCCCCTCTGCCAGCAGTGTTTCAGCCAGCACCTGCGCATTGCGGACTACGTTTTGCGCATAGGTTTTGAATGATGGCTGGAGCGCTTCACCCAAAGCAACTGCTTTGGATGCGATCACGTGCATCAATGGTCCACCTTGAGTACCAGGGAAGATAGCTTTATCAATCGCTTGCGCCCACGCTTTGCGAGTCAGAATTAGACCCCCACGCGGACCACGTAGCGTTTTGTGTGTCGTTGTTGTCACAAATTGGGCATGAGGAACTGGACTAGGGTGAATCCCTGCTGCCACGAGACCTGCGATATGTGCCATATCCACCATGAATAAAGCACCTACATCATTAGCAATGGAAGCAAAAGCTTCAAAATCAATAGTACGCGGATATGCACTTGCACCAGCTACGATCAAACGAGGGCGGTGCTTGAAGGCCGCTTTGCGCACTTCATCGTAGTCGATACGGAAGTTGTCTTCACGTACACCGTAAGCAGCAAAGTTATACAACAAACCGGAGGCATTAACCGGGCTTCCGTGTGTTAAGTGGCCGCCATGCGCCAGATTCATACCCAGCACAGTATCTCCAGGTTGAAGAGCTGCCAGATATACCGCCATGTTAGCTTGTGCTCCAGAGTGAGGCTGCACGTTCGCATGCTCGGCGCCGAATAATTCTTTCGCGCGGTCACGTGCAATATCTTCGACGATATCTACATGCTCACAGCCACCATAGTAGCGTTTGTTCGGATAACCTTCAGCATATTTATTGGTAAGCACGGAGCCCATGGCTTCCATTACTGCTTCACTGACGATATTCTCGGATGCGATCAGCTCGATATTGTGGCGTTGCCGTTTTAGTTCAAGCCCCATTGCTTCCATCACTGCCGGGTCACTTTTACGCAGATGTTCCATCATGATTGATTACTCCCTCTCCATGGTCAAATTGTTGGGTATACAAGCAAATGCCTGTTCCTCTGTTGGGTACCTCATCATTAATGCAAAAAAGATCAGTACTAACATGCCGACACGACAAATGCTAATCGCAGTTTCCGCCGGCTTCTTGTTCCAGACTGTACACTGCCCGTTGTCCGCCAATAAGTGGAGGACGAGTGAACGTAGCTGTCACACGTGCTTCACCAATCCAGCGAAGGCTTGGGCGAAACGGAACGGCAATTGGGCGCAGATGCATGCCAATCAGCGTTTCGCCGATGTCTATCCCGGCATGAGCCTGCACGTTCGCCGCCAGACATGCATCATCCATAGAGCGATAGGCAACGGTAGCCATAGAGCCCCCTGCTGTACGAACAGGAACAGCCGCAACCTCCATCAGTCCTAATCGCTCCAGTAGAGAACGCTCAACGACCAGTGCTCGGTTCAAGTGCTCACAGCATTGAAACGCCACGTCAAAGCCATACTCTCTGCGAACGGATTCTACTCCAGACAGCACTTGCTGAGCCACATCGAGCGCTCCTGCTGTGCCGATCCGACTTCCAGCCACTTCACTCGTGCTTGCGCCAATAACCAGCAGGCGACCAGCTTTGAGACTGGCCGCTTCTGCAATTTCCCGCACGACAGAAGCGGTCTGTGCTTCGAGTGAAATCTCATGATCCAATTGTTCTACCATTGGAACCTCCTTTGGTTGAACAGCCTCTCAGAGACTAGGCACGGTTTCATGCCCCAAGTTCAACACACTCTCTCCTGATCACAATCTGACTATATTATAGCCGATGTTTCAGATTCCGAGCAGAAAAAATGGAAGAACAAGAAGGCAGCAGAAGATCTGCTGTAGCTTGTATACGAAAAAAGAGCAGTCCACACCTATGTGGAATTGCTCTTTTGCCCAGGCGACCGGCCGTATATCCGATGCTCCATCGTGGTTGATCCCACTTTTGTCGCCAGTTACACCGGATTCTCATTTTTCCACCTTATCTTAACGGATTAACCGTCGAAAATCAACAGATTCCGTACAAAATAGAGGAACGGTACCGATTTTATTCGGAAGAACCTTTTAGCTTGTCCAACAACTTATGCAAAGCCGTACGGATTTCTGCCGCTGTGACATCGTAGTCCTCACGCGAACCACCAAATGGATCTGAGATATCGAAGCCCGGAATCCGTTGGTGTAATTCAATCATTCGTTCACGCTCCTGCGTCGATAGCTCTTGTCCGAGTGAAGCCATCAACTGCTGTGAAGCATACAAGCCATCTAACTCCTGTACGTCATTCAGCACTGCGTCCCGGTCCTCCACATATTCCTTCAGCGTAAATACTTTGCCTGCCGTTTGGGGGAACCGCTGTACGACATGCTGTTTATGTCCTTGTGTCAAGGTTAAGATCAGATGTGCCCACTCGGCAAGCCCGTCGCTTAAAGGAGTTGAAGTGATCTGATCGGATATATCGTGATCACGCAGAACCGCCTCTGCATGTCGGGATATCGGCGTGCCGTCCATCGCAGCTACTCCAGCGGAACGCACGTCCAGTTCCAGACCATGCTCAGCAGCCAGCTTACGCAGCATTCCCTCAGCCATTGGACTGCGACAGGTGTTCCCTGTGCATACAAATAAAATATTCTTCAACGTCTTCACCCCCCGTATGTTGAAAATATATAAACAGAGGATTACTCAAATCCTGTATTTATTTTACACTGTCTACGTTAAAATCAAAACATAAACATAAAGCCGAATGCCAGCAAAATAGCACCGCCCACTGCTTCTCCATAATCCCCAAGATTACGGCTGACCTTGCGCCCCAGTAACAGCCCCAGCATCGCCATCGCTCCCCCGCAAAAACCAAAGGCCAGAACAGTCAGCACCAGGTCACTCTGGAACATTCCCAGTGACACTCCCACAGAAAATGAGTCAATGCTCACCCCAAGCGCAAACAGCAAAAGACCCAAAGGCGACCGATGATCCAAAACGTGTACGCCGTCCCCCTTGAAGGAATTATATACCATATGCCCGCCCAAAAGGATGAGTAATCCCCCTGCGAAGTAGGTCGTCACATGGCCTAATAAAGAACTCATATAATGGCCTGTGAACATTCCCAGCAATGGCATCAGGATGTGAAAAAAACCAATCACAGTGCTGATGCGCAGCACGTCTCGCAGGCGTATCCCCTTCATACCGATCCCTACGCCCAGCGATAGCGCATCCATCCCTAGCGCTACCGCCATGATCAGAATCGTTACAACCTGCCCAGCATCGGCAGAGGCTGCCAGCATACTCCATCCCTCCATTATCCGTCTGTTCTTGTACACGTTATGCGGACAAGGGGCAAATCAGTACAAGCAGGCACTGAAAATACCCAAAACAGAGACAAGGAGAGAGGAGAAATTAAAATAAGAGACTCAATTGTTTACAGAAGCTACAGACGGATGATTCGATGACCTGCCGCTTTAAGCAGTCGATTCATGACGGCGTCTCCCAATCCTTTCGGCGGACAGGCTTCCGCCAAAATGTAGGTGACGCCGTCCTCATCGCAGCGGCGCAGTACGCTGTATAGGCGCTGCGCCGCCTCATGAAGCGCGTCCAGCTTGCCCAGCGTGTAGACTCGTTCTCCGGCGTAGCCGGCGGCATGGTCGTCGAACGCGAGCACCGCCGTGCGCTCCCCGCGCGCGGTAGCCTCCGCCAACGCGGCGCGAATCCAGCCCGTCACTTCAACAGAAGACGGGCCTTGTACCACGCTCAAGCGCCCTCGTGGCGCGTAGTGCGTATACTTCATGCCCGGCGAGCGTGGCGCCAGGCTATCGGCGTCCTGCCCGGGTGTGTGAGCCAGCGCCGGGTCCAGTACGACAGAGCGGGCAACCGTAGCGAGCTGTTCAGCAGTCACACCGCCTGGGCGCAAAATGGTGACGGTTCCCTCGTCACCGACTTGTACTACTGTGGACTCCAGTCCCACCCCCGTGGGGCCTCCGTCCAAAATGCCGCCGATGCGGCCCTTCAGGTCCTCCAGCACATGCTGTGCTAGAGTCGGGCTGGGTCTTCCCGAGCGATTGGCGCTTGGTGCAGCCAGCGGGCAACCAGCTTCTGCGATTAAGCGTAGCGCTATCGGATGATCCGGCATGCGCACACCGACCGTGTCCAGTCCTGCTGTCACACGCGATGAAAGTGCCTGCGACACTACTGGCAATACGAGAGTCAGCGGTCCTGGCCAAAATGTATTCATCAGCGCTCGGGCTGTATCGTTTATTTCCGCTACCATGCCTTTTAATTGAGCAGCATCGGAAATATGTACAATGAGCGGATTATCGGACGGACGCCCTTTAGCAGCGAATACCGCCTCTACCGCTTTAGTGCTGCGCGCATCAGCCCCCAGTCCGTACACGGTTTCCGTAGGAAAGGCTACCGTCTCTCCAGCCTGGAGAAGTACGGCGGCCTCCCGTATGCCCTTTTCCGCAGTGATTAGAGCCTGTCCAGCTGAAAGCTCGTCAGGATCATCCCCGTCTGTGTTGTTCACAGAACCAACGGAAGCCGCTTTTTCCACCTCAAAAGACAAGGTAGCAGGTATAGTCGTGTCCTCATCAGAAACCAGACATCTTACATCCCACCAGTGTGTATGCGAAGGCTGTAATGCCTGCTCCTGCTCTGCTATCTCTTTTTTCACAAAACCTGCGTGCAAGTCATGCATTTGATTCACCTTATCGCTCATATCAGATCATCCCATATCTTATTGTCATACAGGCCATTTCATTGCCCTGATCCCCAAAAACCCACTTTGACAAATCAGATCAATTTGGCTCTGCTATCTGTATATCTATCGTAAGTTCCATTATAACATATGGGGAAACTTACACTCGTTGTTCTCTTTTCCATAGCTCTGACGAGACGTTTAGGCAAACAAACCACTCACCCAGCTCCACAGACCCGTAAGGGCATCCCACAGGAAAAAACGTACTTCCGGCTCTTTGTCAGCAGCATTCATTCGATTGTCTTCTTGACTCGTTTTTGCCGATACAGTTTGTGCTGTTGCTTCACCACTGCCTGCATCAATAAAGCACAACGGCGGGAACAGCACACACCACCAATTTTGTCCTTTTCCTTGCCCCAGTGTAACCCGAAGTGCCTCATAATTCCCTGCCGGGTAGACAAGACCACCGTACATTTTCGTCGGAAAAGGTACACTTGCCAGTTCCACCTGATGATCATACGCTATACCGCGTCGAGCTAGTTCCGAACCTACCAAGCGATCAATTTCAGGCAAATGTGCATCAATCAACACTCTGGCTTGATTTAGGCTTTGTGGATTGTCCAGCTCACCCACCCACGCATTCATCTGCTGCACAATGGCATCCCGTATTTCGCGCTTAACCAACTGATCCTCTGGACGATCCGAATTAGCCAAAATGCGCAGTCGGATGGAATCGTGCGGAATTACCTTCAACCCTGTGGTGGCCACTCCAGACGCTAAAGTCTCTCTTGCTCCCGTGGTCATCGCAGCATCCGTTTTTTGACCTTCCCAAGACATCATTAATATCGATATACAAAAGAGTATCATTGCAGTTTGCTTCATCCAACTTCTCATTTTCGTCCCCCCAAACCCAAACTCTATCATGTCTATCAGTCTGTCCGGTTTGGGAGAGTCTAAACCTATGAATCTCGTAAAAAATTCAGGCTATTGCAAGCTTGATCGTCACCTAGGAATATAAAAAAGCCCAGATTTCACAATCTGGACTCTTTCGTCGCACTGTTTCAACTCGCACAAATAACCATCAATATTTAGTCACAATCCGCCTGTACTAGGCTTTTTTCGCCTTCGTCAAGCTTACTCTGGAAGGCTGTGGCAGGTCATCCTCTAACTCCTGGCCATGCACCTTAATACTCATAACCAAGCCAATACTAGCCATGTTAATAAGCAACGAGGTACCGCCATAGCTTATGAATGGAAGCGTAATCCCCGTAAGTGGCATAATGCCCAGAAACGCACCAATGTTCTCAAAAATCTGATACAGCAACATGGACACAATCCCGACAATTATATACGGGCCAGCCCGATCCCGACATTCCAGCGAAATCAGGATCATTCGGTGAATCAAAATAAAATATAGCAATAGCAGAATGGATGAGCCTACAAACCCAAACTCCTCTGCTACAACTACAAAAATAGAATCCGCATACGTATAGGGAACACGCCCGGACTGTACCGAGGTTCCTTGCAAAAAGCCCTTGCCCATCATCCCGCCAGAAGCTATGGCCAGTTTGGCATTTTTCGTATGATAAGATGCCTTCGCGGTTGCTTCTTCCGGTACCAGCCAAGGGTCCAAACGCTCTACCCAGTGACTACGGCCAATACCTTTCATAAAGGAATCAATCTCATCGTGAAACGAGATATACGCTTTGATCCCTCCACCAACGGCGACTGCAAATACGATAAATCCGATTAGCGCATGGGATGCCTTCACATTACCAATCCATAGCATACCAATGACGATGACAATGTAACCGAGCGCATTACCCAAGTCATTTTGTGCCATGACCATGGCAAACGGGACAAAGCTCACCAGAGCAACTGGAAGAACATCTTGAATAAAATACAGCTTGCTCTTGCGCTTTTTAATCAGCATATACGCCAAAAAAATGATAAGAACCAGCTTGAATACCTCGGCAGGCTGAAGATTTAAGCCACCAATTTTCAAAAAGCCTTGAGAGTTATTAACCGTCCCGCCAAAAAAGCCGAGAATCAACAGGAATATCCCGCCTCCATATACATACAAGGCTTTTTTAATGAATATCCGAAAATCGACTATCGCTAAACCCAAGATCGCTACAAAGCCCAATATATAATACCCGATCATCTTCTGGTAGTCGTTGCCGTGCTCTGCCAAGTTCGTAGGACCCCTACCAGCACTGTATACCGTTATGATACTAATCGCCATGAGCAAAACCAGAATAAAAATAACCGGACCATCAATTTTTTTCAATTTCTGAAGCATGATTTCCCCCTGAGCCGTTTCTCGGTCATACTCCTCTTATTCTAAAGGAAAGACTCGCAAAAAGAAAATGCAGCACTACTCCGAGACGCCTAGGACATGTCGCTCGATCCCCGCAAGGTCAGGAATGATTAGAATGTTCTTCCAATGACCTGCCTGTTCCAGCAGGCCAGCCACGTCTCTGGCCTGTCCCATCCCCAGCTCAAACCCGATTAGCCGGGGTGGGGCCTGAAGGAGCCCCAGTTGCTCCAGCATTGCCCGATACGGGCCAAGCCCGTCAGGACCTCCATCCAGTGCCATCCGCGGCTCATGGTCGCGCACCTCCGGCTGCAAGCCAGCGATGTCAGCAGCCGGGATATATGGCGGGTTGGACACGAGGATGTCTACCGCCGTTCCCGCAAACGGCGCCAGCAGATCGCCCTCGCGGAATTCTATGACTGCGCCGTTCGCAGCGGCGTTCTGGGCCGCTATTTCGAGCGCAGCGGCTGAGATATCCCCTGCCGCCACGTGCCAGCGTGGCCGCTCAGCCGCCAGTGTCACGGCAATCGCGCCGCTGCCCGTACCGATGTCGAGCGCGTGCGGAGCACCGCTCGGCCACAGCCGGTCGCCGTGCTGGAGTATCGCCTCGACGAGCAGTTCCGTCTCGGGGCGCGGAATCAGCACCGACGGTGAAACCGCGAACGGGCGGCCGTAAAATTCCTGCTGTCCGATAATATACTGCGCCGGTTCACCCGCAGCTTTGCGGGCGATGATCCGTTCCCATGTGTCCTTGACGGAGGAAGGGAACGGATCGCCCAGAGCGGCGTAAAACCTCGTACCTTCCAGCCCAAGCACATGTTCCAGCAGCAAGCGGGCATTATGCTGCGGCTCCAACACGCCGCAACTTCCTAAAAAAGAAGAAGCCTCAACTAAGGCTTCTCTGACACTCATGTTCCGTTCCGGCGGCATCCGATACACACAATCGCGTTCGTTCCCCAAAACTTAAACCTCTTGTTCCATCAAATCAGCCTGCTCTGCAATCGTGAGTGCTGATACGATTTCTTCGATCTCTCCGTTCATCACCTGGTCCAGCTTGTGCATGGTTAAACCAATGCGATGATCCGTTACACGGCTTTGCGGGAAGTTGTAAGTACGTATACGCTCACTGCGGTCTCCAGTACCTACTTTGCTCTTACGCTCGCCTGCATATTTGGCTTCCTCTTCCTGACGCATCATATCCGAAATACGGGCACGCAAAACTTGCAGCGCCTTCTCCTTGTTGGAGTTTTGGGACTTGCCGTCCTGGCAGGTTGCCACAATACCTGTTGGCATATGCGTTACACGCACCGCCGACTTGGTTGTATTAACGGACTGACCGCCCGCACCGCTGGAGCAGAAAGTATCCACGCGGATATCCTTGTCTAAAATTTCGATATCCACTTCCTCTGCCTCAGGCATCACAGACACCGTGGAGGTAGACGTATGAATACGTCCGCCAGATTCAGTTGTCGGAATCCGCTGTACACGGTGCGCGCCACTTTCGAATTTCATTTTGCTGTATGCACCGCGTCCGTTAATCATGAAAATAACCTCTTTAAAGCCTCCAAGGTCATTCATGTTCGCATCCATCAACTCTACACGCCAGCCTTGGGTATCTGCATAACGGGTGTACATCCGGTACAAGTCCGCTGCAAACAGCGCGGCCTCGTCCCCACCCGCAGCACCACGAATTTCGATAATAACGTTCTTATCATCGTTCGGGTCCTTCGGCAGCAGCAAAATACGAATTTTCTCGTCCAGCTCCCGCTTACGGGCACTCAGCTCTTCAATCTCCATTTTGACCATTTCACGCATCTCGTCGTCCAGCTTTTCTGCCTGCATGGCTTTAGCAGCGTCCAGCTCCTCAACGACAGTTTTATATTCGGTATATGCTTCATAAGCAGGCTGTAAATCAGACTGTTCTTTGGAATAATCTCTAAGTTTTTTGCTATCGTTCGCCACATCCGGATCGCAGAGCAGTTCGCTCAGTTTATCGTAGCGGTCCGCCAATGATTGCAATCGGTCCAACAAGCGATTCACCTCTTCAGTTAAATTAATATGAAACCAGCTTTAAATTCACTGGCTACAGCTCTTTATTATAACAACTATTCGATTAATTAGCTACATAAAATACTTGCTAATTTAGGATTTTGCAAAAATCCGCAAATCAATTGAAGTCGAATAAACGAAATCCCGCTAAAGAGTTGAATAACAAACTCTCAACTAATAAAAGAAATGCGAATCAAATATAAAAAGCCGCCGCCCGGGACAGGCAGCGACTACGTAATTGGTACATGCAGGCAACACATATATCATTACTTAATATGTTTGTATATAAACTCTGTTTGTTATAGGCCGAGATGCATACTAAACATTAAAACGGAAATGCATTACGTCTCCGTCCTGCACCACATATTCCTTGCCTTCCAAACGAAGCTGACCACGTTCCTTGGCCCCGTTCATAGATCCAGCAGCGACCAAATCATCATAGGATACAACCTCAGCGCGAATAAATCCGCGTTCAAAATCCGAGTGGATTACGCCCGCAGCGCCAGGTGCTTTTGTTCCTTTGTGAATAGTCCATGCGCGTACTTCCTGCACACCTGCTGTGAAATACGTATACAGTCCCAACAAGCGGTAAGCTGCTTTGATCAGACGGTTCAGACCGGATTCAGCCAGCCCCAGCTCCTCAAGGAACATTGCCTTGTCTTCGCCTTCCAGCTCAGCAATTTCAGCCTCTACTTTGGCGCTGATCGGTACCACTTCAGCATTTTCCGCCACTGCAAATTCACGTACCTTTTGCACATATGGATTGCTATCAGCTTCCGTTACACCATCTTCGCTGACATTAGCCGCGTACAATACAGGCTTCATTGTAAGCAAATGAAGGTCGCGTATAATCAACTTTTCATCTTCTGACAATTCTACGCTACGTGCAGGTTTGTCAGCATACAGCGATTCCTTGATCCGTTCCAGTACTTCAACCTCTTGGGCATACTGCTTGTTGCCGCCCTTCATGTTTTTGCGGGAACGTTCAATGCGCTTGTCTACACTTTCGATATCCGCCAGAATCAATTCCAGATTAATCGTCTGAATATCGCTGATCGGATCAATTTTGCCGTCCACATGGGTAATATTCTCATCTTCAAAGCAGCGTACCACATGAACAATGGCATCTACTTCACGAATATGAGCCAAAAACTTGTTGCCCAAACCCTCGCCTTTGCTGGCACCTCGTACAAGTCCTGCAATATCAACAAATTCAAAAGCCGTTGGTACCGTTTTGTTCGGTACTACCAGTTCAGTCAGCTTATCCAGCCGCTCGTCCGGTACTTCAACGACCCCTACATTAGGGTCAATTGTACAAAATGGATAGTTTGCGGATTCCGCCCCCGCCTGCGTTATTGCGTTAAACAGTGTTGATTTGCCCACGTTCGGCAGACCCACGATCCCCGCTTTTAAAGCCATAATCAGAACAACTCCCGTTTATATAAAATATGCGTTATACCATCTGTTAGTTTACCAACCCACATTATATAGGAGAACCTATACATGCGGCAAGCATATGACTGTGAATTTAGGGTTTTGCTGCATCCCTATTTAGATTTCTTTATTTAGATTTCCTTGCTCATCTGGATATCCGTAACCCGATAACCAGACTTGCGATATACATGTAAAGCCCGCTCATTATGCCCAAATACATGCAGACCGATGCGAACCGCACCCAGCCTCCGAGCTTCTTGTTCCAACGCCTGCATCGTCAACGTACCCAGGCCTTGCCCCTGATATGAATCGTAAACGAGAATATCCAGCAAAAAAGCTTCTTTGCCTTGCGCACTTTCTGTAATGTTGAACCAGATATATCCCGCTTCCTTCGCACCCTGACCCGTACTATTTGAGTACTCAAGCATATACAGGTGAGCATGAGGTGTACCCAGTCTTTGCGGCAAGTATGTTGCGAAACTTTCCTTTGCCCGTTCCGGTGCTTCTTCCACCGTCCACGTGCCTGCCTGGATTTTTTCCTCCGCATAATCTGCGAGCGAGCGCTGCTCAAAGCGTTCATATTGCTCGGCGTTCATCGGAACCAACTTGATGAATCCACTCATCCGTTCACCTTCCTTCTTAGTCTGGTCGTATCTTTAAGACCTTCAATCTCTGCTACTCCGATGCCAAACATGACTGTGCGCAATTCCAGCTCTACTTGCTCCAATCGCGCTTCCAACGCCTCGCTGGAGGTAACCGCCGAGCCAAGCAAAGAGCGACCGAAGCCTGCCATGTCGGCGCCCAAAGCAAGTGCCTTCGCAGCATCGACACCATTTTTTAGTCCACCGCTGCCAATCAGAGTGCCATTAGGCTGGGCTGCTCTAACCTCCACGATACAATCAGCGGTCGAATTGCCCCAATCCGCAAATGCCTCTGCCGCTGCACGGCGTACAGGATCAGGATTACGAAATTTCTCCACCTGGCTCCAACTTGTCCCGCCCGCACCAGCCACATCAATAAAAGCGGCGCCTGCATCGTACAATCTCGATGCCGTCTCACCATCTATGCCCCAGCCTACTTCCTTCACGCCTACTGGCACCGAAAGACGATGACACAACTCTTCGATGCGCTCAAGTAGCCCGCTGAAATCCAAATTCCCTTCAGGTTGGAATATCTCCTGCAATCCGTTCAAATGCAGCACCAACATATCCGCTCCGGCAATTTCCACTGCACGTTGGCAATCATCCACGCCAAATCCGTAGTTCAGCTGCACTGCACCCAGATTAGCAAGGATCGGGATGCTGGGTGCCAGACGGCGAACCGCAAAAGTTGAGGCCAATTCTTCTTTTTCCACCGCAGCTCGTACCGAGCCGACACCCAGCGCCCAGCCACGTCTCTCTGCTGTCTCTGCTAATCGCTCATTAATCGCTCCTGTCTCGGCGCTGCCGCCTGTCATCGAACTGATGAGCAGCGGTGTCCGTACAGTACGTCCCATAAATTTGGTATCCAGACGCACCTCGTCAAAGTGTAGCTCCGGCAATGCGCAATGCTTAAAGCTATATCGCTCCAGCCCACTGGTGATACCATGTCCGGCCACATCTTCTTGCAGACAAAGGCGGACATGCTCAATCTTCCGTTCACCTGTCTGTGCGGCAGGTAACAAAGAGCCGGATCTGTTCGAGCCGTCAGGTGATCCTTTTTTATTTTCTGTATTACTCATCTATGTTCCACCTCATCCAAAGTCACTCTGTTTACTCCATCAGGTTCGTGAAGCACAAATAAGACCGTTCCCGAACACGGTAACCGATCTATTTATCGTCTCATATATCAAATATCTAAGCCCTTAAAGCACTATTTTAAGATATTTTCATTGTATCATGGATGGAAAAATATATACATGACTGTGAACATTTTTTCTTGCCTATGGGATGAAAAGCAGCACCTGCTTAAGATGCAGCTTTTCTACAAAATGCCCCTGCGAAAGCGGGACCCCAATCATAGCAGGATAAAGGTCATCACAACCTCCTTTAGCTCTTCATCGAATCAGGTATAGGTGTAATATTTTCTTGTGGCTCCTTCGTCCGCCCATGTCCAAATTTGAAAACGAGAATACCGCCAATAATGACGATTACACCGATCAACTTATTGAAGGTAAACGGAATCTTTTCTAATCCCAGCCATCCTAACGAATCCCACAACAGAGCGGTACCTAATTGTGCCGTCAATACGATGGAAATCGCATAGGTTGGGCCCAGTCGCTTCATTCCTTGCACCAGACAGAACACAACGCCAACACCAATCATGCCACTGAACCAATACCATAGCTGCATATGATGTAAAGCAAATGTATTTTTCCCTTCAAAAATAAGACTCCCGAGCAAGGAAGCCAAGAAGCCCGTTCCCAGTACCAATGTCGTTGTGGCCCATGAACCTGTCCGCTCATTCACCTTATTGTTGAATATCGTTTGCAGACTGACCAAAGCACCTGCGATAACTGCCAATATGAGCCCTAATAACATGTTTACCTCTCCCTTGATAGTCCCTTTATTGTGCTGCTCTACTGCAAAGCACTATGATTACAACGATTCATAAATATTATGGCCTGCCAGTTCACTCAAACCTTTTCTGTCCTTAATGACAATATAGCCTTTTGCCCGTTCAACCAATCCCTCTTCAATCATTTTGCGAATGACACGATTAAGGTGTCTGTAACTGGTTCCGATCAAATTCGCCACATCCACCAGACTGGATGCCCGTAGTTCCTCATGAAAGGCAGAATTGGATTCGTCAAAAGAAACCGATAGCAGGTAGCTCGCCAGCCTGACTTCCACCGGATACATAAGGTTGAAACTGGAGAAATCAGAGTCCAGACAAAACTTTCGTGTGACAATATCCAATAGAAATTGCAGCAAAGGAGCATAATCTCTGCCGTACTTATTCATCCATTGGTGATGGACACCAATCACATAGATCGGCGACACTGCCTCTACTGTATTGATGACGTGACTATTACGAATATATTCAACATCTCCTATGACCTCGATCGGGGTTTTGAAGCAAAGGATCAGAGTCTTCCCTTCTGTAGAGCTGGTAAAAATTTTGACCTTGCCCTGCACCAGAATATACAGATGTTCAATGGCGTCTCCCTGCAAACAGAGTTTTTCCCCTTGCTCCAAACGATACAGCGACAAATAGGGATGTAGTGGCTCGTAGAGTATGGATTCCAACTGATGCAGATGCAAAAAATACTTTAGCTGCTCTTGATCCTGTATTTCCCTCATTCCTCAGCTCACCTTCAATTCTACGTTCTAAGCTTTTTCTATAATAATGTTTTATTTTAGAGCTTTAGAATAATGACACCCGCAATCATCATACCAATACCTATAAATTGTGGCAGCTTCATCTTTTGCTTCACGATGCCAAACCATCCCTTGATGTCTACCAGAAATGTTAAGCATAACTGAGCAATCAACAGCGCCGAGATCGTGAACGTGACCCCAATATGTTGAATGGCGGTGACTTCACTAAATATAATGATAGCCGCAAAAGCACCACCCCAAAGATACATCGGCTTTACCTGTTTCATTTCAGACACACGGCCATCCTTTGTAAACATCCAAACTAATGCTGCCAAAATAAAACCTATTAGCTGAGTAACGGCAGCCGCCTGCCATGTCCCGATATCCTGACTAATCCGTGTATTCGCTACCCCCTGTAGCGTAATACAAGCGCCTCCCAGAAAAGCAAACAAGATTCCTCTCATAAATCGTTATTCTCCCCATGTAAATGACTTTTGTATCTATTTAAGTATAGGTCAGCCTGCCTATAAAGGACATATGTCCTCAATTAATTAATAAAACGTTCTCCATTTCATTCTGTTCAGCATTCCGCTTCAATCCTGTGGACTTGCGGTAATAATTAGACAGTATCTATTTCATAATCTGCATGTTCGGACACGATAAGATGAATGCAGCATTTAATTAAGGAGCTGATCGTCGTATGACTAAACAAAATCCGCTGCATTCTGTGCCGGAATATCAAAGAAAAACCGTGCACAAGGGCCGTGCTCTTAAAATCGCTATTCTACTGCTTATCCTCTGGCTGATTGCCGTCATGCTGTATCAGACCCATAAACCCTTGCCTCCGTTCGTCTCTTATGAAAGTCAGGAGTATTCAACAAACGAGGTAAACTTTTGGACGGATTTGACCTACCCTACTGGGGATGGAAGCACTGTACAACATGAAGGGCAAATTTTGAATCGTATGCTCGGCATCATTGATGAAGCCCAGCAATTTATCGTCATTGACCTGTTTCTGTTCAACGATTATAAGCACAAAGGCCAGCACTTCCCCGAAGTTAGCGCACAAATGACTAATCATCTTATCGCCAAAAAGAAAGCTTATCCTGAGATGCCTATCTTTTTCATTACAGATGAAGTCAATACCAACTATAATTCTGCTCCCAATCCTTTGTTGGAGAATATGAAGCAAGTAGGAATTCAGGTCGTACAGACCGATGTAGACCCGTTGCGGGACTCCACGCCTATCTATTCAGCGGTGTGGCGTACCTTTTTCCAGTGGTTCGGGCAGCATGGCACAGGCTGGATTCCCAATCTGATGGCCAGTGACGGACCTGACGTTACGGCTCGCTCTTATTTAAAGCTGTTAAACGTCAAGGCCAATCACCGAAAATTGGTTGCCAACGAGCAAACTGCTCTCATTTCTACAGGTAATGTTCACGATGCAAGTGCCTATCATTCCAATGTTGCCCTAGAAGTGAAGGGACCGATCATCGGAGATATTTTACAAACAGAGCAGGCGGTATTGGACTTCTCGGGCGGAGGGCAACTTCCTGTCTACACACCTCAAGCAGAGCCCCTAGTCCCATCAGGTAAGGACAGCTACCGGATCAAATATCTCACGGAAGGCAAAGTGTATGCCTCCGTTCTGAATGGCATTAAGCAGACGAAGCAAGGTGACAGCATTCATATGGGCATGTTTTATTTGGCTGATCGCAAAATATTGAATAGCCTGCTGGATGCCTCGGCACGCGGCGTAAACATCCAATTGCTGCTAGACCCCAATGAAAACGCGTTCGGGCAGGAAAAAATAGGCATCCCTAATCGTCCTGTTGCCCAAGAGTTGTCCGATAAATCGGATGGAAACATTCAAATTCGTTGGTATCATACTACCCATGAGCAATTCCATACGAAGCTGATTTATATTGCCAAGGCACAAGGAGAGCATTTGATTTGGGGTGGCTCTACCAATTTGACTCCCCGTAATTTGGATGATTTAAATCTGGAGAATGAACTGTGGGTGGCCGCTCCGGCGGACAGCAAGCTGACCCGACAGGTGGCGGCCTATTTTGATAAGCTGTGGAATAACCGGGGAGCTGAATACAGTCTGGATCTGGCGGCTTACGAGGATCATTCAACATTTTGGAAAGATATTGTATACCGTCTCCAGGATATTTTGGGCTTTACTACATTTTGACTATAGGATCTGCTACCTTATCCACAGCTCTTCATTTGTGCATTACAGCAGCGGTGAAAGCAGCCGAGCCAGCGATTCCATTAAACGTTTGAACAGACGTTTTTTCATGAATTCCTCGCGTACGATCAAACTGGCATTCTGCAAATCTCGCTCATAGTCGGTCACCATCTGCTGCACACTGTGTGTTTGAATCAACAGAGCGTTCACTTCAAAATTCAGATGGAAGCTGCGCATATCCATATTGGCTGTCCCAATAGTCGCAACTTCCCCGTCAATAATGAGAAGCTTGGAGTGAAGAAATCCTTTTTCATATTCATATACCTTGACTCCCACCTCCAGCAACGATTGGAAATACGAGTGGGATGCGAGAAAAGGCAGCCATTTATCCGGTTTCGCGGGAAATAGAATACGCACATCCAACCCGGATAGAGCAGCCATCCGTAAAGCAGTCAGGATATCTTCATCCGGGATAAAATAAGGAGTGGCAATCCAGACGGATTTTCGAGCGGATGTGATCATGGAGAAGAATAGATTTTTAAGCACTCTCCGCTCATTGTCTGGTCCGCTGGCAATAATCTGTACGCCGCCATCCGTGATCGGTTCAATATCGGGAGACAGATATTCGCTATCCAGTACCGATTCACCCGTCATATGAAGCCAATCCTGTAAAAATATAAGTTGCAACGTCCGCACAGCTTCGCCCTTCACAATCATATGCGTGTCACGCCAAAAGCCGTAGGCTTTGTTGCGGCTGAGATACTCATCTCCCACATTTAGGCCACCGATTAATCCAATATTACCGTCGATAACTACAATTTTACGGTGATTACGGTAGTTTACCCGACTGGAGAAGAACAAAATCCGAGCGCCTCCGTATGCAACAACCTCTACTCCTGCATCTTTCATTTCCTTCAAAAATGCCTTCGATAACTGAATACTACCGACTGCATCGTACATAAACCGAACCTTAACACCCGCTTTAGCCTTTTCAATCAAAATTTTCTGAATGCTGGTACCGATATCATCCGAGCGGAAAATGTAATATTCCATATGGATATGATGCTGCGCCTTGCGCAGTTCTTCGAGCAGCGTGGAGAAGGTTTCATCTCCATTATTCAGAATCTGGGTTTCTGTCGCAAAATAAATCGGGGAGCGGGCCAATCTCCGGGCCAGGCGCATTAACTGCTGCTGCTCATCTGTAAAGCAGGTCAGATCTCGTTTGACCCGCAAAGCATCCTTTTCGATACGCTCATACGCCTGTTGGTCACGCAATGCCTTTTTGTCATACTTACGGCGCTTGAATACATTTTGCCCAAATAAAAAATAAAGAGGAAGTCCAACGACTGGCAACAACGCCAGCAGCAAAATCCATGACATGGTGGTGGAAGGATTACGATTCTCCGTGAAAATAATCAGACTTATGGAAATAACCGTCAAGGTAGAGAAAATACTGATGACAGTTCCTTCATTTTTACCGATGTAATTAAACAAGCCAAAATAATAAATAATAAACACCATAGCCGCGATCAATACGGCCAGTAAGCTTCGCCTCATAACTAACCTCACTTCCAATGGACTGCATTTGAACAGGTATTCCTCATTATATTGTACATGAGCCCCTTATTTCTTCCCACTTTTTTATTTAAATGTTGAATAAAAAAATCCAGAGTACATAATGAAATGTCGATGGGTTGACACTTACTTTTTTTCATGTGAAAATAAACTAACGAACGTTAGGTAGGTGATGATAATGGGAATGGAAGAGATTCGAAAGGCCGCTCTTTTCCAATTTGCCGCCAATGGGTATGAGGGAGCATCCTTGAGCAGTATTGCCGCCGAGGTTGGAATCCGAAAACCGTCTATATATGCGCATTTTCAGGGTAAGGAGGATTTGTTTTTGCAGGTGGCAAGTTACGCGTTTCAAGAGCAGAATTTACGTATTTTTGAATACTTTACGGAACGCAAAGAACAGTCGCTGGAGCATACACTGCATAATTTCTTGTTCTGGATGGAACAGGAATATGAGGGCAACAACTCAGCCAAGTTTATGCTTCGTTTTTCCTTTTTTCCACCTGTATCTTTATATAACGAGGTACTGAATATTGTGAATCCTTTCCTGGAACAAATGGAGCGAAAATTAACTCGTCGCCTCCGAAATGTACGGGATCGGGAACCCTTTGGACATATGAAGCCAGCGGATGTGGCTTTAGCCTACATGACGCTGGTGGATGGAATCATGGTAGAGCTGCTGTACAGCGGAAGCACCAACTACCACCGAAGGCTAAACGCTGCATGGCCTATTTTTTGGCGTGGAATTACGTTAACTTCACCTCGTGAAAGGTGAAGTTAATGTAATTGTAAAATTATACTAAATTGAGGAGAAATTCATCATGAATCGCAGTTGGATTTACGTTTTTGTTGGAGGCCTGATTGAGGTCGTATGGGTATCAGGCTTGAAGCATGCAGATTCTGTACTCACCTGGGCTGTAACTGTGCTGGCTGTGGTGGCCAGCTTTTATTTAATCATGAAGGCTGCAAAGCGTCTGCCTGTAGGCACGGTGTATGCTGTATTTACCGGATTGGGCACAGGGGGAACCGTCGTAGGCGAAATGCTGCTTTTCGGGGAACCGTTTCAATGGTCAAAAACGCTGTTAATCGCCCTTTTGCTAGCAGGTGTGATCGGCTTGAAGTTAGTTACCGATCGTGACGCTCAGGAAGGGAGTAGTGCATAATGGCTTGGATTGCATTGGTTATCGCGGGATGCTCGGAAGTGCTTGGAGTCATCGGCATGAAGGGAGTTACGGTCGGTAAAGGGTGGAAGGCTTTAGCACTTATGATCTTATCCTTTATTCTTAGCTTCTCTCTGCTCAGCTACGCCATGAATAGTTTGCCTATGGGAACTTCCTATGCTGTATGGACAGGCATTGGGACCGTCGGCAGTACGATTACAGGCATGTTCTTGTATGGCGAGCAAAAAAGCGTACTGCGTGTTTTGTTCATCGCCATGATTCTTGCCGCAGCATTGGGCTTAAAGCTGATTTCTTAAGGAGTGATGCCTTGTGATTACCACCGTAACGCTTAACGCAGCAGTGGATAAAATCTACACGGTTGCAGGCTTTGGATTGAATGCCGTCCACCGCATTGAAGGCGGCCTGACGGTGCCAGGCGGCAAGGGCGTGAATGCCGCTCGTGTCATTCGCACACTAGGTCAGCCTGTACGAGCGACCGGATTTGTGGCCGGACACACCGGACGGCTGCTCATCGACGGCTTGAGCGCGGAAGGCGTAAACGCCGATTTCATCGAAACGGCACACGGGGAAACCCGTCTCGCCATAACCGTGCTCGACCCGGCTGCCCGCACGCAGACCGAGCTAATTGAGAGCGGCCCGACCGTGGGGCCGCTTGAACTAGCCGCGCTGCGGCGCAAAATCGCGACCCTTGCTGAGGATTCGGCTTGGGTCGTTCTCTCCGGCAGTCTGCCACCCGGCTGCCCGCCCGATCTGTATGCCGAGCTGTGCACGCTGGCGAAGTCGCGCGGCGCGCGGGTGGCGCTGGACGCGAGCGGCGAGGCGCTGCGCTTGGGACTGCGCGGAAAGCCCGACCTCGTGAAGCCTAACGAGGACGAGGCCGCCCGCTTCGCGGGAATCGACGCAGCGCGCCCAGATGCCGCTGAAGCGGCAGCATCGCAGCTGCTGGAAGCAGGAGCGCAGCTGGCCGTCATCTCGCTCGGCGCGCGCGGGGCGCTGGCGGTAACGCGCGATGCGCGCTACCGTGTGAGCCTGCCGGAGGCGGACATTGTCAGCGCACTCGGCAGCGGTGACGCCATGGTCGCCGGAATGGTTACCGGCGCGGCGGCGGGGCTGGATCTCCCTGCCATGCTGCGGCAGGGAGCGGCCTGCGGCACAGCGGCGGCTCTGCACGCCATGGCCGGCAAGATCGAGCTCCAGGACGTGGAGCGTCTGGAGCAGGGAATTACGGTGACGCTGGTGTAATTCAGCGTCACCTTTTTCATCCAACCATTCACCTAATTTAATGTCACGAATAACAGCTTTACTGAATGTTTTGTTCCAAATATGCGTTTCTCTGCTGACCTACAACAAAACCCTGTTTTCCAGTATATTTTTCATACAAATATGCGATTTCGAGGGGCCCAGCTTAACTAGAGAATCCTGAAACTCTGCAATTTCCTCTACAGACGAACTTTGTACCTTAATGAGATAATTAAATTCCCCACTGATGCGGAATAAATCGGTAACTTCCTTCGCCGCCTTACAAAAATCAATCAGCTCTTGGCAATGTTCTGTCTTTACCAGAATAAACGTTGTTGTCCCCCGATTCAGTTCCCGTAAATTAAATACAGCATTATATCCAGAAATAATCCCTCGTTCTTCAAGCTTGGTCATTCTTTCTTTAACGGACGGCTGTGACATTGAAATTTCTTTACTGATTTGGGAAATCGTTATTCGGGCATCATGCTGTAGCAATTTCATGATTTTGTGGTCTATATCGTCCATCTGATGCTGCATATCAAGCACCTCCTGATCGAATTTAAAAAGTAATGCTTTTCATCCAAATTAGCTTTTATTTAATAACTAATATCGTATAAAAATCTTATTTTAAATATATATGTAGCACATAATAATTCATATAATAAGGTTTACTTACATATAAGGAGGATCTGAAATGAGTGTGAAGGGACTAGCTCATGTGGCTATCCAAGCCCGCGATTATCAAGCAACCATTGTATTTTATACCGAAGTATTGGGATTTAAAAGAGGACATCACTGGAGTCTTCCGTCCTTTCGGATTCAAGAAGCTTCCATGCTGATCTCACCTGACCAAAGAACCTGTCTCGAAATCTTTGATAACGATGCCGTCATCCCTGCCCAAGGAAAAAAAGCTGCATCTGAGCATGATGTTGCTCACGGGGCTTTATTACACTTTGCGTTTTACGTGGACAATGTGGATGAAATATATCAAAAAGCCCTTGCCCACGGAGCAAAAACCTTTGTGGAACCCAATCAGCTTACACTTGGAGAACCACCTCTAGTTGTAACCAATGCATTAGTTCATAGCCCTAATGGTGAGGTTATCGAATTTATCGAGGATATTGATTTTGATATGTCTCTATTGAGCAATAAGTAGTCCAAGTAGCTATTGAAAAGATCCACTTCCCTGGAAAGTGGATCTTTTTTGTATTCCATTCCTCTGCGCCTTATTCCCTATGGAAAAATTAAACTATTCGTAAGTATATCCGATATATTGTTTATCGCTTGGTTAAAGGAGTAGATTATCATTTCAATTGATTTCAATGTGTACTGGTTTCATTTTAGCTCCGATCTGCTCATGCCGTTGTTTAGCTTGATCGGTCTGTTGTTCATCTATTTTGGATTCAAAACGATCCGTCGCCATCGTTATCGTAAACGCCACTGGGTCCGTACCAAAGGGCAAATCGTTGACGCGCATATCGAAGTAGATATCGATGTCGTTCCCTTTGACCGTGATGATCCGGTAGATACCAGCTACACCCGCCGATTAAAGGTACGCTTCTATACAGCTTCAGGTGAAGTCGTGGAATTCTGGAATCCTTATAGTACCAATCTCAGCCTTAACCGGGTTGGCAGCAAGACTAAGGTATTATACAATCCGGCTAACCCTCGGGACGCCCGAATTGCAGGCGGCGTAAATGGTGCAGGCTGCCTGGCCTTTATGTTGTTTTTGATTGGTGTCCCCTTTGCTTTGAGCGGGGTATTCGCTTTATTGAAGTTTTTCTTCTAACAAGGATCGGGTCACATACTGGTCATAAAATTTATCGCCATATAAATGGCCAGACCCAAAATAATCAGTGCCGATATTTTGTTGAGCACAGTACCAAACTTTCCTTCTGAATCCATACGTCCTACAAGGCGTCCCGCCGTTGCCAGACCCACAAACCATATCCACGATACTGACACAGCGGCCAGACCGAAGGCCCAACGTTCCACGCCGTTATATTGCAGGGAGCTGGTTCCAATTACACCAACCGTGTCAAGTATAGCATGTGGATTCAGTAGCGATACCGAGGCGGCAAAAATCATCTGGCGTTTTGGCAGCATCGGCTGACTTTCTCCCGAGGAAGCAGCCTTCGATCTCCAAAGAGTCCAAGCCATATACAGCAAGAACAAACAGCCCGCTGCATAAAGCACATTCGTGAGCCATAGAAATTGCTGCAAAACAAGGGATACACCCCCAACAGCAAGCGTGATCAGAATGGTGTCACAGACACCCGCTGTAATGACAGCAGGCAGTGCATTGCGAAACCGCGACTGGGACGCCCCCTGATTAAACACAAATACATTTTGTACCCCTAAAGGCAAAATCAATCCCAATGCCAATAAAACGGCATGTATAATAGCTTCCAGCATGTTATGTACTCCCCCAAATTCATTGCTTAATATTCTCTAAATGCTTCTAATCCTTCCGGAACTGCTCTAACACAAACTTGTAATCCTGAGGATTATTCATGTTGAACACGGCATTGTGCCATATATTCTCAGTCACTCCCGGCATATCCGCTATGGTTGCATACCGAACATTCAACGTTTCCAACCATTCGGTGAGACGAAGCCGTTTATTCCGCAAACGTTCCTCAGCAGATGGCAATACGCTCCGATGATACACTCCCAGCAAAGGATGCATACGTCCGGCCACAGAAGCAATTACCGCTTGCAGTGGTGATTCCGCTGCTCCTTTGGATGCCGCCCACTTCTCAGTTAAAACAAGCAAGGCTTGCAGCACTTCCAGCTGTACAAAAGGCATATCACAGGCCACGACTATTCCCCATTCCGTAGTAGATGCAGATAATCCTGCATGAATACCACTCAAGGGCCCCATACCCGGATAGATATCAGATACAGCTTCCATACTGTCCTGTTCATATCCTTGATCGTCACGGGTGACTACTATCACCCGTTGGGTCGCCTGCTGCAATGTAATATATGTCCGTTCAAGCATAGTAGCTCCTTCAATCTCTAGCAGAGCCTTATCCTGTCCCATTCGGCTGGAACGTCCTCCTGCAATGATAATACCAGTCACTTCCACTAAAAACTCCTCCTTTTTTCAAAAAACAATCACAAATATGCATATGGAATTTTGGACAAAATTGAAATTTACATAATTGTAATTTTATTGGTTTGTTAACCCTTTCAACACATGATACATTGGAATAAAGAACATTCCCACAGATCGACATCGGTGCGTAGTTCTCTATCGGGCTAAGAAAGGAATGGCTTGTCTTGCAAAAGAGAGAAATTCAAGAGACTCCCCTATATTCCCTAAAGCTATATAACTTTTTTCTATATGGAGCTATGGTCATCTTTTCCAGCTTCTTCCCGTTGTATTTGCAAGATATCGGTATGGACAAGCTGGAAATCGGGAGTCTGATGGCCATCGGACCTTTTGTATCTGTATTCGCGAACCCTTTTTGGGGATATACAAGCGACCGGAGCCGAAATCTCCGACGTATTCTACTATTTATGATTATAGGTACACTGTTACTGCTACAAGCTTTATTTCATGTTCACACGTATGTCATGATTTATGTGTCGATGATTGGCTTTTACTTTTTTCAAAGTCCGTTATTTGCCCAAAGCAATACCCTGATTCTCAGTTATATTGAGGGCACAGACCGGAAATTTGGTTCATTTCGCATATGGGGTTCCTTCGGTTGGGCTGTGACTGCGGCAGTTGCCGGCATCGTTGTTGACCACACAGGAGTATCCAGTATATCCACCATCTTTACGATACTTCTTCTGGCTGCATTGATCTGCACCTTGGCAATCCCACCACTAAAAAGCACTGTGGAGACGGCAACCATTCATTTACGTGGCTTTGGCAGTATTTTATTAAACGGATACTTTATTTCCTTCATTTTGTTAGGCATCCTTGTATCAATTCCTAATTCAATCAACGGCGCCTTTATGTCCTTGTACATCACCGAACTGGGTGGGTCCAAGCTGATGCTTGGTTTTGCCGTTTTTATGTCATCGGTATTTGAAATTATTGTCTTTTTAATGTTTGATCGCTTCTTGAAGAAAAAAATGACCGTGATGGTCGGCTGTTTGGCACTCGTCAGTTTGCTGTTTGCCTTACGTTGGGAACTCATGGCTCTGGCTACAGACCCGATTCAGATCGTGTTCATTCAAGCACTTCATTGCGTCACCTTCGGTGGATATTTCTATGTAGGCACCCAGTTGACCGTCCTGTTCACGCCTGCAGCATATCGATCATCCGGACAGGCCGTATATACCTTGACCTGGAGTGGTATATCCGGTATCGTAGCAGGTTTTGCGGGAGGTTGGCTATTCCAGAACTTCGGTGGTGAAATGATGTACCATGCAGGTGTCTTCTTCGCCCTGCTTGGCTCCGCGGGATTTGCTATCATGTGGTATATGCTGTACAAGAACGGTTACCAGCCAGGACATGGCGGCGAGCACAAACCAATAGATGAAGCACCACAACGACAATAGAGTGTCTTCACGTCAATGGTCATGTTCTGAAGAACGGGTATGCGTAAAATAAAGGAGTCTGCCGTTGGCAGACTCCTTTTTCACTTGGCCGCACGAAGCAACCATCCGTCCCACTTTTCCAACATCTTATTGCTTAGGCAATTGGAAAGAGCTTTTCAATGATACCACACGGTTAAATACAGGCTCACCCGGTTTGGAAAGCTTCGGATCTACACTGAAATAACCATGACGGAAAAATTGGAACTTGTCCTGCGATTGTGCTTCTTTCATATTCCGCTCCACATAGCCATGAGCAATTTCCAAAGAGTTCGGATTTAATTGATCAAGGAATGTTTTTTCCGATCCATCCTCTTCCAGCACCTCTGGTTCCTCTGCGTTAATCAATGGCTCATACAAACGGAATTCGGCCGGAACAGCCTGAGTAGCCTCTACCCAATGGATTGTCCCTTTCACTTTACGTCCCGTAAAGCCTGATCCGCTCTTGGTTTCTATATCATAGGTACAGTGAATCTCCGTTACATTACCTTCCGCATCCTTAATGACATCGTTGCATTTAATGAAGTAGGCGTGTTTGAGACGCACCTCATTACCAGGGAACAAGCGGAAGTATTTGCTCGGTGGATTCTCCATGAAGTCCTCACGCTCGATATAAATTTCACGAGAAAACGGAATTTGGCGTGTTCCAAGCTCCGGATTTTCTGTATTGTTCTCCGCCTCCAGCATTTCCACTTGTCCTTCAGGATAGTTCGTAATAACCACTTTCAGCGGATCTATAACTGCCATCGTACGGGGTGCCTTAAGCTTCAGATCCTCACGTGCAAAATGTTCCAGCACCTGCAAATCAATGACTCCGTAGGCTTTGGAAATGCCTGTTTCATATACAAAACTGCGAATGGCCTCTGGCGTATAGCCGCGACGACGCAAACCAGAAATGGTCGGCATCCGCGGATCATCCCAGCCATCTACGTGTTTTTCATCAACCAGAAGCTTGAGCTTACGTTTGCTGGTTACCGTTTGAGCTAGATTTAGCCGTCCAAATTCATATTGATGAGGTACGTTTTCCATCTCGCATTCAGCTACAACCCAATCGTACAGTGGGCGTTGATCTTCGAACTCCAGCGAACAAAGCGAATGCGTTACGCCCTCAATCGCATCTTCCAGCGGATGCGCATAGGAATACATCGGATAGATGCACCAGGTATCGCCTGTATTGTGATGGGCTGTGTGTGAAATGCGGTAAATAACCGGGTCACGCAAATTGATGTTTGGCGAAGCCATATCAATCTTGGCACGCAGCACCTTTTCACCATTCTGGTATTTGCCTGCACGCATCTCTTCAAACAGCTTCAAATTGTCTTCCACGCTGCGATCCCGATAGGGGCTGTTTTGTCCCGGTTCTGTCAGTGTTCCGCGTGTTTCACGAATTTGGTCCGCGCTTTGGTCATCTACGTAGGCTTTCCCCTTTTGAATCAGCAGGATAGCACGCTTGTACATCTCTTCAAAGTAATTGGAGGCAAAATGTTTTTCCTCCCATTCATAACCAAGCCACTTCACGTCCTCCTGAATGGAGTTCACGTATTCCGTGTCTTCCTTCGCCGGATTGGTGTCATCAAAACGCAGGTTCGTGCGTCCTCCGAATTCATCTCCCAACGAGAAATTGATCCAGATGGCTTTAGCATGTCCAATATGCAAATATCCGTTTGGTTCAGGTGGAAAGCGTGTAACAACTTCCTTTACCTTACCCGTACGTAAATCCTCTTCAATAACATTTTTAATAAAATTGGGGGGAGTAATCGGCTTCTCCACGCTAATCAACCTTTCTTCCGTATAATCTGTGTATAACCTGTTCCCTTAAATATACCCTTTCACACCGCATAACTCAATAAAATGAAAATCGGGATGCTCTCTTCAGCAAAAAAAGATGCAAGTTATGAAAAAGAGTTAACATTTTCGGCAAATAAATTCGTTATAGTGTATATATCTTTTATTTTACCGGAAAAGGAGACCCACCCGTGTTTAAGCTGTTGATCGTCATCCTGCTGTCTATGCTGCTGTCCTCTTCCGTTATGACTTCCGATCATCCTTCTTCAAGCATGGTGACCGAAACTGCATTATCTCATGCGCTGGCTAGCGCACCAGAAGACTCAACTGTCCGCCTATACGCCGTGAGCCCGTCCCAGGGACTCTTTCATTCAGCCGTACTGGAAATCGGCCAGCAGCGCCGCACATTCCAGTGGTCGGGCTCAGCGGATATTTCCACCGCACCACAGTTATTTTACAGAGATGTAAACGAAGATGGGGTCCGTGAAGCTGTTGTAATTCTCACACGTGCCTCGGGAACGGGTGTGGAATTGCAGGAGTTGCATATTGTTAACGTACAAACAATGGAGGAATATGCAGTTGAATCAGCAGCAAATGCTGTATCTCAGCGAGTACATAGCTCCGTGGAGCTACGTGACCACAACCGCCAGGTGCATATCGCTGTTATAATTGACGGTACTACACACACGATGGACCCCAAAGCGTCCGTATTTTATGATGATCCAGCCCAATTTACAAAGCATCTCGATTTTAGCTCTGTTGTAATGTATGACGCCGAACAGTTCCCACTGCATGCCACTGTATCTGGTAGCGTATCGCCAAGCGAATTTGTAGGGGATTTGGATCTGAAATATGTATATGAGCAGGGGCGGTTCCGGGTGGGACCTATAAAATTTGAAGCTTCCTCTCCCTTTTGACGACTCTCGCAGAATAAGGTAGCATGGGATTAAATGCTAGACTGGCTGGTTTAGCGATTTTCCGAGTGAAAGAGGGGATTAATCATGTTTACATATGCGTTGGACGAACGCACAGTCCTTCGGCCGCTCACCAAGGAGCATGTGCAGCCTCTGTTTGAGCTGATCGAAATGTCCCGTGACCGTCTGCGTCAATGGCTTCCATGGGTAGACTCCACCACGGAAATCAGCCATACAGAGCAGTTCGTGCAAGGCGCCTTGAAACAAGCCGCAGAGAACGGTAGCCTGACCGCTGGAATTTGGATAGACAACGAGCTCGCTGGCATCATCAGCTACCATGAGATCAATTGGGCCCACCGGTCGGTTAGCATCGGATACTGGCTTGGGCACGGTTACGAAGGACAGGGTCTCATGACCAGTGCCTGCCGCGTATTCGTCGAATATGCGTTGATGGAGTTGGACTTGCATCGGGTCGAAATCCGTTGTGCAACGACGAACCGCCGCAGCCGCGGTATTCCAGAACGCCTGGGCTTTGTGCTCGAAGGCATTGTACGCGAAGCAGAGTTGCTGCCAGATGGCTATATGAACCACGCAGTGTATGGTATGCTCCAGAATGAATGGAAGCAACTTCGATAACATAGTACTGCACAACAACGCCGCAGGCCTGATCAGGTCTGCGGCGTTGTTGGTTATGAGCTGGACATCACAACCGAATGTTGCTGCCTGTCTGGAGCCTCCGGTCTATTTTAAGAAATAGGCCATTAGAACATCATCCACGAATTGGCCTGCGATATAAAACTCGTCATGCAGGCGCCCTTCAATTGCAAAACCGCACTTTTCATAAAACATAAGGGCTTCCGTGTTACAGGAGAGTACACGCAAACTTAACTTGCGTATGCCCTCCGCAGCTGCAATCTCCTTCATGGAGTTCATGAGCGCCGTCCCAATACCTTTGCGATGATAGTCTGGACGTACAGCTATATTTATTTCGAGTACATGACAATTACTAGCCAACAGTGTTGGAGGACGAAATCCAATATACCCGCAGAGCACTTCCTGTTCGATGGCGACCAGTTGAGAGCCTGGAGGCGTGTTGCGCAGAAACTCTCCGCGCGACTTCCATGACAGCGAAGCAGGAGCCGTGCGTTCATTCCATACCAGTTCATCCAGCGCAATCAGATCAGGAGCATCCTTCATCTCCGAATGACGTATCGTCAAAGATTGACTTGTAAACAATTCCTTTCAATCCTTCCTGTGAAGGCTTTCCTGAAGCAATAACTGCAACCAGCTGTCACCTATTGTACCATAATAAAAGCTCATTATTGAACTTTTATCGGGACTTAAGGACTGGGAACATCCACCTAAGAAGGAGTAGTATCCAAATTATCCAAATCATGCCGAAAACGGTTCAACCAGCTATGCAGAATGAAAAACAGAATGGATAATACGGCTACGCCTAATGCCAGCCAAAGTGTGGGCGGTAACCCACCGCCATCATATAACTTCCCCATAATATAAGGTCCCATCACCCGTCCGGCTGCGCCAATGCCCCCTACAAGTCCAATGTAAAAAGGTGCACCCCGACCTCCATGATCAGACAGGAATGCTGGAACCGCAGGTGCGATCAGCATTTCTCCTAGAGTCGCCAGTACCATAGCGAATATCATCCCAGTATAGTTCTGTGTGCCCAGTATGACTATATAAGCTGCCAAATAAAATCCTCCAGCCCATGTCATTTGCGCCGAAGCGTGATGAGCGTACAGCCGTTTGATCCAGAAAATAATAGGTTGTGCGGCAAAAATAAGAACACCATTCAACGTCCATAGTAGCCCATACATCGTTTTAGGCAAGCCCTGCTCAATAATATAGGGAGAGACTCCCGTATTCCAGATCGAATTACCGAACCACAAAAAAAGTGAACCTAACCCCACAAAGAGATACAGCCTGGTATCACGAAACAGCAACCGAGCTGGTATTTCTTCTCTTTTCATCACAGACTTGCTGAGCTGAACTTCCCCCTCTTCCCGATCTACTCTGCTTAGATACGACCAGAAGAATCCGGCAAATACCGCAGAAGTCACTCCGTTCATGACAAAGCTGAGCTGATAGGAAAGGTCGGCCAGAACGCCGCTCAGTCCCGTTCCGAGTGCCACCCCAATATTGTTCGCGACATAAATGATATTAAACAGCTCTCCACGTCGGTCAGCAAAACGAAAACCTACAAAGGCCTGAATCGCAGGCACAGATACCACATTAAAAAAGCCGATAAAGCCCATCATGATGACAAAAGCTACCCAATGACCACTGGTAAATGGAAGCGAGAGAAGTCCCAACGCATTCATGGCCAGTGAGCCGACAATCAGTTTCTTGGCTCCAATACGATGATAAAGGGCTCCGCCCAGCACTTGACCAAATATTCCGCCTAAAGACTGCACTAAAATCGCAATCCCCGCATCTCCCATACTACGGTTTAGTTCGTCGAATACATACATGCTAACGAGCGGCCACATGAGGGAACTTCCTGCGGAATTAATCAGGCTGGCAATGAGAAATACTTTTACTTCTTTCGGATAAGACTCCAACCATTTCATATATTTTGCTTCTCCTTTTGCACCTGACGCCATTAAAGGCATATTCTCATTGGCGCTTCACATTCACCACCGTTGAGAAAAAAGTAGCCCCCTGCCCCATATCCGACAGCCGGTCAGAGGTTAACGCATTGGCACGCTGTCTGCGTCCTTTGCCTTTCCACCATAATCCTTGGCTAATCACCGTGCCGGGCAGCATCAGATCGGTAACCTTGGCTTTCAATTCATACATTCCCCTGTCATTCCAGACGGTAACCGGATCACCATCTGCGATGTCTCTTGCCTGAGCATCCTCCGGGTGAATTTGCAACAAAGGCTCCCGCTCCAATCGCTGATGCTTGGGCAAATTAGCAAATGTAGAATTCAAAAAATTATGGTTTGGCGGTGAAACAAACATCAATGGAAAACGGTCATCCGCTTGCGGCCGATGCTCTCCGTCATACCCTTCAATCAGCGGTACATAGGAGGGCAATGCGGGCAGACCTGCTTGTTTCATTTTTTCCGAATACAACTCAATCTTGCCTGAAGGCGTAGTTAGACGCTCCAAATAAGTAGCCTTTGGCGTCATATCAAGCTTTACAAAAGGCGACTTTTTTAAGGCATCCAAGGTTACACCATTGAGATAAGGGTTCGTTGGATTATCAAGCGCGCCTGCGATCATATCTTCTTCACTTTCTGTAAAGGCAGCTTCATCAAAGCCCATTGCCTGTCCGAGCAGGCTAAATAGCTCATAATTGCTTTTGCTTTCCCCAAGCGGATCAATGACAGGCTTCTGCATCTGGATATAGTGGTGCCAGTACGATTTGTATAAGTCTGTTCCTTCAAAAGAAGACGCAGCAGGCAGCACAATATCTGCATAGCAGGCCGTATCGGTAAGGAACAGGTCATGAACAACCGTAAACAGATCCTCTCGTTCAAATCCCTCCGTCACCCGTTCCGAATCGGGTGCTACAACTACCGGGTTACTACAATATACAAATAACGCCTTAATCGGTTGTTCCTTCTGTAGCAGCGCCTCTCCAATCCGGTTCATGTTGATCACCCGGGCATCCGGGTTCTGTCGCAGATCAGGACGCTCCAGATGGGCGCTGTTAATCTTGGCATAAGCACCATTGGAGCGCGACGCTCCCCCGCCGTGTTTCAACCATTGTCCAGTGAGTGCAGGCAAGCATGTAACTGCACGTACGTTCATACCGCCATTATCATGATGCTGAAGCCCATTTCCGATATTGATATAGGCCGCTCGCGCCTTCCCGTACATTTCCGCCAAACGGATAATATCCTCTTTCGGCACGCCGGTAATCTGCGAAACCCGCTCTGGTGTATAGGTCTTAACATGCTCGCGCAGTTCCTCGTGACCTACGGTATAGCGACGTAAAAATTCGTCGTCTGTCAGCCCCTGATCAAACAGCACATGCATAACCCCCAGCGCAAGCGCCGTATCCGTTCCCGGATATAAGGGAATGAACCAATCCGCCCATTGTGCCGTCCGGTTGCGATGGACATCAATAACGACCACCTTAGCACCTTTTTTACGTGCTTTCTCAGCCAATACGACCTGATGCATGTTGGTGCTGATGACGTTTCCGCCCCATACAATAATGAGCTCTGCATCCTCTGTGTCCTCCGGGCTTGTGCCGCCCTTAAATCCCATAACGGATGCCCAGCCTTCATTCCCAGCCACACTGCAAATCGTCTGATCCAGTTGGCTTGAACCCAGCGCATTGAAAAAGCGACGATCCATTCCATCCACACTCAATACACCCATATTGCCATAAAAGCTGTAGGGGAGAATGGATTCCGGTCCATCCGTACGTATCAGCTCCTTGAACCGACCTGTAATGGTATCGACCGCCTCCTCCCAGCTAATTCGTTCAAACTTCCCTTCCCCTTTGGCGCCTACACGCTTCAACGGATAAAGCACCCGATCCGGATCATATACTCGCTCGGTCATATTCCGGACTTTGTTGCATATAGCCCCTTTGGTAATGGGATGATCCGGATTACCAGTCACCTTGACTATCTTTCCATTTTCCTTGTGAAGCAGGAGCCCACACGTATCCGGGCAATCCAACGGGCATACGGCCGGAAAAATACCGTTCTGCTGCTCCGTCATCCGCTGTCCTCTGTGTAAGTTGTGTTGAAGTGTGGCCTCAAGAGGCGCGCTATTGCGATGATCCATGGTGTTAATGCTCCTTTCCGTTACCGTTTCCAAAAATTACACTGTTCTTATCATATCTACAGCTTTGGCCTATGGCAAGAGAAGGATTTTACCACACAGCATCTCTCCAAAATATATAAAAATCCGCCTGCTGTTTAGAGCAAAACGGATTTTAAAAATCATAATTATTTTTTTATCATCCTGTTTCATCATTACATACCCAGGGTAAAAGAGATCAAGGCATTATGGACGAGAGCACACTCATCCTCCATGCCAAATCATGGACCACTCCCAAAAAAATCCGCCATGACAGGTTTCGTTCCCCCGGGCCTGTCATGGCGGATTTGCTTTGTTCATTGCTTCATAAAGTAACGTGATTATGCATGATCACTCAACGGATTGGATGCAACGGAAGGAGTAATTTGAGATTCATTCACGGAATGTGTGTTGGTTTGAGTTTTTTTCAGATAGGCCAGCCAGTAGGCTCCAGCCACAAACAGACTGCCTCCTACCAAATTCCCCAACCAAACCGGAATGAAATTCATAACATACTCTGCCCACGAAAAATGACCTGCAAAAATAGCCGCCGGAATGAGAAACATATTGGCTACAACGTGCTGAAATCCGATAGCAACAAAGGCCATGGTCGGGAACCAAATTCCCATAATTTTGCCGCCGATGGAGTCTGTGCTATAAGCCATCCATACAGCCAGTGCTACGAGCCAGTTACATCCTATACCTGATATAAAAGACTGCAAAAAGCTTTCATGCAGCTTATGTCCTGCCATATCCACCACTTTATCCAGGTAAGGACCCGTTTCGGTCAAGCCCAGAACATGACCGAAGAAAAATGCAACAAATAATGCACCTGCAAAATTACTGAGCGTAATAATCGCCAAATTACGAAGCATGGCTCCTGTCTTAATTCGTCCTGCCCATCTCGCCAAAGGCACTGCCATCATATTACCGGTCAGCAATTCCCCACCAGCGATCAAAACTAACACCAGACCTACAGGGAACACCGCAGCTCCAATAAAGGTAGCAATGCTCCCCCATTCTTTAGGTGCACTTGCAATAACGCGTATATCCAGCAAAAACCCGAGTGCAATAAATGCACCTGCTAAAAATCCCAATACTACCGCCACAGTCCACGGGTTGTTCGCCTTGGCCACTCCTGTTTCCACCGTCTTTTCGGCAATTTGCCCCGGTTTATAGCTTGCCATCTGCCCCCGCTCCTTTAATATCTTTTAAACAAAATATTCTTCTTTTATATTTTATTTAAAATCAGTGATTTTGTTTGTGAAAAAAATCACTTTATAAAGTGTAAAAAAAACAGCCCTTGGATAAAGGACTGTTTTTCTATTTTATTACATCTACTGCGCTACTACGCGCTTTACATTTAATTGTATTCTTCCTTTTCAACAGCTCTCAAGAACCAAAGAACTCCGCCCAGACCGACGGCTGCAACAACTACAAGAAAAAGGATATAAAACAAATCCATTATAAAGTCTCCCCCTAATCCTTATGCTCTCTATATTGTACTATAAGGATTCATCCGTACGCTTCAGATTGTTGACAAACTTATGAACAATGTCACAGACAAATCGAATTATACAGTAACTGGGTTCCGTTCGGATATTGTAGGCAATGCTTGCAAACCTGCCGCGTTCAGGAAATTCCAAGGCTTGTTATAGTGCGGCTGGAAGAAGAAATCGACAAAAGCCAACTGGTCAATGGTCATATGATTTTGAATGGCTACAGACAGCGTGTTAATGGATTGCGTCAAATCGACCTTCGACATAATTTGTGCCCCAACAATTCTCCGTGTCTCCTGCTCATATACAACCTTCAGCAATACCTTTTCAGAGGTTGGCATAAACTCAGGACGGTAGCTATCTTCAATGGTTACAGCTTCTACAGTCATCCCCTCGTCGGTTGCTGCGGCTTCTGTCATTCCTGTTCCCGCAATATTATCTTCGTAAATTTTGATACCCGAGGTTCCTTGTGTTCCCATGTAGGCAATGGTCGGCTGTACCAGATTGCGTGCCACCAGCGTCCCCATTCGAACCGCATTCGTCGCCAATGGGATATACGCTGTTTTGCCAGTCGGATTATAACGAATTGCACAACTGTCGCCTGCTGCAAACACATCCGGGCAGCTACTTTGCATATAATTGTCCACAATGATCGCACCGTTAGGCAACATATCTACCTGACCTTTGAGCAGATCCGTTTGAGGTCGGAAACCGATACAGAGTATAACAAGCTCTGTTTCATACTCTCCTTTAGAGGTCACGACCTTACTTACTTTACCGTTAGTCCCCTCAAAACGACTTACTGTCTCGCCAAGTACCAGCTTAATGCCATGTTCTCTCAGGGAATTCTCAATCCGGTCTGTAAACTCATGGTCTAAATACTTATTCAATATACGATCAGCACTGTCGATCAGCGTTACGTTCTTACCGTTCATTTGAAAAGCTTCTACCAGTTCAACACCAATGTATCCAGCTCCGACGACTGTAATGTTCTGTACGTGCTGGGCTTTCTCAATGATTTCATTCGAATGATTATAGTTTTTGCAGAGCAAAATATGATCAAGTTCAATGCCTTCCAGCTTCGGAATAATTGGCCACGATCCAGTAGTCACAATCAATTTATCAAATGTGTCCGTAAATTCCTCACCTGTTTGGAGATTACGTGCATGCAGCGTTTTGCCGGCTGTATCCACACTCGTTACCTCATGAAGCATCTTGGTCACTACACCCATATCAGCCAGTTGATCTGGGGACGAATAAAACAATCCGTGCGGATCTTTGACGACACCACCTACGTACAGTGCAATACCACAAGATAAAAATGAAATATTGTCATTACGCTCATAAACCGTAATTTCGGCATCTGGATAACATTTAGCTGTGTTGACTATGGCTGCTGTACCTGCGTGTGTACATCCGATAACTGCTACTTTCATGTTGAATTCCTCCTTGGTGTGTGGGCATAAAATGTATAATAATTGTGAATACTTTCACTTAGGCAACTCGTTACTTCTTGTGATTTATTTCACTTCATGCGCTTATTATAGTGTGATATTTTTCACATTACAATAGCTTTTTATGATATTCACAGTTTGTCCACATTTAAAAAGGTAAGGATGTCTGAGATCAGCCGTTTGCTGAAATCTTTTTTTGCTCCATTCAGTTTTCCCTGTCTGCCCCCTGATTATGCCCTTGGAACAGACTTTCCACACGATGCGTCAATTCTTAGGTAAATGCTCATTTAGAGAATAAAAAAAGGTCTGTTTCCCCTGAGACAGGCAGAAATCAGACCTTGTTTATACATATGCTTTGGAATTACACGAAGCTATTATAACAACTGCTCAATGGCAGCTTTCATCGCTTCCGGTGACTCCTTAGGCTCAAAACGCCCCACAGGCACACCTTCACGATTCACAATGAATTTCGTAAAATTCCACTGAATTGTACCATCTTCCTGTTCTCCAGGCTGCTGCTTCTTCAAATATTCAAACAGAGCTGCTGTATCCGGTCCGTTCACATCCACTTTGGCGAATACCGGGAAATTAACCCCGTAATTCAATTGGCAAAATTCAGCCGCTTCCTCGCTGCTGCCCGGCTCCTGACCGCCAAATTGGTTGCAAGGGAAGCCTAAAACAACGAGCCCTCGATCCTTATATTCGTCATAAAGCTTCTGCAAATCCCCATATTGCGGGGTAAGTCCGCACTTACTGGCGGTATTCACAATAACCAGCACTTTACCTGTGTAAGTTTCCAGAGAAACCTCCTGATTGGCTGGTGTTACAGCATTATATGAATAGACAGACATACAGCATCCTCCTTCATGTCGCTTGGTTTAGGTTCTTAACCTATTTTACCCAAAACGTGACGGACATGCCAATATCCACAGACCCTTTACCGTTGATGCTGCCACTTGATGACCCTCTAACCTCTTGCTGCTACTTGTGGTCTAGCATCACGCCGCTCGGCAACAGAACCCACCGTTTGCTTCTCTTCTACATTCATTCCCTTTACTGCTTGGCTTACCGCAGGCTGACCAGCCAAAGCATACGGAAGACAGAGTGGTACCCCTGTACGAGGATCAGTAACAATATCCGCCTCGATCCCGAACACCTCACGCAGCACATCGGGGGTCATAACCTCAGTCGGGGCTCCTACCGCCTTCGCTTTCCCTTTTTTGATCGCAATCATATGCTGAGCATACCGGGCTGCATGGTTCAAGTCATGCACGACCATAACAATGGTGCGTTCTGCCGAAGTATTCAGATACTCTAACAGATGCAGCACTTCCAGTTGATGCGCCATATCCAAAAATGTAGTCGGCTCATCCAAAAACAATATATCCGTATCTTGCGCAAGCGCCATAGCAATCCAGGCACGCTGACGCTGACCACCAGAAAGCTGATCAATCGGACGATCGTGAAATTCGCTCATTCCCGTTACTTGGATGGCCCACTCTACCATTTTGCGATCTTCCGCTTTCATGGAACCAAAACCTTTTTGATAGGGGAAACGTCCGTAAGATACCAGTTCCGTCACGGTCAACCCTTCCGGCGCAGTCGGATTCTGCGGCAAAATAGCCAACTGCTTCGCTACCTCCCGGGTGGATTGCTTATGAATGGATTTACCATCCAGCAGAACGCTACCGCCTTTAGGATTCATGATGCGAGCCATCGTTTTCAGAATGGTTGACTTACCGGAGCCATTTGCCCCCACCAATGCTGTGATTTTTCCCTGCGGTATTTCTACGTTCAGATCTTCTACGATTAATCGATCCTCATAAGCAATATCCAGATTTGCCGTTTTCAGACGAAACATTTGGAATCATCCCTTTCCCTAATCCAATATATATAGTCACGGGCTTAACGCACGACATTCATCAAAACTTCATTCTATCTTTATATAATAAAGATATTGATAATCATTATCAAGTGTTAACTGGCATATTCCTTCTAATTTACAATGCGTAACGTTCAATATTTCCTCAAAAGTCAAAAAAAATCACAGCCCTAAAGCTGTGATCTTTTAATTCTGGCCATTCGCATTAAGCCTGTACAGAGGACAGTCCAAATGCTTCAGCCATGAGGCGTATTGATTTCATTTTGGCATCAAAGTCGTGAATGATGCTCGCAACCATGATCTCCTGTGCATTATAGTTCTTGCATAATTGCTCAAGCTGACGCTTCACCTGTTCGGGTGAACCGACCACCATACGCTTGCGATTCTCACGAATGCGCATCCGATCATATGGCGTATACGGATACGCAAGCGCCTTTTCGACAGAAGGTGTCCCTGCGGAACGCGTGCCCTGCTCTAAAAGCACCAGGGACAAGTCCATGCTGGATGCCAAACGATTGGCCTCCTCCTCGGTATCCGCGCAGATCGCAAATACGGCAACAAGCGAACGCGGTTGCTCACTATGCTGGGAAGGCTGGAAGCTTTCCTGATATCCCTTCATAGCACCTGTGCCGCCTTCACCATTAATAAACTGCGCGAACGCAAAGCCTACGCCACGCTCGGCGGCCAGACCTGCGCTATCGCCGCTGGAGCCAAGCAGCCACATTTCCGGCACGGTCTCTACGAGCGGCATCGCCTGTAGCGAACCGAAGCGATGCTGGTTGCCTGTGCTATCGTGCAAATAGGCTAGCAGATCATCCAGCTGCTCGGGGTACAGATCAACGCCGCCCCGCATTTTCCCCTCCTGCAAAGCTCTGGTAGCAATCGGCATTCCTCCAGGCGCTCGCCCCAGACCCAGATCAATGCGTCCCGGATACAATCCCTCCAGTACCCGGAAGTTTTCCGCTACTTTATAAGCGCTGTAATGAGGCAGCATCACACCACCCGACCCCACTCGAATGGTAGAGGTACGGGCAGCCAGGTGTGAAATCAATACCTCCGGGCTGGAGCCTGCAAGGTTAGAGGCTGCATGATGCTCGGATACCCAGAAGCGATGATAACCCAGGCGTTCCGCCTCTATAGCAAGCTCAGCAGTCTTTTGTAATGCCTGTGCATGCGTCATGCCTTCCGATACCGGAGATTGGTCAAGAATGCTGAGTTTTATCATAAAAAGTCTGACCTTTCTATTTTGGAATACGAATAGGCATTAATTATAGCACGTAAAGCCACAGTTAACCAAGAGGGGCAAAATAGCAGATTTACCGCACATATTTAGCCATGTTTACTTTTTATAGAGACTTGCTTTTTACTTTACTTTATCTGCTTCATAAAGATGTGAACGCTTTTGAAAGAAACTAAACAGATGGGTCACGATTACTTTCAAGACGGCATAACCTGGAACAGCCAGTACAATTCCTACCACACCAAACAAATTGCCTGCTGTCAAAATAACAAAGATAATCGTGATCGGATGTACTCGAAGAGATTTACCCATAATTTGTGGTGAAATAAATTTACCCTCAATAAGCTGGACGACTGTCCATACGATAACCATTTTGAGCAGCATGATCGGTGAGGTAACTATAGCTACGATTAACGCGGGTGTAATGGCAATTACAGGACCTAAGTAGGGAACCACGCTCGTAAAGGACGCAATGACCGCAAGTGTCAAAGAGTAGTCCAATCCAATAATCAGATAACCAATATACAGCAGCACTCCAATACAGAAGCTGACAATAATCTGTCCACGAATATACGAGCTGACCTGATGATTCATTTCGGTCATGATACGATCTGTCTCTTTACGAAACATAGGTGGAAGCATTTTTAGAATCCACTGCGGCAGCTTGTGTCCATCTTTCAGCAAATAGAACAGAATGAACGGAACCGTAGCGATCGCAAGCACAGTTTCCGTAATCACACCCAAAAAGCTTCCCACACCCGTCCATGCATTATTGATAAAGCCAGATAACTTTTCAGAAGCTTTGGAGGCCAGTTCAGATGGATCTATTTGAATGGTGTTCTGGAATTGGTTGACAAAGTTACTGCCAATCAGTCGCTCAAACTGTTGTTTGACTTGCTCGGTATAGGCAGGGACATTTTGGATAAGGCCCTGTATCTGATCACGGATCACAGGTACCACCGATGTAATCACAATAGCGATAATCCCTATAATGAGCAAAAACAGGACAACAATGGAGTATACCCGCTTTACCTTATTTCGCTCCAGTACATCTACCAGCGGATTGAGCAGATAGTACAATACACCGGACAAAATGACCGGGAGAATGATCGTTTTCAGCAACACGATGACAGGCGTAAATATGTATGAAATTTTGGTAAGCACTAAGATATTCAAACCGATCAGCAGCAATACCAACAGGAATAACACAAACTTGTTGTTCAGGAAAAACTTCTTAAACCGGTCTTTCCATGCCGGAGTTATTTCCACATGACATTCCCCTTCTCTTTAGACAGATGAGTATACGTTCTTCATAATTACGATATATTTTTGCAACAAAATATACAAGGTTATACCCAAATAAACACAAAAGCAAACAAAGTTGTACGTTATTGTACGAACTTCGCTTGCTTTGAAGGGTTATGGAGTATCATTTGTCGTGGTGGCAGCCTCCACCGTCGTAGTCACCGGTTTGTTTTCTTGTTCAAAAAGATTCTGTATGAATCGCTTGAGCTTCCGCTCGTCCACACCCAACACCTGCGCACCTTTGATGGTTTCCCCGCGCACCAGTTCGTTTGGCGGGATTTGCTGCTTCGCTACTGTTTTAGCATCGATATTAAAACCCAATGAAGCCAACTGCAGCATTTCCGTTGTACTCAGATTCGTTTCAATATAAGGAGATATGCTATTTAAAATACTTGGCAGTTTAATGAGCGACGAGGTCGATTGTATTTTACTGCCCAGTTCGGTAATGAATTTGCGCTGTCGCTCCGTACGTGTAAAATCGGAAGTCGCATCATGACGGAAACGTACATATTGCAAGGCTGTTTTGCCGTCCATGTGCTGCATTCCCTTTTTCAAGTCAATATCAAACTGGTGTTTGTCTGCCTTGGACGTATAATGCATATCTTTTTCGACATCCAGGTCAATACCACCTACAGAATCAACCAACGCAATGAAACCATTAAAATCAGTATATACATAATATTGAATTGGTATCCCCAGGAGGTCGCTCACAGTCTGTCTGGTCAAATCAGGCCCACCGTAGGAAAAGGCTGCATTCAATCGACTTTGCCCATGACCCGGGATCTTGACGTACGTATCACGAAGAATCGACATCAGGGTAGCCTTTTTCGTAACCGGATCAACAGAAGCAACCATAACCGAGTCAGAGCGCCCTGAATCTTCTCCACGAGAATCGCCGCCAAGCAGCAGAATATTCACTCTCTCTGTTCCATCCCATTCCGGTGGGAGTGATACCTCTACAGGTTGTACATTGGTTGATGTTTGGGTTTGCGGTTTAAATTTCGAGTCCTGGCCGGAAGCAACCGAAATTTGATTCGTAAAATGATATATAGAATAAGCATAATATCCGCCCACTAAAAGGACTGTAGCAGTCACAGAAATACCTAGCCATTTTAAAAATTTTCGCATATTTTCGGGTAACCTCGCTTTTATTCATCATCGTTCGGCTTTTAAAAGCATACCCTTCCGGCAAGTTATCTGTCAATTCGAGGCGTTTGTTCTAGGGGCGTTATTCGTATCGGTTACACCTTATCTTCAGGCTCTTTTTCTGTTGATTTTACAGCATGGAGGTCGTCTGCATACCACGGATTCAAATGGACAAGCACCTCATAAACCCGTGGCTCCCGCTTCATGACGGCCCTCTTGATCAGCCGGATAATATCGTGTCCCTGCTGAATCGTCAAAGAGGCATCCACTGAAGCTCGGATATCTACAATAATATAATGACCGTGCTCACGGGCACGGATACGGTCAATACGCTGAACCTCGGCTACACTCAGTGCGGCTGCTGCGTAGCTTTCGATTTCCTCGGTTGCAATAGCCTTCTCCATGAGCACATCTATAGATTCGCGGCCCATTTCCCATGCCAATTTCAGAACCAGCAACGCCACTACAAACCCCGCAATGGGGTCGCCGTAAGATAAAATCGGAATATCCCAGTGTTCCCCGATCAGTCCTAATCCGATGCCCAATACAGCCGCTCCAGAGGCATATACATCAGCGAGGTGATCTTTTGCCGTCGCAATGAGGCCCTGACTATTGGCCGCTCTGCCAATACGAATTGTGTAGAGATACAGCCACTGTTTCCAGAGCAAGGAAATAATGGCTGCCACTAAGGCTAGTATATGCTCCTGTGGCATCGGTTCGAACAGCGCAGCAATGGAATGATAGCCGATAAATATACCTGCCCCGAACAATATGACCGCCACCACACTAGCACCAATGACTTCTGCCTTGCCGTGACCATAAGGATGATCCTCATCCGGAGGCTGGCTGGATATTCTCATCGCTCCCAGTGCGGTTGCAGAAGCAATCACGTCCCCGGCGTTATGCACACCATCGGCCACCAGCACCTTACTGTTGAACATGAGTCCTGCGATGATTTTGATGCCGGTTAAGAGGATGTTGCTAATCAGGCTGATCCATGCTGAGACCATGGCACGCTTGCCCATATCCTGTTCCTGCATGATGTATAACCCCTCCAAATTATCTTTTAAAAAATGTCCTACCCGCTATTCGGTTATCTCAAGGCATCTTTCGCTGCTCTTTATCTTATGATGCTGTTCTTGCAGCGGCATAGTTGAAGATTATAATAGCCCCGGAAGATGAGCCTCCCCGGGGCTATTATGATAACCATAGTGGAGCATTCTATGAGAATACCCCTATTTTATCTACCTGGACCGTCCGCGTCGGCCTCCTTGACCTTGACCCCCACGCGGACCGCCTTTGGCTTGTCCACCGCGTCCACCTTGGCCTCCACGTGCGGAACCGCCGCTGCTGCGGTCATATCCGCCACGTCCGCTGCTTTGTCCTGCCGAGCGGCCTTGACCTCCGCGTTCAGAACCACTGCTGCCGCGATCATATCCGCCGCGTCCGCTGCTTTGCCCCGCCGAGCGGCCTTGACCTCCGCGTGTGGAACCGCCGTTGCTGCGATCGCGATCATATCCGCCGCGTTCACTACTGCTACGGTTGGAGCGACGCTCGCCGTTTGCGCCGTCACGACGACCGGACTGTTCGCGGCCGCTACGGCGTCCACCGCCAGCATCGTTGCCACCAAAGGAACGGCGGTCGTTTCTGCCTGAGCGGTCGTTTCTACCCTGCCGCTCAGCCGTATCGGGAGCAGGTCTACGCTGCCCGCCGCCCTCACTGCTGGTGAATGTGACACCAGCAACTCTTTGGATGTTCCGAAGCTCCGGAACATCCCTCGGCGTGGCGAGCGTCACCGCAACGCCTTTGCCTCCGGCACGGCCGGTACGCCCGATGCGATGGATGTAGCTTTCGGCATCCTGTGGCATGTCATAGTTGAAGACATGCGTGACGCCTTCTACATCCAAGCCGCGTGCGGCTACATCTGTCGCTACGAGCAATTGAAGTTTCGCCTCACGGAACGCCTTCATCACTTGCTCCCGCTTGTTCTGGGACAAGTCCCCGTGCAGCTCACCGCTCTCGAACCCCATCTCCTGGAGCTCCTCATTCAGTTTAGAAGCCCGACGCTTAGTACGGCAGAAAATAACAGCCAAATACGGACGATCCGTATTCAGCATATCTACCAATGCCTGTTGCTTACCACGGTCTGTTGTTTGTACAACGACCTGACGGATTTGGCTCACTGGAACGGAAGAAGCCGATTTCACTTTGACATCAACGGGTTCGTTCATATAGACACGAGCCAGCTTACGAATACCAGCTGGCATCGTAGCGGAAAACAGCATTGTTTGTCTCCGGTAAGGAACCTCCTGCAGAATCGTCTCCACGTCGTTCAAGAAGCCCATGTGTAACATTTGGTCAGCCTCATCCAGGACCAGCATTTTAATGCCGCCTAGATCGAGCGTGCCACGTCTCAGGTGATCCAGCAGTCGCCCAGGTGTACCAATAATCAGTTGTGCGCCGCCTTTTAGTTTACGAAGCTGACGCTCCACGTCCTGTCCTCCGTAAACAGCTAGTAGAGATAAACTTGGCTCCGCAGCAGCCAAGCATTTAGCTTCCTCTGTAATCTGGAGTGCCAATTCACGCGTAGGTGCAATCACAAGCGCCTGCGGGTGCCGCTTGTCCAAATTCAGCTTTTGTAAAATCGGCAGTAAAAACGCAAGCGTCTTCCCTGTCCCCGTATGTGCCTCGGCAATCACATCCTGACCTTCCATCAACAGTGGAATGGACTCCTGCTGTACAGGTGTTGGCGCTGAGATGCCCTGCTCTTTCAAGGCTTCTACCCAATGTTGCTCCACGCCTAATGCTGTAAAATTCTTCAAGTTGTATTCACTTCCCTTATCTGTATTCAATATGTGTCACGTAAAATAGGTTCATGTGCCATATGACATCTATCGTTCCATAGTTCAGAATTCCCATTTTTGTATCGGTTCTCATTCTCCCCTTTTCAGGAAGGGAGCATATCCGTTATCGTTGAATCTGTTCATGTAACTCAACATACGGCCGCAAGGCGGCTCAGGCCGTTCCATATATGACTTTCCTAGTATACGCGAAGTTGAACTGGTTTCCAAACGATTTTAACGAATAACGCAAAAGGTGAATTCAATCACCATGTCATATATTATGGTAGGAGAATTGGTAATTCATGAATAAAGGATGGATGCTTGTGGTTAACAATCTACATTATAATTTCATAATGACAGGTTCCTTATCGGAGAAGCACACTTTGTTTGCCGAAGAGTGCTTTACTAACCTGTTCGATTGTTTTGAAACATTCCTGAACATATCAGGAATCCGCAATACCCGTGTGTCTGTCTATCAATCCAAGAAAGCCAAACACGCTAAGATCCGCTGGGACAAGCAGGAGTTGCTCCGCATTGTAACCGATAATGAATTGACTCCATTGATGCTGGTTATCGAGGCTCCCAGTATCAAATCGTCCTATAACAAAGGGACAACGCCGGAAGTCTACATTCTTTTGTCCAATGACCCTATGGGTCAATCTCCCAACAATTGCGGGATGCTTGTTTCGATCCGTCAGGACATTTATGAACGTATCGACCAAACAATCGTCGAAGACGTTATGATGCAGCTGAGCCAGTGGATAAAGGCAACCAAACTGTTACACAGCTCGCGCAACTTTTATGCTGGTAGTAAAGCACGTGCCATTATGGATATTCTTCCATTTATGCTCGAAAAGGATACTCCGGATATGAAGTATGTTTTTCAATCGTGGACTCCGTATCCTTTACCACACACTTAAACAATCCGTCATCCCATTAACCCTAGGAGGCTGCAATTTATGCAAATTCAAGTTCAAAAGGCTGAAAAAAAAGAAAACGAATATCTCATTCATTATCAAGCGGGAGGAGCTCTGCCGTTCGTTCCGCATGATGTTGTTCTGATCCATGGCAAACAGTATTTTATAGGTACGATTTTGAAGGTAGAGTCGGAACAGGTCCTTATCCGTATCAATCCAGAATATGAAGACCAACTGACAGGGTCCATCGGACTGGAACTGGCTTTCTCTCCAACCGTTTCTATTCAAGGTGCAGACAGCATTGTAGAAAAGCTCGGCTATTTTCCACCTTTTCACTATGACCGAATCACGGCTGCCAATATGACGAAAGACCAGATTACACTGACAATTGAGCTATCCCCCGCTAGCGTGCTAGTTCCTAAATCACCGGATCTGGAACCTTCGGCTGATGCACCAGTGATCCCTGAGGCTCCAGCCAAAGATATTCCACGCTATGCAGTGACTTTTACATTTCTGGAAACCAAAGAGCATGTATTAACCCCTGTAGAAACAGAAAATATCATCTTGCAGCTCGATTTCCGCTATGAAGAAGCAGACATGGTCGTTGACATCGATGCCTTGTCAGGGCTGTCAGGCAGCTTTCTGTGCAGAGGCATCCGTGCAGAGATTACGGAACTTCATGAATAAACATGAAGCCCGTGAGCTGTTGCGCTGTCATTCTTTTATTCATGATGATCTGGAGCATCCCAAAATGCGAAGCGGGTTTCTAGGGATGCTTCGTCCCTTCCAGGGAGAACTGATCGAGGATAATTTTCATGAGCTCATGACTATCATTGAAGTTCTGGCAGATGAGTTGGAGAAACCGTCCGTAGAACGGGAGCTTATATCCGCTCTGTGGGGGATTTGCCAATATACACGGGCATGGGCGTTGCATCCTGATGGTATGCTGCAGCGAAATCACCTGCTGACCGTAGAGCAGATTAGTACGCTTGACGATTGGATTGATACAATCTCCTATGCGGTTATGGTGCTGCTAGAGGGTGGCGGAACGGAAGAAGCTTTATCGAACTACAGACAACGAGAGTAGGTAATACACAATGTCAAAAAGTAATCTGGCTAAGAAATGAGGGGGGTATATGTCCATACAAACTGATGATGACGGAAAGACGTTCTTATCTATTTTCCCTACACTATCGTATGAAGATCGATTAGTCTCATTACGCGAATTAACAGCTATACCCCAGCCCATGGGGGACACCATCGCATTCCTTTTGCAGCTTGTGCAGCAATCATCTGAGGATGATCTGCTTCGTATAGAAGCGCTGAAGGTCATCGGGCTATATGCGGATCAGAGCCAGCAGCCGATGATCATGCGAGGAATTCGCGAGCTGCTGTCCAAGCCTGATGAAGATGATGATGTACGAAACGCAGCTTTACAAACTTTGGCATGGATGCCTTGTTCAGAAGCAGAGCTACATATAGCTTTGGACTTAATCCGCAGTGATACATATATCTTAGTCAAGGGGGCCGCTTTTGCACTGCTCCGCGCACATAAAGCCCACCCTTTCGCACAACATGCGCTGAAGCAATTATTGCAACATGAGGAATTCGGTGCATCTGCCCAGCGTGAGCTGTCCACATAATCGACAACCAAAGGAGAATCACTCTACTTATGCGTGTAAGAATATTTATATTCATATTGATTATCGGAATTATTTGTGTGCCTGCCTATTTCATTATGAGCAGCTTTGGATTATTCCAAAATGAGAAGGTGCTTGTACATTACAAGCTGGCCCTTGAGGTAAAGGGTAAAAAATATGATGCCTGGCCTTTAATCAGCAGTTATACCGCAATAGATAAAAATGGGGACCATCGTCAGCTCTACTATCAGGCGGAGGGCTCAGGCATAGAGTATCTGTTTCAACTTGCCTATGGACAGTATGAACTCAAGCCCTCCAAAGAAAATCCTTTTCTGGATGGGGGAATCCACTATACCATGGACCATCCTGAGTATGTACGTGAGGAAAAACAGTATGAGAATGCCAACGACTATACGGAATTAACCCATTATTACAACCAACAGGAACAGGTTATTTATACTTACAATCCTGAAGCCAGCCTCGACAAAACCTACGTGCGCTCCATCATCACCGCTGGAATGACTCGCACCACTGGTAATTCAAGTAGGCCGGTGAAGGATGATTATATTAATATCAGTAAGCTGTTTAAGGACAAGCTCGGAGTAAATGTGAAGGTAGATGTGGATGAGGACAACAAAATCGTTACCCTGTCCATGTCATAATAAAACGAAAAGAAAGGAAGACGCTATAAATGACAGAAACACAGCATACTAAATTAGGGCCTGCTTATTTGGAGGATTGGGTTGTACCCGAAAACCCGGAGGCATGGGTTGAACAAGAATGGACAGGTAAGCTCCGTTCACAGGCCGGAAATACGAAATTTCACATTTTTTACTATGGAGAATTCATGGATGAGCTGATCGCTGTAACAGAGTTTGCGCCCCAGCTCATTATTGCAGAAGATGCAGTCACAGGTGAGCAGATCGTCATTTTTGATGGAACTCGCCATGGTTACGATGCACTACTGTGTGAAGTATATACAGAAGAACAGCAGAACAATCGCACTCCCCTGCTACCTTATCTGGACGATGACGGTGAGGATACCTTTGAGGTGACCGTGACTGCTTTTTATAATGTTGATTGGGATGACGAGTTTGCAGATGATGTGGACGAGAACGGACAGCTGGAGCTGATCAGCGGCGAACGGTGCGATTTTGAAGAGGCCAAGCGAAACGGTTTTGATGCGATTAGCATTACAATTACCAGCGCTAAAGGTCTAAAAACAGAGATCCTTCAGGAAGAGCTGGCCTGACGATGGTATTTAAGAGAATCAAACATCAGGAAGGCGATATTTTTGTTATCCCTCTGCATGACGGCCGATTTGCGGTATGTCAGGTGATCTGCGCACTGTATGGTCGATTCAAAAAAGCGTTCTCCTTTGGTGTTCTATCCATAGGTCAGAATCAAGCGTACGAGGGTGAAGCTACATATCTCTCATTCACAGATTACCGGGGCAGGTTCGAGGTTATATTCACCGCCACCCAAAATCTGACGAAGGGAGTATGGCCCATTATCGATCATCGCCTTCTATCTGAGGAACAACAGCAGCTAAAATATTTTAATTGCGCGGGCCATCTGTATTACGGAGATGAATATGTACGCAACCTGGAACTAAAAGAATATAATCAATATCCTGTAATGGGCGTGGCTGGATATGAACTGGTACAGCAATATTTAGCCCAAGCATAAAGAACAAAAAGAATAGCAACTTAAAGAGCCACCTTAAAGTTCGAAAACCAGGGTGGCTCTTTAACGATTTAAAAGGGTTCAAATGTATAAGGGAATGGTGTACGATGTGTTCCCAAAATCGACTTTACGCGTTCTCTATCCAGCAGCGCTTCGACGAAGCTATACAAATCCGGGGCTGCATACCGAAAGTTGCCCCATGTGCGCAGATTCAAAGCATAAATCGGGAATTCCCCCCGTTTATCAGGCGATTGAATATCCCAGACCAGCAGGTCATCCTCTTCACTGGAAGCGAAGGGAACGGCATGTTCCAATAATTGCGGGAAACCATCTGGCTCCAACGCCGCTTCTTGTAAGACCTCCTCCGATTCCAGTACATCATCAAACCAAGCTCGCCAGTCATGGTAACGATGAAGCCATGAATCCGGATGATCCCCGAGAGGAATATGGATGTTCCATACGCCACATAACCGCCCGTAGCCAAGAGTCTTGACGTAATCTATATAGGAAGGCGGAAAGCCCCGTCCATTTGAAAAACGATGCTCTATAAGAAATTCTTCATCATAATAAGCCTGAATCTGCAAACGTTGCAGCCCTGTAAAAATACTCATGCTCGCCCTCTCCTTTTGCACATCCTATTCGCCTTTTCACCCTTCGGCACATTGAAAAGGCCATTTTCAAGTGTTAAAATGGGAATAATATGTATATTCTAAAAAAGAGTGAAGATGCGTCAACATCCTCACTCTTTGGCAACAGCCGCTTTTAAGGGCGGTGGCTGCAAGTTCACGGTATTCGAAATAGACCGGTTCCTACCACGGGCGGTCTATTTCTTTTTATGGAAGGAAAGAATCAGGGCCTCACCTCCTTTACAGGAGACTAGCCGACCGCCCATCTAAGCCATTCTGTTGTTAAGGAATATTATAACATATGATATATAAAAAGTACGTTTTTACGCTCTTTCCGAAAAGGAGGAACGAACATGGAGCAAAAACGCTTCAAAGATGAATATGGATATAAATATGACTTTGCCGCCGTGATCCGGAGAGGAGAACAGGTAGCTGTTCACTGTCCTCGCTGTCAGGGCCAAGCTTTTATTTCCAGATCTAAAGAAGACTGTTATTACGTTGTTCGCTGCTCTCATTGTTACTACACATTTCAGCAGCCAGAATCGTATAAATTCTATGCACGCGGTGTATGCAGCCATTGCGAGCGATATTTTAATATTGAAATCCATGATGACCGAACGGTTACTCATAAAAATACGAATATACACTGTCCGCACTGTGAGACACGTAATCAAGTTCCGGTGCATCGTATGCAGTCACGTGAATGGCATACAGACGTGATCCAAAATGGGAAAGATCCTATTTTCCAGCTCCAACTGTATTTCCTTGATTACTATCGTGGGAAACCGGTGTGGGCTCTTAACCGGATACACCTGAATTATTTGCTCTCCTATATCTCTGCCGAGTTGCGGGAAAAACCCACATCCGGTATGATGCGCACGGCTTCCCATTCCATTCCAAAGTACATTAAGGATGCGAAAAATCGCCAGGCCATCTTAAAAATATTACAAAAACTACAGCATAAACAAGCGTCTAAGGGTGAGCATTCCAAACATGAGTATACAAACTTTTGACAGCCTAGAAGCACTGGTCCAGGCCGTCTGTCAGACCACCACGTGCAATCTCGGCTGGAGATAGCGACTGTACAGATGTTATTGAAGTACTACGCCGCAGTGGAAGCGAGCCGGATGTTCAACGCATTGCGCAGGGACTGCAATATGATCATGAATACAATGCTTTTATGGAATAAGCGTCTCCAGTATCTCTTTTACCTCAGGGACAGCCTGCTTCAGGCTGTTTTTTAGTTTCTTTGCACCACCCCATATACGATAAACGATCATCTCTTGTTCGTAGTCTTCCAACTTCTCAAGTACATTTACTAGCGCCTTCGCCTGTTCTGCACTTTCAATGCCAGCCGATTTCAGAGGTTTGGCAGAATCATTACCTGCCAAAAGAATCCTCACCCATACGGGAATCGTATCCGGTGTCAGTCCATGTGCCTCAGCAAACACAGCGGCGTAACCGTCCTGCACCGACTGGTGCTCACTATCCACTAGCTTCATATAACGACTCACTAACGGAAAATATTCCGTTCCTTTAAGTCCTAATCCCATCACCGCATAGGTTCCAGGCATTGCTGACTTCTCCCCCGGCTCTACATCGTTGTACCACTTGAATTCTTCCATCACAGTCTCGGCATATTCCGCCAGCAACGGGTGCAGCGAAGGGTATTCAAGTGCATTGGCAAAGAAACGATGTAATGCAGATTTGGCTAACTTGGGTATGGGTAGATAGTTTTTCACTTTGCTTTTGAACTTCATCCCATATTCCTTAGTAAAGCCTTTTCGTAATATATCACATAGATATACGAGTGCTTCTCTATAGCTCTCTTCTTCCTCAGAACGAATCTGAACCTCCAGTGTTTGCAAAATATCATTCGCTTGGCAGGTGACTCGTTCACTTGTATATGACGCTGGAATGCTGCCTGATCCACTCTTAAGCCACTCGGCTGCCTGATTTGAACCCAGTTGTGCAGCAATCTCCAAATAACTCTGCCGTGCATCGGCATCGGTCGAACCCACACGCATCGCGGTGAGCAGGAACATCTCCATGGCGGGGGCAGGAATATCTGAAGGAAGAATATCGGGCCTCACCGTATACTCCAGCCCGTAGTTTTTTTCCCGATCTGCGTATTTGGCCAAAAATTCATCTTCAGCCCAATGCATTAAGCCTCTGCTCAGCTGATGCCTCCATGCTTCTTCTCGCTTACGGCTAACCTGCACTTTTGCATCCATTCGATTCAACAGCTCATTCACCCACTGGGCGTCTATAGGGTACAAATGAGGATCAAGCAAGTGCCTTACTAAGAAAAAATCGTCCTCTTCCTTCGGGATAGCTTTACTGGCAGGGTCAAGCTTTTGCTCCACAAACTGTTCGATAGTGGCTAACAGATGCTGCCGCTTATCTTCGTTCAACAGCGAGAATGTAAAATGACTGGCCTTATTCTCCAAGACCACCTCTAGATGAAATTCCAGCCGATAACGAAAAAACATAGGACTAAATTCTTCAGAATTATACAGGGCCGCTATCCGTTCTTTGAACACAGGCATCCATTCATCCTGCACCTGCTGGAGCGTCACTTCTTCCGTAAAACCGGAAATATCCATATCTGGTCTACGATGATCCCAATCAAACGGTTCGTAGGTATCCACCCATAACCCGTCGCTCTTACAGGTAACTTTTAAGTATTCATGAATCCCTTCGTGAAGGACGCTTTTGGTCTTGAATTCCGCGATGCGTTTTTGCTCAGAAGCGTATCTCTGGTCAATCTCCTCAAAAATTGGATCTATGTAGGCCTGTACCCCCGATGTCATACGATGTGCTCCCCTTTCATACCCTCACAAATTGTAGTTCTTACATAATTGAGATAGACTAATATTTAACTATTTTATTTCCTGATTATAGCATATCTCTCATTTACATTTGGACTCCATCCCTATAGATAGAGTGCCAGAAAGCAGGTGTATTCTACATGTATTGGGTTTCCACACAGCACACGCCAGTAGCTGCCGATGAACTGACAAATTTCGAACATACCTATGGCATAACTTTACCAATTCCCTATGCTTCATTTCTCACCCAATACGGGCCAGGTACCTATTGCGGCCTGCTGGTGATTGAACGACCTGATCCTCAACTTTTGCAATCCTATGCGGATTACGAACTGTGGACGCATAATGATAACTGTCCGATCACCGCGCAACAGCTGGGCGAGTGCGTGTTCATCGGCAGCTCCATAGATGGTGATTTTCTAGCGGTGCATCCTCAGGTCGAAGGCTTGCTTTGGCTACCGCGACATTCGGAGGTCATTACTATGAAGCCATTAGATGTTCAAGCCCCATTTATAGATACACTAGAGCATATACTACGGGATGAATTCGGAAGAATAGAGCCATTCCCCCGTTATTTCGAGCCTGTCAGTCTGGATAGAGTTGCAACATTTCTACAATTTAATCCACCGGAGACGGCGGAAGCTTACGGTTCAGCCAATCCGAACGATCAAGCCTTGCAAGTAGCTCCAGCATCTATACAGGTATTGGCTCAGCGTTTTAAACAGCATTTTGACTCAAATCTATGGATTGAAAACGAGCATATCTGCTTGGCTTTTCTTCAGTCTCTTGGCGGATACGTACGTTTCAATTATGCATATGGACGCGAAGTGGCGATCATTTATGAATCTAAAGCGATAGCACTTCATGATGAAGTTCTATCATTCCTGCAAAAAGAACATTGCCAGGTTGTAGAGTAAGAGGAGGACGAATACAAATGACAGTACATTTTGCACATATCTTAGAAAAGCTCGGAGGGATCGCTAAGCGCCTGAGACAAGGTGGGATGCCTGACGTAGTATACCAATGGACGAAGGGGATTTCCGAAGAGGAACTGACTGAGTTGGAGGAACGGCTGCAAATCCCTTTGCCTGCCTCCCTGTCTGAATTGATAAAGCGGTGTGGCAGCTTACATTTGCTATGGTGCCTCCCTCAACACTGTATTGTAGCCGATGAACCGGCTTGTTCATATGAAAGCAGTAATGGCCTTAAACAAAAACCGAATATGCTTGACGATATTACAGGAGAATTTGGCTGGAATCATGAGTATATAAGCTATTTTACATCCTATGGAGAAAACACCGACTCAGCAGCGGACGAACAACGATATCTAATTTTAAACTATAACGGTGCCGGTGATCCGATCCTGCTTGATAGAGCGACATCCGCAACAGAGCCAGCAGTGTTCTGTTATGAGCATGAGTTGGATCGGTTCATGCTGCTCGCAGAAAGTCTACCTACCTATATAGAAACCATGCTTGCCTTACACGGGTTATGGCTGTGGGATTGGTCTAACGTGTCAGACGAGCTTGGTATTCAACTAGACAGCCCACCGCTGCAGTTGTGGCAGCGCTGGTTGAACACGTTCTGTACGATGAAGCTGGAGGATGCCGCCCGGTCGCTGGAAACACTGATCCATTACACCACCATGCATGGCGCAGATCATCCTGCTGTACTGCAGGCTTTTCAGGCCTATGATCCAAAGGATATTTTTCTTGCCTGGGAGCAGCGCATTCAGCGTAACCCGGCCCAATTCGCTACATGGGCATTTTTTATTGGGGAGACCGCAGGTATTGGGGCTGCTGACTGGGTTCGCTCCTTATGGGAGCCGGACACGGATATCACGCAAGCATGGAATTCATCCGCTTCAAATAACATACATGCTGAGAGAGCATTTGTCTCGACACGTGCCTATCTATCCGCCCGCTGTCTGCCCGAACAGGAAGGATTAGAAAATGTTTATAATGATCTGATGCAGCATACGGCAAAGGATGGCAAATTAGAAGGGTACACCGTTAGCGGGCAGTTACAGCATTTTCATTCACCGCAGGTCATTGACTGGATGCGGGATAAGGTCAATCATCCGGTCGATGGCTGGGCAGTACTTTTCGCCTACTCTCGTCCTACAGCTGAGCAGGTGATTGAATGGCTATCCAGTAACGAGCTTCATCAGAAAATTGCAACCGAGGCGCTGGATATCATGATTCAGCGCGATCTTCTGCCCGGTCTAGAAGCAGACGTTTGGGCTAGCATCTCAAACCTGCTTCATGCTTCTTTACAACTCGTGATGCTCAAAAAAGATAAACGTCGCATTGAAGCCGTGCTGGAGCAGCTTTCAGATTTGAAACTTCGTTAACACAGGAGCCGGCGTATGCAGACTTGCCTGTACGGGGTGGGAGCACAAAAAAATGAGCCGCTGCATCAGCGGCTTAATCCTCGAAAAAAAGTATCTATAGTAAATGAAATCAATTCATTATTTGCTTTGGCCATAGGAAGCTCAAAATTCAGGAGAAGAGAAGTTAGTCCGTGTAACATACTCCATACGGATCTAGCCATCAGGTGCTCATCCCCTTGAATGATGCCCCCTTCCTCCATAGCGACTTTGAGTCCGCCCTCAAGCAACTCAAACCCTTTAAAACTCCCACTGTCTATAAGGCTAACCGAGCTTACAGATTCAAGGTTGCTGATAAACAGGATGTTGTAGTATTCGGGATTAGCCATGCCAAAACGGACATAAGCATCGGACACTGTTTTCAGTGTGTCCAGAGCGTTCAGTCCGGCTGCCTGTGCTTCATCCACGCGCTGCTGAAGAGCCTTCAGGAACAAAGCATTCCCTTCTAACAGCAGTTCACGAACAACCGCTTCCTTATTGGAGAAATAATGATAAATAGTCGTTGGTGAATATTCGATCTGATCCGCAATTTTACGCATAGAGACCTCGGCATACCCTTGGTTCAAGAAGAGTGATCGGGCGGCCTCAATGATTTTGCGGCGAATCTCACTGCTCTCACGTTCTCGGCGTTTGATATGTTTCATGAATAGATATACGTGCCCTTTCTGCCTATCTCAATTTGGCGGCGATACGATCAGCTTCCATTATACCCGAGTTCATAGCTCCTTGAAACCCGCCCCCAGGCTGTGTCCAGGCCCCTACCAATGACAGACGGTTCACTGCTGATTTGTGCTTCAGTCTGTGTATACCGGACTGCCGCACCGTTTGCGCAAAGCCGTAAACAGCCCCGCCGGGATTAGCGGTATACCGCTGCATTGTGCGTGGTGTGCCCAACTCTGCCACTACCACTTTACTGCTAAAACCAGGGTATAGCTGTTCAAGGCGTTCCAGTATCTGCTGTTTTACTGCTTCTTTTTTGGCTTTATATTCGGGACGTGCGCTAGGCCAGTTCTCCAATCTGTCCAAAAATGTAACGGTGATGACACCCTTTCCCGCTTCATTGAGTGTAGGGTCCATGGCGTTATAATTTGTGAACATCCAGTTGCCTTTCGTATACTGGCCGCTCATCATGACTTCATAATCCGTCTCCGAATCCGGCTCGTTACATAGGATTAAGTCTTCTTCGGTGATCCCAAGCTCGCGAGGCTCGCATGATAGCCCTAGGTATAGCTGAGTAAGAGATGTGCCAGTCTCCATTTTGGTGACAGCCTCCAGCTCACGACGGGCGGCATGATGATTTTCCAGCAGACGACCATAGGTATGATGAGGACTGATACCAGACACAACCCAGTTGGCTTTATATACATCCCCTTTGTTCAGACGAACACCAGCTGCCTTACCACGTTCAAGTATAATTTCAGACACCTGACTGCGCAGGTGAACTTCTCCTCCAGCTGATTGAATAGCTTCGACCAGCGCATTGGACAAGGCCTGTGCACCTCCCTGAATGTAATACGTCCCCTCCAGATGATAGCCCATCCAAGGAATGAAAAAATACAAGGCCGCAAGCCTCTTCGGGGGCAAACCATAATAAGCCCATAGGGCGGTGAAAAATTCCGTGAATCGGTCAGACAAGCCAAACTGGCTTACAGCCTCCCAGGTAGTCATTTGCGTCCAGCGGAAGAAGGTGCCTGCTTTGAGCAGGCCCGCCATCTTACGCCAGGAAGTACGGGAAGAAAAAGCAGAAAAGCCTGCCTCAAAACGGCGAATACCTGCGAAAAGCTTGTCAATGGCTGCTGTCTCAGCAGGAAACATGCCTTTGAGGAGCTGCGTGTACTCCCGCACATCAGATGGGATATCAATGGTCTGTCCTTCCCAGCGAATGGAGTAAGGATGCTTTTTGCGTAGAGGGACGATTTGCTGGTCCACATGGCAGTCCTTTAACATCCGGCCGAAGCTGCCTTCTTCGAGTCCGCCGACGCCGTGCAAGGAGACATCAAAGGTATATCCCTTTCTTGTGAATTCAGTAGCAAAGCCGCCAGCCAAAGTATGACTTTCAAACACAGCTGTCCGGTAACCCAACGCAGAAAGTCTGGCTGCACAAGACAAACCACCCAGCCCGGCACCAATGACAATAACATCATATTGGTTCATGATTTCATCTCCCTTGTTAACGTCGTTATATAAGTTAACAGTGTTAAGTTAAGGAGATTATATACTACCGTATCCCCGTTGAAAAGCTCTATTTTCTTGTTTCCTGCTATAGAACAATGAGCACAATCTTCATATTGCTCAGCACAAGTCACTCAAGAGATTTTAGTAGTCTCCCGTTGCGAGGGTAAATATATATTATAAAAACATCCAAAATTGTAGCGCTTTCACTTGTCAGATTCCAAGGAGGATGCTATTCTTCAAGTGGGATTGTTACTGAAAAGGCAAAACCCGAGTACACTTGTGTACCCGGAGTTTGCCTTTTTTTGATTTGTATGAGTTCCACAGCATACAGTCAAGCATCCTGAGCATATAGTAAGCGCTTTAAAAAAAACCAAAGGAGATTATCTTATGCAAAAAAGACGTTTCGCCCTTGTTCTACTATCTTTCGTGCTCTTGCTTACGATCTTTTATCCATCCTCCAGCTCTGCCGCGGCAGCAGCCGATGTTCCAGCACCACAGGCTACTCTGTTTACTCAAGTACAGCCTCTGGGTGAGGTTGTTTCTGCCGTTGTACTGAAATACAGCACCAATATTGACGGAGCATCCCTGTCCACATCCAGCTTTCAGGTTCAATCTGTACTCAATGATGTATACACGGACAGAACCGTGACCGGCGTATATACCAACGATACTGGCGCCATCACCAACCGAAGTACTCATGGCAAATATGTCGTGATCGAGCTGGATACACAGGATAAAAATGCAAGCACTCTCACTTACGATTCCACAAGCGCAGTCAACCGCATCAATCCATTGAACTATTACATTAGCCAAAAGAAAGATATTGCAACTTCAAAGAAAACAGTCATTCCAGCTTCTACACAGACTGTAAAAGCAACCGATAAAGTGACACCCATTGTAGACGATTTCCAAAAAAACACCTTTGAAAATAAAGATGGCTTCAAACTGAACTACTTTACATTTGAACCTAAAGTAGAGCCTGGCAAAACCTACCCATTGGTTGTATTCCTACACGGAAACGGCGAACGTGGTGATGGAAATGGAGTCAACCTGTTAGCAAATGCTGGTGCTGTCACTTGGGCTTCCCCTGAGCAGCAAGCCAAACACCCATCCTTCGTCATCGCTCCTCAAAGCCCAATTGACCTGGAGCACAAATTTATTTGGGCAGATGAACCACGCAACAGCGCTGTTGCCGATTTGGTACGTGAAACGGCCTTGAAATATCCGATCGACACCAACCGCATCTATATCGTAGGTATTTCTCAAGGTGCCATGGGGACATGGAGATTGTTAGAAAAAAATCTTGATCTGTTCGCTGCGGGCGTGCCGATTGCCGGTCTGACCAACTATGAAAAAGCTGTGAACATGTATGCCCCTGTTGACCCTGCACACGTTGAAGTGTTGAAAAACGTTCCGATTTGGGCATTTCATGCTGCAGACGATACGACAGTAAGTCCTAAGAACTCGGAAGAAATGGTTGCTGCCATTAAAGTACAGAGCGGAAACCTCATTCACTTCACTGAATACGAAGCAGGGATTATCAAACCTACAGGACACTTTTCCTGGGTTCCGGCTCTACAAAATCAGGACATGATTGAATGGCTATTTGCACAAAAGAAATAAAAAAAGGGCACCTGCCTTCCTGTGTACCACCATCAGGAAAGCAGGTGCAATATCAAAACGAGGAGACTAAAAATTTTGACACTGGTATTGCATTTGCAGTTAACTTGAAGCTTGTTACTTCGCGCGCTTCGCAGCTTTGATCGTTCTCAAAGCCCGTCTGCGCGTTACCTTGTTCGGACTGCTGAGCTGTCTTCTGGCAGTAGCCACATCCGTTTTAGCCATGTGTAAAGCACCATCCTATTCACTTAGGCTCATATTGGGAGTTTGTGCCTAAAGACTTAAATGATAATGAGAATCATAATCATTTAAAATTATATAATGAAATCTACTAGCATGCAAGAGCATTTGGGGAAGTATGTGCCTCGATTAAGTAGTTGCCAGTGCTCCCTTTTCCCCATATGAAAGAAGCGTTGGGACAGCAAGCCCAACGCTTCTTTATGCTTAATAGCAACTTATACGATGATTAATTAACCTTTCCGCCCTCTACAACCAATTGATCCGTAAAGCCTTCTCCGTAAACGGAGGTCAGTGTGTCCTTATAGGCTTGATGGACAAAATTCTCCTTGCCCAACGTAGCCAGTTCGTTGTTGATCCAGTCCAACAGTTCCTTATTTCCCTTCGCTACTGCGGGAGCAATCGTATCTTGACCACCGAAGGCTGGAATGCTTACAGTGAAGCCGGGATTGGCCTTGGCCCAAGCGATCAGCTCTGTATTATCGTTGGCAATGGCGGCACCGCGTTTGTCTTTGAGAGCCGAGAAAATTTCGGTGTATTGATCGAATTTGAGCAGCTTGATGTCAGGATAATTTTTTGTAAAATAGGTCTCTGCCGTCGTTCCCTTGGCAACAATCAGCTTTTGATCCGATCCCTTCAATTGGTCAATCGTGGTGATTGGAGCGCTGTCGGGTGACACAATGCCAAAGGATAATTTCATATAAGGGTTAGCAAAATCGACTTTTTCTTTACGCTCATCGGTCACAGTAAAGTTAGCCATGATGATATCTACCTTGTTGGATTCCAAATAGGCAACCCGGCTGGCAGCATCCACCAGGACGAATTCCACCTTGGACTCGTCGCCCAAGAGATCTTTGGCAAACCGTTTCGCAATATACACATCAAAGCCCTGATTTTTCCCTTCTGAATCTACGTAGCCAAAAGGCGGCTTATCCGCAAAAACACCAATTCGAATCTTGCCATTCTTTTTAATGTCCTCAATTGAAGCAAATTTAGCCGAACCCGAACTACTACCGTTGGTATTACCAGCCCCTGCACATCCTGCCAAGCCGATGAGCAGCAAGCTCAAAGCCAGTAATAACGTTGTGAACTTCATTCCTTTTCTCATCTGTATTCATCCCCCTGTTTATATCGTTTCGTACTGAAATATATCCAGAAAGTGCTGGGCACGCTCTGTTTCCGGTTGGGTAAAAAATTGCTGTGGTGTAGTCATTTCACATATCTGTCCTTGATCCATAAAAACGATACGATCTCCTACCGACTTGGCAAATCCCATTTCATGCGTCACGATAATCATCGTCATCCCCTGTTGGGCCAGCTCTCGCATGACATCCAGCACCTCTCGGACCATTTCCGGGTCCAAGGATGCGGTGACCTCATCAAAAAGCATAATTTCAGGGTTCATACACAGGGCGCGCACAATCGCAATCCGTTGCTTTTGCCCGCCTGATAATTGTCTCGGATACGCATCCTTGCGATCTAGCAGACCGACTCGCTCCAATAGCTGCTCCGCTTGCGCAAGCGCCTCTTGCCTGTTTCGCCGCTGAACTTTAAGCGGACCAAGCAATATATTTTCCAAGACGGTCATATGTGGAAACAACTCATAGTTTTGGAACACCATTCCGATATGCTGCCGCACCTCACGCCAATTCACTTTTGTATCCGTCAGATCCTGTCCTCTGTAACGGATATCTCCCCCCTGGACGGGCTCTAGACCATTAAGACATCGGAGGAGCGTACTTTTACCACATCCTGAAGGGCCGAGAATAACCACAACTTCCCCTTTCCTTACGTCCAGACTAATCTGCTGCAGTACTTTTCGGTCGCCAAAGCTTTTGTCCAGTCCTCGAATTTCCAATAAAACCTCAACAGCCTCTCCCATGACACCACCCCATCCTGCTAATTTTGCCATCTGCGTTCAAATCTTTTGGAAAGTCTGGATAACGGATAACATACAAGAAAATACAATATAAAAATAAAACCATACACCCAAAAGGATGCCGAAGGCGCCTTGATTACACCAAGTTCAATAATCTGCTGCCCGACCTTGACCACTTCCACAACACCGATCAGCACCACTAATGATGTGGTTTTGATCATCCGTGTCGCTAGATTAATAGAACCCGGGAGCATGCGGCGCACCGCCTGGGGAATAAGCACATGACGGTATAATTGCCAATAGGTCAGCCCCAATGCCTGCCCGGATTCCACCTGATGCTTGGGCAGTGATTCCAATGCACCTCGTACGATGTCGCCAATTTCCGCCGCTCCCCACAGACTGAATACGATTACTGCCGTCAACTCTCCGCTGATATCCACATTCAGTAAAGGAGTAAATCCAAAATACACGACATACAACCATACCAAAATCGGAATAATGCGGAATGTCTCCAAATAGAATCTCAGCACAAATCGAATCGGTTTTGATTGTAAGGTGCGCAGCAGACCCATCAGAATGCCTAGCAGCGTACCAATAATAATGGAAAGTAATGCAATCTCCAGTGTAACGAGCAATCCCCCTAACAGACGCTCGAAATTCGATCCCTCAAACAGCACATTAATCCCCGAACTCAGCATATCGCACCTTCCTTTCCACCCACGTCAGCAGCATCGACAAAGGTAAAAGCAGCACGAGATATGCCAATACCAGCAAAATCAACGATTCTGTCGTTTTGTAGTACATGCCGATCAGGTCTTTGGCCACATTCATCAGATCCAATAAAGCAATGGCACCCACAATGGAGGTCTCCTTGAGTAGAAAGATCGCGTTCGCTCCCAAGGACGGAATACTAATGCTAAATGCTTGCGGCAAAATAACATATCTCGCCAGTTGTATTTTGGACAGTCCGAGGCTCAACCCGGATTCCGTTTGGGTTTTACTCACGGCTTCAATTCCACCGCGGAACGCCTCAGCCATATAGCCCCCGCCCAAAAAGGTCATCCCCACAATGGCACACGTCATTTCGCTCATGTGCAGACCAATTTTCGTAAACCCGTAATACAGAAAATATAACTGTACAAGCAGCGGCGTATTCCGGGAAAGCTCGATATAAGCTACAATGATTCCGCTAATTCCTTTCACCCTGTAATACAGCACGATGCTGCACAGCAAACCAACGACTAGTGAAAACAGAATAGCAAAAAAGGCAATCTTCAACGTCAGCCACATGGCTTCTCCATACAGCGGCAAGCTTTCTACAATAAACTCCCAGTCTAAGTTCATATGCGTATACCTTTCAATTTTCAATTATTCCTATGTATTTGCTTTGCTTAATAACAATGATTGTATTCCTGCCCATTTATTACGTCAATACTTTGATGAAAATTTGTCATATTTATCTATGATTAAGAAAGAAAACCGTTATTTTTTTTCAGAAATAAATAAAAAAAGCCCAAAATGGATAAGTTCCATTTCAGACTTTGCTTTATGCTATATGATTCATCACATGATCGGCTCTGTAACGACAGGACCACCGAGCTTCTCCACAATTAAACGGCTTTCCTCATTTAGCCCTTGCAGGATAATGGATTTACCTGAGTTTCTGTATTTTTGCAGCACCTTGCCAATGGCAGTAACCGCCGAGTGATCCCACACATGTGAATGGCTAAAGTCGACTACAACGCGCTCCGGATCATCCGAAGGTTCAAAATGATCGACAAAATGAGTCGTTGAGGCGAAAAACATCGGCCCCCTGACATGGTACACCTTTGCTTCATGATCCTCAGTCGTACTGATACGGATTTTAGCCATTTTCCAGCCAAAATGCAGGGCACTCAACAGTACACCTACGATCACACCCTTGGACAAATCATGCGTAGCCATCACGATAATGACCGTGATTACCATAATAAACGTATCTGCTTTGGGTACCTTGGCGATGTTTCGGAGTGACTTCCAATCTACGGTTCCGATACACACCATGAACATGACTCCCACCAATGCGCCCATAGGCACTTCCTTTACAACACCACCAAGCACGAGCAGCAGAAAGGCCAAGAACACCCCAGCCGTGAAAGTGGATAGACGTCCTCTTCCGCCTGAGCTGACATTAATGACGGATTGTCCAATCATAGCACAGCCACCCATGCCCCCAAAAAAGCCATTTACAAAGTTGGCAATCCCTTGCCCACGGGCTTCCCGGTTTTTATTGCTTTTCGTTTCGGTCATTTCATCCAAAATACTGGCTGTCAGCAGTGATTCCAGCAGTCCAACTAGCGCCATCGTAAAGGAATACGGCAGCAAAATCCGCAACGTGTGCCACGACCACTCAATTTGCGGCAGATGGAATGAAGGCAGCGAGCTGGTTAGCGTACCGATATCTCCTACCGTTTTGACATTCAATTCAAATACATACGTAATGATCGTCATGATAATAATTGCTGTCAATGGAGCGGGAACGCTTTTCACAAACCTCGGTAAAATATACACAATGAGCAATGTTCCCGCTACCATCGCGTACATGATCCAATTCGCTCCATGAAAGTGGGTGAGCTGCGCCATAAAGACGAGGATCGCCAGCGCATTCACAAACCCGGTCATGACCGGCTGCGAAATAAAGCTTATAAAGCGACCTATTTTCAAAACACCCAGCAGCACCTGAATGATCCCAGCCAAAATAGTAGCTGCAAATAAATATTCCACGCCATAATCCTTGACCAGACCCACAACCAGTACAGCTACAGCCCCGGTTGCTGCCGAGATCATCGCCGGACGTCCGCCTGCAAAAGAAATGACAATGGCCATCGAGATGGAGGCATACAGTCCGACCATGGGGTTGACACCTGCAATGATTGAGAAGGCAATCGCCTCCGGAATCAATGCCAGCGCCACGGTCATGCCCGCAAGTATATCAGCCCGGATATTACCGAACCATTGTTGTTTAAGATTCATACTGTTTCGTTCCAGCCTCCTATATTCACAGAGAACAGCATCTTGACCTGCAACCCGATATTGCTTTGGGCATCCGTCCAGCGGTCAATCGCCAAGGCTCTCCTATCATTCAGCTCGTCTCTCTCAAACGAACCCGTTCCGTTACATCCAGTCCATCATTATAACGCAAGGGAATTGTAGAGACGAATGAGTTAAAAGGCTGTTTACAGAAAGAAAACATATATTTACTTGAAATATCGCCCGTTTTCTTTATCTGGTTCGTTTTCTTATATTTAAAATTTTTGCAATTGCTGCACAAGCTCCGATAGGGATTCAGCAATCTCAGAGTCTGCATAGCGCTGGAGCAAGCTCTCAAAATCAGGGAGCGCTTGCTTTAGTAGCCGACAGCTCCAGTCATAATAGCTCCAAAAAGCTACCGGATCATAGCCACGTGCTTCTTCCTCTTCCCACTCCAGTTCATCTTCTTCTGGGTCACTGTCTGCCGGCCATAAATATTTCTCATCTAGCAGCATGGTCAAGGATTCCACAGACTCCTGTGAGTCTGCTTGTAGATTTTCTATGTCCAATGCTTGAACAACCGTATGGTACAACTCCAACTCACTCAGCGTGATATCCTCCGGTCTTCTCGCATGCATATTCCGCAATAAGAATAGTAGCGCCCATGGGGTAACCTGCCACAATGTACCTTGATGTTCTATCAGATCAGCGATGGCTGCATACTCCCCATTGAATATTAAATGCGGCAAGTCCGTCCCCCTACCATAAGGAGTAGTCAGGCGGTGCCACGGTACATCTGTAATTTCAAGAGTATTCATTAAGGCTGTGTTCATCTTATGAGTATCCATGACGCCTCCTTTGTAGTCGGTATCTAGAATCTTCCTGATTTAAAAATAGAATATAGTAAAAAGGCAACCATTAAGAGCGCTACGACAAAACCAATTTCAATCGCAGGTACGTTCCACAGCATGGTCGCCTGATGGTTTAATGATGAACCGATAATCAGTCCGACCATAATGATGCTGAACGCCAACAGCACAATACTGAATGACAAGCGATTGCTGATCTGATCCAGCTTGCGCAAAAGCTGTTCCAGCTCTGGTACAGTAACTTCCAGTTTGAGCTTACCCTTGCTGATAATTGAGGCCAGATGCCTCGTCTGTCTCGGCAGTTCCATCAGTGTCTCCACCAGCTCGGTCGCACCACCCAACAGCTTGCCCCGAATCCGACGACCGCTGAAGCGTTCCTTCAGCAGCTTGTTGCCAAAAGGCTCGGCCAAAGCAATAATACTGAGATCGGGGTCCAAATGCTCTACGACCCCTTCCAGTGTCAGCAGCGCTTTGCCAAGCAGCAGGACATCCGATGGCAAACCAATCCGATGGCGCTGTGCTGCGCCAAACAGGTCGTTCAAGGCATCGCCAATACTGACCTGTGAGAAAGGAACATCCGAGTAATCTTCGCGTATTTTGTCCAGATCAGCTCGCAGCGCATTCAGGTCAGCATCCGGGTCGACCAGCCCCAGTCGTTCGATGGCCCGAACCATAGCATCGGTATTTTTGCGCATCAGGGCGATCATGAGGGAAGCGAGATGATTCTTCATCTCTTCGCTCAGCCTACCCGCCATGCCAAAATCCAAGTAGGCGAGACTTCCATTTCTCAGGACGAGCAAATTGCCCGGATGGGGATCGGCATGAAAAAAGCCCTCTATAAAAATTTGATGCAGCATGCTGTTGACCAGCCGCTGCGCCAGTTCTTTCAAGTTGTAACCACGGTGTAATAACTCTTCACGACTCCCCAAGTGAGTCCCGTCCAGAAACTCCATGGTCAGTATACGTGAGGAGGTATGATCCCAGTATATTTTCGGAATATAGATATGTGGGTCCTGCTCAAATTGGAGCGCAATCTTCTCTGTGTTACGGGCTTCATGGTTGTAATCCAGCTCCTGAATGAGCGATCTCCCCAGCTCTTCCACCATCTGGCGAAGCTGATAACGCTCCACCCATTCCCAGCGCTTGGCTGCCATTGCGGTCAGTTCCCGTAAAATGTCCAAATCCCGCCGGATGATGCGATTAACGCCTGGACGCTGGATTTTAATGGCGACCATTTCGCCGCTGTGCAGCTTGCCCAGGTGCACTTGCCCGATCGAAGCAGCCGCCAGCGGATCATCGTCAAAACGAACCAGTATGTTCTCTAATGACGTATCCAGCTCCTGTTCCAGAATGCCACGCGCTGTTTCAGGCGAAAAAGGCGGTACCTGATCCTGGAGCTTAACCAGTTCGCGAATAATAGGCTCTGGCAGCAGGTCAGCACGTGTACTTGCCAACTGTCCAAGCTTGATGAATGCAGGCCCCAGGTCCTCCAGCACAAGCCGAATCCGTTCACCTAGCGTTTTCGACTCGGGGGTTTCTCTCGTCAGCCACTTGCGGGGCAGGGATAGCAGCTGGAACAGTCCCATTTCTTCCACCATATAACCAAAGCCATGACGCGCCAGCGCCATGGCAATTTCCCGGTAACGACCGGCGTGCTTCATGCGAACGGCCATTTTAATCCAACCGGTTCGCTTCTTCAGCGTCACTCGAACCCGTAAGCGCCGCCTTTTCTTTTTCCAGCTCCGCTACCTGTTTTTCCAACAATGCCACACGCTGCTCCAAACTTGTGACATCATTTTCGGTAGGCACTTCCAGTTCCTGCAAAATGCGGCTAACCTGCTCGCGGATCATGGTTTTGAATTGTCCCTGCTCCTCTGCTCCTCGTTCGATCAGACGATCGACCAGCGCTTTGGATTCCGAGGGCGCAAGTTCTCCCCGATTTACAAGATCCTCGACGGCTTTCTCCACCTTTTCTTTGCTGACAACGGTGAGGCCCCACCCCAATGAGATGGCTTTTTTGAACAAATCGCTCATAATATATCCTCCCCTACCTGTGATTACCTATAGTATAACCTGAAAAGGGGAGCCGCATAAAGCTCGCAGCTCCCCTCTCATAATGGTTGGAATGAATGATTATACTTAACCCGGAAAGCGTCCGGCCCACTTAGCAGCCTGAAGCAGCAGCTTACGGTATCCCTCGTGCTGGAAACTTGGCTGATTATGTCCAGGCATCAGGTAGACGACCCGGCCCAAGCCATAGGACAATGACCATGCAGCCGGCCACCACTGACCTTCATACTCGTATTCCATCAACAGTGTTTTTTCGGTGAATGGGTCAAAATCAAAACGATACGGCTCCTCCTGAATCTCGAACGGCTCGATCCCTTCCATAATTGGATGATCCGGCTCTGTTACCTTGAAGGAAAGCTGCTCCGCTGCCGGATGCCGCAGGAAGCGCGCTCCCATGAGCTGTGCTATTTCATAACGTCCTTGCAATGTGATTCCGTTATGCAGCACAAGCAGTCCACCTCCGCCGCTGACGTAGGACAGCAGTCCTGCTGTTTGTTGAGGAGACAGAACCTCCTTACGGCTATCACAATACGAGATGCATAGATCGAATGAGGCTAGATTTTCCTTGAGCAGCATTTTACGATTTTCACTGCATTGTACCGTCATCCAATCTTGTAAAATATGGCTAATCTCTTCGTCCACCCCTTGTAGCGGATGAAACTCTGGATATGAATAATCTCCTAGCAGCAATGCTTTTCTTTTTTCCATCATAAATCCTCCTTGCCTGACTTGTATATAAGGACTTTAAAGGCGGGTCCCGTGCCAACGGTCTCTTGTTTGTGGGGTCAAAAAGCTCTAAAAAATTCCTTTGGCCCTCATCTTTTTCCCATAACACCGCCATCGTTGTCCAAGCTACGGCATATATAAATAATTCTACAGACGGCCTATTAAATCCTTTAGCAGAAGATTATAGCATATATGTTCGCTCGGAATAAACTAATTATAAATTTATAAACATGAACGCTGGCGATTCCGCCCGTTTATGGTATACTCGTAAGAAAAAAAGTGCGTCCATGCTCTATTAGCAATGAGGGGCCGCTTTTCGTAAGAAATCTATGCTTGCGGTTATAGAATTGATAAGAATTGCCTCAAAGCTTATACATTCTATAAATCTTAAAACACTGGGGAGGTTGCATGAATGAAAAGGACTGGAATGACCCGGCCCTTGGACAGCTTGGGACGAATTGTGCTTCCTAAAGAGTTGCGCATGACGATGGAGATTGACATCGGCGATCCATTAGAGTTTTTTATTGAAGGCCAAACACTCATGCTCCGTAAGTACAAATCAACCAATTGTATATTTTGCGGTTCGGTTGATACCAACACCTATTTTAAAGATCAGTTTATCTGCGATGCATGTGCCACCTCGATGAAAACGGAAGATTTACTTCCAGTCACAGCGACTGAAACCCAGTCACCTCCACTGAAGCAAAACATGCATATGAAAAAGATTTACCAGCGCACGGATGTTATTTTGGAGAAAATGAGAGAGCTTATGGAAGAACATCCGGCATCTTCACAAAAACAACTTGCTTCCATGCTTGGCGTGAGTCAGGGAAGGATTTCCCAACTGAAAAAACTTATGTAGGCGAATCGTCCAAAAAACAATGTATACGCTTCCATGATATGTAAGATTTAATTCACTTTATTTAGAACAGCCGGACCCTTATAGGGACCCGGCTTTTTTGTGTTTTAGTGGTAAGCCCGACATTTTTCAACCCAGCGTACTGCTGCCTTGGGTAGAGAAGCGAGATGAATGTGTGTGTAGGCTGCCAAAAGGTTCCCTTTGGCATAACCTTCACTCTGAAGTCCGCGCATCCCCTTGGTTTGATAGGCAAAGGGATAGGGGGCGGCAGATTCATCATAGCTCATGACCGAATAATGAAATTCATGTCCACGAATCGTCTCTCCAGCCTCCAGCAGCAAGCAATCTTGCAATGCGGTTGCTTCCCGGTATCCTAATGCAGCCCGCTTCTCCTGCATGCGAACGTCCGAAGGGATAACCCCGGCCATGTGATGGGCGTGGCCCGCACGATCCGTAAGCGTCCGGGCCAGTACCATATAACCACCGCACTCCGCGAATACAGGCATATCCTGGCTCACTGCGTTGCGGATATCTTGCAGAAAGCCTGTATTGGCAGCGATATCTGCCGCAAACTCCTCAGGAAAGCCGCCACCCAGATATAGGCCGTTGGCGTGCTCAGGGACGCGTTCTCCCGCCAGCGGACTAAAATAGACGATCTCTGCTCCCGCATAGCGCAGCAAGTCCATATTTTCCGGGTAGTAAAAATTGAACGCCGCATCTCTGGCGACAGCAATGACGGGACGTTCCCCAGTCTCGGCTTCATGCCCTGCTGTTGGAAGCCGATCCGGAGGAAATAATGGATGCTCGGGCAGCCTGAGCGGCGGAGCCGAATCCGCTAATGCCCGAAGTGCATCCAGATCCGTACCCGCGCGAATCAGCTCTGCCGCCCGTTGGAAAAGCGGCTCCAGCTCGCCGCGTTCTACAGCAGGCACCAGGCCCAGATGACGCTCGGGAATATCCAGCCCTTCATCGCGCTTTAACCAGCCGAGCACAGGAATACCGCACTCTTGCTCGATCGCCTTTTTGACAATGCCGTAATGCCCCTGGCTACCGCAGCGATTCACGATTACGCCCACAATGCGCAGCTTGGGCTCCAAGCGCTGAAAGCCGAGCACAATAGCGGCCGCGCTGCGGGCCATGCTGCGCACGTCGACGACCAGCAATACCGGGCTATCCGTCAGTATGGCAATTTCGGCGGTCGACCCGATATTGCTGAGCGGGTCCTTGCCGTCATATAGCCCCATGACGCCTTCAATCACGCAGAGATCTGCACCTTCGGATGCGCGGATAAAGGTTTCACGCACCGTATCCGGTGAGGTCATCCAGGAGTCGAGATTACGGGAAGGCGTTCCGGTCGCGGCCGTATGATAGGTCGGATCAATATAATCGGGACCACACTTAAATCCCTGCACTCGCAAGCCGCTGTCGGCGAACGCCTTCATCAGCCCGAGCGTCACCGTGGTTTTGCCCGCACCACTGCCCGTACCGGCAACAACGATACGACTTCTGCGTACTGCGGCAGAATCTGGCTGTACAGCCTGCTTCATATCGTCAGTCATAGGAAACCCGCGCTACAGACAACGTCATATTGCCGCTTTTTTTCTTCTCCAGCAGCCAATGGTCTGCACCGGAGGACAACAGGGCTGCTGGTTCGCTGACTCCATATGCGCCGGTATATTTGAAGACGGTATCCGACGGATTGAGAAGCTGCACTGTGTTCAGCTCTGACGGAGTGTACGTCACCAGCTCCCAGCCGTATTTGGCGCAGAGGGCAAGCAAACCTCCTTCATCCTTTTTCAGATCAATCGTAGCAATATTCCGTACGCTTTTTACAGACAAACGCAGCTCTTGCAAGGTGTCCAGCACACCAGCCTCCAGCTCCTCCAAAGCAGTTCCCCGGTTGCAGCCAATGCCAATCACCAAGCTTTTTGGGCGGTACAGCACGCCATTTGAAAGGAACCTCTCCTCTTCCTCAGGCTCCAACAAGCGGTCGCTCACGACCAACACGGCGTTGAACGGTTCTTGTAACGCTTCTGCCATCGAGGCATATACCTTGATATGCGCAGGTACAGGCTTGTCATAACGCCACCAGTTCCGTTCGCCTGTCTCTTGTATGAAGGCAACAGGCTCTTCGTTCACAACAGCGGCGCTTACAGGAGTAGCCTTATCGAAGCTATCGACTACCCAGCCCAATTCCCGACCCAACATGTCCACCGGAATCGTCCCCTGCACATCCGATGCAGTCGTGATTACCGCACGTGCGTCCAGTACAGCAGCTATATGACGGGTCAATTCATTCGCACCACCCAAATGCCCAGATAGTACGCTAATAACATGTTCTCCGCGATCATCAATGACGACCACGGCGGGGTCTACCTTTTTATCCACCAAAATCGGTGCAATCATACGAACCACCGCACCGAGGGAAATAATTAAAATGATACCGTTATATTGTTTGAATAAATCCGGCAAGATCAGCTTGACCGAACCCTCGAACAATTGAATACCACGCTCCTGCTCGTCACCACGTTCAAACTTGGACATGTAATACACATCCGTACCCGGAAAGCTGGCTCCCAAATTGCGGGCCATCTCGACTCCATGCTTCGTGATCGCCACAGCGGCAAATGGATTACTCACCAGGCTTCACTCCCTTCCGGTAGCCGTGGGTGAATGACTTATCATACAGCTTGGAACGATGTGCGTCCTTGTCCACCAGCCCCGGGTCGAGCGCCCAACCTGCCAAAATCATGGCATGCATCGTAATGCCCGCTGCGCGCAGATCGGCTGGCAATTGGGCAAGCGTCGTGCGCACGATCTTTTGGTCCGGCCAGGTTGCACGCTGCACAACTGCTACAGGCGTGTCCTCGCTCCAGCCAGCCGCCAGAAACTCAACGACTACCTTCTTCGCCAGCGTTGCACTCAGGAATAGCGCCACTGTACAGTGATGAGATGCCAGATCACGCAGTTTTTCTCGATCCGGTACAGGTGTACGGCCTTCGGCACGCGTCAGAATGACCGTCTGCGTCAAGTCAGGCACCGTTAGCTCTGCACCCAGCACTGCCGCAGAAGCAAAGACCGAGCTGACGCCCGGTACGATTTCGTAGGCTACTCCGCGCTGCTTCAGCAGCACCATTTGCTCCAAAATCGCACCGTATACTGCTGGATCACCTGTATGTACGCGGGCTACACTGCGCCCCGCCTGCACAGCCTCGCTCATAATCTCCACCTGCCGTTCCAGATCCATGCCTGAACTCTGCAGTACCTGCGCCTCCGGCTTGGCCGTAGCAATCAGCTCATCGTTCACAAGTGAATCCGTGTATAACACCACATCTGCCGTGCGCAGAATCCGTGAGCCTTTGACCGTAATCAACTCCGGGTCGCCAGGACCTGCTCCTACGATATATACTTTTGGCTCCAACGTCATTTGCTCACCACCATTAAACTCAAATATTCAAGTTCCTGTCCGCGCAGCTCACGGGCGTTACGCCATACCATTTCATAAGGTGAAGTGACTTTGGTAATGACAGATGCACGATCCCCGAGGTTGAGCTCGTCCAGTACATCCAAAATCAAATCCAGTACCTTGGCAACCTTGATAAATACAACCGTATCGTGATTCTCAATTGCCAGCTTCATCGCTTCCCGATCATCCGTAGCCGGAATAATACCGACCTGCTGATCTCCGTCTGCCAAAGGCAATTCCAGGGCTGCCGCTGCTCCCAATACAGAAGAGATGCCCGGAATAGATACAATCGGCACCTCGGGATGAAGATCCTTCATCAGACGCGCCAAGTGAATAAAGGTGCTGTACAGATTAGGGTCTCCCTCTGTGACAAAGGCTACATCCTTTCCTTGGCTCAGAGCCTCCCAGCAAGCAACCACCGTTTTGTTCCACTCCCGCTCCAGTACAACTGGGTCCTTGGTCATTGGAAAAATGAGTCCCAACATCTCCTTTTCCTCCGGGTTAACGTATAATTCCACAATCTCGTGAGCATACGATTTGCCTCCCCGGCGTTTCTTCGGATAAGCCACAACTGCACATTCCTGAATCATGCGGTACGCCTTGACCGTAATCAGCTCGGGATCACCCGGCCCCACACCTACGCCGTAAAGTGTTCCTGTTGCCGCCGTATTCATGCTGTCTCTCCCCCTCTTGATTTACCAGCTTACTCCCCTGCTGCTCCGTCAGCCACGTCCACCGACGGCTGCCCTGTAATGACATATATCGGATTGAGTCCATCAAAACGAGTCATATTCAAAATCGGCTTGCTACGCGCTGTTTGCAGCAACGTCACCGAGGTTTCGAGTCCTGCTGCTTGCATCGCCTTCATACCGTCATGCAGCGTCTCAATGGTTGCAGCATTCACTACAATTCGTCCATCCTTACGCAGACGCGAAGCACACAGACGAATCAGTTCTGCCAGTTCTCCTCCGCTCCCGCCAATAAACACGGCATCCGGGTCTGGCAGCTCGTCCAACCCGGCTGGCGCTTTGGCATGGATCACTGGAAAATCAGTACGGAACTTGATCTTGTTCGCTTCCACATTGGCCAAATCGCCTTCGTTCTTTTCAATGGCAAACACTTGCCCGTACTTGGCCAGCCGGGCACATTCCACAGCTACAGAACCTGAGCCTGCGCCGATGTCCCATACGATGCTCCGCTCGGTCAGTCGCAGCTCAGACAAGCTGAATACGCGCACTTCACGCTTCGTGATCAATCCTTTTTCCGGCTTGCGCTGGTGAAATTCCGCATCCTCGAAGCCAAATCCCCGGCGAATCGCTGGCACGTCTTCCCCCTTACGGCGGCGCAAAACAACCACGTTCAGGGGTTGGAAGGTTCCCTGCGCCATCTCTTCCAGCGTATAATGCCGATACGTCTCATCTGGTCCTCCCAAATGCTCGCCGACAAAGGCATCATATTCCGTCATGCCAAAATGCAACAGATAAGCGGCAACCGCGGCGGGATGATTGCGGTCATCCGTCAGCAGCGCGATCTTGTTCTGTCCATCGATCCGCTGCGCCAGTCCGGTCATCGGACGACCATGTACACTTTCCAAAACCGCATCCTGCCAGCTTTCACCGAGACGTGCAAACGCCAGTTGAACCGAGCTGAGATGAGGTAAAATATCCAGATGCTCAGCCCCCAGCTTGGCGGACAAATAGCCTGCAATGCCAAAAAAAAGCGGATCTCCTGACGCAAGCACGACAATATCCTTGTGCTCACGCAACCGTCCCAATTCTTCCACCACGGTGGATAAGCCGCTCTTTAATGTTCGTTTTTCTCCTGCGGCTGCCTCAAAAAAGGCTAGCTGGCGCTCGCCACCGACCAGCAGGTCGGCACGCTCAATTTGTTCCAGCGTCTCCTGCGACAGACCTGCCGTTCCATTTTCACCGATACCAATGACACGAATCACTCTACTCACCGACTCTCGCCCTCCCCAGCACGTTCCCTTTCATCGTTACCAGTACCATTTCTACGGTGATTCCACCACCTGCATGCTCCAGGCAATGCTGACACCCATAGGTACATAACTTTTCAAAAAAGCTCAGCGCATTCGCTTCGGTCATCATATCCGCTACCTGCGTAGCTGTATTCGCCTCAGCTACTGCCGTTGCAAGCGACTCGTCCACACCTGCCTCACGCGCAACCTCGGCTAAAAATCCAAAATCCACCGGAGCGCTCTTGGAATGAACCATCATGACGCCCTGAGCAACCTTCGACAGCTTGCCGGGCATACCGACGAGAATAATCTTTTTCATTCCCAATCGTTTTCCATGCTTGACTGCAAAGCCGACAAAGTCACCCATCTGAATAAAGGCTTCTTCCGTCAGCTGATCGTACATTTGCATTGCATATTTTTCACTGCTGCCGCCTGTGGTTAGGACAATTTCCTCGCAGTTCATCGCTTGTGCAACCGATATAGCCTGCACCACGCTGGCTTTATAAGCAGACGTGGAAAACGGAACAACCACACCGCGTGTACCTAGTATGGAAATACCACCAAGAATGCCAAGCCGTCCGTTCAGCGTCTTCTTGGCGATTTCTTCACCGTCCGGCACACTGATAACGACACGGACACCTTTGGCCGATCCGTGCTCCTCAAGCACGCCAGATACGGCTTCCGTAATCATCCGGCGCGGCACTGGATTGATCGCTGCTTCCCCGACAGGCACAGGCAGACCTGGCTTCGTTACCCGCCCTACTCCGACGCCGCCGTCCAGCTCAATACCCGGCTCCTCCCGCCAGCTAACAGAGGCGCTAATTCTCGCCTGATGCGTGGCATCCGGGTCATCGCCACCGTCCTTGATCGTCGTGCAGGAAGCTTCGTCCGCGTCCAACACAGGCTCGATCAGCTCAAACGCATGATCGAAGCCCGCGGGCAGCGATATCACCGCTTCCTTCGGCGGAATGCCCGTAATGAGCAGTTGTACCGCTCCTTTGGCTACTGCAGCCGCACAAGCCCCCGTCGTAAAGCCTGACCGCATCGGCTTGTCCGGCGCGGGAGCTTCACCACTTTTCATCCGTTTGGGCCTGTCGGCGGACGCCGCTTCCTTTTCCATGCCAATTCCTCCTTAACCTCTTCTGCTGATCATGCTCTAATTCATTTCATGATACAGCAAACGGACAACCGCATCTAGCGGACAGCCATTAAGGAGATCGCATTCAATGCCGCTACGACAATCGTACTTCCGCCCTTGCGTCCAATATTCGTAATGAACGGAATATCCAGCTTGCGCAGCTCATCCTTGGATTCTGCCGCCGATACAAAACCTACGGGCATACCAATTACCAGTCCGGGCTTAGCCGCTCCTTCTTTCACCAAACGAATCAGCTCTAGCAACGCTGTAGGCGCATTGCCAATCGCATAGATTCCACCTTCGCCCGCCTGAATCGCTTTGCGCATGGAAATAATGGCGCGTGTCGTGTTCAGCCTTTTGGCTTCTTCCATCACGTCCGGGTCAGATATGTACACATGAACATCCCCGCCAAATTGACGGATGCGATCCTTGCTCAGCCCCGCCTGAATCATCTGCACATCTGCCACCACCGGCTGCCCTGCGCGAATAGCTGCAATTCCGGCTTCAATGGCTTTCGGATGAAATACCATGCTGCGGCCCAACTCAAAATCAGCAGATGCATGAATGACACGCTGTACAACAGGATATTGCTCTGCTGTAAATGGATGCTCTCCCAATTCCTCTGTGATCATCGCAAAGCTTTTACCCTCAATCTCCTGCGGCTGTACCGTTAGCGGTTTAAAATCTGTTTTAAAGTCCATGGTATCGACCACTCCCTTATGGAAAATTAGTTTAGGAAAAATAACTGCTCGTGTATTGAAACAACAGATATTTCTATTAAAACACGTATTTTAAGATGACTATATTTTAGATACATGCCAGCAGTCGTTCTGGATTAACTGCACCTGTAGGAACTTGACTCAACTCAAATTGAAATCTTCCCAGTTGCTGTGCGCAGTACATCAATTACTCCGTCGAAATGATCAAATACCGTTCCAAATTCCACTTCCGGTCTGGAAATTAAAATGACGTGGATACCCAGGTCCAGAGCAGATTGAACCTTCTCATCCACTGCTCCTGTGCGTCCGCTTTCCTTGGTGACCATTACGGTCGTACCAAAGTGCTTGTACAATGCTTCGTTCAGCTCACGGGAAAAGGGTCCCTGCATAGCAATAATATTTTTTTGCTCCATCCCCAGTTCGCCACATTTCTCCATATTGTCCAGACGCGGCAGCATACGTGCAACCAGACGAATCTCCGGATCTCCGAGTAAATGCTTGGTGAACGTGCCAAGCGTCTTACTGCCCGTCGTAAGCATGACAGAGCCTTTGAGTTGCTTCGCTTCTAATGCCGCTTCTTCATAGGAAGGAACGATATGGAGCAACGGATGATTGTCATACACTAGTCCCGTCCGCTCGTAGCGGATATAAGGAACCCCCGACTCGCGAGCGGCTGCCATCGCATTCGCATGTGCTTCCTCTGCAAAAGGATGACTGGCATCAACAACAGCCTGTATCCCCTTCTCCCGAATCATTGCACCCATTTCGTCGGCTGTCATTCGGCCTGTACGCACGTCCAGTCCTGCTTCGGACAAGCTGGCCGCCGCGCTTTCGGTTACGACCGAAGTCAATACATTAAAGCCAATGTCACGAATTTGCAGCGCCAATTCCCGTGCATCGCTCGTTCCACACAGCATGAAAATCATGAGCCATTCACCTGCCCGGTTACGTTCACTACAGACGGCGTATGTGAATGATCGTGATCATGGTCATTATGGCTGTGAGCATGGACATGATCGTGAGCGTGGTGATGTGTATGGTGCTCGTGATGATGATCATGCTCATGTGCATGGTGATCATGATCGTGATGATGGTCGTGGTCGTTATCGTGATCATGCTGGTGATGGTGGTCGTGGTCATGGTCGTGGTGATGATGGTGATGCTCCTGAGCTTCCAGACGGAACTGGCAGTTATCACAATTAGCCGTAACCTTACCGAACAAGCCTTCATTAGCTCGCTCCAGCACCAGCTCAACCAATTGAGGATGGAAGCCAAAATATCCGCCCATTTCCACTTGTAATGCAGGGTGAGCCTCAGCAAATTCCTGGGTCATTTCTTCGATGCGCTTAATCAGCACCCCAGTGAACAGAAAATACGGAAGCACGATAATCTTTTTGGCCCCCAATCGTACACAACGCTCCAATCCATCGGGAAAAGAAGGCTGCGTCACACCGATAAAGCTGCTTTCTATCCATGTATAAGAAAGCTTCTCCCACAGCATACGGGTGATTTTGAAAAAGTCACTGTTCGCATCTGGATCGCTACTTCCGCGTCCTAATACAAGTACCGCTGTCTCTTCGTTGGATACCTCGGCAGATGCCTCCACCGTGCTATGCATCCCCGCTGGAACGGCAACCGGACGGGTCTCTTTCAAGCGGTCCAGCAGTATGCTAACGATTTTCTCGTGAACGCCAATCGGGCGTCCGTATACAAATTCCACCTGCGGATATTTTGCCTTTGCCCGATCAATAGCCATCGGGATATCAATTTTGGCGTGCACTGCTGCGAACAAAATAATCGGAATAAGAACGACACGTGTCGCCCCTTTCTCCACACACGCCTGTACTCCTTCGGCAATACTAGGGCGTGCCAACTCTAGGAAACAGGTCTCTACACACGTACCTGGCGCCCGATCTGCCACCGCCTGTGCAAATTCCAGCAGTTCCTGATTACCCTCTGGGTCCCGACTTCCATGTCCAACCAACAATATTGCATCCACTGCTGTTTGTTCCTCCTCATTTATAGGGATAGTCTACATACGCCCTATTTTATATATATGCTTGTATCCGGTTCATCAAGCCTACCAACCGACTAATCACCACAAACCGCGTTCACTTCTACTGTTGCCGGTGCATCTTCATGCCGGAAACCCGCAACGATGCCTACACGTTTGAAAAACTTATGAAAACGCTCGTTCGGATGCCCTTTTTCCTTGTATTCAGCGATAATACTCTCCACGATGTCCGTAATCTGATCACCCGGAATTCCTTCCGCTACGGACTGAGCGGCATGAGCATTACGGCCGAATTTTTTGCCGCCGAGGAAAAGATCATATCCTCCCTTGCGGTAGACAATTCCGATATCCTCCAGTACCGCTCCATAGCAGGCCATGCCGCATCCGTTCAAAGCAATGCTCGTTTCCTTGGGTGCCTGTAATCCGCCGAGTACAACCTGTAGGTGCTCAGCCACAGGCACTGCGTCATCCTTCTCCATATTGCAGAAGTCGCATGCCTTGACCTTAAACACATCGCCGATCGGCATGACAATGAATTGTTCATCCCGCAACTGTCCGACCAGTTCCTCGGGGTCTAGGCACGGCACGCGCAGCACAATCTGATGATCTGGCGTGTATTCCAGCTCGCCGTCATCACCCGCTACCTCGGCGAGCAGTGCCATCTGCCGAGCAGTGAACTTCTTGTTTCCCACGCCCGGGGAAACCCCCACTTCAAACAGCGCTGGCTTGCCAAAGCCGCCTGGTGCCTTCCCAGCCGCAGCTCCTGCTCCGGCCCCTGCTGCCGTTCCAACGGCGCTCTGGGCGGTAGGCGCTTGCCCGCTCCAGCGAGCGTTGGCTTCGCCTGGCAGCTTGCCGCCAACAGCAAGGCGACCGAGCGCCTCTGCTGCCAGCGATGCTGGGGCCGCTCCGGTTTGCTTCGCAGGCGTCACCTGTACAGCAGCCATCGCTTGCGGACGTGCTTGCGTCGCAACCGCAGCACCGCTCGCGGAAGGCTCAGTAGGCGCAGTCAGAGTTCCGCCTCCCTGCGGTGCACTCAGCGCGCGATCCTCTTGCGCGCCCAGCGACCACGGCTCCGCTTCCGTGCGAAGCCGCTGATGCGGTTTGAGCACCTGTTCGGTCGCGTCCAGCGTGTATTTACGCTGATAGCCGCGTGGAGTCACGATTAAGCCGTCATACACTGTCGTCGAGGAATTGCCGATGATTACGGTCGTCAGCATCCCGATATCATGGTTCAGCATATCTTCCAGCGTCGTCACAATAACCTGCTGACGTTCACGATAAGCACTCTTCACCAGCCCAACCGGAGTCTGCGGATCACGGTAACGAAGCAAAATGGACTGCGTCTCCACAATCTGGCGGGTACGCCGACCACTACGCGGGTTGTATAATGCAATCACAAAATCAGCCGAAGCCGCAGCTTCTACACGCTTCACGATTGTTTCCCACGGGGTCAGATGATCACTCAAACTGATCGTGCAAGCATCATGCATAACTGGCGCTCCCAATAACGAAGCACAGGATTGAATAGCCGAGATCCCCGGCACAACTTCCACCTCAACCCCGTCCTCGCGACGCCAGCCTTTTTGCATCAGCACTTCGTACACTAGCCCTGCCATGCCATAGACCCCAGCATCTCCACTGGAAATGACGGCTACCTTCTTGCCCATCTCTGCTTGGCGAACCGCCTCCTGCGCACGGCTTACTTCCTCTGTCATCCCTGTGCGTACAATCTCCTGTCCGTTCAACAAGGGACAGATCAAATCAACGTAGGTATTGTAGCCGATAATGACCTCACTTTCGGCCAGCGCATCCAATGCACGTTTTGTGATATGTTCCATATCTCCTGGTCCAAATCCAATCACTAGCAATTTTCCTAATGGGCTCATCGTGCTCCTCCTATCATCCTTTTCAGGGCAGCTATACTATCTATTTCAATAATTTGTGGCATCCTGTAACTCGAAAAAACCCCATCCTGCCCGGATGGGGTTCCTATGTACGTATCTCTCTCATCAGACGAAACAGCGTAAGAGGACAGTCTTGTCTTCCTCCAGCCTGCCGTTGTTTTCCATCTGTTTTGTTTGCGCTTCAAACGCTGCTGCACGTTCATATCCACGCAAACCTGTAACCAACATGGAAAAAGCAACGTGTGCCTGATTTCCTGATTTCGTACACCCATCCTCTCCGCGAAGGTTAACGGTGCATACAGATCAAGGTAGGTCTCCTGGCTTGGCATCAACGGATTCTTTCGTCTTCCCCGTTTTGTACGAGTGACCATTTAAAAGAATCCTCTTCCTTACAGTGGCGGGACCGCTCGGGACTTGCACCCGATTCCCTGTTACCCTTTGCTCAACCGCAAAGGCACCTTGTCTGTCCGCTATTTGATTATGGGTCTTATCATAACCTTGCCTCAATCAGTTGTGCAAGCACGAAAAAAGCTTTATTTCAAGTTCTCTGCCTTATTTTTCAGCATATGCAGCAATTCATCCGGGTCCGCAGAGATACTCAGTAGTGCTGGATGATCAGCTCCGGTAAACCCTTCCTGCACGCTATGACGTACCATTTCTATCAACGGGTCAAAATATCCATTCACATTCAGCAGCCCAATGGGCTTGCGATGTATGCCGATTTGCGCCCAGCACAATACCTCGAACAACTCCTCAAAGGTTCCCAAGCCACCCGGAAGGGCTATAAACGCATCGGCCATCTCACTCATCGCCGCTTTACGTTCATGCATGCTTGCTACCTCAATAAACTCGGTAACTCCCTGATGAATGATCTCTGCATCGAATAACAGGGTGGGCATAATGCCGGTGACCTGACCGTCACCCGCCAGCAGTTCATCCGCTACTTTACCCATCAGCCCCCTGCTGGAGCCACCATAAATTAGACGGATATGCTGGCGAGCCATAGCTTCACCCAGCTTGCCTGCGGCCTCAACATATACCGATGAATGTCCAGGTCTGGACCCTGCAAATACACAAATAGAATTCATAAACGTCTCAGCTCCTGTCCTCAATATCATGCATCGAAACTTATTCATTATATTAGATAAATATTTTCGCTATAACAAAAAACTTTGTCGATGCATGTCCAACAAAAAAAGATAAAGACCTCGAAGGCCCTTATCTCTATTTTACTCTGTATTCGTAAATATAAGTTCATTTTAGCTTACTGCATTATCATTTCTAGCTCATTTCAAATGACCGTTCACGCTCTTCAGACCACAGCCATTCACCGAATCACTATGTTCAAAATATTTGCCCAGCTCCACCATCATCGCACCCATGCGCTCTTCAGTTGGAAACACGACTCGTTCAATCCCTTCTTCCAAAATGGATTGTGCGGTCACCTTGCCTACCGAAACAGCAATTACATCTTCACGAAAAGCTTCCAGTAAATCCTCAAATCGATTTTGCCCTCTCGCATATTGGGCCAAGAACCGGATTTGTGGGCCACTCGTGAACGTAACGGCATCAATCGTACGGTTTATAACATCATCTAGTAACGCCTGCAATTTTGCTTCTTCAGGTGGGATATGCTTATAAGGAAGTACTTGGCGGGTCACTGCGCCCTGCTTATCCAGCCACTCTACCAACCGGGGGGCCGGGTCTCCATGCAGTTGCAACAGCACTTCCTTCCCCTTCAGATCATATGGGCCAAAGGCCCGTGTCAATCCGATCAAACTTCCGTCCTCGTCCCGTACTGCTGGCGTAAAGCCACGCTTTTTGAGTCCATTGACCGTCTTGTAGCCCCGTGCTGCAATGTTGGAGGATTGCAGCAGCTCTATAATCTGCTCGGCCACGCCCATATCCTCCGCCATATCGAACAGAGCATCCAGTCCCATACCGGTCGTGAAGATGTACCAGTCCGGAGGGTTCTTCACCCACGATACAACAGCGTTGCGCAGCTCGATATCATCTAGAAAAACAGTCCCCTGGGCCGGACGCTCTACTGGCTCGCCCCCCATCTTCATAACTAGCAGTGCCATTTCTTCTGCTTTACGGGGACCGGCAAGAGCGACTCTCTTACCTGCCATGCGTTGTGCCATGCTGTTGCCTCCCTTGTAGAAGTCATATTTCTTTCTACCAAGTATACAATCAGAGAGGCAAAACACAAATAAGAATTACTTTTTCGATAAATATAGTAATCTTATAAGTGGGTGTGTCCTGTTTCGCTTTCCTGCTGGCCTTCTTTCTGATCACTTCTATCCCTCTCCCTACCAGATGAGGACTTATCATCGTTGCCACTCCCTTTAAATTTGGGCCGTAGCAACATCCACAGCAAGAAGGGCATGAATACAAAAAAAATGACCATCACCGCAGTCCATTCCCGGCTAAAATCATAAATTTGTACGATATTGGAGAACAGCATAAACGAACAGACATAACCTAACAAACCTACGGGCCAAACCATCAGACTCCCCCAGACATGGGCAAACATACGCTTTACCGCCAAACTGGTAACGTACAGATCAACTCCAATCTTCGTAAGAAAGGTGGGTACGGTCAGTGCTGCCACGAACAAGTCGAACCGATCCAGGAAGTCCGTTAGCTGCAACTGACGCACCAGTTCATACGATGGATAAAACAGTCGTGACAAGATAGGAACTCCAATCACTAACTCCGACAGCAACACCAGCATGATCAGAATAGCGGTTCCGAGTAAATGCCCAAACCATGCACTACGTCCATTATAGCTCTTCCCAGAAATCACAAAGGGAACGATCATGATATCGGCCATATATCCGAGCATGCGCCAGCTACCCTTGATCACTCCATCTACCTCCGGATGTAAATAGGGTCTCAGCATTGAAAAATCCATATTACCTCCAAAAAAAAGCGGCATAGTCAACAGCGTCACAATCAACAACGGGACAAAAATCTCGGTCATATTGATGAGTGTACTCATTCCACCTTTAACCATAAATACCATAGTCAATAGCACAATAAGAGATACGACCACAATCGGAGTCAGCGGCAAAAGCACCACCTCCACCAGATCGGTAATAATCCTCAAATCCCGCGCAAAAATGATCAGGAATAAAATAAGGTAAATTGCAAGCAGTAAACGCCCCAGCACAGGGTGAGAGCTTACCATCGCCTGCATCAGATCCTGATCAGGAAAGCGCCGCTTGAGTCTCAACATCGCCCAAATCGGCAAGCATAGCACAATAGCTGCAATTACACAGGTCCAGTAGGCATGCTGATTCGCGTGATCTGCTGCCTGCGCTGGAGCATGTATAAGAGTAATACCGACCTCCATTAATATACCAAGCAGCACAATTTGTCTGGTTGTGAACTGTTTCATGCAGGTACATCCTCCTTTTTCCCGCAGGCATCCATTACACGATTTACAACACGGTGGGGAGCCACATGTCAATAAATCGGGTCAGCCAAGTAGCCACATAAACAGTGCTCTTCGTCGATGTGCCGTAAATCCAGATACCAATGCTAATGACATACAGTACGCGGGAGACCCAGCGATTGACGGCAGGTGCATTGCTAATACGTTTACGGTCAATCAGATACATGAAGAGCATAGCCAGCAATAAAGGTAATAGAAATACTTTATTCATTCTGGATTTGCTCCTTTTTGACCCCGAATGGTTTGGTGACCGCACCGATATTCTCAATATGGACGACCGGATCTATGGTGACCTCCACCTTGGGATACAATTGCTCCCACTGAGGTTTAATCCGTTTCCACTCATCCGGGTGATTCGTAATTATAGCCCGGCCCAAGCCAAGCACGTCTGAATGATACTTTTGCTGGATTTCCTTGACGGCCTCTCCCAGCTCCCTCTTGATTTCCTCGACCGTCTGCTGCTCCAGCCACTTCAAATTTTCCTCTCTGGAAATATCGAAGCTCGTCTCATTTTCCTTCACATTCCCATTGCAGTTCATATGAATAGTCATTCGAATTTCGTTCCCCCGAATAAAGGGCTTGATATGGACTTTATTTTCGATGAGGTGCACAGATATGTAACCTCTACCTTTGGGAGGGGGGATAAAAATTTCTGTTTCCTTGGCTTGCTCCATACCCAACAGTAGAAACCGGCTGAGGTGATTATCAATAACCCCTGTTAACCTGTCTTGTCGAAAGACAGCCAGTCCATCGACCTGAATATTTGTCTTCTTGTCTTTAAGACTATCAGGCCCATTCTTCACCAGAGACATTACCGGCACTACCGGATCAATGCCTTCCAGCAGGACGGAATTCATCAGCAATTTAACGGAACGAGGGTTCTTCATATAGGAAAAGTTGAGCTCACGCACCATTTCCGCTGGATATTGCTCAATCGGAGCATCTGCCTGAAGCATTTCCATCGCTGACCCCTTTGTGATAACAACAAGGGAAGACAGGCGGTTCTGCGGAATACGTGCAATGACATCCATCATTTTGTTAATCCCTTCTCGTGCCAGCGTCTCCCCGAGCAGCAGCACCCGTCGATGAGAATAATTCAGCGTCCGCGAAACCTCTCGCTGTTCCTCAGTACTTGCTCCCCGAAAGCTTGGACCTGTTTTGGACTCCAGGTAGTAGGACTTCGTACCACTTGTACCTCCCCCTCCTCCTGTGCTGCCCGAAGATCCGAGCTGTCCGGGCAGAGCAATTTGCATCGTTACCCGGTATTGATCGCCTTCCTTATCAAGCCCGGTCCCCATCACAAAGGCCACATCATTCACTTCACGACGATCCCAACATCCTCCCAAAAGAACAGAACAAAGCAGTAGACAACAGAGTACAGCTGCTTTACGCATTTGCTGTGTATTCGATGTGGGCTTCATCACCATCCCTCCTCGGTTTTAGGCGATCCATTCATCTCTTTCTTCGCTCGTTTGTTGTTGTCTTTACCAATCCATGAAGGACGTTTGGTCATTTTCCACCAAGGTGCACGGACGATAATATCCTTTTGATCCATATGGTTGTACGGGCTATATCCACTCATATAAGGGACACCAAACGATGTTAGCTTGGTTAGATGCGTAGCAATCAGCGTTGTCGCAATAATGATGCCAAACAATCCAAATAAACCAGCCATCAGCATGATTGGAAATCGCAGCAGACGAACCGTAATGGCAAAATTAAAACGCGGTATGGTAAACGAGGCAATACCTGTGAGCGACACAACAATGACTATTGGCGCCGATACGATCCCTGCCTGTACTGCGGCCTGCCCAATAACGAGCGCGCCCAGGATACTGACGGCCTGACCGACCGTTTTGGGGAGACGAATCCCAGCTTCTCGCAACGCCTCAAAGGAAATCTCCATCATCAACGCTTCCACCAGTGCTGGAAAAGGGATGGATTCCCGAGCCGCCGCAATACTCAAGATGAGCGTCGTCGGCAGCATATCATGATGATAGGTTGTCACCGCTACATATAATGCTGGCAGAAAGAGAGCCATGATGAGAAAAAGAAACCGAATCCAGCGCACCATATTACTGATGAAGAAGCGCTCGTAATAATCCTCGCTCGCTTGCATCATCTGCCACATCGTGACTGGTCCAATCAGGGCAAAAGGCGTTCCGTCCACAAAAATGGCAAATCGTCCTTCCAGTAATTGCGCGGTGACGGTATCCGGACGTTCAGTGTATTCCATTTGCGGAAACGGCGAATATGGGTGATCCTCGATCAGTTCCTCAATATATCCAGTCTCCAGAACACCATCAATTTTAATATCGCTGAGGCGCTTTTTAACATCCTCCACCAGCTTCGGATCTATGATCCCTTCAATATAGGTAAGGACGACACTCGTTTGGGTTTCTGTTCCGAGGGTCATGCTGTGCATCTTGAGCTTGGAGGTCTTCAGCTTGAATCGTAGCAGTGCCGTATTCACGCGAAGTGTCTCAGTGAAGCCCTCACGCGGCCCGCGAATAACAGCTTCAGTCTGCGGTTCCTCCACGCCACGGCGGACGCCCCCCTTGGCGCTGAAAATATAAGCACGAGGCGTGCCATCTACGAACAGAGCGGCATTGCCGTCCAGTATCGCTGCCGATACCATCTTCCATTCGTCCATCGTTTTGGTCTGGGACATGGAAATACGAGTCTCATCCAGCGGCTCCAATTTGCCATTCACTTCAGGGTCCTTGAGCATCATGCCCAAGATGACAGGCCGCAGGATATGATCCTGCAAATCTTCTGATTTTACCGTACCTTCGAAATATGCCAACAATCCTTTTCGTTCAGGGGAAATCATGAGCTCTCGGTAGACGATATCAGAGCATTCCTTGAAAATACCACGCAATGCGACCCTATTGTCTTCCAGACTGCTGCGCAGTGGCTCTTCTAGCCATGAAGACTCCGGCAGCCCTTTAGGCATACGAGAAGAATTTCGTGTTTTGCGCTCACCGGCTGGAATCGCTCTCTGGCTCCACGGTAGCTTTGGCAACTTGGGAAAGCGCCCTTTCTTCATCGTTAGTCCCCCCTTTACGAATAAGCCGATCAGGTAATATGACCTATAGGATGTACCAGCCTGCAAAGGATTATGTATCCAATGAACTCACCATCTTGAACACATAACAAAAAGACCCTGCAATGATGCAGAGCCTTCGAAAATCGATTATACATCCGAACATTTATGATTAAGAAGATTTAGTCTCCCCAATACTCCTCGGGATGGTATTCAATCTCAGAACCAGCTTCAAACGTAAGCTCACCGATCTGATCATGATACTGCACACTTTCCGGGGTGACGTAATACCAATGCTTTACCACGGGTCCACCGTCTGCGGGCGTTACAAAACGAAATACGTTCAGCTCCTCGCTGAAACGCACAATCGCCTCCGCTGCCTCACGCGGCAACTCTTGAAGCGTGAAGCGAAACACGCCGTTCGCCAATTCCAAACGACAATCAAAACGCTGCTTGCGGCTGTCAGCAAAGCTTCGCCCCGTGACAGCATGCTTGATCAGCCATGTTTCCTGCTGCGCCATTGTAAGCACCTCCTTTTAGGGTAAATCAATCAGCATATAAAAAACAGAATCTTCTGCCTTCAGTGATAGATTCGGCTCCTCCTCTATACGAGCAGAATCACGCCCTTGCAGAAGATGTTCACCATTCACACGCAGTGAGCCCTCGATGACGAACAAGAACACGCGCCGACCCTCGGCCTGTGTAAATTCTACTTGTTCCCCGGGCTGAAGCTTGCTTAAATAAATCGTTAAATCCTGATTGATTGAAGCTATTTCACCCTCCGTGCCTGGTACACGCTTTCCAGCAACGACAGGCAGAAGCTGACCGTGCAGACGCTCCGTATTGAACGCTGTAGTCTCATAGGAAGGTTGCAATCCTCTCGTGTGCGGACTAAACCACAATTGCAGCAGACTGACATCCTCGGTTTGCGAAGCGTTGTGCTCCGTATGAATGATGCCGCGGCCCGCTGACATTCGCTGAATGCCTCCAAAACGGGTCACCGCCACATGTCCACGGTTGTCTTCATGACGCAGCTCCCCATACAGCACAATGGAGACAATCTCCATATCGCTGTGCGGATGCGCCCCAAAGCCCCGGCCCGGTGTGATGACATCGTCATTACAGACACGCATAGGACCAAACGCTGTATTGTTCTCATCCTGATACTCCGCAAATGAAAAGCTGTGGCTCCCCCGCAGCCATCCCTTATCGAAGCTGAATCGGGAAGCAGCCGGATATATTGTAAACATAATAGCCCTCCTTCAGGATGAACAATGAGATCAAATCCCTCTCATTGTACCCGAGCCCAAGCGATAAAGCTACGCTTCTGTCTGAGTGGTAATCTCATCTATAAAAGACTGCAAGGTACTGGTAACGAAGGCCTCCTTACGGCGGATAAACACCGTTGTCACTTCATTGTAAGGCTCTGGGATGGCATGACCGCACACAAGACCTTGAGCCACCAGCCCGCTGATCGAGGATTCGGGAAAAACGGTCATTCCAATGCCTGCCGCTACACTGCCGATAATCGTCTCAAATGTCCCAAACTCCATAATCCGCTTGGGGATAATCCCCTCCATTTTGAGCCAGGTTTCCAGTCTTCCCCGATATCCGCAGCCTTTTTTATATACCAAGAGCGGACGAGTTGCAAAATCGTCAACCGAAAAGTCACTTCCTTGAGATACGAGGACCAGCTTTTCCTGAAAGACATCAAACTGTTCAATGAGCGGATGCTTGACCGGTCCGGTTACAAAGGCTCCATCCAGTCGCATTTCTGCAACCTCCTGCACTAGTGATTCCGTAACCCCGGCCTTAAGGGACAATTCGACATCCGGGTACTTACTGTAGTAAGCATGTAAAATGGCCGGAAGGGCAATGACAGTCTCCACGATACCAATCTCCAATACCCCTGAAGGTGCGGAGGTGTTCTGAAACGCATGCTTCATTTCCTCAAATTGCGATAAAATGCTTTTCGTATATTGCAGCAGACGCTTACCCTCAGCATTGAGTATCATCCCCCGCTTATGTCTATAAAATAAAGGCGTCTGCAGCTCCTTTTCCAGTAGCTTGATTCTGGCCGTTACATTGGACTGGACGTAGCTAAGCTCGGCTGCAGCCTTGCTGACACTGCCATGTGCAGCCACTGTCTGGAAAATGTTTAAATCGTTCAGATCCACTACTGTTCCCCCTTATTGTGAAGGGCAAGGGCCACCAAAATTGACGTACCTTGTCACTTATCATCATTTTAAATGATCATAATGTTTATTTTCAATCATTTTACCAACAGCTTCCTATCCTTTATGATGTGTCCATAAGATATGTCCGCTGAGACTGGCAAGGAGGAGCTTTTGTACACCATGAACAAACAGATCATGACCGGATCTTTATTATGCCTGATCGCCAGTATGTCCTGGGGGGCGATGTTTCCGGTTTCGCACATTGCATTACAGCATATTAATCCACTGTACTTTTCATTTTTACGCTATTTATCAGTTACACTCATATTAATTGTGCTATTGTGGCTCAAAGAGGGACGGACTGCATTTCGCTTTGAGGGCAAGGGCAAGGTGTTATTGTTCTTCGGAACTATGGGATTTACCATTTATAATATGGCCGTTTTCCAGGGACAGCACGCGATGGGGGCAGCAGGTACCCTTGTTGCTTCCATTATGGAAGTGCTAATGCCGATGATCTCCATTGCGATGGTGTGGGTCATGACCCGTAAAATGCCTCCAAAATATACATTAATCAGCATGTTGATTGCGCTGGCTGGAGCATTACTGGTTATCACGAACGGCAAATGGACCTTTTTCACGCTTGCCGGACAACATCTATTGGCGCTGCTGCTTATTTTCGTAGGTGTCGTCGGATGGGTCGTATATTCCATGGGAGGCAGTCATTTTGCAGGGTGGTCTACTCTTCGATATTCAACCTTGACCTGCCTGCTTGGAACTCTGGTCTCTTTTGTAGTCGTGACCTTTGCCTCTGCTTTCAACTGGATTACGGTGCCGGATTGGCAACACGTATGGTCAGTCAAATATGAAATGAGCTTTATGATCCTGCTTCCAGGGCTAGCGGCCTTGCTGAGCTGGAATGCCGGAATCCGCAAGCTGTCTCCGCTGAACGGAATTCTATTTATTAATTTTGTACCGATTACCACGCTGGTACTTATGTATTTCCAAGGCTATACCATTAGCCGTTATGAACTGTATGGGACTGTACTGGTCATTTTCGCACTGATTCTGAACAATATGTTTCAGAGAAGTTCTCTGCGTCCATCCAACAGTTCACGGGGTGCCCGTTTCCGTCTAGATCGCCGCAGTCGTTCAACGGTGACTTCTAACCCTGCAAACCAAAAGTTTTAATAAAACATCAAAAAGCGCCTGGATACGGAATATAACCTCCGGTATCCAGGCGCTTTTTCATTTTAGGATTTTTCTTCAACCTGGAAACGTCCAACCAGTTCGCGCAGCTCCTCTGCCATTTGGCTCAGGTCTGCTGTGGATGAAGCAATTTCCTCGATGGAAGCAAGCTGTTGCTCAGCCGCTGCTGAGATCGACTCGGTGTTGCTCGCCGCCTCGTCCGAAATATGGGAAATATCGCTCATAATATCCACGACACCTACAGTCCCCCGTGCCATTTCCTGAGTCACTCCGGTAATGTCATGGATATGCCCCATCGCGCGTTCAACAGCCTGACTGATTTCCGCAAAGGAATGCTCCGATGTGGTTACCGAATCAATACCTTCCGTCACCCGTACCCGTGCTTGTTGCATCGCGCCTAAAGCATGGTTCATATCCACCTGCATCGCTTCAATGCGCTCCGAGATCAAGGTAGCCGATTTGGCAGATTCCTCAGCCAGCTTGCGTACCTCTGTAGCAACCACGGCAAATCCTTTGCCATGGTCCCCAGCCCGTGCCGCCTCAATGGATGCATTCAGTGCCAACAGATTGGTCTGTTTGGCGATACCGGATATAACACTGATAATATTCACGATTTCACCTGAACGCTCACTCAGGGAGTCCATAGCCTGTCCAAGATCATGAACAGTCTCGTCGATATCATGCATTTTCTGTACAGCCTGCGTAGCCGCCTTGCTGCCTTCCTGTGCCGACTCGGCATTCATCTTCACATGTTCAGATACACCCACCATGCGTTCAGATACGTCCGCTGCTTGCTGAGCCAGTCCCTCTATACTCACAGAGCCATGCTTGATGCTTTGCAGCTGACGTTCGCTGCCTACAGCTACTTCCTGAATAGCAATAGTAACATGCTCAATGGCTTGGGTCGTCTGATCTGCACCCGCAGCCAGCTCCTCCGCTGAAGAGCTTACCCGATCAGTTGTTTCGCGTACGCTTCGAATCATCGTGCGCAAACTGTCCACCATGGTTTGAAAGTGAGCAGACAGTTCGCCTACCTCATCTGTTTTTCCCGTTTCCAAATCGCCCGTCAAATCTCCTTCACTGATTCGTTCTGCTGATTTTTGCAACTTACGGATCGGAACCAGAACAGAACGGGTAATCAGGAAAATTGCGATAAGCGCAATCACCAACGAGGCAGCCAGCACAATAATGGTTACATAACGCATGGCAGCGGTAGCATCGCTAATCTCGGATTGATAGAAGGTACCTGCAATTTTCCAGCCGGTATCCTCATTCGTTACATAGGTCAAATATTTCTCGCGACCTTCATGCATATATTTAAAGTTCCCACTCGGCGCAGTATACAATGTATCAAGCACATTCTCCTGAGGAGATGAGCCCGGTTTAGCCGTAGGGTGGACTACAAATTTCTTCGCATGATCCAAAATGATGATATACCCCTCTTGGCCCACTTTAATAGAGGCCAATTTACGTACACTTTCCAGATTTAAAGAAATACCGATAACCCCGGACTTGTCGGAAAGCGTCTGAGATACTACGACAACAGGAATACCCGATGAATTGATGATAACAGGCGTAATTGCAACCTTACCGGGCTGCTTCATCGCTTCGATGTACCATGGTCGTGTGCGAGGGTCAAATGTCCCTTCATCCTCTTTGGGTACCCCCCGGATCATCAAGCCCTCTGGTGTACCGACAAAAATATCCGTAGCATCTTCGTGCAAGCCCTTGTATTGGATCAGCTTGGGCTCAATCAAGGGGCTATTTCGACCATCAATCATCGAACTGTCAAGTCGCCCCGCCAAATATCTCACATCTTTGATTTTACTGGCGATTGCATATTCAATAATTGAGTTAGCCGTCGCTACCCCCTGATTCGCACTGCTGTGGAGCTGTTTTTCCATAGCATTATATGATGATTTATAGGTCGCACTGGAAATACTTAAACTCGGAATCAGCAAAACAAGTAAAAAACCTAAAATTAACTTGTTCCTGAGTGTCCAAATTGTCTTTCTCTTTCGCCTTGTTCCCATGTATCTTTCTTCCCCTTTGCTCAAAAAGCGATATATTTGTATTACATTCAATGTTAGTTATATCGGTTGAAAGCAGCAAATGATTTACAAGAAAATTTCACAAAGGAGCAAAACAAAAACCGCGTCCTATGCTACTAAGGACGCGGTTATATGAATATTTAGACCTGTACGTTACTATTTTCAGCCTTTTTAGGGCCAAACAACTGATCCACTGCCAGAAAGCGTCCACCGACCAGGGTTTGCTGAAGACTGGTAAATAAAATCAGGAGATCAAATTCAATCGAGCCAAAAGGCTGTCCTTTTTTAGCAGTGAGCAATACACCGATCATTACGATAGTCAATGCTGCTCCAGCCAGTCGTGTTCCAATACCCAGAACCAGTGCAATGCCTCCAACCAGCTCAACCGTAGCGACCACAGGGGCCATCCAGCCAGGAAGTCCGAGGCTCTGGAAGAAGCCGGAGGTTCCGTCTAGTCCCTGAAACTTCTGTGCACCGTGGACGATAAAAATAACTCCTGTAAAAATTCGTACCAATAACAATCCAATATTCGCAAGCGTTTGATTCATGTAAACTCATCTCCTTTTAAATTGTGTACAGATTAGGTAATTACACTACAATGCGTAGTGTAATATACGTCAAGAATCGGCAGCGCACAAGGCGCCACCCTTTAAGATAACTTTTGACCAAACTAGATTAACGCCAGTGTAAACATAAGCGTCAGCATGATTAGTACATAGCCTGAAAACATAATCGAACGCCAAGGCATTTGAATGATCGGCTTTTGTTGAGGGTCTAGAATGCGTGAGATCCGATAATTAATGGACGTTTCTGCAAAAGAGGAACAAGCGGCGGAGTTTACCAGACGGGCATTAGCAGGTGTCATACTCAGAAGCTTGAGCAATGCGCTCCCAATCCCAACCGGTGAACCGGCTCGATGAATCGCTTCGTTATCCGCCAAGATTTCACGGGCCGTCTTGTAATGGTTGGTAATATGACGTAGCACCGGCAAATAAAACAGCTGTGTAGCGCACATTTGCAGGAACCAGGTCTTCAATGGATCATAATGTTTCATATGATATGCTTCATGGTATATAACCGCTTCTTCCTCATGCTTGTCCAGTAAGGACAACAGTGCAGAGGACAATACAATACGCGGCTTCCATAACCCCATGGTGAAGGCAGCAGGCTTGGCATAATCAATGACCCAAATCCGATCGGTCCCGAGTTCACGATATCGCTCACCCAGTGCTTCGGTCAACGGCAGGTCGCGCATTCGGTGCAGTCTGCGGAAAGCCGCCCTGGTAGCCATACACTGTCTGACTGCTTCTCCTCCGGCGATACCGAAGGTTACAAAAACCAGTCCGCTGAGCGCATCCACCATGTAGCCGATTCCGTAGTGCTGCAACAAACTTCTGCAAATTTGAAACACGTTAAAATTCAATTTCCAGCCGAAAACATGCTGCCCGGCGTACATCCCCATCTGCATAAGGGCAAAACCCGAAATCAAGGCGCCTGCTGTAAACAGTAATTTAGAACGTGTTTTCCACATCGTCTACATATCCTTTTTCCATTGTTTAATTTTTTGTTCCAAACGTTCGATCAAAATCGGATCAGCTACTTCCAGAGCATCAATCATATGATTGACAGCAAGCGGACCAAATTCATCCACCAGTTCGTGACTCAGCTCTTTGGATTGCTCATCCATAAACTCTTCTCTGCTTAAGACAGGACGGTATAAGGACGTTCTCCCGCGTATACTTTTGCTCAAAATCCCCTTTTCCACTAAACGATTCATCACGGTCATTACCGTATTGAAGTTAAAGTCCCGATCCCCCTCCAATGCGGTCTGCACTTCTTTGATACTCCGATCCGAAGTGGACCATAAAATATCCATGATTTTGGCTTCCAGAGGCCCAAAAAATCGGTTAAGTCCGGTTTCGCCAGCTTTAAAATTCAGTCGTTTCATAAGAAGCACCTCACACTACCGATTGTAGTGTATGTATCCTGATAAAGTCAACTGTCACACCTAGTGTCAACTTTAGGGTTCGTATATACAAACCGCCGAATGGTCTCCATCCGGCGGAAATTCATCGATATTCATAACCTTCCGTTTAATCTGCCAATCTGTATCCTACACCTCTTACGGTAGCGATATATTCAGGCTCCGCAGGTCGATCGTCCAGCTTCTTGCGCAAACTTTTGACATGCACATCCACAACATTGCTGCCGCCAACAAAATCAGTTTCCCAGATATCATGCATCATTTGCTCGCGCGAGATCACTTTTCCTTGAGAATCTATCAGCTTCAGCAGCAAATCGTATTCCGTTTTGGTCAGATTCAATGGATTCTCTTCCTTATATACCAACATTTTATCACGATCAATCCAGATGTCCTTGAACACCGTACGACGGCTGGTCTGCGCTGCCTGGCGGGAAATCACCGGATGACGCACAATCATCCGCTCGATGTCATGCACCATTTGGTTGGATGCCAGTGGCCATACCAGCACCTCTTCCGAAGGAAGCAGCTCATGCGCACGTACAGACATCCGATCCTGAACTACATACATGACTGGTGTATCTTTCATGTATTCATGTTCAAGGTCATTGCGGATATTCAGCAATTCACGCCGTGGATCGGTGGCGGTCAAATCGTAAATCAAGAGGTCGCTCCCCAAATGACGCTGTACTTCAGGCTCCCAGCGATGGAAGACCATCACGTCAAAACACGCATCTGACAACGTACGCACCACACCATGGACTACACCCGGTACGGAACTGATCAGAATGATGCGACGTGTGGTCGGACAATACAAAGGTTCATTAGAAGGAACGGTCTGCACCGCAGGTGTAGACGGGGCAGACAACATCGATGTCCAACTGCCCTTTACGCGTCTAGGCATGTCAGCCACTTTAATACGATTCGTTACTTGATTCGCTTGCTTTGACATTCCTTACACACTCCTCCGAATACGACATGGGCATGGGCAATGGTATATCCCGTTTCATGCGCAACCGTATCAATCCAATCGTGTGGGACTTCACTCATCACTTCATCTACTCGGCCGCATACCTGACAAATAATATGCTGATGATCGTCCATTCGACCGTCATAACGACTAGCAGCTTCTCCTAGTTTCAGCTCACGGATTAATTCCTTATCCGTTAAATAACGTAATGAATTATAGACCGTTCCATAGGCCAGATTATAACCGCGCTCCATTAGCCGATTCATAACATCGGCAGCAGTAGGATGATCGTGGGCCTCACGAACCACATCATATACCGCTTGGCGCTGCGAAGTTAAATTTAGAGTTCTCATACCGCATCTCCCTTAATCAACGCAGATTATATTTATTATAAACTTATAATCACAATAAAAATTAATTTAGAATAAGTATAAATCTTAATTTATTTCAAGTCAATGAGATCGGATAAATTGTGCCGCTTTGCAACACAATGTATACATGGAGTACATGCTTAGCCTATTTACAATCGGAGGGATAGTTTATGAAGATACTGTGGATATTCACGCTTTTCATGCTGCTCATGCTCGGAACAAGTATATCGATAAAATGGCTTTTCGGTGCCCGTCATCCTTGGGAACCTATTTCATTGGCTTTTCGCACGATGCGACCATCGGAATATGTCGTTCTGGCAGGAATGCTGATAGTGTTCTTTATAAATGTGGGCAAAAAGCCAATAGGAAACACATTTCGCTTCCTGTTCTCGCAATGGTCACGTTTCCTCAAAGTTTCTACTCCTTCCTCTGCTTCTTCGCAAGAGAGCCAGCAGAAAGAACAAACAAGGGATAACGCAAACAAATAATGAATGAAAGAACAAGGCACCCTTACGACCGCATTTCCCAGAATAAAATGGAACATCAAAATGAGCATTTGACCGATACCGATGTTTTCTTGTCGGCAAGATGATGACTCTTGAGATATTTTACCCTCTTTTTTTATTCCAGGTCTTTCTCAGCCACGACACGATTAGCAGCAAGATAGGAAAAAACACGGCAAATATCGGAAACAGCCATTTCAGCACTAACTCGCCTGTTTGAAGGTGATCTTGATAGTTCAGTGCCATCAATACACAAGAGACTAACATGATCAGACCAAATGGCAGGATCAGTTTATGGTAAGGTATTCTCAATACATCCTCTGCGGCTTTAACCGCGGCATAATAGAAAATCAAAATTTTAAAAAAATCAAAAATAATAACGCTCATCACGCCGATGACATCGACTCTGTCGATAAAATCAGATATTTCGACCTTACTGATCATCGTGAGTAGCGGGTAAGTCGCCCGTTTGAACACATCCTCTCCCAGTGCAAGCACATTGGACAGTGTAATAATAGACAGGAGCAGCCCTCCCAGCAATATAGCGGAAATCCCTATCCCATTGGCACGGTATTCCTTTTTTAATGTAGGGAGAATCATCGCAAACGTAACCATCTCGCCGTACGGTAGCATCACGGCTTGCGAATAAACAACTTGCCATATCGGCTGCCAGCCATGCTCGGCTATGGGCAATATATTGCCCATATCTACAATGCCTGCCAACAAAATTAATATATTCGTAGCAAGGCCCAGCAGCAGTAGCAAAATCAACATGATGATGGCCGTCCGGCCTGCAACCTCGATTCCCAAATACACCACATACATGACAAGTACAACCATTAAACCACAGATGACTGTCAACGGCGTATGCTGAAGTGTCCGGTCGGCAATCAGGATCCCCGTGTCCCGAAGATCCCGTGCTCCGCCGTAAAGAAAAAACACGATATATAAAAAAGCAAGCGTACTCCCTGCTTTCTTCCCCAAAAGGGTTCTGCAGTACTGTGTCATTAGCAAGTTGGGAAAGCGTTGGTGAAGGCTGCCATAGCATACAAAAAGCATTGCCCCCAAAACCGTGGAAATGAGGATGGCGATCCATGCATCCTTGCCCGCATTCCTTCCGGGAATAGACATCATGGATGTGCCCATCTCAAACAACACCATAAGAGAGATCATCTCTTTTGCACCTATCTGTACCCTTTTTTTCATGGCCTTCCCTCCTTGTTCTATTTTCACTAGTCTGATTCTCCCTTGGAATATGGGTTAGTCCGCGACTGAGTGTGTTTCAGTACAGAAGTCACTTGAACACGAACGGTGCTTTCCGCAAAATAATGGCTCCAATCAGAAGAGAGTTTTTTCCATTGTTTGGGATAGCTCCTCTCCAGCGCAAGGCCAAAGCCTATTACATCGCTGCGGGTACGCTGAACCTCCCTGACTGTTGAAGTGATCAATTTTTTCGTCTCCTCTGTCCATTGCTCCTGCAATCTTTTCATCGCCTCCGGACTTTGTAAATTAATCGAGCACTCGGCCTCCTGTATTGCCCCGGTCTGTTTTAAGTTAATCACAAAAATAGGCTCTCCTTGCTCCATCCGAGTGTGTATATTGGTTGCAGAAAACAAGGTTTCGATGCCAATGGTTTCCCTATTCTTCCCGCAGCTCAGTGTTGTTTGGGCACTTTTCACCTTGTTGTTGATCATAGACAGTCCAATGGCCCGGTCATCGTCCAACCAGCGGACAAGCCGATCCTTTTTGAACACCCCCATTCCGTTAATGTGAACAATAGCTTTCGGTAAAATATTGTCCACATTGCTCTTGCTTGGGGCCTGCTCCAAATTCCCATTGACCCCTATGCCCGTCAGCACAGGACCGCCACCCTTATGAGACAGGCTGCGAATGACATCGTCGATAGTCACCGCGTAATCCCCGGCATACAAACGCTCCGATGTTTCCAGCTTTCCTGAAATATCATTGGCAGGAATACGGCCGATCGCGGTCATGATTGCCAGTACATCCTTCCCAGTATTACCACGTACCACCAGCATTTTCACTGGCAGTCGGATTTCTGTAGACCTTTCCAAAAAATCCATCGTATCGCCGATTCCAGCCCGTGCCAGCTTTTCACCAATAACGACCAGTTTGGTATGCGCCATAGAAATGACCCGCGGAACCCTTTGTGAGGCTCTGCGGAGCGCTTGAAACAGATTTTTCCCCTTTTCCCGATACAAAACGACAGGGGTATCTCCTCTCGCTTTGGCTCCAGCGATTTCATCTGCCACGATCACTTGCAGGGAGACCTCATATTCTGACTCCCCCACTATATCAATTCCTATCCCCGCTACTACTGCTCTCTGGTTTAACTCCACAGAATCCCAGCAACCGGATAACAATGGAGCGAACAGTAACAGGACTAAACACAGTCTCCCTATTCTTCCCTTAAAAGTTACTGCACTTTGTTCATTCCTCTTCCCCTGATACACCCTGATTGCCCCCCTCCTGCATCGGCGTGGTTTTATCAGAAGAGGAAGTTCCGCTTCCATCCTTCATTCGTTTCTGATTCTTAGACGTAATGCTTTTAGGACGTTTCTTCATCATCCAGAATGGAAGTCGCAATACGGCATCCTTTTGGCTCTCTAGCACAAAAGGACTGAAAGGCGCCATGTAGGGCACCCCGAACGAACTCAGACTGTTCATATGAGCAATTAGTGCAATCAGCCCCAATGTAATGCCGTATAGGCCCATGGACGCAGACAGTATCATGAAAATAAATCGGCACAATCTCCCGGCCACTGCCATGTTATAGGCTGGGATCGCGAAACTAGCTATCCCTGTCAGGGCTACTACAATCGTGAGCAGCGGGGTGACAATTCCGGCTTCCACGGCCGCTTGTCCCAACACAAGCGCTCCTATAACGGATACCGTTTGACCACCCGCACGCGGCATTCGAATACCCGCCTCACGCAAAATCTCAAAGGTGACCTCCAGAATTAACGCCTCTAGAAATGCCGGAAAAGGAACGGATTCCCGCTGAGCCAATATGCTGATCAGCAGTGGAGTCGGTATCATTTCATAATGATACGTTGTTAAGGCAATGTAGAGAGAAGGCCCCAGAATAAGAATAATGAAGCTGATATATCTAATGAGGCGGACCACCGTCGCCATATCGTAACGCTCTTCATAATCCGAAGAATTCTGAAAAAATTGGGCAAATATTGTGGGCATCACCAATACAAACGGATTTCCGTCTATAATGAGCGCCACTCGGCCCTCCATAATATTGCTGCTGATGGTGTCGGGTCTTTCCGTGTTAAAGATCGTTGGGAATGGTGTGAAATGATTTTCTTGTATCATCTCCTCAACCATGCCGGACTCAAATACAGCGTCAATATTAATGCTTTCTACCCGTTTACGAACCTCATCTACGATGCGTGGATTTGCAATATTCTTCATGTACAGCATGGCCACATTTGTGAGGGACGTGCTTCCCACTTGGAACATCTCCAGTGTAAGATCGGAGCTTTTAATCCGTCGCCGGACCAGAGAAATATTCGTGAACAGGGATTCCACAAAACCATCTTTTGGTCCTCTGACGACTGTCTGGGTGGTTGGCTCACTGACCGCGCGTGTCTCTCCTCCACGCGTACCGCACGCAATCGCTTTTTCACAGCCTTCTAATAGGATGATCGTGTCCCCCATTAGTAGTTGTTTCATCATGGAACTCCAATCATCGCAATCCTTCACTTCTCCCAGCGTAAGCGCGTGACTCTGTATTTTTGTGTACAGCGCTTCTGCGCTCTCGACCTCAGCAGCCACTTCAGCAGATGGGCTGCTAAGCATGGATTTCATGATGAGTTCATTCACCGTATCCGTCTTGGCCATACTATCCAGAAACACAATAGCGGCGGGAACATCCTCTCTAATCCCCACTTTAAAGCGGCGAATCAGAAAGTCCGGGCTATCTGATGTCAATTTCTTAATTTGCTGCAGGTTGGTTTCCAAGCAATTCTCGATTCTTAAATAGCGCGGAGAATTTCCATTATTCTTATCCACACCCGATTTTCTATTATGTTTGCGATAGGGATAGCGAATCATGAGCAAACCTCATCTCCAAAATGGCAGCAGTAAACACTACCTATTTCCTAATTAATGTATCTTTGGAGTATGCTCAATCTATTCCCAGTTATGCACCAAGCACATGATCGAAACATTATAAGTCAACCTAACGTAATAAATTTTAATAAATTTTTCTTTTTTAAGCCTAATGTCAGTTCTTTTTGATAAAATGAAGGAATATGCCTCTCGGGAGGGTTATCATCTTGTTCAGTACGTTTTTTGTAAATACCTGTATCCTTGTCACCTTTTTGTACATAACCGGCCTTATTTCACAAAGGTATAAAATCCGTCTACACACCTTAACGCATAAGGTGCATTGGATCGGAGGCGCCCTTTTCGGTTGCTATGGCATTGTTATCATGTACTACTCTATTCCAGTAGGATTTAATACCATTGCTGATCTTCGTCATCTGGCTATCGTAGCTACCGCAACTTATATCGGCGGCCCGGCTGCGCTCATGGCAACGCTTTTTATATGTCTAGGCAGACTTTTGCTGTTTGGTATCAACAATCAAGCTATCGTAGGCGCCGTTTTTATGCTGCTTGCCGGTCTGGGGTGTACTGTACTGTCACATTTGTCCTGGTCACGTTTACCCAAGCTGATGATTATGAATGTTTTTGCTTTGGGCATTATATTCTGTCCTCTTATGATTAATTTGAAAAATCTCGATGATGTTCTGCACGTGTATCCGCTCCAATTCTTCATTTCGATGGTCGGCGGATGTCTTCTGTACCTCATTGCTGAATCTATCAACACATCCAATGAGCTGTTACTTCGACTGGAGCATACCTCCTACACAGACCATCTCACTAATTTAAGCAATAGAAGACAGCTTGAGTTCTCATTGGAAGAGCAGCTCCCTCAAGCTCGTCAACGTCATGAGCACTTATCTGTACTGGTGTTGGATATTGATCACTTCAAGGAAGTCAATGACACCTATGGGCCTGCGGCAGGAGATGCAGTGCTGCGCCAGCTTGGGCAGATTTTAATGGAAAAGTGCCGTACTAATGATGTAGTCACCCGCAGCGGGGGAGAAGAATTCACCGTACTTTTGCCGAATTGTGCTTTTCGGCAAGCACTACGCATAGCTAATCAGATTCTTAGTGGAGTAAATCAGCACGAGTTTATTTTAGCGGACGGGCTTATTCTTAAAGTCACCGTGTCCATCGGCGTGACAACCTTTCCTGGTACAGGAGAGGATATATCCGGAGCAGCCCTGCTGGAACGGGCGGACAAAGCACTATATGAAGCTAAAAAAGCAGGACGTAACCGGGTTTGCTCATATGAAATATAATTGAGGCAAGATCTTTACACAGAAATAGCCGATACAACCCTCTCTTGAGGATCGTATCGGCTATTATCCTTTTAAATGAAAAGATGTTACTCCCTTTGGGAAGATGACTTGGTATCCTTATCTTCAGTATGATTGCAATTCCCTACCACAAGCGATGTACGCTTGGCGAGCGAAGCAAGCGTATGAGATTCCCATACTTCCAGCATACGACGTTCACTCTCAGCTAAAATCTCAGATACGGCTATCGCCAACTCCCCGCAAAAAGGGTTCGTCTCCGGTTCATGCATCATACCCGGGAATATGGGATCACATATTTCAATGGCATGGTATATATCAGCAAGTGTAATATGATCCGCCGAACGGGTAAGCACATAACCTCCCTCGCGCCCTTCACGTGCTGCAATCAAATCTGCCTGCACAAGCCGCGTCAGCACCCTGCGCACCAAAGTAACCTCGCAATCAATGGAGCGGGCAATAGAACCGCTGGCACAAAGTTCCCCGTGTTTTTCCAAATAGACAAGCGCCTTTAACGCAATTCCAAGCCATTTGGGCGTTGCGGTGCGTAGTCTTTTTTCACTATTCAAATGAGATGACACCCCTAAGCTGTAGAAACTTCGATGAATGCATTGTACGTGATGTCAGATGTAAGTTCAAGCCTGAAAGCCGGAACCCTCTGGATCCCTAGCGCCCAAAGTAAAATGACCCAGTCGCACTTCCCCACTGAGCGACAGATATACATCACGGATGCCGGAGGCTGATCGTACCTTTTCCGAGAGTGTCACCCATGCTTGTGCCCCTCCTGTATTGCCCACGTTGATGCGCGCCACAGTAGGGCTGTCCGGCGCATCCAAATGCAACTCGATTGCTGCATCACTGCTGTTGCCTGACACGCGGCACTGGAGCTTGACCACACTCACCGTATTCATGTCTACGCCATGAAAGGCGATCCAACCAGAACGTTGCGGTGAACGGGGACGTACACAGGCCTCCTTTTGCTCCTTGCTTTCATCCAGCAGGATGTCGAAGCAATCATCAAAGTTTTCAGCTCGTATCCTTGGTCCAGCTTGTCGTGGTGGAATAACTTCACCCCGAACGTACACAGGATGCTCCAATCGAATATCTGCTGAGGAGGCGCCTGCCAGCAGGGTATATTCACCGGATTCCACGCAATAGCCATCCCGTGTTACATCCCAAATCGCCCAATCTTTCACTCGAACCGTAAAAGTAATTGTTCGCGTCTCACCTGGCTCCAAGCGAATGCGTTGAAATCCGCACAACGTCTTCAATGGGCGTTTTACGCGCGAAGCTTCAGAGCGTACATATAGCTGTACAACCTCTTCGCCAGCAGATTCGCCCCGGTTCGTCACATCTACCCACACCTGGAGAGTATCCGCGGCGTCAAGTGTAGCCATAGATTTAACATTATCCTTATGGGCGTCTGTACGCAGATCACTATATTCAAATGGCGAATACGTTAGCCCGTGTCCAAATGGATATAACGGTTCACCTTCAAAATATTGATAGGTACGACCGCTGCGAATGATATCATAATCCTTGATATCACCCAATTGATCCTCGCTCTGAACCCAGGTCATGTTCAGACGCCCTGCCGGTGCATAATCTCCAAACAATACATCCGCTATGGCTGTACCATACTCTTGTCCCGCATGAGACGTGTATACGATCGCTGGAATATGTTCTTGAAGCCAAGGAATCGCAAATGGATAACTGCCCGTCAGAACCACAATCGTATTCGGATTGACACGATATACCTCCTCGATAATTCGTTGCTGGGAAGCAGCCAGTTCCAAGCCTGGGCGATCATTCTCTTCCTTTCCGTTAATAAGCGGGTGATTTCCAACGAATACAATCGCTGTATCTGCCGCTTGCGCAGCGGCTATCGCTTCCGCTAAGCCATCCGATACCGTCTCTATACGGAAAGTCTTATCGTTGAAGTCTGAGACGTTAGGTGCAGGACTTGCGGATTTCATCACCTTTAATAAGCCCTCAGTTCCTGCGATCACTGGCTTACCGTTCCATGTGGTCCACAGATGCTCTCCTTGTTCCACAGGAGTCAGTCCAAAGACCTCTTTAACATACCAGCCATACGCTTCATCAGCTGTCACGCGAAGCGTCTCCTCGTCGCTCGTCACATAGGTACCCAGATGTTCATCATGCAGCGTCACGCTACCATAGCCCCAATCTGTTATGGTCAATACCGTTGGCTCTCCATTCTGGGACAGGCGCATATCGCCTGAAGAATTAACTGTGAGCTTCGCGCCATCAGTCGCCGCCGTCAAGGTCACACGATCTTTGGCATCGGAGTACACGACACGTTCTTCCGCGCTCCCGCTTTCCAGCTTGGCACGAATCGCCTCCAGCGGTGTAACCCGGTAAGGCAGCGTACCGGAATACCAATCGTGGAACACCTCATTGCCATGCGAACCAATGACCGCTACTTTGCCGCACTGGGCAGGGTTTAATGGCAGAAGTTCTTGCTCATTTTTGAGCAGTACGATCTGCTCCCTCGCCGCACGCAACGACAATTCACGGGCTTGCTCTGTCATTAAAGCCTCCTCACCGATGGACGCATAGGGATTGTCTGCCGCCGGATCAAATTCCCCCAAACGAAAACGAACACGGAACGTATGGAACAATGCCCGATCCAAGTCTTCTTCTTGTAGCAATCCTTGCTCCAAAGCTTCTCGAATTGCCTGCTTGGAGAGCTCCGCATCATCCGTAATGCTGTCAATTCCTGCGCGAATAGATTCAGCCACGCCCGGCGTATGGGAATCGTAATATTGATGGTCGTTTACAATCCCCATAACATCTCCCGCATCACTTACGACAAAGCCGTCCATTCCCCATTCGCCTCTGACAATATCGTTAACACCATGGTACAACGTAGCAGGCGTTCCGTTAATCAAGTTGTAGGAAGTCATCATCGACTGGGCTCCGCCTTCCGTAAAAGGCTTCTCGAAAGCTCTTAGATAATATTCCCGCAGGTTTCGGGGGTCTATGCTGGAGGAGCCGACTCCCCGGTCCACTTCATTATTGTTACCGAGAAAATGTTTCAGTGTTGCAACCGCTTTCAAGTATACCGGATGATCACCCTGTATCCCCTTGACTAACTCCTTCGACAATTCTCCCGTCAAATACGGGTCTTCGCCGTAGGCTTCCTCGTTACGTCCCCATCTTGGGTCACGCTCCATATCCACTGTAGGTGCCCACAGGGTCAGACCGTTCAATTTTGGGTCACGACGATAGTAGACACGCGCCTCATCTGCAATAACAGAGCCGATCTGCCGCATTAACTCCGTGTCCCAAGTACAGGCCAATCCCACAGGCTGAGGAAATGAAGTTGCCTCCCCCAACCAGGCGATCCCGTGTGCCGCTTCCGTACCGTGCTTGTAAGCTGCAACTCCCAAACGGTCAATGGCCGGCTGGTATTGCAGCATAGATTCGATCTTTTCCTCTAAGGTTAGTCGCGACACGAGATCCCGTACACGCTCGTCCAGGTGAATCTTCGGATCTTGAAATAAATATTCGATACCCGTTGTTTCATGACTCAAATCCGTCATCTCCTTAGCTTCATTAAGATGATAAAAAGTCCTTTCACGAAAGCGCTTTATATATCATAGCGAAAAAGGAGCACACCGGCAACAATACCGAAATCATCCTAAATTGGATGAAAGTCAGACTACGGCATACGAGAAAAAAAGTTACATTTTCCCTTTCATATATAAAGCTAAAAATGATATTTTTTGGTATAATCAGGATATATCATTGAAGGAGGAAGCGCTGATGAAAAATACCGGAATGACACGGCCTCTGGACCAGTTGGGGCGAATCGTACTCCCAAAGGAAATGCGTACCACAATGGATATCAATATCGGTGATTCGCTTGAATTCTTCGTAGATGAAGAAGGATTTGTATTAAGGAAATACACGGGTGTCTCCTGCAAATTTTGCGGCGCAGTGGATCATTTAACTTATTTTCGGGACAGCTTTATTTGCGCTGATTGCATTCAGTTATTAAAGAACGATGAACATGTACATGCCACAAGCAATGATGCCATCCAGGCTCAAGAACGCACCAAACCGATCCAAGCCAACACAACCTGGCAGCCCAAGCAATCCAGAGTACAGCAAGGTGAAATGGTAAAAAAGCTCCGCAAGCTGATTCAGGAACATCCGAACCTGCCACAAAAAGTGTATGCAGAAATGCTCGATATTTCCCAAGGCCGTGTGTCCCAACTGAAAAAGCTGCTCTAAACCTTCTAAAAGTTTATTTCCCAATATCATATACGATGTACTTGCAAACCTACTTATTTCGTTGCAACTGCGGTGGCCAGGTATAGAGTAAGGCGCATATCTGTGGATGTGTCTCTTATTCTATACCTGGCCTTTTTGTGCTTCCTGCTCCCATCAATGTGACAATAGTCACATACTCTCCATGTCTACGTATATACAATATATAGATCGAAACAATTGGTTATCACTAGATATCATCAATATGTTGTTTTTGTGAAAAATATATATTTTTTACTATATGGAGGGTTTTACGATGAAGGTGCTGGAGGAACATCAATTATACGACATCGGCGAGCGAGTCATTGGGGCACAAGATCTGGACATGCTGCGGGAGAATGCAAATTTAAATGGAGAATCGTTCAGTGGCAAAATGAGCAAGCTTGGCTCGGAATATGCCAAATGGTATGCGCGCTTGCGTGTACTTCCGCCTGAATTGACAGACGCCATTGACCACGGGTATGTATATGTTCACGATTTGGACCAATATGCGCTCGGAACTACAAATTGTATCTTTATCCCATTTGGTCGTTTGCTACAAGACGGTTTCAATACAGGCAATGGCTCTGTACGCACACCGCAAACAATTATGTCTGCGATGGCACTGGTCGCCATCATATTCCAGTCTCAGCAAAATAGCCAATTCGGTGGTGTCTCTGCCAATAAAATAGATTGGGACCTTGCTCCATACGTTGCTCGTTCCTTCCGCAAGCATCTGCGCAAAGGACTCCGGCTGTTCGAGGAAGAGCTAGACTCCCGTTGGTCTGACGAAGAACTGCATCTAGCCAATACCCACTTGCAAGAAATCTGTCCTCGTTCATACTCATTCGCACGCGAAGAGACAGAGACAGAAACCCGGCAGGCCGCTGAATCGCTCATTCATAACCTGAACACGATGAGCAGTCGGGCAGGGGGGCAAATTCCGTTCACTTCACTAAATTACGGGATGTGTACGTCTGCTGAAGGTCGGCTTGTTTCGCAATCACTGCTGGAAGCCACAATTCGCGGACTCGGCAGCGGGGAAACTCCTATTTTTCCACAACATATTTTCCAATGTAAAAAAGGAGTCAACCAGGCAGAGGGCGATGTCAACTACGACTTGTTCTTAAAGGCGGTAGAGTGCTCCAGCAAGCGGATGTATCCCAATTTTGTGAATGTGGATGCTACCTTCAACCTGCCCTATTACCGCGCAGATGACCCCGATACCATCATTGCCACGATGGGCTGCCGTACCCGCACCATTTCTGACCGTTTCGGTAGAAACCGCCAGAGCGGCAAGGGTAATCTCTCATTTAATACCATTAATCTGGTACGGCTCGGGATTGAATACGGTATTTGCACAGGCAAGCGTCTGACACCTGACCGGGATCGCTTTGACGCGAGATTGGAAGAGGTTATGCGAATTGCAGTAGACGGTCTAATCCATCGCTATCATATCCAGACCAGCCAGCCAGCCAAAGCTTCGGACTTTATGATGCGCGAAGGGGTATGGGAAGGCGGAGAAAAACTGGCACCTGATGAGAAGGTAGGAAGCCTCCTAAAGCACGGTACACTTTCGATTGGTTTTATCGGGCTGGCTGAGTGCATGAAAGCATTATATGGAAAACACCACGGGGAAGATGATGCTGTATACCGTGAAGCACAGCGAATCATCACTTCCATGCGCATGTATTGTGATCGAATGAGTGAGCACTACAATCTAAATATTACACTGTTCGCAACGCCTGCCGAAGGTCTGTCAGGCAAGTTTACATTGCTGGATCAACGTGACTTCGGAATTATCCCTGAGGTCAATGACCGGGAATATTACACGAATTCCTTTCATATTCCGGTGTATTACAAGCTTCCCGCTGCACGTAAAATCAGCTTGGAGGCTCCGTTCCATAATCTATGTAATGCGGGTGCAATTTCATACATTGAGCTGGACGGTAATGCACGGAATAACCCGGATGCATTTCTTAAAATTGTTCAGTACGCACTTCAACAGAACATCGGCTACTTTTCCATCAACCATCCGGTAGATCGTTGTACGGAATGCGGCTATGAAGGAATTATCGGGACAAGCTGTCCTCAATGCGGCACAGATGAGGAGCACACGCACTTTCAGCGTTTACGTCGGGTAACCGGATATCTGACAGGAGATTATACCGTTCGTTTTAATGCTGCCAAGCAAGCCGAAGTTCGCGACCGGGTGAAGCATAAGTGAATTTGTGCGGCTATATTCCGGAATCTCTGAATGAAGGATACGGCCTGCGCACCGTCGTATTCATTAGCGGTTGCCGCCATGCCTGTCCCGGCTGTTTTAATCCAGCTTCGTGGAACTTCCGCGCAGGGGAGCCATTCGCGCCTGAGCGTCAACAGGAGGTTATCCGTGATATCATGGATAACCCGCTGTTGGACGGACTGACTCTCTGCGGGGGAGACCCTTTTTTCTCAGCAGCAGAATGCTCGCAATTTGTACGTGACTTCCGCGCGGCTTGTCCCGACCGAACCGTATGGGCCTATACAGGCTTTGTTTACGAGGATCTGGTCATGGATCCGGAACGACAGGAGCTAGCGTTTTTGTGTGACGTGATTGTAGATGGCCGTTTTGTTGAACAGCAAAAGGATCTGACCCTCCCCTTTCGAGGCAGTCGTAATCAACGTCTGGTAGATGTGAGAGCCAGTATTCAGGCAGGTTACACCGTTTCATTGGCTTAAAGGCGATGTTCTACTTAGCAAGATACTATATCAAAGACAAGTCCCCACGATGGGGTGGGCTTGTCTTTTTTGCATATAACTAACAGATTCCACTCCAGTTTCTATTACTGTTTCTATTGCACATCCTGTGAGTTTCACTTATGATGGTGAACAAGTATACGAGTGCATAATTATTCGTCATACCTTAATCGCATAGCCTGGAAATAGGTGTCTGTTCTATTCAGATCAGACTTAAAAGGGAAGCCGGTGCAAATCCGGGACGGTCCCGCCACTGTAAACGGGGAATGTTCAGCTACTCATACACCCACTGGTCCACAGACCGGGAAGGGATGCTGAACGTCATGATCCGTAAGTCAGGAGACCTGCCTATTTTAACAACATCGCAGTACCTACGGAAGATAGGGAGGTGTTAAGAGCAGTCGCCGTATTTTTGAATTTTAATCGCGGAGGCATTCTTTCCCCTACTCATTTTTAGCCTTGGGGACAGAATGCCTTTTTTGGTACGTAAAAATAAACTGGCTACCAGTTAGGAGGAAACCTACATGTCCATTAACGAACGATCTGCATTGTCGGGTTTGATTAGCAGTAATCTGGGTTATCCACGTATCGGTGGGAACCGGGAATGGAAGAAAGCACTGGAGCGCTTCTGGCAGGGTAGTATTGACGAAAGCGAACTGCATAGTGAGATGAAAAGATTGCGTCTGGAGCATCTGAGCAAGCAACGTGACAAAGGGATTGATCGCATTCCTGTCGGAGACTTCTCCTATTACGATCATGTGCTGGACACATCCGTGATGTTCGGTCTCGTCCCCGAACGCTTCAACTATCGTCCTACAGGTCCAATTCCTCTATCTGTGTATTTCGGGATCGCACGTGGGCAGAAGGGAGCTACTGCCAGTGAAATGACCAAATGGATGAATACCAATTACCACTACATCGTTCCCGAATTGGCAAATGCGGCTCCGGTGCTCACTGAAAACAAACCATTACTAGCTTATCGTGAAGCAAAGCAGGAGCTAGGCATTGAAGGTAAACCGGTTCTCATCGGTCCCTATTCATTTGTTGTTTTATCCAAAGGCTATGATCGTAAGGATCTCGCTTCTATTATACGAACCTTCCAGCCTTTATACGCCCGAGTCTTGTCAGAGCTAGCAGCAGAAGGCGTTCAATGGGTCCAAATCGATGAACCTGTCCTGACCACCTCATTCCCGGCAGAGGATCTGGAGATTATTCAGGAGGTCTATGAAGCTTTGACCCAAGCTGCACCCTCGTTGAACATCATGCTGCAAACCTACTTTGGCAGCCTGGACCATTATGAGCGTCTGACTGAACTTCCGGTACAGGGACTGGGTCTTGATTTTGTATACGATGATGGCGAAAATCTTCAGCATATATGCCAGCATGGCTTCCCTAAAGGGAAAACGCTGGGTGCTGGTGTCATTGACGGACGCAATATCTGGCGCAGCGACCTGAATGCCGTGGCTGCACTGTTGGACCAGTTAGCAGAACAGACCACTGCCGCACAGCTTATCGTACAGCCATCGTGCAGTCTGCTGCATGTGCCGGTCAGTCTGGACGCAGAGCATAAGCTGGACCGAGAACTGGTGCATGCACTAGCCTTTGCCGATGAAAAGCTGGATGAAATCGCAGTCTTGACGGCTGCACTTGGTAAGCACGATCCATCTGCAATTGCCAAGCTTGAGCAAAGTTCGGATGCGGTAGCCCGCTTCAACCGCTCCGCGGCAAGGGTACAGACAGCTGCCGATTTGGCCGACCTGCTGGCAAAAGAGCCACTGTCACGCAGCGTTCCTTTCGCCGAGCGCCGGGTGATTCAGCAAAATAGGCTGAAGTTGCCCCCACTGCCTACGACGACCATCGGCAGTTTCCCGCAAACTGCTGAGGTCCGCAAGGCCCGTCTGCACTATCGCAAAGGAGAATGGTCTGCCGAGCAATATCGGACATTTATCCAACAGCAGATCAAGGAATGGATTGATATCCAAGAGGACATTGGCATAGATGTGCTTGTACATGGGGAATTTGAACGGACCGACATGGTTGAATTTTTTGGCGAAAAGCTGAAAGGCTTTGCTTTTACACAAAACGGGTGGGTGCAGTCCTACGGCTCCCGCTGTGTTAAACCGCCGATCATTTACGGAGATGTGTCGTTCGATCAACCTATGACCGTGGAAGAGACGGCATTTGCTCAGTCGTTAACCTCCAAGCCAGTTAAAGGGATGCTTACAGGCCCTGTGACCATTTTGAACTGGTCCTTTGAACGTAATGATATTCCACGCAGGCAAGTAGCTTTGCAGTTAGCTCTGGCATTACGGGCAGAGGTAGAGGCACTCGAACAAGCGGGTATTAGCATGATTCAGGTGGATGAACCCGCAATTCGTGAAGGGCTTCCGTTGAAAAAAGAACAACAGCAGGCCTATTTGGATTGGGCTGTTCAAGCCTTCCTTGTGACCACGGCCACCGCTCAGCCTGCGACCCAAATCCATACACACATGTGCTATTCCGAATTCCAGGATATGATCCAGTCCATTTCAGACATGGATGCCGACGTGATTTCTATTGAAACCTCTCGTAGCCACGGAGAACTGATTGTTAGCTTTGAGGATCAGGTTTACGACAAAGGCATCGGTCTGGGTGTATACGATATCCACAGTCCGCGCATTCCTGATGTATCAGAAATGCTAAGCATGATTCAGCGTGCCTTGCGCGTACTGCCATCAGATTTGTTCTGGGTTAATCCAGACTGTGGGCTGAAAACCCGTACCAAGGAGGAATCTGTTGCCGCATTGCGGCAAATGGTACAGGCGGCTCAAGCAGCCCGTGCCGTGCTGTCTGTATCCAACTAATATATTTATCATATCCAATCGCGTCATCATGTCCACCATATCCTATTCCCTTTCGGTCTTTCTATTAGAGACCGGAAGGGGGGTTTTATTTATTCCAAGTCATATAATGTATATGCACCTTGAATATGCTCGATTTTCATCTGCTTCAGATGTACACCTAAGCCATGTTCTCGATCCCAGGAACAACTAAAATTCAAATATAGTTCATCCTTTTCCGATGAGTCGGAAATCAGTATAGATATAAGCTGCATTCGATCCAGCAATTGCTCTGGTCGCTCCACATAAGGCGCATATTCATTAGGGTCCTCTCCCCATGAGCTGTATGCCTTCCGATACTTTTCCACTATGTCTACATAATAATGGTGTATGGACTCCAATACTTGAGGATGGATCTCTGACGAACATGCCATATACGTCTCCCATGTCTTTTTTTGCAGCTCTGTAGGTTCTTCTATAGTCTGTGCCTGTTCTTCAGAGTCGGCTCCCACGATAAATTCAGCTTCTATCTCCGATGGCTGCCCGCAAAAATCAAGATGTACCACACCACGTAGTACAACCTCCTCCGACACATCCCAAGTCTCATCATCCTGTTCCAATTCCCTATACCAGTGTTTCCAGTCCATCCTTTATCCACCTCTTCATCATAGGTAATCTTTAACTCTATCGAACACTTTACAATCTATCATTTTAATGAATCAAATTAAAGTAACATCCTATGGGGCCACCCAGCCAGAAATCGAGAATTTTCCAAATGAAACTACTTTATTCTACAAGATTCGCTATTCATGTAAGCCTTAAAGAAAGAAAACCAGCCCATTTTGACCCGAAGATTTTATTATTAAAAATTTAGTACCTTGCATTAATCAGTACATGATGTTAAATTATACCTGACTACTGATTTATAATCAGTACCCGTGACAAATTATGCACAAACACACGTTTCTTCCCCTTATTCCGAACGACACCTATGAATTATGATTACATCAGGAAGGGAGCATCGCTCGTGAATGTGAACATCCAATTCAAAAAAGGGGTACTGGAACTATGCGTTCTAGTTCTAATTGGACGTAGAGACCGCTATGGCTACGAATTGGCTCAAGCCGTCTCCCGTCATATCGAAGTAGCAGAGGGAGCCCTATATCCACTGCTTCGCCGTCTGGTATCAGAGGGATACTGCACGACGTATTTACAGGAATCGACCGAGGGTCCGCCCCGTAAATATTATCGGCTAACCGATACCGGTAGCCATTATACAAGACTACTTACACGGGAATGGAATGATTTTGTCCATCATGTCGCAAGCCTACTGGAGGAAGGAAATTCCGATGAATAGAAAACAGTTTCTTACAGAGGTGGAACAGCGTCTTTCTCCTCTCCCTGCAGAGGTACGCCATGAGCTGCTTAGTGATTTGAGCCAGCATTTTGACTACGGGTTGGTTAATGGCAAAAGCGAAAGTGAGATTGCCCATGAACTGGGTAACCCAGAAGATATTGCTCGAGAAGCGTTGGATGTTCCCAATGCAGCCTGGAACGCTTCTCCTCCGCTTCGCCAGGGCAGCTTTGCTCGCAATATTTTTACTTTCCTAGGGCTGTTGTTTCTCAATTTGCTAATCTCCATCCCGATTATGGCTACCCTATGGGCAGTATGGGCTTCATTGGCTGTGGTATCGATCAGCTTCATTGTAGCCCCCCTTCTCGCTGTTACTGATTATGCGCTAAACAGCACCTTTTACCCGGCCAAATTCTTTTTCTCTATCACGTTGACGGGTATAGGTCTATTGCTGCTGCCTGGAGTACGTTATCTCTTACTCCTTATGGTCAAGAGCACAGTACGATACTGGAAATGGAATCAGACTACCCTGAGGGGAGCTTACTAAAAACATGAATAAAAAGTGGTTTATTGCAGCAGGTCTGTGCATTGTCATCGGTGCAGCCGGAATGGTGGCCTACGGTGCTCCATGGAATCAACAAGTAATGAAAGAAACAACAGCTATAAATAAAAAGTGGACATTCACACGTGGTCAGCTACAAAACCTGAAAGTGGACAGTTCTGATAATGTTTCTATTTTGTTCACTCCTGGCTCTGGTGACCAAGGTACGATACGCATCAGCGGAGAAGTTCAGACAAAAGTCGCCGACCAAATTCATAATGCCCAAATTGAGAACGGTAAGCTTACCATTCAATCGGAGCCGGCCCCTTCCTTGTCATTCTTTTCGATCACTCCTGATTTGGATCAAACGATTACCGTAGAGATGCCCTCTGGCGAAACACTAACTGACCTACAGGTAGATGCACACTCAGGGAATGTAAAGCTTCAAGATGCCTCTGTGAAAAACACTTCTATCACCGCTACTTCAGGCACTGCCGAGATTACAAACCTCCAAAGTACCCACCTGATCGCAAATTTAACATCCGGCAATTTTACAGCCAGTCAGCTTGCAGCAGATATGGAGTTAAAGCTTACTTCAGGTGATGTTACCATTCGCGATTATAGCGGTAATGGTCTTCTCTCCCTAACCTCAGGGGAGACAAATATTACACAACGGGCCGTAGCCAACTTGGAAGTGAATGCTGATTCTGGTGACGTGAAGATTAAGCAAGCTCCCGATTTTAAAGGTGTTTATAATGTCCGCTCTGACTCTGGGAGTGTCAATACTCCCGAATCTGTTCCCGGTAGTGTGAACGTGATTAAGGTCGAAACCACTTCAGGAGATATTGATATTTCCAAATAGAGACCTCTAAATGAATGCCTCATTAGAGGCGAAGTTTGGTTCAAGGGGTTCAACCTAGTATAATGAAACCATGTGCTCAGATGCACAACCACGTTATATAGTGATAAGGAGGAGACTGGATGGAACTTAAGAACAAAACAGCCATTATTACAGGAGCCAGCAAAGGAATCGGTAAGGCAATTGCCGAAACTTTGGCCAAGGAAGGCGTTAATCTGGGGTTAATCTCACGCACATTGACCGACCTACAAAAGCTGCAGGATTCACTGGGGAGTACATACGGTGTGAAAGTGGTGAGTGCTGTTGCGGATATATCCGATCGCACACAGGCCGCTGCCGCTGTAGCTTCACTGGAGCATGAACTGGGTGCCGTCGATATTTTGATCAACAATGCAGGCATCGCCACCTTCGGCACAGTCGCAGATATGGACCCCGAAGAGTGGGAACGTATTATTCGCGTAAACCTGATGGGAACCTATTATGTGACACACGCCGCTCTTCCAAGCATGCTGGCGCAACAGAGCGGAAATATTATTAACATTTCCTCCACAGCAGGAGAACGAGGTTTTGCAACAGGCTCTGCATATTGCGCATCCAAATTTGCTTTGATGGGATTCACGGAAGCACTGATGCAGGAAGTTCGCAAATCCAACATTCGGGTTACCGCGCTGACACCAAGCACGGTCAATACAGAATTGGCTGTAAATGCGGGATTGCCTATTGGTGACGAGGACCGCATGCTTCAGCCGCAGGATTTGGCCGATCTGACGTTAGCTGCATTGAAGCTGCCGCCACGGGTTCAATTAAAAGTAGCCGGCATTTGGACAACCAACCCACAGTAATTCGACATGACATCTTAGATTCATTGGCTGCACCAAGCTCCGGCAGACGTAATTGTTCGTCATGCCGGAGCTTTTTTTAGGATAGCTATACCAAAACAAACTTTAATATAAGCGCTTTGTACTTCCAGCATACATAACATACAATTCCTGCAACCATAAGCGCATTCCAAGAAAGGGGAAAAATGATGAAGAACACAGGAATGACACGACCACTAGACCATTTGGGACGCATTGTGCTACCCAAAGAACTACGCACTTCTATGAATATTAATATTGGAGATGCCCTCGATTTTTTTATTACACCAGAGGGACTGATGATTCGCAAATATACGGGGGTTTCTTGTTATTTTTGTGGCGCCGTTGATCATTTAAGCTATTTCAGAGATCATCTGATCTGCAAGAGTTGTATTGAAAACCTGAAGAGCGATAATCCCTCCAGTCATTTGAGTGAAGCACGTCCTGTCCAGCCGAAGAAAAGAAGAAGCTACAGGAATCAGAATGAGCTCCTGAATAAACTAAAGCAGCTCATGGAGGAATACCCTAATGTCTCTCAAAAAGAATTAGCCGAAATGCTGGAATTGTCTCAAGGTCGTGTGTCACAGCTTAAAAAGCTGCTCCTTTGAATCTGTCTGTCCACCTCGTTTGTTAAAAACAAATAAAAAAAGAGCCTAACGGCTCTTGGATCATTCATCATTACGCAATGTCAGACTGCTCCATAATCGGGACTCGATAGGCAAGCAGGGACTCGTCTATTACGGCAGAAATAAACGTTGCTTCTATTTCAGGCACCAGTCTAAGCGCATAGTTCCATGCGTTTTCCTCAATTTGCAGCGCAAGCCGTTGCCGGGTCCCGATCCCGTTCTCTTGCTCCATCGCATCGGAGAGGCCCTCTAATTCAGTATCGGCGGCGTGCCCGATCTCATGCGCAAGCACAACCGTAAAATACTCCTCAACTCGATCTGCGCTGCCGAACAACTGTAAACATTGTGTTTCGATAACATCCGTATACATGGTAATGGCGTGAGCATGCATGGCATATTTGCCCCCAATCAGCCGTCCACCAGGAAAACGTTTCTCCAGCTTAACTGTTACGCCTATAGCAGCTCGTTCCAAAAGCTCAGCGACAATGCGCTCTGCCTGATTTCTCTCCAACTTAGCTTCGCTCCTCAAACCAAGATATATAAAGTTATATGTACGATATAACTTATGAAATTATGAATGTACTCATACAATACACAGTACGATATTATACCTTTTTACAAAGGAGAATACCATGCCAGAAGATTATTATATCGGCTGGGGAACGCTTGCCCTTATTAATGCCGGCTTCGCACAGTCCAAAAATCGGAGCAGGCTTAACTGGTTTGTGCTCTCACTACTCATAGGGCCGATCGCGACCCTATTGATCGTTGTATGGGATACACCGGAGTCCAGATCCAACAATTAGTCTCCCGTTAGGTTATCCAGAATGAAAAGGACAGCCTTGCGGCTTCTGCGGCAGCGCTGCATCTGTTGTTGGTTTAGCCTGTCTCGTCATATATGGCTTTTCCTGAACTCCGAAATTCGGCTTCACAAGCCGATTATCGTAAGAACTATGAAAAATATGCGTGGTTGCTGGTGACAACGGTGGGATCAGCCACGTCCAATTACCTGTCAGCACGCGACCAGCCTTGGCTTCCCGTTCCTCAAACAACTTGAATTGTGCTGCTGCGGTATGATGATCGACAATGCTGACCCCCGCTTTTTTAAAAGAATGCAGCACAGCAATGTTCAACTCTACCAGCGCCCGATCACGCCATAGCGTTGTTTCACTCGTCGTATCCAGCCCCATCAGTTTTGCCACCTGTGGCAACATATTATAGCGGAAGGTATCCGCAAAATTACGGGCACCGATTTCTGTCCCCATATACCAGCCGTTAAATGGAGCTGCTGTATAGATGATACCGCCAATCTCCAGCGTCATATCTGAAATCATAGGCACAGCATACCAGCGCAATCCCAGAGAGGCTATATACGAGAGTTCCGGATGCTCAATGGGCACCTCCATCACCAAATGTTCAGGAATATCAAAGAGCTTGGGAGGTTGGCCTCCCGCTTCCACAACTAGCGGCAATATATCAAAAGCAGTCATTGCTCCTTGCCACCCCAAATCCCTACAAGCATTCGTAAAATCCACTGAGATCGGATCCCCGATGACCCCTTGATCCGTTTCATATCCAGCATAACGAATGAGTTGATGGTTCCAAATACGAATATTCGGCTGGCCCGGCTGGGATGCGCGGAATACAGTAAGCGTAGGCTTAATTTTACCGCCATTCGTTCCTATGCGGATATGCTCCAATAGCTCGTGAACTACTTGCGTCGCATCTGACGCTCCACGTGCATCCCTGACCAAAAGCTTGTCCCAAAACAAGCGACCGATACAACGATTGCTATTCCGCCAAGCCATAAGTGCCCCGTGTTCCAGCTCTTCGTAAGTATGATCGTACGTTCCAATAGTCTCTATGTCGTGACGAATATCAAGAAGCCGGGCTTCCGCATCATCGCGGCTTCGGCCCAGCTCCTCATAACATGTATATATAAACTGCTCCGCTTCATGCAAAAGCTGTTGTTTCACTTCCACAACCTACACCCCATCCCGGTAGCTCACTTCCTTATGAGCCTATGGTCTTCCATGCCTATTCTTCATTATACTCCAGCGGCAGGCTGGAACCAACGGGATGTATAGCTTGTTCACCTGATCTCCATATACGTGGAAATCACTCCCAGAAATTTATCCCAAATATGCTGTAAGCATCCAGATATGTTTATCCATTTCTTCTCTCAAGCCATTCAGAAGATCCTCTGTTGCTTTGTCCTGTGCCGCTTCTGCTGCTTCCATACCACTAGCCAATTCAACAGTAATCGTTTTAAAATCAGCTACAACGGCCTTCACCATATCTTCGGCTGTCTGCTCGCCTGCGGACTCCTGAATAGCTGACAGTTGCAAATGCTCCTTCAAGGTCGCAGCAGGACGACCGCCAATAGCCAACAAACGTTCAGCAATCGTATCCAGATTAGCTGTTGCTTCATTATAAAGCTCCTCGAATTTAGCATGCAGTGTGAAGAATTTAGGTCCTTTTACATACCAGTGAAAATAATGCAGCTTTGTGTACAGTACAGACCAGGTAGCCACGTGACGGTTTAAAGCCTTGTGCAGTTCTTGAATAGCCTCTTGTGTAGGTGCGTTCGTATGATTTAATGTACTCATGTGTAAAATCCCCTCTCGTTATTATCATTAATATAGTTGGAGTGATACTCGCTAGCAGTAGTGTCTGATTTTCTTCTAAATCCCATGCGTGAAACTAAAAAATATTCAGCAATTAATTTAGACTTAATCTAAATCCTGTTTTAATTATAACACTATCTATGTGTTTTGCAAGGCCTTATTATGGTTAAACCATGAAGATTACGTGAATTGATCGACAGGCAAACGCTTCATATAAATTCGCAACCCACCTCAATAATCTAAACACAGCAAAAAAGAGCCGCCCCGTAAAAGGGTCGACTCTTTTTTTATTCTTGCATTTCCGAAGGGTTTATAATCAAGGGTACAACTTTGCCTACGTTTACATCAATCAAGCCGTGATCGGTAATTTTCAAAGCCGGGCTGACTGGCAAAGAATGAGTACTTAAAGACATGATTGGATTGTAATGGCGATAGCCTAGCGACAGTAATGCTGAACGCAGTTCCTTTACGTGGGCAGCAACCATTTCTAGCGGTCCTTCTGTTAAAATTCCGCCCACTGTTAACGGTAAATGGGACAGCACCTTGCCATTTTCAACTACGCAAAAGCCCCCTTGGCTGGATAGAACCGTATTCGCAGCCAAAATCATATCTTGCTTGTTATGCCCCACGACCAACAAGTTATGGTTATCGTGCGAATAGGTGGTTGCCACGGCCCCGCGTTTAATCGTATCTCCCCCGATCAAACCGTAAGCACGTTTGCCGTTCTTGCCATACCGCTCAAACGTAGCAATGAGTCCATGTTCACCATGTTCCCATACCAGTTCACCCTGCTCTACTTGGGCAGGTGCAATTCGTTCGCTTGTAAAAGTTGATCCATCCTTGACCATCATAATACGGCATTGATGTGTGCCATCAGCTACATCCAACTTCACAGTAAAATCCTGCTCTGTGAGTGGATTGAGCTTTACACTTTGATAAAAGTGGGCAGGGAACTGGCACTTTACCTGTGTCTGATGATATTCCTCAAATTTATCAAATACCTTATGACCGTCCTTATAGACTTGCTCCACATCAAACTGCTCCAGATCCGATAGTAGCACAAAGTCAGCTATTTTCCCTGGCGCAATTGTCCCGCGATCATGCATGCGCATCCGGGCAGCAGGAGTAAACGTAGCTGCATAAATCGCATCCTCAGGCTTCATGCCCATTCCGATCGCTTTACTTACAATATGGTTCAGATGTCCCCGCTCTACGAAAGAATCCGGCATTACATCATCCGTTACGAAGCAAAAATGTTGTGCAACGTCCTCCTGAATGAGATAGTCCATCACCTCAGGGGTCATGGATTTTTCCTGGATCTCAATAAACATCCCGGCGGCCATTCTTGCCTTCATACCTTCAATGCTTTGGTGGGTATGGTCTGAGCCTATTCCTGCATAGATCAACTGATGCAGATCCAGATCAAGCAACTGCGGCGTATGGCCTTCAATGATCAGCTCTGGGTAGTGCTCACGAACATGGCGTAAGATGCGGTTCGTCTTGCTCTCCGGATCACGAATGACATCTACATAATTCATAATTTCACCCAGGCAGATCATCTCACCCGTTTGCAACAAAGTATCAATCTCGGGGATGTCAATCTCGCCCCCTGAGGTTTCCAATGGTGTCGCTGGGACAGAGCTAGGAATCCCGTAAAACATATCAGCCACGCAATCTTTGCTGGCCTCCATCATTTCCTGAATACCTTCCAATCCGAAAACATTCGCCATTTCGTGCGGTTCCGGTACAATCGTCGTGACCCCATTGCGAATGAGTCCATAGGAAAAGGTTGCTGGTGTCACCATTGTACTTTCGATATGCAAATGGATATCGATCAGGCCGGGAATCATATATTTCCCGTGCCCCTCCACAATTTCAGCAGCCTCGAAAGATTCCAGACCACGCTGACCGATATACATAAACTTGCCTTCAAGTATAGCAACATTGCCTACCTCGAACGTCTTGTAGTAACTGTTATACACCTTAACTTGTAAAATCATTTTGTCTGCACGCATGATGTATCTCCTTCATCGAACCCGCTGATTATTGGACCAGCACCATTTTGTCTGCCGGAAAATGCAGGGTAACCCGTTGACCACTCAAGTAAGGCGTATCCATTTCCTGATTAGCCGTAAAGTTTCCCTTCGCTGTCTCTACCACATACTGATAGCTGCGCCCTAGGTAAGTACTTACCTTAATGACACCAGAAAGCTCATTTTCTCCTGTCTCGTTGCCTTCTGTTCGAATGACCAAATCATCCGGGCGAATAGCGCCTTGGCGAGCCCCTGGCTGGACTGTGCCCTGATTACGCACTACGCTAAACGAAAGGTCGCTTGTATTCAGTCGAATACGTTCTCCTTCTTCAGTGCGCTCGTCAAAGCTTAGAAAATTATTAAACCCAATAAAGCGGGCAACAAATTCGGTCGTCGGATATTTAAAAATGGTCGATGGAGCGTCTAATTGCTCGATGTTCCCCTTATTCATAATCGCAACCTGGTCAGAAATCGAAAAACATTCCTCCTGATCGTGCGATACATACACGGTGGCGATACCTAGCTCCTGTTGAATACGGCGGATTTCTACGCGCATATTTACACGCAGGTTAGCATCCAAGTTACTCAGAGGTTCATCAAACAGCAGCAGATCAGGTTCAATTACAAGCGCTCGCGCAATCGCGACACGTTGACGCTGCCCGCCTGATAATTCGCCAGGGAAACGTTTTTCGAATCCCCCCAAGCTAACCGTATCCAGCATAGTCATAACGCGTCGTTTCACATCATCTTCTTTTACTTTACGTAACCGCAAACCAAAGGCAACATTATCAAAAACCGACAAGTGCGGGAAAAGCGCATAACTTTGGAATACAAAACCGAAGTTCCGTTTATTCACTGGAACCCGGGTATAATCCTTATCACCAAACAAAAATGTTCCTTGTTTAGCTTCGAGAAATCCTGCAATAAGACGAAGTGTAGTCGTTTTGCCACAACCACTCGGTCCGAGCAACGAAAGCAATTGCCCTCGTTCGAGCTGCAAATCGAAATCCTGCAAGATCAGTTGGTTGTCATAAGCGACCGAAACGCGATCCAGAGTAAGCAGTGCCATAAGGTTGAAGCCTCCATTACCTTTTAGTGAAGTAAGACAATCCCATCAGTCGTTCAATCAAGAACATCAGGATACCCGTTAAGATCATCAGCATAACCGAAATCGCTGCAATCGTCGGATCAAAATAATTTTCGACGTAAGTCAGCATTTGAATAGGCAGGGTGCTGAAGCCCGGTCCTGTCATGAAGACGGAAATGTCGACATTGTTGAATGATTCCAGAAAGGCAATCAGGATAGCCGCAATAATGCCTGAGCGGATGTTGGGTAGAACCACCTTGAAAAAGGTTTCCAGCCGTCCAGCTCCCAAACTAAGCGCTGCTTCCTCAATCGCAAAATCAAAGTTAGACAAGCTGGATGCAATGACTCTAATAATGAACGGCAGCATAATCACCGTATGTCCGATCAAAAGTCCAGCGTATACCGGTAAATGGTACACAATGATCAGATAACGCAGCAGTGTAAATCCAAGCACAATACCTGGTATAAGCAACGGGGAAAGGAACAAGGCATTCAGTGCATCCTTCCCGCGAAACGAAAACCGACTAAGCGCATAAGCGGCTGGCATACCGATTAACAACGCCAAGATATTGCCCAGCAGAGAGACGACAATCGACGTTTTGAACGTGGACATAAACAAATCCACTTCAAAAATATTTTCATACCAGCGCAAGGAAAAGCCCTGCGGAGGAAATTTTAATACCGTGCCCGGCTCGAAAGAAGTGACCGATATGATCAACAGCGGACCGAGCAGAAAGATGAAGACCAGCAGGCTAAAGAAGCCTAGTCCGTAATGTTTCTCCCGCATATCCACCTACCCCTTCGGATTGAGTTTATGGGCCGCCTTATTTAAGAGACCGACCACGATAAATGTAATAGCAATCATAATTGTTGCGATAACAGAGGCTAAAAACCAGTCGTTAAGCGTCATCGCATTTTGGTACAAAAATGTAGCGATAACCCGCTGTTTCCCTCCCAGCAGTGCTGGGGTCGTATAAGCTGTCAGGCTGCCTACGAAAACAAGAATGCTTCCAATGATCAGACCCGGAACAGACAGCGGGAATACAATTTTACGAAATGCGCTGAATCTGGAGGCTCCAAGACTCTGAGCAGCATGGACAAGATCACCGTCAATATTTTCAAGCACACCAATCAATGAAATAATCATCAGCGGTAAAAACAAATGGACCAGACCAATAATCATCGCTGCCGGAGTGTACAAAATATTTAGCGGCTCATCCACGAGTCCTAAACTCATTAGCACGTTGTTTAATAACCCCTTGCGACCCAAAATGACCATCCAGCTGAATGACCGCACCACCGGACTCGTCAACAAGGGAAAGATAGCCAGCGCCAGCAAAATCCCTTTACGACGCGGGGCCTTTTGTGAAATATAATAAGCCGTCGGAAAACCGAGCAATACGCATACGAGGGTCGTTACGACACTGACCTCCAGCGTAGTCAGCAATATTTTCAGAAAATAAGGGTCCTTGAAGAAATGGAGATAGCCTTCTAGGGTGAATGAGCTGTTCTGTACGAAGGTCGAACCGATCGTCAACACAATCGGAATGACCATGAACACCGCCAGAAAGAGCAAACCTGGCAGCAGCAGCCAATACAAGTATGTTTTCTTCATGGGTAGCTCCTTGCGGTTATCAAAATGTTATTCCTTGTTCAGCACCTGGATAAACAGTTCCAGAAAAGCTTCACTGTCCACCTGCTCGCACACGTTCATATTGGGACTATGATTGAGACGGTTCTGCACATCTCCTACCGTTTGTCCGTCACATATGCGACTGGAGGTTTCCACGTCCACATATAACAGCGAGGTATCTACTAACCTCGAATTCAATGCCACACCTACGGCAAGCGGGTCATGAAGCGCACACGCTTTTACGCCGTTGCGTTCTTCATAACGCTTGGTATACACGGCCGTGCTTTCAGCTACATAATCACGAATCTCTGGGCGGGTCAGACGAGCAACATGATCCGCAGTCAGCAGTGCCTTGCGTGTTACATCCAGACCAACCTGTATCAATCGACTAAATCCAGCGTGAAATACGATCCGTGCGGCTTCAGGATCAGCGTACATGTTATACTCCGCTACAGGTGTAATATTGCCGCACCCGTGAATAACACCGCCCATAAAAATGACCTCATGAACGTGATCCGTCAGATCGGGACACTTCAGCAACGCCAACGCCAGATTGGTGAGCGGTCCGGTGCAAACCAGCGTTACTTCCCCCGAGTGAGCCATCACGGTCTCAATGATGATATCCGGTGCAAAACCTTCAGATGCAGAGATGGCTGGGACTATTCCACTCAATGCACCTCCGATGCCGTCTTCTCCATGAACACGGTGCTCGTGCAGGCCTTTTCGTATTAATGGAGCCTCTGCCCCCCGGAAGACCGGAATATCCGGTCTTTCCAGCAGGTTGAGGATTTTGCATGTATTCAGTGTTGCTTGTTTAAGTGAAACATTCCCGCATACCGTAGTAATCGCTTGGATATCCAGCTGACCACTTTTGGCCGCAAGTAAAATACCCAACGCATCATCAATGCCTGTATCTACATCTAATATGATCTTTTTCATTATTGTGTAACTTCCCGGTTCCAGCGATCTGTCCATGCCTTGATATGGTCGTTAACGAATTTCATATCCAGCTTGGTCAGCTTATTCACTACATCTGCACCATACGTAATCCCTTGAGTATCTGCACCGGATAGTACTACCTGTGTGTTCACCGGAGAATCAACCTTTGCCTTGGCGGATTTTTCTTGAACTTCCTTGCTCAGCTGCCAGTTGATAAATTCCTCAGCCAGCTCCTTCTGGTCGGAGCCTTTCACTACATTAATCGTGTTCATGACTGCATAAGCACCCTCACTAGGAGCTACAAATTTCGCCCCTGGCACGGCAGCCTGCAAATCTTTGAAATACATTTCCATAATCGGGCCGCCTGCAATTTCCTGCTGGCTAAACATGTTTACGAACTCGGACGTTTTACTATAAAACTTAACAATATTCGGACTCAGTTCCTTCAGCTTCCCAAAGGCTTGGTCTTCATTAAATTCCTTGCTACCCGCTACCTTGGAAGCCGCGTCTACCATCATCGGGCCAGCCGTTGCCGTAATATTCGGCAGAGTCACGTTTCCTTTGAATTCAGTGCCCCACAGATCGGCCCAGGAGGTCACATCTTTTTTCACCAGCTCTGGATTATAGGCAATACCAAGGCGTCCAACTGTATAAGCAGGGCCATATTCCTCACCCAGTGGTGCTTTGGCAATATCATAAATTTGGTTCAAGTTTGGCACTTTACTGCGATCCAACTTCTCGAATAGCCCCTGTTGAATTCCCTGTTGGGCATAATAATCAGACAGATAAATCAGATCGACATCAGTGCTGCCTTGACTGATTTTGTTCAATCGTTCCGCATTATTTCCGATTTCTACAACAATATCAACGTTATGTTCCTTTTCAAAAGGCTCGTACACTTCTTTATTAAAAAAGTCCTCGGAGAAGCCCCATGTGGAAATAACTAGTTTCTTTTTCCCATCAGCTGAGCCATCTTTTCCATCTGTCTGACCACTAGTAGCATTGCTGCCGCAACCTGCCAGTACCACAGATGCCAAGGTCACAGCCATAAATCCTTTAAACCACTTTTTCATATGAAACTCCCCCTGTTTTTTTATTCTGCACACCTTATGACACAAAAAAGAAAAGTACTCTTGTAAAACAAGAATACTTTTCTTCGTAAACAAAGAATAAGTTGATCCCGCTGCGCGTTATAACAGGTTCTCCCCTCAGATAGATCCGAAGCGAAAAGCCGAATATCCAATTTTATTAGGACTCTTTCAGTATGATGTTCGTAATGGCCCACTGCGTTGCTGAATCATAGTCGCGCAGTAGAGCTTCTATATCGAGCTCCATATCCTCAATCAGCTTCTCGCGAAGTCTCTTCTTATACAGCATGGACATTCGGAAATCCACTTCCAGCTTCAAGCCAGGGGCTTCCACTTCCAATGCCGCCGAGCGTGGAGAACGCCGGTGCTTCGCTACAAAGGTAACAATGTTGTTCTCAACGGTGGCCCGCAACAGCGTGGTCCCGAAGCCGAACAGTTCCTTTGAAACTTCATTGTAAATCTGGCACATCCGCTTTTTGCTTTCGTTACTGTCGAGCAGCGTCATGAACCCACCCTCATCAGCATATTACGTACAATCAATCTTTTAACACGATAGATTATACATAAATATACGCTAAATAGCAAACAAAAATCCCCGATTCAATAACGTATATCGCGAAAAAGCGAACAATATGTCGAAGTTTGTAGCTTTGCGACATTTTTATACTTACTGATCTCAAAAATCTCGGTTTAGATCCATCCTACCAAAGGGCCGAAAACAACGAAAGGAAACAATTTACTATTTCCATTGATCAGATGAAACTTACATTAACTGTAGCTCGTACAACAATGCTCCAACATAACAGCAACCTTAAGATGCAGACTTCAAGATTACTATCGCCGCATTCCGTGAGATATTTTTTCCTTCTACTATATATGTAGTATATATGTAGTTTTTATGTACACACAATTAAACCGTACCCCGCAGAAGTCTCCTAGCGATAGTACGGTTCTTGTAAGTTATGTAGCTGGCCACAACAGCATAAAGTTAGCTATGATATACGCCTGTCACCATTGTGCTGCTCGTTTACGCTTTTCTTCCCGCCGATCAGCTTCTTCCATTTTGCGAATATAACGTTTCAACTGCTCTTTATGCTCATCCAACTCGTGGATCCGTAATGTGGTTCCTTGGAGAAACGCCTCCATTTTGCGTGTTAATTCAGCAGCCGATTCGCCTCGCCAGTCTTGCAGACGACTATATATATTTTTCATCTGCTGCTCCTGATGCTGAAGTCTTTGCCTTAGCTGCTCGCACTGCTGTACAGCTCTCCGCAGATCCCCCAGGCTCAAAGATATTCTGCTCATCTCTTTCGCCTCCCGTTGTGTTCTTCCAGCTGCTCTTTCTTATTGATCCACCATCGTAAATTCCTGGCCCTTACGATCGATATACTCTGCTATCTCTGTGATCGACTCCTGATACCAGCGATTAATTCGATCCAGTGTCGCCGTAGCACTATGCGCAAGCGGGGTCAAAGACTGACTTTCACTTGTCCCGATATGAGCCTGAAATAACTGAATGGACGCACGGGTATCACTGGAAAATCCATGTAAGCTAGAACGCATCTGATTTGCCGCATGCTTTAGCTCTTCGGGTGTTAATTGAATTGTGCCCCCATTTTTGTTGCCTACAAAATAAGCTCCACCATTAGCGCGGTCATTTTGGCCTGCTCCCATCAAATTCACACCCAGTGCATTAGCAGCAAACTGCCCGAAGGCGCCTAATTGTCCCCCGTAGCGTTCGACCAAATCACCCATGACTTGCTTAAGCTCTGCCTGTGCGGCCAGCATTTGCTCGTACGCCTGCACCCGCGGATTACCTTCTACCAATTGTCCGTCCATAGTGTACAGCGGATTGCTGATATTGCCGTTCTCATCAAATGTGAAATGCTCCATGCCATGAGTTTTCTCTCCACCTAATACAGAATTATAGAATTTGGTGAATGCATCTTGCTGCATCATAGGTAATGTAATCGGAACATAAACAATGGGAGTCCACTTGGGGCCAAGAAAAAGTCTTCCCAATTCGGTTTTTCTTTCCAAGGGAATTGAAACAGGAATAGTAAACTTGGCTACATTGGCAGTCTTATAATCACTCCCAATATGGTACGTTTCCCCCACATGTTGGTTAGCCTTAGTGGCTCCCCCACCAACGCTATCTCCGGGATGGGCAAAAGCCACATTAGTCTTCTTGAATTCTCCTGCTTTTACTCTCTTTTGAAGATCTTCAGGTAATAAATGTACAATGCTCGGAGCAGCAAAACTTACGGATGATAAACCATTCTTCACTGCAACATATTCTGCTTCTGCACCGCCTAAAGAATGACCTGTTGTAGATATTTCGGCAGCGGGGTACTTCTTCTTCACTTCGTCGTACAGTGTTTGAGCTTTCGTAAATTGATTATCCTGATACTGTGCTTCATACTGATGAAATGAACTTTGTACCTGTAATGGGAGCTTTTCTATCTCTTCTTGATTATTTACATAATAATCGTGAAGTTGATTTAGATTTTTTGCTCGTCCACCCATGACATCGTTGATGTCTGTTCCTATGTCCATCATTCTACTCCATAGTGGTCTTCCTCCTGGCTCTGTACCCCTATACCCTATGATCACCTGATTGCTATCCTCATTATGAAAAACGGTAGCATCGAATCCAGAACCATTTGTGTCATGTATTAGTTTCTCGTCTAAATCAACAACCCTCCAACCAGGAATATCTTCATTCTTATAAGTCTTTGGATCAATATCCAATTGGTAAGCCTCATCTGCTATCTTCCAGTACGTTTTTTCGCTAATATACTGCAATTAATTCCCCACCTTGTCTAATCACCTAATATATTATAAAGTTAGAAAAAGTTGATACTTTCAAAAAAGGAGCATCTAAAAATTGAAAAAGAAAAAATTTTGGGTTACTGCTCTTATCTTATTCTTCATCCTAGTAGGAGCTCTCTATTACATGCAGTACGCATCAAATGTAAAAAAAGAAGAAGCTGTTAGAACAGGTATACCTATTGGAAAAGAATACATCAAAAAATACTATAGGGCTGATTTCATATTTAAGAGTTATGACTATATAGGTAGCTATGTTAATAATACAGTTCATCTAATCGGCTATATAAAAGGACATGAAGGTCAATCGATATCTATTGCTTACGATTTTGAAAAAAAAGAAGTGCTTAGTGTAACCGGACCGGATTGGTTCATTGACAGTCGATACCCTAAAAAGAATGTTCCACCATTTTAAAAATCAAGATTTGTATGCAAAAAAAAGCATATATGATTCATTCCAGTTCAAGAATATATTTTTCCAATCTAAGGAAGTGAAATCATTATAATACTTCCCATTTAGTTGGGATATAGTTATAAGTAAAAATAAGTATAAAGTCGTTGGTTACTGCATTTCTGGTCGTGGTTCATACCTAATAACGATTGGGACTTTGTAACTGTATGTTAGGAGAAGATTACATAAATGAACATACCTTTTAAGTTATGTCTAATACTTTTTATGGGGCCACTTATTCTAGCAGGATGCGGGTCCTCAGTATCTCAAGAAAAAGAATTAATAACCGTTGCCACTCCCATCGGCGTGGAGTTTATTAAAGAACACTATAATGCTGATTTTATACTAAAGGATTATACTGTGGATGATCCTGCTGTCCACTCAAGAATATATCTGTATGGGTACATTAAAGGTCACGAAGACAGCAAAATTACTATTTATTACAGTTATAAAACCAAAGAAGTAATCGACGTCTCTGGACCAGATTGGTTTATCGACAGCGAAGTTCCCAAATACAAGACCCCTTCTTCCTGAGAAGGGCTATTATAAATTTCACCGTCTAATTTTTCCCAAATTAAGAAGTAGTATAATTATAGTGCATCCTATTTACGAGCGATATAGCCGGGAGGAAAAATAAGTATAAAGTCATTGGATTCAGTATTTCTGGTCATAGTACATAGCTTAGGCGGAATAGGTCTTTGTAACTGTATGTTAGGAGAAAATTGCATAGATGAACAAATAAGGCTCCTTAGGAGCCTTATTCCCTCGTTGCCTGACACATTTACCGTTTTTCACTTTGGGTGCGAGGCTGATTTATATGAATAAAAGGATATTCGCCTTTGCTTATTTTACGTTTCCATTCTTGGACCATATCTTCCTGGGTCGACGGTTTCTCATTCACGATTGCTCCTGTAGTTACTTTAGCCATGCTCCCCCCCCTCTCTTGGTGGTTTTATTTACTGCGTCTTTATCTTTTCTCCAGTCATTTTAATGTTTCCGTCCATTTCAACCAAACTCGTTTTACATTTTAAACCGATGGCATCTTTGGCTGTGACTTGTATTGTGTTACCCGCATTGAGTACTAGGTTTCCATCAGCCTTAACACGGATGTCCTTTTTACTCCGCAATTCGATGCCGTGGTCATCTAGCAGTCGAATCACCACTTCATCGTCGTTCCCCGTGATTAAAATTTCATTTTTCTCAAAAATAATGGCTTTGCGGTACTTGGTCATAAAGATCTTCGTGGACGGGTCCTGAATAAAGTCGCCCCCTTTGGATCTCTTGCGGATTGAATGAGTAACAATGGCGTCCTTTTCTTTAGCGGTCGGAAAGTAAATGTCTACAAAGTCAAACAACTCCGGCATACAGTACCATCCTGTATTTCCTTCCGATGTATAAAATGTAGCCGTTGGGAAAGCGTAGGTTTCCTTGACATTTGGCTTGACCTTATCCATTTCATAAAAGAAAACCTTCACGTGGTCCTGCTCGATTCCAATAACCTTCGATTTTAACGAGATACCACGAATGCTTTCATTTACAATCAAATCCTGCTTCATTCCATCCAATGTAGTCAGTACATATTCATGCCACAAAGCACTATGGCGTATAAACGCAACCGATTGCAGGACGTATAATGCTTTCCCTTTAAATTTAACCTCCGCCCCAATTTGCAGTAGGGCATCTCTAGCCCCTGTCGTTTGCACTTTATAATATAAAAGGTTGTCATCCTTGCTAGCTCCTGGTTTGGTTTTTCTGGTCATGGAGTAGTTATACTGCCTGAGGTCACCCTGATTGACACCATCCGGTAATCCAAAATAAAACTGAGGTTTTTCACCAATCGGATCAGGTATTAGTCCCCAACCGAGCCGAGACGCTATACGTTTCAAAAACGACCAGTCTGTTTCGTCGAATTGCATCGTAAATTCCTGTAAAAGCTGATCTTTTAAGCGGCTCGTACAATTGGCTTTGGGATAGGATTTGAGCACGTGTTCAAGCAATGCTTGCAGCTTCATCTTTACATTTTGAAAAGATTGTCTATGCGGTATTTCATCCATCTGGCTTGTATAAGATAGAGCTTCGACAACCAAATGAGCTACATTGGATACCATCTTGATTCTGAACTGCGTGACTGGCCCTCGAAATAGCACACTCTGGTTATGATCGTCATTCATATAAGAAACAACTAACTTCGCCCCTGCTTCCATATGATCTGTATATTCTTCCATTTGAGCACCCGTTAACACACCTGTCAAGAAGACCTTCACATGCTCATTCATTTTCTGTACAACTTTAATTTTTGGATTTTTAAGAGATAAAACTGTTCCATTATACTTGATGATTGGATATCCCATGTTACCGCTCCTCTATGTCGGTTAGTTTACGTTTATCCGTTGTTTGCTTACGTATTGAACCACATCTTTAATGGTTCGATTATGTCCCTGATCGTTAAGAGTCTCATCTAATGCAGGAATTGTGGTAAAAGTTTTATTTTTTTTCTGAAAATATATGTCCGCTATAGGGAATGGTTTTGCACCATCTGGTCCAGTGCCCGTTTCATAATAAGCAATAATGATAATGTCTTTTAAACCATCCTTATTTACATCCCTAAAGGCTACCGCTTCTATAACCTCATCAGCATACCACCATTCATTTCCATACATATCTGGAAATGAATATATAATACGTTCTCGGTCATCTAATAGGAAAAAGTAGTTTTTAGGAATTTCATTTTCCCTTGTTTTAGTCGATACAAACCGTACTTTTCCAAAACCTTCGAGAGTAGTTTGAAAAGACTGCGACTCTTCAATTTCATATTGGTCGGTATTCAACTTTTCACCGCCAACTGTGGAAACAGACTGATCTTCAACAGAACTTAGTTCACTCCATAGTTCCTCATTCTGCCTGATATTCTCTGGAATTTGTGCCAAACGAATTTCATACTCCGCATGGTCCCCTACCATATGTGCCATAGGCACACTCATCCCCAATGAATCATTTGTGAAATAACTAAACGATCCCATTTCTACTTCCGCAATCGAACCTTTGGTTACATCCGCGTTTGCTAACAATTGAATCAAATCATCTTTTGTGAAATCACCGATTAATCCTTGTTGCTCCGGCTGAACAGCTGTATTCTTCCCGCTTTTTATAAGCTCAATAAAAGGGTTCTCGACCTTTACCAGATCCCTCAATCTTATTCTTGAAGCCTGCTTCATATCCAGGTTCGTCGTATAAAACATATGAGTAGGATAGGCTGCGTCCTTCACATAACGAATACCCATATATTGAACGCTCAAGAATCGTTCACTTTGTCGTTTGATCTCATAATCCATTTCAACATGGACTCCAGAATTAGAATCCGCATAGTTTTGTAATCCTTCTAAAGCGTCAGTCTTAAGAATTTGGTTTAAAGATTTTTGCTTTGCAATATCCTTGAGTTTTGTAATTTGAGGGTATTTAATCACGATCCCATTTTTTGAATATTTCTCTTGAATGAGCCCATAGCTTTGCGTTTCATTATGAGCATCCGAGGCGGTGCTATATTCGGAATCAATACGGACTTCTCCACTTTTGGAGAACTCAATGATAAGGCTTTGTTCAGAATCATCACTGTTTATTAAGAAACCATCGCCGTGGTCTAAAACTCCGATACTCATGCTATCATGTTGTCGACTCTCTAAAATAATAGGCTTCTTCATATCCTTGTTCAGTTCCCACGCATCCGGGAGCTTCATCATACCTATATCTATACTTTTCTGCGTCCACTTTTGTCCAGACAACTCCCACAAATCAACAAATACGGGGTTTGGATGATATGTGGAGACATGCCCCCCTAACCACAACTTTACTCCTTGGTCTGAATCTCGAACCACAAAGTCTGTAGTCAATTCTGGCCCGCCACCCTCAATCATCTGAGCATGTACAAGTTGCTTCGTACTCCACCACTGAATAAATGTGTATTTATCTCCAATCGTACCTGTCACCGTTTTAGGTGCTCTATAATTCATAACCCTAACGTTGAGCTGCCCGCTTTTTAACGGAAACGATTTTGTTAAGATAGTGAGATTATTATCGAACTTTTCTACTAATTCTTCATCCTTCATCTCTACACTTTCTGGCTCGTTTAACAACAAATTAAGTTCCTGTGTGAACTCCTCAAGCTTGTTTTGTCTGATATCAGAATCCTTATTCTCATCGTTGACTATGCGAAGTTTTTTCACTAACGTGTCCAGCTTTTTCGAATAGGAAATCGTTTTATCGTCATTTTGGAGAGAAAGCGCATGATTTGTTTCAGTTGCTGGAGACTCCTGTTCCTTCATGCACCCATTCAGCACCACACAGGAAATGAGTAGTAACAGGACATAACAAATTCGCGCATACTTCAAGTAACTCATGCTGGAGATCACGCTTTCTACAATTTATCGTTCATCTCTATACTCATAATCTTCCACTTGCCTGACTGCTTTTCTAACGTAAAAACAAGTCCTTTGTCTTTTTTCTCTTCACTTGAATTACTTCTTACTAAGAAGGTCCGCTGATTAGCCTCATTAGCAATCTCTTTTATGTTCAGATCTAATCCCGTATAGTCCATAGCGGAAAAATCTATGATATCTTCAAAATGATTTTTCGGGCTTGCCGACAATGCAGTGAATTCCGCCATTTCAGGTAAGTGTATAAAGAAGCGATTCATAAGATAATGATCCTCCAAATAATTTTGAATAATATCTGTAGGAACCATGGGATATACAAATTTTTTATTCTTATTTTCATATAGGACTTTTGTTTTTTCGGGTCCGGTGCTGTCGAATTTTTGATATGTTATTATCGTATGTTGTTGAGTATCCTGAAAACGGTAGTAACTCACATCCTCATAAACACCATCTTTATTAATATCCTCCAGCTTCCTGATTCCTTGCCCTGTTGCTTCTGGATAATTGTAATTCAGATTGTTAATTCGGTTATGGTCTAAAGTAAATATAGAGAAGCCTTCTGCCTCATTCACTTCGCTAGTTGAATATACAACTATAAATTTTTGTTCTGTTTGATCCAGCTTCATAATTTTCATGTCTGTATTAAGATGTGCAACCATAACTGGGTCCTCTAATTTACCAATGATATGATACCCAGTATCCTCCCGGGCTACAAATATGTTATCAATCTCCTCTTTTTCTAATCCAAAAGCAAGCACATATTCCGGCTTTCCATCACGATCCAAATCTTCTTTTAATACTTTTTGAAGCTGCTCATTTTGAGGTTGGATTTTTTTTATAAACTGGTCTAATGTGTTAGAATCTGTGACGTAATTTCCATTTCTTTTGTTAATCGGATTCACAATATTGCTATTTCGATCTTGTTTTTGAGCAGCAGACTCTGGCTCAGTCACAGCTTTTTGCTCTATCACTTGAGTGCTAGGTTTGGTGGGGTCAGCTGCCTGCTGCTTCTCATTCGTAGGTTTTTCCGAACATCCATTCAAAAACAGACTAGATAACAATATTAAAAATAATATTCTATTAATAAAGTTGATTTCAAAAAACCCCTTTTTATATTCAATTACTGCACTTTTATACGTTGTTTGCTTACGTATTGAATGACATTTTGAAGCGTTTGATTATGGCCTGTTTGATTAATATTCTTATCCAATTTAGGAAGAGTAGTGTATGTGTTATCTTTTTTCTGAAAGTAAATCCCCGCGACAGGCAGTGTCTCTATTCCGTGTGCATTAACTCCGGTGATATAATCAGCAATAATAACAATATCCATACGTCCATCCTGATTCAAATCCTTAAAGCCTACTGCCTTGATCTTGTCGATCATCCTACCGTTGTTACCATAAAATTCGGGGAATTCGTATAGTATCTTCTTTTTCACATATTTGTCACTGTTAACTTCCAAAAAAAACTTTCCTTGGATCAGATCATTTGTTTCCTCATCTTTTAATGTAGATACAAACCTCACTTTTCCCCAGCCATTAAGAGTAGTGGTAAAAGATTGTCCTTCTTGAATAGTGTATGGTTCTAGATCAGGGTCGGGCTGAGCATCTTCTTCTACATAATCAGCGCTACGTTGCTGCCTTATGGATTTCTCCATGTTATATTCTATGAAAATATTATTTACTTTTTCCGTTTTAGTATCCCACCGAATCCTCAAATGTAAGCCATTCTTGGAGTAAAGCAGACTCCCATTTGTTACAATACTCGGTTTGCCGTAGAGCTGTAGTACTTTGCCAAGTGTATCACCGATTTTCAAGCCTCTTTTCGTTTTAAACTTGGGATTCTCCAAACTCACGGCTACTAAATAGCTTTCACCATCCACCAGTTCCTCCCCTTCAAGTTCAATCTTAGATAAAACTACAAATCTTATTTCTGGCTCCTCATAGTTAGGATAGGATAGACTCCATCTTCTATATGTTCCATTCCCACTATCATATCCTCTATTGTTAGCTTCAAATCCTTCACTGTAACCCCACTTATGGATAAGTTCTTTAATATCCGTATTCTTATCAATCTTATGTGATCGATATGAGACTTCAAAGTCGTCGTCCTGAAGGGACTGCGGATCGGCAGATGCAATATTCTGGGCTTTTTCGACTTTTTCACCTCGATAGTTCCCTGTGCTCTCGTCTTTGACGCTAACTGTTTTCTCACTTTTATAATTATTGATACTTATAGAACCGCACGCAGTTACTCCAAAAATCATTACAAGCATTATAATGAAATAACCGTAACTTGGTTTGTACACTTCTTCTCCTCATTTCGAATTGTGATTTATCTTTCACCGACGATACTCCACTCATTCGTATCATTTTTTCTGCTATCGTTACCATTTTGGGTAGGTTTAAATTTAAAATCAGGAAGCTTAATACCTTCGGATGCAGCAATTTTCTGAGTTACACTTTTATCAAGACTCAACAGATATTGTTCATAGTTAGAAGCTTCATTCCCACTAAAGGTATTGTATATTTTCCGCACATTCTCACCCCAACGGTTATCGCTAGCGTATATGCCACATTCAACTCGCTTAGATTTCATTCTAAGAATCGGCGTGAACCAATTACAGTATTGAAAAACGTCTCCTTTGCCTGTAATACCTCTCAATTTATTGTTTTTTACTACTGCTTGCCTAAATTCCTGACCATAGTATATATAGCCCAATATCTTTCCAAATACTAAACTATTGGCTTTCATTAAATCTCTGGCATAATTAGTTTCAGCACCATGCTCACCATCGGCCGCTCTATTTGTACTACTAGTGTTAAAACTGCCAGTTCCTTCTTGGATAATAATTGCTAACAAAAAACGGGGATCAATCTGAATATCATATGTTTCTTGTATCTTCTTTGTAGCTTCCCATAAACCATGCAACTTTTCCTGATTCCATTTCATTTTGGTGAAATTTAATGAGCGCCTTTTGAATGTTTTTTCAGCCTCAGAACTACCGTTATATTGAAATTCAGCAGGTATCCATTTTCCTGCCGGAGTCTTTACGTTCGGTTTTGCAGTTTCTTTCGATTCGTTGGTAACTGACACCTCCGACGATGTATTTTCAGTAGTATCGATCAAACCAAGTTTCTCTCGTATAGCTCGTCCTGCCTTCTCGGCAGCCAGCTTTCCCCTAATATCTCCGCTTGCCTCCGCAGTCATCCAACGAACGGTTTCTTTTTTCATTTCCTCTTGAGCCCACTTGGGGAACGTAGCCATTTCGTGTAATTTGCTTCGAAGTCCTTCTGCCAGCTTTTGCGCTTTGCGCATGCCAACCTCGTCACCATTAGCTTGAGCGATGTACCAATCCTCTTTGTATTTACGCAGCCAGGTCTGGGCCCAATCAGGATAATTCAGTTTTTGTTTCTTTTGTTCTGCCGCCAGATCAAAAGCCTTTGCTTTCCTGTGTGCATTAGCAGTTGTTAAAGCTCTCAACATAGGGGTAGCACCAAACGTTGGTTCTTTCCATTTCATATGTCTTCTCCTTTTTTACGAATACTAAAAGAATCGTATCTCTGACATACAGGTATCGTGATATTTGCTTCCTCGCTCTACGGCCTCAATCGTTATTTTCACGAAAGAGGTATGAATGGGGTTATCAAGAAATTGGTTGCTTATAAAATCATTATCTATCATCATGGTCTGCCCGTTTGAAAACTCCAGTTTCATTCGTTTAACTCTATTATTTGCTTGGAAAGCTTTGGATGACTTAGCTAAACCATTAATAAGCTCAAACCCCTTTAGTTCTTGCATAGAGCCGAAATCAATTTTGATCCACTCCCCGATCCCGTCTCCTTTAACGCCTTCACACCAGGCTGTACTCACATCTCCGTCCATGATGTTACGGGCAGCATAGGAGTTCCCTGCCTGATCTGGAAGTGTAGATGAAGCAACAATTTTCTGTGCCGGAATGCTTTTCCGATATTTCATCAAATCCGTTGTAGTTTGTATCCATTGCACAGGAGCCACAGAATACCCTAACCTCTGCATTACATCAAAGTATTTTACACTTTGGCCAGTGTTGATATGGTGCTGTTCTATCTCTTTTTGAGAGTTCAAATAAACCATTCGTTTGCCATCCATAGTTAAAGTAAGGCTTCCAGTCACATCTGCCAGTACTCTTTTATTTCCATTCTTCAAATCTAATAGATATGTTTTATTATTACTGGAAGAAGAGTACAGCAGTAGATCATTATAAAGCCATTGTTCAATCCAAATCCCCTCTGTCCCCATGCTGACTTGTTTAACTTTTTTATTATTCACCAAATCATAAAAGACTAGGTAACTATTACTCTGAAGACATAGCTTCATACTATCAGGAGAAAACTTTGGGTTTTTAAGATTAGCAAAGCCTGTTACATGATTGTACAAATCAGCGAGTTTTTTAGCAGACTTCTCCTTTATAATATATTGATATAAAACCCCATTTTCTGCGTAGACACATCTTTTTAAGTCAGGAGAAATCAAAAAATAATCAGTAGTTACTGGTATATTAAATTCGATTGTCTTCTGGAGTGTCGATAAATTAAAAATTTTAACCATTAAATAATTCGAATCGTGTGATTCTCTGCATAGGATAATATGGCTACCATTAAATAAAATACCATTTATATACAGTTCATCTTTTGGATAATCTCCTTTTTCACTCACATACAGCTTATCGATAATACTATCTGTGTTAATGATATCATCACCATTTAAATCGTCCATGTTTTCCAAATATTCTATAGGTTCGTTATCATTTTCACCCCGGAATAGTATCCAGTTTGTTGGCATTACAATTTTATTATCATTTGTTGTCTGAGCTACTTCACTCTTATGTGCCGTACTTTGTATTTGACTACTTTCATCAGAGTGATAACACGCGGATAAAATCAACAATGCAACAATGCATATTAATATTCCTTTCAATAGTCAAACTCCTCATTATCTTTTTTTCGTTATGCTTTTTTTCGTCCTATCTTTTCTGTCAATGATAGCAAGTCCGTAAATTTCTTCGTTGATGTACTTGTCTTCTAATGAGTGTTTTACCACTCCTACAGCGATAAGAAATTGAGTGAACTCATATTTATGAATTGTTATACAACCAGTTGAAGACTCGTGCTTAGGCTTAGAACTGTCTTTATTGAAACCCTTATGGATGTTGATACCAGTAGCTGTGTGCTTTTTATTTTGCATAATTGACGGAACGCCCCCTCCGTTCCTAATGCGTAATGCTGGATATGTTCCACGGTGACGTCCACTTTTAAATTCATATACCCCCTCGTTTACCGTGGCAGCCTCATTTTCATAATCTGGAAGTGTACTTGCATTATTGCTTGTATATTTAATTTCTCCATCTACCACCACAATAGCCGTCGCTCCATACCGTCCTTCCTGATGATCGTCCTGTGCATAACTATACGAACCATCTCCTTCAAAGAAAAACACAAGGGGTGCCTTACGGTTCGAGGACAATTTCTTTTGAACAATGCTGTTATTTGTGTAATCGTTTATTCTGAACAGAGCTCGAGCCTGATTACCTTTTATACCCTTACTATTTATATAATTTTCAATCTTTTTCACTGCTACCAATCCATCTTTATAATCATTAGGATCAAGTGGCTTCGGTTCTTCCTTCGCTGGCTTTTCAGGAGTAGTTGGCGGCTTCTTGCCCGGTTCCGTTTTCGTTGTTGTCGTCGTTGTTGGAACTGTTGGCGTTGCAGGCCTGCTAACCTTAGGCCATGGAAGAATCCCATTGGCTACTTGATGCAGGTATACGGCCAGCACATCACGACCATATCCCTTATTCTCCAGCCCATATTTTTTCGCAAAATCATGCAACGCAGCATTAAGCTCCTTATCCCAATCGCCTGTAGTTGGTAGCTTGTACGAGAAGCTGTCTGGATACTTCTTGGCAAGCTTGTTCAAATTATCTCTGGCAAGCAGGCTGTTCACACCATACTTACTACGCAGGCCAGCCGCTTCCTTAGCAATAGCCTTTTGATCGGCGATGGTCAACTTATGGGCCGCATCTGCGTATTGTCCGGACAGCTCCTCCAGCCGATTCGCATCCTGATAGGATTTGGCTGAATGCCCACGAATCAGCTCGTTGATTAGCACGTTGTCACGCAGTTGGTTGGCGAGAAGATGCATCTGCTTTTGCTTAGCTTTATCGTTGGTGCTGTGCCCTTCCCACCACTGGGACGTGTATTCGTGCATTTGCACTCTGGCCCAGGCAGGCATACGATCTATTTCTGCCACCTGTTGGCGCAATTGCTTGGCCTTGGCTGCTGCTTCCTTGGCTCCCTTTTTATCCCCTGCTGCCACGGCTTTGTAGTAGTCCGTTTTATATTGCAAAAGCAAATTCTGCACCCATTGCGGATACCCTTTTCCCTTCAATTCTTGAACCAGGGATTTATAGGCTTTTAGTTCGGCATCAGGCACCTGACTTTTCATAAACTTACTAGCCTTGATATGAAATGTTCCATCGGTTCGGATATAGCTGGTTTTGCAAGTTAGAGATATTTCACGCGTAGCGTTCATTTGTACTTTTTTGCCGTGCAGCACCAGGTCTGTATCGGCGTGAAAGGTGAGATCATGGTGACTATACACGTGAATACCGGATGCAGGGTTTAAGCGTACAAGTATTTTTTCTTTCTGGGTGGAGAGGGCTAATTCCTTATCATCGAATCTCGCCACTTTTTGTGTTTTGGTATGGAACAGCTTTCTTGACGGCTGGCTGATTTCATCTCCTTTGTAGTCTCTCTTACGTAGGGATTGAACTACACGAGCTTCCTTTTCATTGTTGGATGGAAAATACAAATGGACATGATCCCCCAGCTCAGGCATGCAATGCCAACCGATCCCAGCACCGGTATACATGGTGGGATAAGAGAACCAGCACCCTTCGACTTTGGGCTGCATAGAATCCACGGACAAGTGAAGTTTAACGGATTCGTTTTCACTATTTAAATCAATAACTTTCCCTTCAATAGAGGTACCTTTAATAAACTGATTATGTATAACCTCCCTCGGAATACCCTCTTCTGGAACGAGAACATAGTCATAGGTCATAATACCTTGCTTCATCTCTGCATGAACCTGATCAATAACCCAATGTTTTCGTCGAAACAAGACTACATCTCCAAGTTCAAAACGTTTCGTATCCTCCACTTCAGCATATGTATACCGGGGGCCTGACTTTGTTTTTTGGAGGGAAAAGTTAATGCTGCGTAGTTCACCTTTCACCTGTTCTTTCGAGGTACCTAACCATAATCTCGGGTATACGGATGTAATCTCGGCAATCAACCCGGAGTGTAGATGAGAGGCCATTCTTTTCAGAAACTCCCAATCACTCTCCCCATACTGAATAGTAAAGCCGCCGAGCTTTTGATCGCTGTCTGTCAGGTCAATAAAATCGCCATGTGGATAGGTATCTATAAGTTCCCGAAACAATTGATAATACGTCAAGTTCCCGTTTTGAAAAGAACGATTTTTCCGTTGTCGATCCAGTATATATGTAAAAGAGGCCGCCTCTATGTACATGTGATATACACCATTTTTAAATCCAATGCTAATATTGGTGACGATTCCTTTAAAAATGCTCACTGTCCCTTGATCTTCATCTATCTCGTATACCTCTAGCACATCTTCATCATGCGCTAAACCATCATACTTAGCATGGTCCTCATCCGGTATGAGAGCAGTGATGTACACTTTGCCGTGCTCATTTACCTTCTGTGTCAATTGAATATCCAGTAGCCGGACGATTTCATACGGTGCATTTACTCTAATATTGCCATAAGTCAGCACAGTTCCAGCCAGTCCCATCTTCTTCCCCCCGTTTGCTCTTCACGTGATGCAAATCCTTGTAAGCTGCTAGCTATTCCTGCCCATCTGTCATGAATGAAATTTTGCCACACCACATGCATAAATTCGTAGAGCAGCTCATCAGGGCAGGAGATTGATCTACGTATACATCTCTTTTTCCATTCAACCAAGGCATAGGTACACTCGGTTTGCAGGGCTGAGGAATGATTTTTCCAGAATTACCTTTGTTAGCAGAAGAAACAACAGGATTATGCATACTACGGCACATTCCGAAAGATGAGATATGCGTCTGCGGGTGAAAATCCTGAATATTTCCTTGCAACTTATCACCAATACTAATCCCTCTGTTAGCCGAAACACTAAACCTGCCCGGATGACTTCCATAGGTACACTGTATCTGTGCTCCATCCACTATATAGCTCTCACTCATTCTCGGATTCCCCTTTATATAAACGGACTCTCTGTTTCGACCTTATGTAATTTCATCCCTGTCAGATTAAACTTCAACATGCATTCAGCCACATCTAAATCTACAATGATATGCTGATCGGCATGCTGAACCCTGAAAATCTTATGATTCTCCAATGCATGTGCATCTAAGACGATTTTCCTTAATGTGCCGTCTCTATGATATTCACTAAGTGGTGATAAACACCTCAAGCTAGGCGGATGAGTCAGCCAATACCTCGTTTGCTGCATTCGCTGCATATCGGCAAAAACAACCAGCTTCCAGCTTAACCCGGCTTGATATATATCAAATATCTCCTTTAGTTGTTCAGAAACGATGGGTACTGGATGCTCTATAAAATCAATATAGTCCGCATCGCCTGATACATAAAATTGCAAAATAGACTCTTCATCAGTACACGATGAGCTGTCTGCCCATTCCAATAGCTGCCTGCGATTCATTTCTATTGGATATGTATACTCTGTAATACGATTATCCTGTTGAATCATGTAGTACTCCATAAGCTGTTGAATACACCGCCTCACTGATTCCTTTATACTCCCCTATTCTTATTTCCAAATCGTTCTCGCATTTCAACGCCTCGAATTCAGGAAGTTGTACAGCCTGTTGCATAGCGTCCTTGGCTAATTTCAGAATATACTGATGAAATTCCCACGCAGCCTGAAGTACAAATCGCTCGACATCCGGCTGAATAACCTTATTCATATAAGGTTTTCGAAGCTGACTCAATTCATCCTCCAGTTCTGCCAACAGTCCGAACGCCCAGCCTGCATCATAGGTTCCACGATAAGGTAGAGGATCAAAGTACCAGTTCGCACCATAGACCTCAATGACATAGTTATAAATGCGCTCCCTTAGATACGTGCGCCTCATAGAATAGGTAATGTATCCAATTGTTGTCTTGTCCGCTTCTGCAGAATTGGCTTGTAAGCAAATCGATTGAAAAGATTGGATAAAAGAGAAGATAAGTTCCTCTTTTCTATGCTCATACAAGACCGCTACCTGACTTAATTTCTCATGCAACATATCTTCTGCATAGGTCTTATGGAAGTGATCTAGGGCTTCCCGTCTATTCATAATCCCACCTCTGAACCTATTATATAGAATATTTACATGATATTACTGGTTCCATTCTCCTATTTTATTACACAATTTTCATATCATGAGATTACATATGAATTTATGAAAACAGAATGAAAATAATCATATTTTTTCGTGAATGTGTAAAAATACAAACAAAAACCTTCCCAGAAAGGCTAGCATTCGGCCTACGACATGAAGTTTTGTGCAAACGAATAGGTAATTGGAAGCAGTAAGACTCAGGTTTATAACGAAATAATGATGTATAATTAAGGATACGCTCCAACAATACATTCAGAGGAACAGGAATGGGGTACACAAACTATTAGAGTTTTGATCACCACCACTTTGCATCAAGATTGGAGACATATGACTACTTCACCTACAGGTTTTTATAATAGTATTCAAGAGGCTACCGCACATGTCATTGATGTGTTGAGTGATATTCTACATGTTAATACCATTTTTATTGCCGCTAATGACGGGGTTATCAATGTAATTGTAGATTCATTTAACCGGGAAGAAGTGCTGGTTCGTAATGGAGAGGAGCTTCCTTTTGAGCTTAGCTATTGCAGTCTGGTGCTGAACCATTCCGCGGATCACCTCACCATTTCGGAAACGTCTATTCATCCGCAAACACGTGATTTAGATGTGACTAAAACCATTGGAAATCACTCATTTACGGGAATACCCATACGTATGAAAAATGGCCAGGGGTATGGAACCATTTGTATTTTGGATGCGCCATCTGCACAATTGACTGAAACAGAAATGAAGGCTCTCAAGGCTATGGCTGTATTTCTGGGTTATGTGGTTGAACTGGAAAAAGACAAGATCGATGCAGAAGCTTCTTCCATGAGCAAGCTGGATTTGATTTCTTCCCTGAGTAACAAAATTCGTTTTTCGCTCACTGAAATATGGGGAGCTACGGATCTAATGATGACCACGGAGTTAACAGAGGAACAACAGCAATATATGAGTATTATGGAAGCTAGCAGTCGCTCGCTTATGATGCTGTTGAATAATATTCTGGATTACAGCAAAATTGAATCCGGGCAAATCGATGACATTGAAGATCCATTTGATCTGAGAACGATGATGGAAAATGTGTTGAGCTTGTACACAGAGGTAGCTGCGCAACGGAATTTGGAATTGAGGTTGGATTGGAATCTTGCAAGCTCGCCTATTTTTATCGGGGATGAGGCTAAAATTCGCCGTATGCTGATCAATTTGGTAGATAATGCAGTGAAATTTACAAGCACAGGATCAGTCACCTTATCTGCAAATACCCAGTTCGTGACCAATGCGCCTGAGGCTGAATTGGAAGTAAGGGTAAAGGATACGGGGATTGGTATATCTCCAAATAAACTAAAAATGTGGCTGGAGCATGACTTCGGGCCCTCTCCCTCCTATGGCAATCCCGGCTTGGGTTGGCAGATTACCAAACAGCTGTTGAAACGAATGAATGGTACAATGACAGGGGTTAGCGAACCTGGTAACGGGACGGAGATAACGCTCCAATTTACCCTAAAAACATATCAGGAGTCAGCCTGAACAAACGGTAGGCTTGCAATCATGTGGGGCCAATTACAGTAATAAAACCCGTGACCGATAGCGTCACGGGTTTTAGCTATGAATACGCACTAGGCAGTATGATCACTTTATGCCACACATTTGTACACAGTTGGGTTTAGTAACGTTTGGGAGCAGCCTGCTTGGCCAAATCCGCCATATACGTAAAGAAGGCTTCCGGGTCTGTATCATATACCAGATTCACAGGGCGTCCATCCGCCTGTTCCACCGTTCTGCCCTGACTTGGGCCTTCTGCAATAACGCTGCAATGCACCGTCTTTTTCTTGACAATGTCCGGGCGTCCTACGGATGCAGTGGTCAGTACATCCCACAGGTAGTAGGTAGAGTTCGTCTCGCTATACACGAGCGGAGGACATCCAGCGTAGCAATTGCCCAGGAAATCAACGCCTTCATAACGGCGCTCGGCAGCCCAACGATTGCGTACGGCTGGAGTTAACGGCACTTTGCTTGTGCTTTCCAGCGCCACCAGATCAATCGTGATGCCGCTTTGCCACACCCGATAGGCCGCTTCCGGGTCCCAGAACACATTCCACTCTGCGGTACCGTCATGCTCCGGCTCCTCCACATTCCCTTTTTCAAAGGTGCCGCCCATCCATACCAGCTTTTCAATCTTGGCTTCAATATCCGGTGCTTCATCCAGCGCCCGTGCCAGATCGGTTAGCGGTCCAGTGAATAGCAACAGCGTTTTACCTTCAGCTCCGCGTACCTTTTCGATCAGATGCTGATGAGCTGGCAGAGATGAAAGCGGCGCTTCCATTCGTCCCGATTCATTCAGCACAGGTAATGCATCTACATAGAATGAATGTAAACGCCAAGCGGCAGGGAACGGATTTTTACCGCGTGAATTAGACTTGGCGACTTCAACAGGCCCTTTATTTTGTCCAAAACGATCAATAATTTTTCGGCTGGCATCCGTCGCCGGCTCCAGGTAACCATCTGCTGGAATAACCGATACTCCGGTCAAATGAACTTGCTCCATCTGAAGCAGCATAAACAGGGATACTAAATCATCCACGCCACCATCATGATTAAAATAAACGTTTGTCTGACTCATCTGTCTCTTCCTTCCTTTATCCCCGTAAAACAGGCTTGTTCTTATCAGCAACCATCCTTCATTATGCCTGATCGCTTCACAGGAGTAAATGTGCGATAGCGCCTGAATGAGGGATTTTTTTGTTTGCTCCGTGCTTAATCAAGGTAGAAATGTGTGTAATAACAGGGTAGAATCATGGGTCCTAATCGGAAGCGTAGGAAGGAGAGATGCATATGACAACCCGAACCATAGAAGAGTTGGAGCAGATCCGCAAAGAGTGCAAATCCATGGTAACGAGAAGGGCTGCAGCTTCGGGAGGAGCTGTATTGGTCCCGATTCCGGGGGCTGACGTTCTTGCTGATGTCGGCATTTTGATGCAGCTACTGCCTGCCATTAATGAAAAATTTGGATTATCTGAGCAGCAGCTGGATGGTCTGGATGCAGAAACCAAGTCGATGGTGTATGGCTTTATCACTTCAATTGGCAGCAAGCTGATCGGGCGACTCATCACCCGAGAAGCCATCGTGAAGATTTTGCAGAAAATGGGCATTCGCATCGCCACCAAGCAGGTTAGCAAGTTTGTCCCTCTACTGGGGCAAGGACTAGCCGCAGCGATTGGCTTTACTGCGATGCGGACCATTGGCAATCGGCATATCGATGAGTGCTACGAAGTGGCTAAACGCCTGCTGGAGCAGCAAACTGCCGCAGATACGGCACGCAACTGGACGGTACCACAGCAACCTCTAGATCCTGTAGGTGTCGATAAGTTACCAAATCAGAATCCAGAAGCAGCGATTCCGCTACTGCCAGCATCCCATAAAGATTAACCTGTCAGAGATTTAGTATTCCTCCAATTCTCCAGCACGGGGTAACACAGGTCGTGACAGCTCCTGTATCTCCGTGCTTTTAACCATCTATCTTGGCACCATAAGAGCGGGCCACTGCTACTGCCAGTTCGATATCCAACTTGGCTCCGGTGATGTCCAGATCTTTAAAATTCACGCCATCCATCTTCGCACCGCGCAGGTCGGTTCCTTGAAGGTGGGCTTTGTGCAGCCTTACCCGGGTAAGATCCGCCTCGCGCAAATCTGCCTTTTCCAGATGGCATTCGGATAAATCAGCTTCCTTGAATCGTATTTTTCGCAAATCCTGTTTTCTTAAATCTGCATGACGCAAATTCGTATAAGACCAGTCTCCGCCCGTAATCGTGATCCCATCCATATTCGCCCCCGCAAAGTCTGAACCTACCAGCTTACAGTTATCAAACCGGACTACAAACAGATTCGCGCTGGTGAATAGACAATTGGTAAAAGCGGACTCCTTGTAGTGAGATGCATTCAGAATGGCTCCGGTAAAATCACAGTCCACAAAAGTACAGTCTTCCACAAGGGACTCATTCATCTCCACACCCCGAAAGCGACATCGGGTAAACTCGCAATTTCTCCACTCGCCTTCTCTGGCATCCATTGAGCCAAAATCACGGCCTTCATAGACCTTATCTGTATAAAAGAACATATTTCCCTCTCCTATTCCTTATTCCCGACATCAGGGATTCAGCTTTTCGGCAAGGACTGCTCAAAACCGCCTTTCATTTTCCCCAGTAAACCCTTCATCATCTTATGATCCTGCGGCGTAAACTCAGACATACACGACCGGATCAACTTCGTATAATAAGGGACTATCTTGCTTAACAGTTCCCGTCCTGCCTCTTTTAATCCGACAGTCACCATCCGTCCGTCACTCTCGTGAGCCACACGTTCTATCATTCCATCTCGCTCCAAACCGTCGATCAGTCCTGTCATGGTCCCACGCGTGACATCCGCTTTTTCCGCTAACTCCGATGGTGTCATGCGATGCGGCGCATGGCAATGCAACAAGCTAAGAACGATAATCCGGCCCTGAGAAGCCCCCAGTTTGGTCAAATCTGTATCCATCTCTCTGAAAATACCGTTAGCCAAGCGCGCAAATGTCACAAATGTCTCTATATTATCTACTTCGGCATCCTCATGTCCAAAGCTACGCAGCACCCCGCGTATGGAATCATTATGAAAATTAAAATTCATAGTCCATCCATTCCTTCCTTAATCCCGCTTGTTCCATCAAACGGTAGCTTTTCCACTCATCTGGCAGTAAAGAGGCATATGGCTCCTTGGCAAAACGATCATCTACCAGGACCAGCAGCCCCTCGTCATGCTCTGTGCGAATAAGTCTGCCACCTGCCTGAAGAACCTTGTTCATCCCCGGATATACATACGCATAGTTGAAACCATTTCGTCCCTGTTCCGAAAAATAATCCCGCAGCACATCCCGCTCCGCTCCAATTTGCGGCAAGCCGACCCCGACGACCACTACCCCGTTCAAGCGATCCCCAGGTAAATCGACACCTTCAGCAAAGACACCACCTAGTACGGCAAAGCCGAGCAGGGTGCGCTCTTGCCCAGGTTGGAAGGCCTCTAGGAACCGATCACGCTCCGGTTCGGTCATACCCGGACTTTGTACCAATGTATCTGCAGACACGTCCCGAAGCATGAACTCCTCGTATACCTCTCGCAGATACGGATAAGACGGGAAAAACACGAGGACGTTCCCTTTCCGCTCCGCAACCAATCCAGCCAGCATATCCGCAATCGCCCCTTTAGAACGCTCACGATCCCGATAACGGATGGAGAGCGGCAGCAGACGTACATCCCATTGCTCCTGATGGAAAGGGGAAGGGACCTGTAACGTATAGTCTTCCTCGCTTGCTCCAAGCATGTCCCGGTAATAAGCAAGCGGTGTCAACGTCGCCGAAAAATAAATAGTCGAGCGATAGTTCTTTACAGCCTGTCCCAGCAAGTGCGAAGGGTCGAGGCAGAACAGTTTGATCCTCACCTCACTGCGCCCTGCTTCAGAATAAGTAACGTAACGTTCATCGTATAAAGCAGCGATTCGCAGCATATTTTGGGCGGTAAAATACGTATCCAAAAGCAATGCGTAGGCCGTACTTTCACTGCTTGCGCGACTTGTACTGTTCCCCATCACCAGTTCACGTTCAGCGGCCTCCACAAAGGGCACCAATAACTCCAGCACCTCTTGCGGTGCTGCTGTTTCCACTGCTTTTCCTGTATCTGCATGCAGCTTGCGCAGCGTAATCATATGTGCGTTCACTGCACTCGCAGTCTTAGCAACCTCCGGGCTTAGCAATTTAAATTCTCTTTTCAGTTCCAAAAAAGAAGATTTCAGGATTTCCGCCGAAAACATGTCCCGACCGCGTTCCACCAGATTATGCGCCTCATCCACCAGCACAACACCTTTTCGCTTGTGCTCTTCCAGCAATCTCTTCAAAGAAATCCGTGGATCAAAAACATAATTATAATCACTGATTATACCATCCGAGGCATACGCCACATCTAGCGAAAATTCAAAGGGACATACCTTATGCTTGCGCGCATAATGCTCAATCACCGCCCGCGTCATTAACGTCTCATTCGCCAAAATATCGGATACTGCACCGTTGATCCGGTCGTAATAGCCCTCGCACATGCTGCATGATCCAGCATCACAATCATGTTCATCCTTAAAGCAAATTTTATCCTTCGCCGTCAACGTTACCACATGCATGTGCAGCCCTTGAGCCTGCATTCGGGCATAAGCTTCTTCAGCTGCTGCCCGAGTGGTGGTACGAGCCGTTACATAATATACTCGCCTAGCCAGTCCTTCGCCGATCGCCTTAATCGCAGGATACAAGGTGGATACCGTTTTACCGATACCTGTGGGTGCTTTGGCAAACAGGTTAACCCCTTCGGCAATCGTCTTGTACACCGAACCCGCTAGAGTTCGCTGACCTGAACGATATGTGTCAAAAGGAAAGTCCAATATAGCAATACTGGCATCCCTCTTCTCCGCATGTGCTCTCAGCAGGAATGCATACGGTGCATAACCAGCAATCATCTCCTGAGTGAAAGCTTCCAGTTCTGCAAAAGATAGCATCCGTCTGAAGCGACGAATGTCTTCACTGTGTGATTGTACATAAGTAAGTTGAACCTGCATGGAATGATGCTGCTCCTCACGAGCAATCATATAGGCATACAGAAATGCTTGTGCCCAGTGCACGGGGTGGCCGTCCCCCTGAATATCTTCGAGGGGCTGAGAGATCGATTTAATTTCATCAACCGTCCATACGCCATCCAGCTCAATCAGTCCGTCACAGCGGCCTTCGATGATAAACAATTTGCCCTCATATGAAATTTCTGTACGTAAATGTACCTCTTTACGGTCATGCTCCTTATAACCTTTCTGGATAACCTGATGTACGCGAGTTCCTTCCTGCATACTGCTATTCGAACGAAAGCCGCTCTGAATGCTGCCACTTCGATGCACATACTCCACAAGTGGACGCACCGAAATGTGAATTGGTTCCTTCATACGATCACCCGTTCCGGTCATAGTCCTTACACTGTACCACGTAGATCAACGAAACGTAAGGGACATAAGAATCGTTTGTGGTCGATTGGTATTCATTCATATCTACTTTTTACCGAAATATAGAAACGAGGCCTTTTACTTTATTCCCAACATACTACAACTCACATTACAGCAAAAAGGACAGGGACATGTTAAAAGAATTAATTAACAATTTTGCGTTATTAACGAGCTTCTTATTCTTCGGAAATTTATTTTCCCGGAAATATGAACGTTACCTGACAAACCATGCACTCATCCATCAGGTAATGAACGGTTTAATGCTGGGCCTGTTTGGCATTCTGTTAATGATGACCGGTTTATGGATCCATGGGCACTTTGTGGTTGATCTGCGCCAATTGGCGATTATCATATCTGTTTATATAGGAGGAACGATATCCGGTTTGCTGACCACCCTGATCGTCATCTTGTATCGTATTTACATCACAGGGGGGTGGACGGACATTTCTCTGACTGCTACGGTCAATTGCTTCGTGACATTAGTCGTTTCACTTATCTTTATTCGAGAAAAAAAGCTAACACTCAGCAAATGGATGTCAGCCGTGCTTGGAGCTGTTGTTGTGTCGCTGTTATCTACTTTCTTTGTAGCTAATCCACCCAACTTAGAAACAATAATAATGATCACAACCGTGAAGATTCTTGGCGGCTTGTTCACTTATTTTATGATGTCCCATATCAAAAAAACAGAACGGGCTATTCACCTGCTGGAAGAGGCTGCGAACCGCGATCATTTAACCGGGCTATACAGTCCGCGTGCTTTTGATGCGCTGTTCGAAGAGGTACTTCATGCTTCCAAGACTACAAAAAAACCCTTTGGACTTGTGATGCTAGATATTGACCACTTTAAAAAAATTAATGATACGTATGGCCATTTGAACGGAGACGCCGTCTTAAGCCAACTGGGAATTTTGTTAAATCGGGAATCTACAACGAGAGCATACCCCTCCCGTAAAGGCGGAGAGGAATTCGCAATTCTACTCGGAGATTGTGATACCGAAAAGGCGGCAAGCTTTGCCGAGAAGATTCGAAAAGCTGTGGAAAATGAATGTTTTCTCTTGAATGACGGAACCATAATCTCCTTAACCGTATCCATCGGAGCAGGCAGCTCTCCTGCTATTGTATCGAGACGTTTATTGGAAAAGGCAGACGAAGCGTTATATGAAGCTAAACGATCAGGACGCAATCGGGTAGAGTTGGCAAAACCATAATTATTAGTCGCTAAATGTCAGGAAAGCTGGATTAATGTTAATAAAAAGTGGTAAAATGGAAATAACATCGTTATCAAAAAAACTGCTGCCGCTAGTGGAGACATGCCTTACAATCGACATGGGGGGTGGGCTTTGTGAACCTCGAACAATTGGAAAAACTCATGGAAAAAGAACGCCGTGAACTGAATCGCATGGCTGACTTACACGGATTAAGAGATGAACGTGTATTGGACAAATCCTCCAGGCTTGACCGTATTATGGACAAGTACCTTCACACCAAGCGCGCAATAAACCAAACACACTCATAGAAGCCAGCTACTTCGCTGCCCCTCAGGGCAGCTTTTTTATGATGTAAGCCACATCCGTCCTTCTCACCGACGACTTCCGCCATATTCTGTCCGCAACAATCGCTGTGTGAAAGATATCCACTCTCTGGCAGCAAAGGACAGATACCGATCGTTCCGCCAGATCATCCCCAAATGCCAAGGAATGACAGGATCGACCAATGGAAGAATACGCAAGCGTTCGGAATCCAAATCCCGGCATATCGCCTCCGGCAATAACGCTACTCCTAGGTTGGCAGCAACCATTTCGCTGATCAAATCCCATTGAGAGCTTTCGTAGACTACACGCGGCTGAAAGCCGGCACGAACACATTCGGCAATGATACGGTCGTGTAGCGTAAAATCCTCACGGAACAGCACAAACGCCTCCTCTGCTAACGCAGATAGCGGCACCTCCTTGCAGTCGGCCAATGCATGCGTGGGATGAACGAGCAAATTCAGCTTTTCCTCCACAAATAGAAATGTCTCGAACATATCTCCAACCGGAGGCAGCACAATCACCCCGATATCCAGTGCCCCAGCTTCTACGTCCTGCTCCACTTTCTTCGCTCCATCCTCGAACAATTGAATGGTCACATCGGGAAAGGCCTTGTGGAATTCTCCAATGACACGCGGAAAAAAGCTCGATCCGACCATAGGAGGCAGACCAATGCGGATATGTCCTTTTTTCAGGTTCATCAAATCACTCAGCTCCGAGGACAAGCTCTGAAAGGACTTCACAATCGCTTGTGCTTGAAGCTCAATGACCTTGCCCGCATCCGTGAGTTCGATTCTTTTGCCAATACGATCGAACAAAGTAACTCCCAGTTCTTCTTCCAGGCTTTTAATCGTCTTACTAATCGTCGGCTGAGTAATAAACATGCTCTGTGCTGCCTTCGTAAAGCTTCGCAACCGCGCGACTTCCAGAAAATATTGCAAATGTCGGATATCCAAAGCTACACCTTCTTCCATAGACAAACGGAATAGACTTCATTCTTTATATGCATTTTACTCATGAAAGCTTGTGATGTAAAATTTCATTACAGTTTGAAAATAACGGATCTCAAAGATAGGAGACTTTATATATGAAAAGCTTCATACGCGGTGTCCTTCAGATTGCCGTCCTGATGGCCTTTTCGCTCATCCTGAACGCGGTGGTCTCCTGGCTCCACCTGCCTATACCCGGTAGTATCGTCGGTATGCTAATTCTCTTTATTCTGCTGCAAACCCGTGTGGTCCGACTAAGCTGGATCGAGGTTGGCGCAAACTGGTTGCTGGCCGAGTTGCTATTATTCTTTATTCCCTCCGCTGTTGGCGTTATGAATTATTGGCCGATGCTGGAACACGATGGCATGAGCATTATGCTGGTCGTGCTGCTCGGCACCTTTCTGGTGATGGCCTGCACAGGTATGATCGCCAGTCTGCTTGGTAAACGAAAGGAGCATAAATCATCATGACCGGTCTTCTATGTATTGTATTAACACTTGCTATTTACTGGATGGCCAAACGCATGTACCGCACATTGCCCAAGGTGTATTTGTCCCCATTGCTCATTACACCTGTAGTTATCATTTTGATTTTGACGTTGACGGGTGTGAACTACCGTTCTTATAATTCAGGCGCTCATTTTCTATCCATGCTGCTACAGCCAGCTACGATTGCATTTGCTGTCCCTTTGTACCGATATTTCCCTGTGTTAAAAAAACACGCGGCCCAAATCGTGCTTAGCGTGTTATCTGGATCTGTCGTAGCCGTGCTGTCCTCCATGGCGCTCGCCAAGTGGATGCACCTGGACTCCTCGCTGCTGAGCAGCCTGATTCCTCGCTCGATTACGACACCTATTGCGATGAATGTATCGCAAACGATTGGCGGTAACCCGACGGTCACGGCGGTATTCGTTATTCTGACCGGATTGAGCGGTCTTATTATCGGCCCGATGATCGTCAAACTGTTCCGTATCGAAAATGAAGTTTCACGCGGGGTATTGCTCGGTACCGGTGCTCATGGTACGGGTACTTCCAAAGCGTTCGAGTTCAGTTCGCTGACGGGCACGATTTCCAGCATCTCGATGGTGCTCGCCGCTCTCTTTACCTTGGCGGCTGCGCCCTTCCTGTTCCACTTGATGCTGTAAGCCATCTGTATACAAAGAAGCAGCGATTCTCTTATGAATAGAGGATCGCTGCTTTTGTTTTGTAGGCCCCTTTTTCGCTTAAAGCAGTGATGCGAACGAAACAATTGTAGAGAAGCAGAGCGGTCAAGGATACACATCCCTCACACTGTATCAGATGACTTTAGTGGCGCCGGGTTCGGCTTCTATCTCTACAGGTGTCACAGCTTCATACAGGTAAGCATCCAGCTCAGTCGTATATTGGCGTTCTTGCTCGGCGCTCCAGCCTGCATGCTCGGACATTAATGTAACGACAGCCTGCTTCCAGCGCTTCACCTCGTCAATTTGGAAGAACAGTGCTCCCGTGCGACGTATGAAAAAATCAGACGGTGTCACCGCCATTTCCTGTTCCATCGCGTACAGAAGCGGAACACGCACTTCCACAGGTAGTGCCGCTTCCGTCTCGGTGGCGTTCTTCATGCTCTGTGTCGCTATAGCAAACAGTCGCTCCACATTTGAACCATAGCGAACAGCCCATGCTCTGGCGGTCTCCGGCGGCAGACCGAGCGCAGCGCCCGCTATGGCTTGCTTGCTCACGAAAGCGTCCCAGCCCGCCGAGCCGCCTACACTGCCGCCCGAAATTGGGATATGCCTTGTGCGGCATGCCCGAAAGCCCTGCCCATGCAAGCGGCCTAATTCCCGTACCGCACGATCCACGACGAGTTCGGACATTTTCCGGTAACCTGTCAGCTTGCCGCCTGCGATCGTGATCAGACCTGAACGGGATTCCCAGATTTCGTCCTTACGTGAGATTTCTGAAGGGCTTTTACCGTCTTCATAAATGAGCGGCCGTACCCCTGCCCAACTGGATTCCACGTCTGTAACCGTCAGCTTCACATCCGGGAACATCCCGTTGATCGCTTGAAGCACATACGCCCGGTCTTCGGCGGTCATCCGGGGATGCGCCGTATCCCCCTCATACACCGTATCGGTCGTACCTGCATAGGTTTTGCCGTCACGCGGGATCGCGAATACCATGCGTCCATCCGGTGTATCGAAGTACACTGCCTGTTGAAGCGGGAAGCGCCCAGCATCGAATACCAAGTGGATACCCTTCGTCAGGCGAAGCACCTTACCCTCTTTGGAGCGATCCATTTCCCGCAACGTATCTACCCATGGTCCGGCTGCGTTAATGACCAGCGAAGCCCTGATTTCGTATGACTTCCCCGTTACCCGATCGGTTACACTAGCGCCGCTTATTCGTCCGCTGTCATATAGCAGCTTGTCAGCCTTGGCATAGTTCACGGCCAGCGCCCCTCGTGTAACAGCTTCCTTCATCACCTCAATCGTTAGGCGAGCATCGTCTGTGCGGTACTCCACATAACTACCGCTTCCCCTCAGTCCTTCTCTCTTCAGCAAAGGCTCGCGCTCCAGCGTAGTCTGGATGTCCAGCATGCGGCGGTGCTCACTACGCTTCACGCCAGCGAGGAAATCATACACCAGTAGCCCGATAGAAGTGGTGAAAGCATTAAATGTGCCACCCTGGTGAAAAGGAAGCAGCATACGCTCCGGAATGGTCACATGAGGACCATTTTCGAATACGATGGCTCGTTCCTTCCCGACCTCGGCTACCATCTTTACCTCAAATTGCTTCAAATAACGAAGACCACCATGCACTAGCTTGGTAGAGCGACTGGATGTACCTGCTGCAAAATCCTGCATTTCCACCAGAGCCGTTTTCAAACCACGATCCGCTGCGTCCAGTGCAATTCCCGACCCTGTAATGCCGCCGCCAATAATTAAAATATCAAAATGCTCACGCCCCATACGCTCCAAAACGGCCGTTCTCTCCTGTGCAGCAAATCCCTGTTCTCCCATCATCTATCCCTCCAACTTTGCATGTCTGCTATCAATCTGACACCGAATCATCAAAGGATACAAAAAAAGACCACGAACATCGCTGCGGCGGATGCCGAGCGGTTCATGGTCTCTCCAAGTCTCCTGACGAGTATTAACTTATCTATATCGTAGCACACACAGTACACGATGAAAAGGAGAATCTGCCTGTTGTCAGATGACTGCCTACTCTCGTAAAGTGACCTTTACTTGAACGACATTGCGGCATGGACCGCCTTTTTCCAGCCACCATATCGTTCAGCCCGCACATCTTCACTCATGGTTGGAGTAAAGGTTCGATCACTTTGAGCATACCCCCGGACTTCATCCAGACTGTCCCAAAATCCAACTGCCAGCCCTGCCAAATACGCTGCCCCTAGCGCCGTTGTCTCGTTCACAGCAGGTCGTTCCACAGGCAGATCCAGAATATCGCTCTGGAACTGCATCAGGAACTCGTTCATCACTGCGCCCCCATCTACACGCAATGAATGCACAGGTACACCCGAATCGCTCGCCATGGCGGTTAGAACATCTTTGGTCTGGTAGGCCAGCGATTCCAGTACCGCTCGGATAAAATGCTCCTTGGACGTTCCCCGTGTCAAGCCAAAGGTAGCGCCGCGCACGTCGCTATCCCAATACGGGCTGCCAAGCCCTACAAAAGCCGGGACAAAATATACCCCCTCCGTCGAGGTCACCCGCGCTGCATACGCTTCACTATCTTTGGCCTCGCGGAACATGCGCAATCCGTCACGCAGCCACTGAATAGCAGACCCGGCTACAAAAATGCTGCCCTCTAACGCATACTTCACCTGACCGTTCAACCCCCATGCAATGGTCGTAATCAGTCCATGCTTCGATTCACAGGGTTCATTTCCGGTATTCATCAGCATAAAGCATCCCGTACCGTATGTATTTTTAATCATGCCTTTGTCAAAGCATCCCTGACCGAACAGAGCTGCCTGCTGATCGCCCGCCGCTCCGGCAATGGGAATTTCCTGTCCAAAAAAATGATAATCCACCGTATTCGCATATATTTCGGAGGATGACCTCACCTCCGGCAGCATAGACGCAGGAACGCCGAGAATATCCAGCAGCTCCTCATCCCATTTCAGCTCATAAATGTTGTACATTAGCGTACGAGCAGCGTTGGAATAGTCCGTTACATGCGCTTTACCGCCAGACAGTCTCCAGATCAGCCAGGTATCGATTGTACCAAACAACAGCTCTCCACGCTCCGCCTGGGCTCGCGCTCCTTCAACGTTGTCGAGTATCCATTTGACTTTGGTACCCGAAAAGTAGGGATCAATGAGTAGGCCTGTTTTGCTATGAAATGTTTGATCAAGCCCACGGCTTTTCAAGTCCTCGCAAATCCCGGCTGTTTGCCGTGACTGCCATACCAGCGCATGATATACCGGCAGGCCTGTATGTTTATCCCACACCACCACAGTTTCCCGTTGATTGGTAATACCAATTCCAGCAATTTGGCTGGCTTTCACACCTGATTCCGACAGACAGGAGGCGATGACGGCCAAAATAGAGCTCCATATTTCATTCGCGTTGTGCTCCACCCATCCCGGCTGGGGAAAATACTGCGGGAACTCCCGTTGTGCCTTGTACACTACTTTTCCCTGCCGGTTAAATAAGATGGCCCGCGAACTGGTTGTGCCCTGATCCAAGGCAAGAATGTACTGCTCCGTCATTTTCCAATCTCCTTGATTATTATGTAGGTTGCCCACTTGATTCAAAAAAGGCTATCGCTTATAGTGCTCAAACAGTTGTTTATTGGAGGTCGTAACCGCTGCAGCTCCCGCTGCCAACGCCGCTTCCACATCCTCAGGGGTACGAATAAGTCCGCCAGCCAAAATAGGAATACCCGTGCGTTCACTGACCTCCGCAATCATCGGCGGCACAACACCCGGCAGCACCTCAATATAATCGGGGCGCGTTTTTTCCACCAGTGCGTAGCTTTTTTCCAGCGCAATCGTATCCAGCAGGAACACTCGCTGTACAGCAAGAATCCCCTTTTTTTTAGCAGTTGCAATCACCCCGGAACGGGTCGAGATAATCCCAAATGGCTTAATTTCCTGACACAAATACTCAGCGGCATATTCGTCATTCTTCAAACCTTGCACCAGGTCGGCATGCAGAAGCATCTGCTTATTGCGGCTCCTTGCCATCTGATATAGGTTGCGCAACTGCGCTACATGCGTATCCAGAAAAACAGCATACTCATAAGAGCTGTTCAAAATATCCTCCAACTGCTTCATGTGCTTAGCTGCAGGTAAAATGCGTTGTCCCTGAAATGGCATGGATATCCCCCTTAGGCCGAAGTCGGTCAAACTCGTTCAAATTTTATATTATCACTCTGTTCGACGAACGTGAAGCGGTCTCTTATTTATAAACCGCGAACTCCCCATATGCCAATTGTGCGCTCGACTACTCCCACCTCTTTTACTTCCCTACCACAAAAACATTGAGATATTGCGTTCTTTTTTTGTACTTTTTGATCATCCATATATCTATTACTTTTTCAAAAAATTCGCATAAATTGATATTAATCTTTCAAAGAATGGAGTGAATAGAATGGGTTTTTATGTTCGTAACAGTACGTCTAACCCTATTTCAGTTGCTGTTGGATACTATGATTCTGGTTGTAGTCCTATCACCTATGCTAAGAGAGGCTGGTACCGTATAGAACCCGGTAGACGCGCATTTCTTGTAGCTGGGTCAGCCGCAAACCAAACGTTTTATGTCTACGGACATGACAGTTTCGGTAATTGGTGGGGTGGTGATTTCTACACAGATGTTCCTAGAGAGGCTTTCACAAGATGCTGGATAGCAGGTTGTCAAGGCCAGGGCTGTAGAAATGTGGGGTTCGATGAGATCAATGTTGGCAATTTCGAAAACTACACACTAAACCTTGTAGATAGTACCCAAGGTGCATCTAAGTCAAGACGTACTCTAGTAGCGAAAAAAAGAAAAACCAATTTTAAATTAGGGAAGTTCAGCTTTATAAAATCACCTGGAAAAGTAGGTAAACTAGGCAAGACTAGAAAACCACTATATGGTAAACGCAAATAGAATGATATAAACAGAACCAAAAGAAGCCTCCCAGCCATGAGCTGGGAGGTGCTTCTTTACATACTAACTGTGTATTCCTTCACTCGTCTATAAAACTAGCCCTCAAACCCTTGGCGCAGCCACGAGGTAGCCAGCATTATTGCACCGCGCTTGGCCGCGGTTTCCGACAATGGGTTCAGCATCACGAAGTCGTGTATGATGCCCTGAAAGCGCGCAGCGGTTACATCTACCCCAGCTTCACGCAACTTGTTCGCATAGGCCTCCCCTTCATCACGCAACACATCGGCCTCGCCTGTAATAACCAGCGCACGTGGTAGCCCTTTGAGCTGGTCAGTGGTAGCACGTAACGGAGACGCCGTGATCTGCGCTCGCTCGTTAGGATCTGTCGTATATTGATCCCAGAACCACTGCATCCCTTCGCGGCTCAGGAAATATCCTGTGGCGAACTCATGGTACGACTCCGTATCAAAAGAAGCGTCCGTCACTGGATAGAACAGCAACTGCTGCCGAATGGTAGGACCACTGCGTTCTTTGGCCAGCAGAGTTACAGCTGCAGTCATGTTACCACCGACACTATCTCCGGCGATCGTCAGCGTATCGGGCTTCAGCCCATGCTCGCGCCCATGCTGTGCCACCCATTGAACGACCGCGTAAATTTCCTCAATCGCCGTCGGATATTTGGCTTCAGGCGACAAGCTGTATTCCGGGAATACAACGGCTGCCTGTGAGCCTACCGCCAGTTCACGAATCAGACGGTCATGCGTATGAGCATTACCGAATACCCAGCCTGCCCCGTGGATATATACAATGACCGGGAGATCGCCTGTCACCTGTTGTGGACGAACAATTTTGACCTTCACCTCACCGCCAGGGCCACCTGGAATCGACAGGTCCTCCAGGTCTGCGGCAGGTTTATCTGCTGGACCGGATTGAACTTCATTGACCGTTTCACGTCCTTTTTCAGGACCCAAATCATACAGAAACGGAGGCTTGGCATTATCGTCTGCAAATTTTTGCGCTGCGGGCTCCAGCTGTACTTTTTTACTCATATCGTTTCACTCTTCCTTTCTGATCTGCGGTCTACATGTATTTAATATGGTTTACATTTACTTATTCAGTATCATCTTATATTTAAACGAGTTCCTCTCTTTCCAATCGGAGGACTCTATCTTGCCCAACAGAAGAGCTTGACTTTTAATTTATATTGTAACTATAATAGTTACATATTAAAGTTCAAGTATGAACATCATGCAACGCATGAATCAAGCAAATAAATCATCCAAATCATTTTTTAGGAGGCTATTCTATTATGAAAATTGCAGTTATTGGTGCAGGCGGTAAAGCAGGAAGTAATATCGTAAAAGAAGCATTAGACAGAGGGCATGAAGTAACCGCCATCGTGCGTGATCCGGCTAAAGTAACGGACAATCGTGCTGCTGTAGTACAAAAAGACGTTTTTGACCTGAAAACAGATGATCTGAAAGGTTTTGACGTCGTTGTTAATGCTTTTGCCGCTCCGTTTGGACAAGAGCATCTGCATGTAGATGCAGGTAATGTACTGATTGAGGCTCTCCGCCATGTATCCGGTACTCGCCTGATTGTTGTAGGTGGTGCAGGCAGCTTGTTTACGGATGAATCCCAGACACTCTTGGTAAAGGATACTCCTGACTTCCCTGATTTTGTATATCCAACAGCTCATAATCAAGGGAAAAACCTTGAAATTCTACGCGGTACCAGTGACCTAAACTGGACTTTCATTAGTCCTTCTGCAGAATTTGCTCTCGGCAAACGTACAGGCTCTTACCAAGTGGGCAAAGACACCCTGCTGGTTAATTCCAAAGGTGCAAGCTATGTCAGCTATGAGGATTATGCTGTTGCCGTAGTAGACGAAATTGAAAAACCACAACATCTGAATCAACGCTTCACTGTCGTATCCGAGTCCTAATTCTGCAGCTGAACCGAACATTCCAACATAAAAAGACCCTTCGGTCACTTTCCATCCTGCTTGGAAAATGAACCAGAAGGGTCTTATTGTATGTCTAGTCAGTCCAACCTCTTACTTCTCAATCTGGCTTACAGTCTTGCGATCACTAAAACATAGCTTAAGAATTGGAGGTGCAGCCAACGTCGTCAAAATAACGGCAATGATAACTGAGGTAAAATACTGCTGTGCCAGCAGACCCGTTTGCAACCCGGTGGCTGCGATAATAAGTGCAACTTCGCCACGAGATATCATGCCAGAACCAATCGCAAGCGAGGAACGGGTATTAAAACCTGTCAGCCGCGCGCCGATGCCTCCTCCGACTAACTTCGTCACCAGCGCTATCAGTGTCAAAACAACAACAAACCCAAGCTGCTGCCCCACTCCCTCAAAAGATACATTTAAGCCAATGCTGACAAAAAATACAGGAACAAAGATGGAATAAGCGATGGGCTCTACCTTTTCTTCTACGACATGCTTAAAACTTGTTTGCGAAATGGCAATCCCGGCAGCAAAAGCTCCGATAATACCCGCCATACCCATCAAATCTGCAAAATATGCAAAACCGAAGCAAATAACCATAGCAGCAGTAATCACAGCTTCTGTCACTTTGAGGGGGGCAAGTATTTTCATAATCCATGGAACAACGAACCAGCCACCCAGAATAGCCCCCACGAAGAAGATCAGCTTCTTGCCAACAAGAAGTCCCAGCGAGGTTTGCCCACCCATGCCGAATATACTCATCACTACCGCAAGCAGCACTACGACAAGCACATCATCCAGTACGGCTGCACCTAAAATGGTCGAGCCTTCTCGAGTATTCAGCTTGTTCATATCCTTGAGCACCTGCACTGTAATGCTTACGGAAGTAGCGCTCAAGACAATCCCCAAAAACCATCCTTCATGTACTGAAAATCCAAAGGCTTCACCGACTGCAAAACCACAGAGCAACGGCAAAATAATCCCCCCGACCGCCACTGCTACCGCAGGCTTCCAGTTGCGCCGAAGCTGATCCAGATCCGTCTCCAGCCCGGCAATGAACATCAACAGCAACACGCCGATTTCAGACATATCATGAATCAGCGAATCATTTTGCACCCATCCCAAAACTGCCGGGCCCAGTACGATACCAGCGATCAGCTTCCCCAATACCGCTGGTTGACCGAGCTTAACCGATAGATGACCGGCTACTTTTGTAAACAACAGAATCAACAGAAGATACAATATAAATTGCATAGGTTAATAACCTCCTTTTATTTAATCCTTGACCTCATTTGCGCATCATCTACAACATTAAAGAAAACGGATAATCATAAAATGCAGAACAATCGTCCAAAATATGTGTCTGACCTTAAAGAGACCAACAACTCGCAAAATAAAAAGGGAAACCCGAATACAGCACAGGTTCCCCTAAAAAGACATAAAGGAGCCTTGGTGACAGGCTCCTCCGGTAATTCATATATTCATTTGATGTTGTCGGTTATCCTTGCGCAAACAACTAACTTTATCTTTTAATTATATCTCTTTTGCAAACCCGTGTAAACGTATTGAATCAATTTTCTGCTTGTTTCACATATCTGTTGCGATATTCATGCTGCAGCATACTCATCAAAATCGAATCGTGGTATTGGTGATTGTAAAATAAAGCATCCCGCTGCACACCTTCACGCTTAAAGCCTACTTTTTCATAGCAGCGGATGGCCTTTTCATTAAAATCAAATACATTCAGCTCAATCCGATGCAGGTTACAAATGCCGAACCCATAGTCCAGCATTAACACAAGCGCTTCGGTGCCGTAGCCTTTGCCTTGATCCCCCTGCTCATTGATCGCAATACGGATGTTGGCGCTGCGATTCAGACTATCCATATCCTGTAATGCAATATCGCCGATGACACGATCATCCTCCTGAAGTGCAATGAGAAGCAGCAAGCTTGAGGCATCCTGCCCTTTACCTTCAATGTAACGGGCAATTTGCTCTTTGGTAAAGCTTCGCTGTGTGCCCGTCAGCCTCCGCACTTCCTGATGGAACAATGTATTATAGTATTGCTCGGTGTCCTCCACGTTAATGGGGCGCAAGTACACCCGCGAGCCTTCAAGTAGTCGTGCCACTGGCGTTGTAGATGAAGAATTTTGAGTCAACATGATCTCTCCTATGCTAAAAATATAAATTGCTAGAATGGAAGCAAACGATTACGCTAGATCAACATTTTGTTCAGTAGAAGGGGTAGGATTAGCGAGAGACTCGCGCCAAATTACGGATTGAAGCAGTAGTCCTGCCAAACCTAGGATTCCTACAGTCATCCCGATCCAGACAAAAGCCGTCCCCGCCCCTGCTATTCGGATCAATACTCCCCCAGCAAGCGGCGAAATGACCATGATCGCTCCAATCACGGTACTTTGGATACCAAAGACACGCCCCACCATATCAGCAGGGGTTTTGGCTTGTAATATGTAATTCTGGGTGATAATGTACAGGCCGTTCCCCACACCTAACATGGCCCCGATCGTAAGCAGAACAGGGAGTCCTGTCCCGGGTTGCGCCCAACCCAAAGCGGCAATAGCTCCGCCAACCAGCACATACCCTCCACCGAGCCCCCAGCCTGCGCTTATACGATTCAAGCGATTAAGCACAAGCATGCAGCCGACGGCGCCAGCACCTATAGCTGAAACCAGCCAACCGAGCAGCGATTCGTTGCCCGGAGCGAGCACTCGCAGCAATGTAGGGAACTGGTAGTCGATCATAAGAATGGCGATCAAACCGAACAGGCCGAATATGAGCGTATGCAAAAGCATTCGACTGCGCCAGAGGAACGCCCAGCCCTCCCGCCACTGGCTGAAAAAACGGGATGCGTGAGCAGGCCCTCCCTGCATCTTGGCATCATCTGCCTCATCCGGTGTAAGCGATGCCGACTTCCTTAGCTGCGCGTCAGCACCAGCAACCGCTTGCTGGTCTGTGGCAGCCAGCGTCGGGCCGATGCCACGCAGCGGCCAGAGCAGCAGGCCAGAGCAGAGGCGCAGCAGTGCATTCAGGATAATGCATGCTTGCGGGGACAGCACAGCCAAGGTCATGGCGCCCAGCAAGGGCCCCGCGACTTTGGAGGCCTGATTGACCAGTCCGTTCAGCGAGGTTGCACGGAACAGGTCGCCACTGGCGACTACTGTACGGGTCAAGCCTTGCTGTGAAGGCATTTGGAATACGCCAGCCGCCGCGCGCAAACCAAGCAAAGGCAACAGCCACGCCGGACCTGGGACGGCGAGAATCGCCAGCGTCAATAAGGCGATAGCTGCATCGCAGATGATCATCAGTCGGGCCTTATGCACCCGATCGGCTAACGTGCCTGCAATGGAACCGAGCAGTAGACCCGGTAGTGCCATGACTACCGGAATCAGCGCAATCAGCATGGGATCGGCTTCCCAGCGGTAAGCAACAAGCACCTGAATGGCGATAGCATCAAACCAATCGCCAAAGGAAGCAGCCGTATGGGCCGCAAACATCCGCCGAAAACGACCGTTACGCCAAATGCTGAGCGTGGATTGCAATTCTTTATTTTCCTTCATTTCTACTCACCCTGCTCTCATTTTCTGCTTCTTTAGCAATAAGAACATTCTAGCGGGCCTATATCAGAGGAAAATCAGACAGCTAAAAAAAGTCAGGCCCCAGAAAGGATCTGCTCCAGCCAGCGTCTTAGCGCCGGACGATGCAATGTTAAATTATTGTCCCGATCAAGCCGATTATATTGAGCCGCGTATTTCTCTTCCAACATGGGATAAGAGCCACAGAGCTTCAAAAAACCGCGAATTTGGCAAACCGCCTTGATTTTTAGCAGTTCCTGTTTCGCCATATCAAGGGTAACTAGCCCCTCATCCATGAGCCGCTCGGCGTTGTCCACATCTCCAGTACGCAGCAGCATAAGTCCGCGCATCATGCGATAACGACCCAGTTCACGCAAATACGGAGCTTTCGACAGCATGCCTTCCAGACGATCAGAAAGTTCAGCAGCCTTTTCCATGTGATTGGCAACCAGATGCATGTACATCTCCATGAGCGCAACCGGCATCACAAATTTATCGAGATCATCCCGCTCCATGACCATTAAGGTCAGTGGTAGACCTTCCTGTGCGCGTTCAGGTTGTCCATTTTCCACATAAGCCTCCAGGATATTGAGGATGCGTAATTCGCGCTCTTGGTCACTGGACAGCAATCCACTGACAAGCGCACGCTCACATAGAGCAAGCCCCTCATCCGTTACCCCTGCTGTGCCCGTATATAGCAGCAGCATCCAATACAAACGGTCCGCGGGTGCAAAATCCTCCTGCTTCAAGAACCAAGCCACATCTGCCTGTACAAAACGGGTATACATTTGATAAAAGGAGGACATTTGAAAACCCATCTGCTCCTGCTGGGCAGCCAGTGCTACGATGGAATTTCCCTGTCCCAACAGCTGGTATTTGCGGAATAGTCCATGTACGGCGTCTTGCACCTCCTGATCGTGCAAGGACGGATGGTTCTGTTGCTGCACGTCAGTCAAGGTCAAGCTGTAGCCATACCCTCTGACCGTATGAATACGAAGCCCAGTCCATGCCTTAAGTTTTTTGCGCAATCTGTAGATATGATCATCCACGGTACGCTCCACTGGATATTCCAACGGCCACACACAATCCAGCAGTTGTTCCCGGGTGAACACCTGATTCCGGTTATCATATAGGAAGCGCAGCAACGCAAACTCTTTAGCCAACAACATAACACGATCTGCATTATAGACCACGCTATAGCCATCTGCATCAAATTGCAGCCTGATCATCCACCTCGCCTCCGACATATCGTTTCTTGGCTGCACCCAGGCCTATAAACATAAGCAGCACACTCAGGCACAAGAGTAAAAGCAGCGGAATTGTCCAGCCCTGTGTCGCATCATGCAAATAACCGAATAGTGTCGGTCCTGTCGCTGCCAGCAAATAACCAAAGGATTGCGCCATACCTGACAGTTCTGCGGCCTGCTGCGGTGTCCGGGTCCGCAAATTAAAGAACATCATGACTAGCGGGAAAGCAAAACCACCTGCTATTCCAATACAAATAACCCAAACTACACTCCACTGTGTAGCCCCGAGCAGAAATCCACCCAGACCGATAAAATAGAGCACTGCCATAATCAGAACCAATAGCCGCTGATCCTTCACTCGCGCCGCCCAAATAGGAACAATAAAAGTAAATGGCATTTGTGAAAATTGCAGCACAGACAGCATCCATCCCGCAGTCTCTGAATCCATTCCCTGTCCGCTCATCATTTCGGGAAACCAGGCAGCAGGAACATAGAAGAGGGCAGATTGCAGCCCCATGAACAGCGTCACCTTCCATGCCAAAGACGATTTATACACATTCACCGTTCGGGCGGATACTACCGCTTGATTAGCTGTTCGGCGCACCTTAAGAAGCTGGGGCACCCAGAGTAAAATACCTACGACGCCAATAATCGCCCAGATCCCTAAAGCACCACGCCAGCCCATTCCTCCATTCAGAGCCAGCGGTATACTCAGACCGGATGCTGTTGCAGCGACCACATTCATGGATACAGAATATACGCCGGTCATCAGTCCGCTATTGCGAGGGAACTCTTCTTTGATCAAGCTGGGCAGCAAAACATTGCACACAGCAATAGCCAGTCCCAGCATCGCAGTCCCGACAAATAATGCAGTCACCCCCAACGTCGAGCGCACCACAATACCTGCGGTCAACAGCAGCAAGGCTGCAAAAATAACAAGCGGCGACCCGAAGCGGCGCGACAATTGGGCTACAAAAGGCGACAACAGCGCAAAAGCAAGCAGCGGCAATGTCGTTAACAGACCACTTAGTGTATTCGAAATATGCAAAGAATCCTTAATCAAACCGATAAGAGGTCCTACCGAAGTAATCGAGGCGCGCAGATTGGCACCTACCAGGATGATCCCTACGGCTAGCAGCCAAGGACCGGCATGCCACAAAGATTTGTATACCAAAGCTCGTTGGTGTTGCTGTGAACTCATCTCTCCATTCTCCAATCCATTCTGTATTATGCTCAAAGGCTCCAACCAAGTGTAACGGCTGGAGCCTAGGCAATTTTTTATCTCATTAAATTATAAAGGCATTCGTGCCATATGCATAGGACGGAATCGACATAGCATCCCAAATCTTCATGTTCAGCTTAACGCTTCATCATGCAAAAAAGCTGCCTGAAAGGACGAATTCCTTTTGAGGCAGCTTTCAGTTCATGACTTATATGTGGTCAGCGCTGCTTAACGTACCAGCCAGCCGCCATCCACCGCCAAGATATGACCGTTCATGTAGTCCGAACCCTGACTGGCGAGGAAAACAACAACCCCCATCAGATCAGACGGATCGCCCCAACGACCCGCAGGAATACGCGACAAGATTTCTTGATTGCGGTTTTCATCCGCACGAATTGGAGCGGTATTCGCCGTAGCAATGTAACCAGGAGCAATCGCGTTAATCTGAATGTTATGAACCGCCAGCTCGTTTGCGAATGCCTTGGTCAAGCCAGCTACTGCATGCTTGCTTGCTGTATACGGCGGAACGAACTTGCCGCCCTGGAAAGCAAGCATAGAAGCGACATTGATAATCTTCCCGCTTTTTTGCTCTACCATTATCTTCGCCACTTCCTGGCTCAAATGGTATACAGCATTCAGGTTGATTTCCATAACAGCGTCCCAATCTTCGTCTTTATACTCCAGCAGAGGAGCGCGGCGAATCGTACCCGCATTATTGACAAGGATATCAATTTTGCCAAATTCCTTGATGCACTCTTCTACAAGCTTTTTAAGGGATGCTTTTTCAGTCAGGTCGGCTTGGTGAAAAGCAAACTTCACACCCGTCGGCTCCAGCAGACGTCTTGTTTCTTCATAATCATCATTGTTAGCTACAATGAACAGGTTTGCGCCTGCTTTGGCCAAAGCTACGGAGTATCCTTGACCCAAACCAGTGTTGCCTCCTGTTACAATCGCCGTTTTACCTTTGAGACTGAAAAAATCCAATGAAAAATGGTCCAAACCCATGCCTACGCCTCCATCACAAATTAGTATAAAAACCTATATTTTCTGAAGCCTACAACGCTGCACGTACTTCTTTATATTTAGCTACATAACGCGCTGCATTTTCTGTGATCAAGTCGTAGCGACCTTCCTTGGCTGGAGCCGTCAAATTGCCTCCAATTCCCACAGCCACACATCCGTTACGCAGCCAGGTTTCCATATTATCCAGATCAACGCCACCCGTTGGCATAATCTGCACGTGAGGCATTGGTCCTCTCACGGCCTTAACAAAGTCCGCCCCCATCGTATTGCCCGGGAACAACTTCACGACATCACTGCCCAATTTCATGGCTTCCTTGATCTCATTCAGCGTCATACAGCCAGGCATATAAGGAATCGCGTACAAATTGCATAGCTTCGCTGTTTCTTCTTCAAAAGAAGGACTCACAACAAATTCTGCTCCGGCCAGAATAGCAATTCTCGCCGTCAGTGACTCCAGTACAGTTCCTGCACCAATAACGGCCCGGTCCTTAAATTCGTCTCTCAATCTTCGAATGACCTGATCCGCATCCGGTGTGGTAAACGTAAGCTCAATATTATCCAAGCCGCCTTCAATACAGGCTTTGGACATTTGATACGCTTCCTCCGCTGTGTTTCCCCGAATGACTGCGACAACACCAACCGAAGTGATATGTTCCAAAACTTTCTTTTTCGTCATGTTCCTGATCCTTTCCACGAATGGGATGACCATGGTTCCTCAGCCGCTTGCAGGTCTACGCTCCAATGCAATGACCGGATTAACGCAGCTCGCTCATGGCTACCTGATCCATGTCCTTGTATGTTTTATTTTCACCGGCCATGCCCCAAATGAAGGTATAGCTACCCGTAGCCGCACCGCAGTGGATAGACCAAGGTGGGGAAATAACGGCTTCATCATTTTTCATGACCAGATGGCGCGTTTCGTTCGGCTCACCCATCAGGTGGAACATTCTGGCGTTCTCATCCAGCTCAAAGTAGAAATACACTTCCATGCGACGGTCATGAACATGTGTTGGCATAGAGTTCCACACACTGCCGTTCTCTAATGTGGTCATACCCATAACCAGCTGGCAGCTTTGAATGCCTTCATCATGGATAAAGCGACGTAACGTGCGGTTATTGGCTGTTTCCTGCGAACCCAAACTTTCAGACGGAACATCGGCAAAAGACTGCTTCGTCGTCGGATACGTGGTATGAGCCAAGGCTGAAACGATATAGAACTTCGCAGGTTTTTCGCTGGAATCGCTTTCAAAGATCAACTCCTTGGCACCTTTACCTACGTAAAGACAGTCTTTTGTGGCCAGCTCGTAAGTTTCACCATCCACCTTGACCGTACCACTGCCGCCGACATTAAAGACACCCAGTTCACGGCGCTCCAGGAAAGTTTCCGCTTTGATTTGATCGTTACCTTCCAGTGCAACAGATTTATTCACGGGGTGAATGCCCCCGATAATGACACGATCTTCATGCGTATAGACCAGCTTTACTTCCTCAGGTACAAAAAGCTCCTGGATCAGATAGTGCTGACGCAACTCTTCAGTCGTAAAATGCTTGGCATGTTCGGGATGAGTTGAATAACGCATTTCCATAAAAACATTCCTCCTGTTTAGATAAACTTTTTTATCAACGGAATTGTTATAAAAGCGATTTCTAACTCTACTTCTTAGCTAGAATTGTAATAATTATCTAAGAGGGTGTCAACCCAAAACTTCATTATTCCTAGAAAAAGCCTTAATATTCGCGAATTTTTACATACTTTTTACCTTTTGATAAACAAGAACATATTTTTTTATCTATTTTAACCAAAAAGTTTTTAGCAAATATATCAACTTACTCATTGTGAAAAACCGATTTATGTGATAATTTCATTTTATTCAAGTGGTGCATACGCTTACAGATTTAGTTTACTAAACATAAGGAGGAATTCAAATGACCGCAACATTGGATGCTGTTACCTTCGGAGAACCCATGGCCATGTTTTACGCCAATGAAGCAGGCTCTCTGGATGAGGTGCGTTCATTCACCAAAGCGCTGGCCGGAGCGGAGACGAATGTTTCGGCCGGTTTGTCGCGTTTGGGACTACGAGCCGGACTCGTGACCAAACTTGGCGAGGATACGTTCGGCAAGTTCATTGCCGATGCACTGCGTCAAGAGAAGATTGACACCCAAAATGTCATGTTTACCAAAGACCACTCTACCGGGATGCTGATTAAATCCAAAGTTACCAGCGGCGATCCTGAGGTCGAATATTTTCGCAGGCATTCCGCCGCTTCCACACTGAGCATTGCTGATTTTAACGAGGCTTACTTTGCCGGGGCTCGCCACCTGCACTTTACAGGTATTTCTGTCGCACTTTCCCCTGAATGCCGCGACTTCGCCCGACATGCGAAGCAGTTTATGAAAAAGGCAGGCAAAACCGTATCCTTCGATCCCAACCTCAGACCCAAGTTATGGCCTGACACACAAACGATGGTGGAGGCGATTAACGAAGCATCCGAGGGTTGCGACTGGCTGCTGCCAGGCATTCATGAAGGTAAAATACTAACAGGCTATACTTCGCCTGAAGATATCGCTTCGTTCTACCTCGATCGCGGCACCTCGCTGGTGATCATCAAGCTGGGAACCGAAGGCGCCTATTACAAATCCGCAGATGCAGAGGGATATGTCAAGCGTTTCCGCGTAGATCATGTCGTGGATACCGTCGGCGCAGGTGACGGCTTTGCCGCAGGTGTTATCAGCGCACTGCTGGAAGGATTACCCCTGGCTGAAGCAGTCAAGCGCGGTAATGCACTTGGTGCGCTGGCTGTCATGTCAGCCGGAGACATGGACGGCTATCCGACGCGAGCCGAATTGGAATCTTTTTTGCTCAGCGCCAGCACCAATTAGTTTGGGTTCATTCCCCGCATAACCTTCACCGCTATGAGCGCAAGCTCAACAAGGCCGAATCCTAAGTCAGCCTTAACTTCCAATAGCCCGTATTCGCATTTGTACGATCTGAGCAGCATACGCATACTTAGGTCGTACAAAGGAATACGGGCTATTTTTATATATATGACATATACTCGTCTACAGCGTTTTGACGGATTCCCCTCGATTGATATCCGGCACAAATCGGTAAATAATCGGAACCGACTCGCCGCCTTCCTCAATGCTGGACAGCAGCGTTTTTGCCGCCTGCTTCCCCATATCCGCAATCGGTTGTGTAATGGTCGTAATGGGCGGATTGTAAATATGGGCAAACTCCGCATCGTCAATCCCGATAATGGACAATTCTGCCGGAATACGTATACGGCGGGCATTCACATACTTCAACGCCTCAGCCAACACGATATCATTCCCGGCCAACAGTGCAGTCGGCGGCTCCGGCAGTTGGAACAGTTCCTTCAGTGTCTGCTGGATTTCTTCTCTCGGCACACTGTGCATATACTCTTCACGAAATGGCAAGCCATGCTCCTCCAGCGCCTTCTTATATCCGCTGAGCCGCTCCACTCGTGGAGTAATCCGATTCAAGCCAAGGGGCAAGGTAATCAACGCAATTCGTTCATGCTTGTGAGCCACAAGTTCCTGAATCGCCAGCTTAATCGCCATTTCGTTATCCAGCAGCAGGCTGCGTGTATTGACACCGTCCACCAGGCGGTCCAAAAACACCAATGGATATTTTTCCCGAATGAGCTGGTTGTAAATGTCCGCATGCTTTCCTGTCGGGAAGATGATTAAGCCGTCCACTTGGCGGGCCTTGAGCATCTCAATATACTGACTTTCCTTGTCAGGGTTTTCATCGGCGTTGCAAATGATCACCTGAATGCCAAAGCGCTGTAATTCCTCCTCAATCGCACGGATAGACTGAATCGACAGCGTATAATCAATGTTGGCTACAATAACTCCCACCATAAACGTCCGGTTTTGCTTCAAGCTGCGGGCCAGCCCGTTAGGCTGATAGTTCAGCTCTTGAATAACCTCGGCGATCCGGTCCTTGGTTTGGTCGCTCATATATTTATATCGTTTGTTCAGAAATTGCGAGACCGTGCTTTTAGACACTCCCGCCTTCTGGGCAACATCTTCAATCGTCGGCTTCTTCATCGGTACACTCCTTGTCTTTCATGTACTGCGTTAGTGCAACAAAAGTATATCTTTCTTTTAGTAAATTTACCATACTTCTATTTATGAATGCCATTATGATATATTCTGAGCTTAAAACTTACCTGTGGTGCCACTTCGCCAACTCCATTTTCATATACAATTTTTGGTCCTCTGCTATTTCCTCTCTACGCAGTAAAAAGAGGTAGTTCAAGATGTTCTCTTGAACTACCTCCACGTATACAACTCTATCGAAAAGCTAGGTTCCAGTTAACCCGAATGACTACTTGGATTAGTGTGCCGGAACAGGCGTAGCAGGTTGATCCGGTGTATCGTGCTCGACCAGCGAATGCCTTTCCCATAACCGGCTTCTCCAGCGGGCATACATGATGACAGCACGAGTCCATTCATCAGCAGCAATCGCCAGCCACACACCAGCGAGTCCCATATCCAGCTTGAATACCAGCAGATAACCCAGCGGCAAGCTCATGCAGACCATGGAGATCAGACCCATAAAGACTGGGAACTTGGCATCTCCAGCAGCACGCAACGAGTTAATAATGACGATATTTGTCGTCCGGCCAGTTTCCAGCAGAATGCTAAGTAAAATAACCTGCGCACCCAAACGAATAATTTCAGGGTTTTCCGTAAACAAACCGAGTAAGGGTACACGGAAAAAGATAACCACTGCATCAATGATCACAGTCACGAGCAGCGCCCATTTCACACTGCTCAATACACGTTTATAAGCCGTATCCTTCTCCCTGGCTCCCACGAGCCTTCCCACTACAATAGCCGTTCCCATACCAACTGCCATACTGAACAAATAAATATAGCTCGAAATATTATTGGCATATTGACGTGTCGCCATCGCTTCAGCGCCCAGATAAGTCACATACAGTGTAAATATGAGCTGACACGACTGATACATGATGGACTCCAGCGCGGATGGTACACCAATACGCAATATTTTTGTGATGAATTTTCTGGATAAATGGACGTAATATTTCCACTCGACACGGACCTCAGTTACCCGGTACATCAGCCAGAAGAAGATCAAGAGACAAATAAAGCGGCTACCTACTGTAGAAATAGCAGCACCTTCTACACCGAGTGCAGGCATTCCCCAATGCCCCAAAATTAAAACATAGTTGCCGACCACGTGGATCACGTTCATAAAAACCGATACATACATCGTTTCTTTGGTAAAACCATGCGTACGAATGGTCGCCGCCAGCGAGTTAATCAATGCCTGAAGGAAAATGGCCCCCCCGACAATACTCATATAGGATTCTGCGTAAGTCAGAATATCCCCCTGGACATTTAGCCATTGCAACATATGAGTACCAAACACAAGAAAAATCACGCTTAGCAAAAGACCTACCATTAAATTCAGAGTAATGGCCGTACCCGTCACCTGGGCCGCTTCGACAAGTTTCTTAGAACCGATATATTGAGCTACGACGATAGCAGCGCCGTTGCCGATAACCTCCAGTACAAGGATAGCGATTGAAATAATTTGATTGGACGCGCCCACACCCGACACTGCATTATCAGATACAGAACTGAGCATGAATGTATCGACGCTTCCCATTAGCATAAACAGGAACAATTCAAGGAAAATAGGCCATGTCAAACGGAACAAATTCAGTTCCTTGGCTTCGGACAATACCGAACCATTTTTTAGTGCTCTGGTTGTCATTCATTCACCTTTCTTCATAGAATATTTAATGATCAAAGGGTATGTTAGCACAGTCATTCTGAAAATACATCCCGTTTACGTAAAATGATTTGAAAAATACGTAAGAATTCATTTATCACCTTCTTATAATTGATTATCGAACTTTATTGAAACAGGATGTTGCAAGATTGTATTAGGAATCTGGACTTTTCGACGTCGTTATGAGCTAAAGGGTATAATAGATTAAGAGCTTGTGAGCATTGCCGCTGACAGGTTGTGCAGATTGTTGTATGCTTCCTAAGCATAATTTGTAAGCTGGAAATGGATTATATAGGTCATTCATAGACTTAAACGGTAATAAAGGAGGCTTTTACAGATGACTCAATCATTTCAAGCCCTTGTCGTCGATCAGACGCAGGACGGAGAGGTTCAAGCAGAAGTACGTTCTTTGAAAACTGACAGTTTACCTGCTGGAGAAGTATTGATTCGTGTCGCTTATTCCAGCATCAATTATAAAGACGGGCTTGCCGCCCGCAAGGATGGCAATATTGTCAAATCCTATCCGTTCGTACCCGGCATAGATTGCTCGGGAACCGTCGTCTCTTCGGAGGATAGCCGTTTTAGCGAAGGACAAGCGGTACTCGTTACCGGGTACGGGCTGGGTGTGTCTCATTTCGGAGGATTCAGCCAATATGCGCGTGTGCCTGCGGACTGGGTGGTTCCGCTTTCCGACGGACTCACGCTGAGAGAGGCGATGATTTTTGGGACAGCCGGATTCACCGCAGCCCTGTCGTTATATCGGCTGGAGCAAAACGACGTTGCGCCGGAGAAGGGTAAGGTGCTCGTCACCGGTGCGACGGGTGGCGTAGGCGGTGCAGCCATTGCCTTGCTGCACAAGAAGGGCTATCATGTCGTAGCCAGCAGTGGCAAGGCTGATTCGCATGATTACCTCAGGGCGCTCGGAGCAGCCGATGTTATTTCGCGTGAGGAGGTTTACGACGGTGCCGAGAGCATCCGACCGCTAGCCAAGCAGCTTTGGCAAGCGGCTGTAGACCCTGTAGGCGGAAAGCCGCTCGCTTCGTTGCTCAGCCAGATCGCCTACAACGGCTCTGTTGCCGTGAGCGGCCTGACGGCAGGCACCAAGCTGCCTACGACGGTGCTGCCGTTTATTTTGCGCGGCGTAAATCTACTGGGCATAGACTCTGTCTTCTGCCCCTATGATACCCGCGTAGCGATCTGGAAACACCTCGGCAGTGACTGGAAGCCGAAACAGCTAGAACAGCTCGTTGAGCGCGAAATTGGCTTGGGTGACCTGCCAAGCGCGCTTGAAGACATCCTGGCAGCCCGCTCACAGGGTAGAACGATTGTACGGCTGGCTGATTAAGCGGAAGGTTGTCCATAAGCTATTCGTTGACGGGTTTTTACGCGAAGGTGTGTTCATCCCGTAGGGTCTAGCAATGAAACCTATAAGAAGCCTGTAAATCTGCAGTTTTGAGATTTACAGGCTTCTTTTTTTGTGTGGTACATTGGAGAAAAAGTGGACACATTCAGAGCGTACGATCTATTTTTCACAACCAAATGAACCTTTTGGGGACTCCAGTTGTTATATAGGTAAACTGCACGAGAAAGGAGAACCGTCTTTGGAGAGTAATCGAGAACTGTTTGATCTGTATCAGCGGGATGTATATCGAACCTGCTACTACATGGTCCATAACGCCTCGGATGCGGAGGATTTAACACAGGAAGTGTTTATTACCTTGTTTCGCAGCAATCGTGAGCACATCGAGCAACTAAAAGCCTGGATTATGAAAGTTACGGTCAATCATTGTCTGAACCATCTTAAACGCCGAAAAAGCCTGCATCTGAAAGTATCGGCCAATCCCCATCTTTTTACTGGAACAGAAAACAAGCCTGTGGACAGGCAGGTGGAGGAACGCGAGTCGGCTGAGGAATGGGCTGTTTATATGAATCGCCTACCGGCCAAAATCCGCGCTGTGCTGACACTTCGCTATATGCATGATTTCACGCTTGCAGAAATATCCAAACTGCTGGAAATTCCGCTGGGAACCGTCAAATCCAGGACACACAAAGGGCTAAAGTTAATGGAACAAATACTGCGGGAGGCTGGCGCACAGATTCCCGAGCTGGAAGGAGAGAACTATGAACAACATAGAAAAGGCATTGAAGCACAAGTTAAATGATGATTCGAAAATGGCCTATCCTGACTTCGATGAGATGTGGAACCGGATGGAACAGACAGGGCATACTGCCCCTACGCTAACCGACACTTTCGATTCATTCACTCCGCACCGACATAGAAATTGGCGCAAAATAGCTATCGCTGCTTCCCTGAGCGCACTTCTCGTTGCCGTTCCCGTCTATGCCGCCATCCATTATAACTGGGACAATCTGCTGCACGGAAGAAGTGGAATTGAGACGGCTTTAGCTCAAAACCTTGGACAGCCTTTAGAACAGTCTGTCACCAGAGACGGGATAAAGCTGACGTTGCATACCGCTATTGTCGATGAGAACCGGACCGTGATTCTGTACAGCTTGGAGGTCGGAAAACGGGCAGACAACGAGTTTTGGAATGTCAAAGGCGTATCACTTAAAAATGCTGCGGGGAAAAGCAGCGAAGGGGAGTATAGCTTTCAGCAATGGGACGAGAAAAATCAACGCTATAACGGTTACTTTGAAAGTGATTGGACACCGCAGCAAGAAACAGAGAACGCGCGGCTGGCCGTAGATCATATAGAGCTCACCAGCGTTCAGGAACTGGATTTGCCGCTCGATATCAAATCACCTCAGACGCAGACTTTCAAACTGGATCGTAACGGCTTACAAAATATGAAGGTACAAGTATTTGAACAAGGTAAGGACAAGCTGATGCTGTCCTCAGCAATTACCTTCGATTCGTCCATACCAAAGGAATGGGACAATCCACAAATTATTGCCTACAAAGATGGGAAGCCTGTGAATCCTCAATCTGGAGGGACATTTGGTACACCCGGTGAGAACGGAGAATACACAGCCCAGCAGTATTTTACTAAAGAGGATATACCAGAAGGGCAAACTACTTTTAAACTGCAATATGCACAAACCGAGAAAAGTATACATGAGCCCCTAAATTTTGACCTGCAGTTAAGCAAGAAGAAAATGGAGAGCGGTACAATAAAAAGCGTGCTGAATACCCCATTAGAGAACGGCAATCCGAATTTTATGCTGGAACAAATGATTGTCACACCGACACAAATCCGTGTCACGATCAGAAGCAAGGAGAAATTCGCCATGTTACCTTATCAAAAATATTTTCTTTCTGTGAACGGTACAACGTTAGAGGGTAGCCGTTGGTCTTCACCTGATCAGGAACACGATCTGAACACGATCCGTTTTGAGCGACCGGCCAATCTTGTGATTACCAAGGACACTCCCATTACTTTTACAGGCAAATACAAGGTTACGACCCATTCGGATGACAAAACGCCACAGCGTTTAGCTGATATTTCTGAGCAAAAACAGACGCTAACGACGCAAATCGGTGGCTATCCTGTGAAGTGGACCTACTACAAGCAAGGCTCGGACTTGTTCGTAGAAACCGAAAGTGAGGACACTCACTTTGGGGGGATTAACCAGACGCATATTGGCCTGGGGGAAGAAAGGATTATTGGCAAGCCGATCACGGCCAACTTCGCCGGAGATGGCAATAATAAGGCAGTGGATGTCTACAAGAACTTCAAGGGAAAGGAAGCTTCTATTTATATGTTCTACTATACAACAGACGACCCGGAAGCAGAGACGACCGTACCCTTGCAGCCACTGACAAGCAACAGCAAAGTATCTAAATAACAATGCTATAAAAAGAGGGTTTTCTATACCTGTGTGATTCGCAGTATAGGAGCCCCCTTTTTATTTGCCTAATAAGGCACAGTCTGCGTGAAGCTGTTGTAGCTCAGCTTTACTTCACAGAACCTTGCGTAACACCATTGATAATCCATTTTTGTGCAATCAGGTAGACGATAATCATCGGCAGCAAGGCCATCAGGTACGAGGCAAAGGCCAGATTAAAATCCGTATTGAACTGTCCCTGAAATACATACTGAACGAGCGGCAGTGTATATTGTTCCGCATCGCTGATAATAATGAGCGGCAGTAAAAAGTCATTATATGTGGACAGACAAGTGAGGATCCCCACCGTAGCACTAATCGGCGCCATCAGCGGAAATATAATGCGCCAAAATGTCCCCCATGTCGTCGCGCCATCTACCGTAGCTGCCTCTTCCAATGCCACCGGTATGGAGCGAATATAACCGACATACACGAAGACATTAAACGCCAAGCCATATACCGTATGCAGCACGATAAGACCCAACAGATTGGTCATATGGAGGCCCGAGGCCAGCTTCACAATCGGCAGCATGATGATCGGGAACGGAATGAACATGGCGCTCACAAAGTAAAAATATAACCCCTTGAAGAAATGCCGCTGCATATTACGAGCAATGGCATAAGCAACCATGGAATTGGTGAGCAAAGTGAGGATAACTGTCGATGTTGTCACCATCACACTATTCTGAAAAGCACTGAAAAAGTTGGTCATTTCCACTGCACGACTAAAATTTTCCCAATGCAGCTCCGTCGGAAAGGCAAAGGCGGAATGCGCCATCTGCTCGGGATTTTTAAGTGCAATCGTCACCGTCATATAGAGGGGAAACAGGATAAATATTGTCCCCAACGCTACCAGAATCAGCACAGGCCAGTTGGTACGTCTGCTTGTTTTCATCAGTTGTCCATCTCCCTTCTCTGGAGGAATCGCAGCTGTAAGATGGAAATGATCGCGATCACAATAAAGTAAATCACAGAGTTAGCCGACTGATATGCAAATTCCCCACCTCTAAAGCCCCCGGTGTATATCAGATGGGAAATCGACTGCGTGGCCCGTCCCGGTCCGCCGTTCGTCAAGGCCACGATCTGATCAAATACCATCAGGGAATTTTTCATCGCCAATACCATATTGATCGTAAAAAACGGAGCAATCAACGGAAAGGTAATGCTCCAGAATTCACGCCATTTACCTGCACCATCCAGATTGGATGCCTCATACAGACTGGTCGGAATCGTTTGTAGCCCTGCCAGATAGAGAACCGTATTAAAGGCGATGCCCTGCCATACAGCTACAATGACCACTCCTACCCAAGCCAACTGCTCACTGCCTAAGATGTTCGTCGATAGTGAGCCAATACCTAAGTTCTGTCCCCAGATCGTAAACACGTTCGAGAACAGGTAATTGAATATGTAACCTACGATCAACACGCTCAAAATATTAGGTAAGAAATAAATCCCGCGAAAGAAATTACGAAAACGTATTTTAGCGTTTAGCCCTATGGCAATCAGCAAGCTGAGAATATTAATCGCAATGGTAACCACAATCGCAAATTTGAAAGTAAACCAGTAAGCATTGCCCACATTGTCGTCCTGAAACAAATTAATATAGTTCTTAAACCCGACAAAGTGATACTGATGGCCAAATCCGTTCCAATTGGTGAGCGAGTAATAAAATCCCTGCAAGGCAGGTAAGGTCAAAAATATAAAAAATAATAGCACCGCCGGCACCGTCATCCAGTAAAAAGTCGTTAGTCGCTTATTCATGTCTCGTCCTCCTCCCCTATCGGCGGTTAGCTACCTTATTCCACTCCCGGTCGAGCTTGGCTAGATAGGCATCGATGTCTCCGTTTTGCAGGAACGCCTGTACAATTGAATTCAATTGGACCGCTTTGGGAATATAATGATCGGCAAAATCAATGACACGGCCTGATTTAAAATACGGCAGCAGCTCTGTCACACTCGGGTCATCCTGCGTGACTCCCTTCACCGCTGAAAATAATGTTTGTTCCGTAATGTATTGCTTGCTGTTCTCCGGTTTTAATAAGAAGGCAATGAACTCCTTCGCCTCCTTTTTATGCGGCGTGCCTTCCGAAACGGCCAATAGCGTATCTATACCAGACACCAGCTTGACCGCCTTTGCGTCATTCCCTGAGGGTAACGGGAAAAATCCGAGTTCCACTTTCGGGTTAGCCTTGCGAATTTCAGATATAGCCCACGAGCCCTGAATGTACATCAGTCCCTGCCCGTTAGCGAAAGCACGATTACCGTCAGCATAGTTTTTGCCAAAATTATCACTATGTCCGTATTTCAGTAGCTCCAGCTGCTTTTCCGCAACCTCGCGGTACTTGTCCTGAAAGGTGACCTGATTCTCACGCCGTTGCAGGAAAAAATCAATGCCCACCAAATTCGGACCCAGTGCATTAAAAGGAAGGTTCGTTTGCCAATCATCTTTATATGTAAAATAAAATGGGATTTTACCAGCAGCCTTGATCTTTTGCGCCGTTGCAATCAGTTCATCCCACGTTTTGGGCACCTGTATTCCCATTTCCTTAAAAAGTGTCTTGTTATACATCACACCATTCGCATTCGCAGCATAAGGAATTCCATACACAGGATCGACCCCAGTCACATCCTTAAGCATTTTGAGGTAAATCGGGTCCACCGTACGTGGCAATTCTGTATTCGCGAGATCCGTAAAAATACCGCTCTGTGCCAAAATGGAGTAGGTATCCGTGGCCCCAAGTCCCACAATGTCAGGTACATCGTTTTTGACAACCCGGGTCAATAACACCGTTTCTGCCTCTGGCGGATTGACCTGTGTCACTTCAATACCGGGATGTTCCTGATTGAATTGAGCGATCAGCTTATCGAACGAACCCTTGGCCTCCGGCTTGTTTTGGAAAAACTCAATTTGTACCTTGCCTGAATTGTCACTCCTATTGCATGCGCTTACAATGATCACTAGCAGCAGGATCGCCGCTAGTGTAGACAGTCTTTTGACCCCATTCCACATGCTCATACCTCCTTTTCCCCTATGTCAATCTATGCGGGACTAGACAATTAATACCCGTCCCTTGCAGAAAAGAAACGATACAGTGGAAGCAATTACCGCCACGAGGTCCAACACCGTTCGTATAAAAAAAGATCCAGCTAACCTTCAAACGGTCGCTTGGATCTTTTTTATTTGTATAGTGTCAACTGCAAAATCTATGTTAAAAAATTCGTTTTTGCCACCGTACACAACTAATAATAATGCACACCACCAACATTCCCCCTGTACACACCCAAAATTCAAATGAATTTTGGACCCTTAGAGCAAGTAATATTTCCCGAAACGGGTCCATTAACATAATGAGCGGTCTAGACAATTTAAAGAGAAATGCAGATAAAACCAGAATTGATAAATAAGCAAACAGGGGTCGAGATATAAATAAGCATACGGCACTGCTCAACATGAGCTTCACCAAACAAACGATAAACAGTATGAGATAAAATGCGAGTATGTAGGTTATGGTATCAGATGAGGTAGAAGGTGTTGATGCACCATATTTTAAGAAAGTAGAGCTATGCGGGAAAAGAAACCATCCTGCAATCACGCTTATAAACAAACCTGTCCCAACGAAAATGACCGTCGTGACCGATAGTGCGAGCATCTTGGCAAGCCAAAACTGCAAACGACGGTACGGACGCAACATGTAGAGCCTATACGCCCCTGAATAAAGATCACCACTCAACTGATCCACATACAGGATAGGCAACATCGCCAAAGTTAGAAATAAAGCAACCTCACTCATCATCAGCCATGGCAGATTTAAATTGTTGACGAGCATGGTTCCTTCACCAAAACGGAAGATCTTTGTTCCCGTCATTTTATAACTCCATATAATCGCTACAATTATTAATATATAGGCTACGTACAACGAATAAGTGGACTTCCGCTTCCAAATTCGTTCCATTTCACTGTGCCAAATTCCCAGCATCAAGCAATCCCCCTAACACAAATAATCATCGGCTACAAAGCGGCGATATGCCCCCCATGTAAACAAGACAAGATATACACTTACAACGGTAATGATGGCCCCGTTCACAGATAAACTTCCGATTAAAGAATTATTCAATCCCGTATGTTGCAGATATGGAATAATCATAAATGTGACCACATCATATAGGTATGGAACATGAGAAACAAAGGATGCCAATTTTAGATACAGCGGATCAAATAACAGAGAAGCCAAATTGTATACCATGCAAATACCAATAGCATATGTAACACTCTTGCTATACATAGCAAAAAAGCAATACAAGGAACTTATAGCTAATAGAGAAGCAAATGCCCAGCCATAGTATTCAAGGATGCGCAGCAATCGAACTCCAGACAGACCTATATCACTTAAATCATATGAAAATTTCCATACTTCAACGATCACCTGTGAGGATAAGGCATATATAATGAGAAGAAGTAAGATAGAAACATTCAAAACCAGCAGCTTGCTCCAAAAAATCTGACCACGGGTAAATCGACGCATGAATAATAGCCGCAGCCGTCCACTTTGAAATTCCTCAGTAAACACAGCAGCAGCTAAAGCAGCCACAGCACTGTTGCAAAATAAATATAAATTCTCCTGCAGACTGGTGACGATAAAATTCTGGTGTAGCACCTCTATTGGAACATTCCGAGTACGCAAATAATATAATCCTGTCGAATAGGCTAGCACAGGTGTGCATAAAACCATAAGCCAGAACCACTTTCGCTTCCACAATCGTTCGAATTCACTGTGTATCAATCGCTTCATAATCCCATTAACCCCATAAAGGCATCCTCCAGACGTTGGCCCTCCTTTATCAGCTGATCAGTAGGCCCCTGCCAAACTAGCCTGCCCTCTTTAATTACGATAAGTTCATCGCACATCTGTTGCAATTCGTCCAGCAGATGACTGGAGATAAAAAAGGCATAATTGGCCGAGTTACGCAAACCAAGCACAATATCACGCAGTTCTCTCATCCCCATGGGATCAAGACCATTAGACGGTTCATCCAACAACAAAAGCTCCGGAGTACCCAGCATGGACTGTGCAATACCTAGTCTTTGCTTCATTCCAAGCGAATAGGTTTTTACCTTGTCGTCGCCCCGCGTTTCTAATCTCACCTTTGTAAGCAACTCTTCGATATGTGCCTCCCGATCTGAGGATGCAATTTCAGAGTGCAGGCGTGATAAATTACGTAAAACCTGCCTGCCTGTCATATAATCAAAAAAGACCGGAGATTCAATAATGGCCCCCACCTTGGACAGCGCTTTTTCCCGGTCCGTATGTACATTATATGAAGCTATCTGTACAGAGCCGCTGGTTGGCTTCATTAATCCAGTCATAATACGCATCATTGTTGTTTTGCCCGCTCCATTGGGTCCGATGAATCCATAAATCTTCCCTTTCTGAAGCTTGAATGAAATATTATTTAATAAATTTCTTTTCCCCATTTTTTTTGTTACCTGATTGACCTCCAGCAAGAAGTCCGACATATCGTTCCCTCCATCGTATAATTGATAGGCATGATATTAATATGGATAAGCCCATTTAATATTGGTTAACATCGCGTGCACAAATTAGAAAGTATCATATGTTGCGAAATGTAAACGAATTACTTTATATGTAAAATAAAAATATAAAAAATCATTAATACCAATTTATTTTAATATATGGTTATTCTATTGCCACTCTCTCATTCTCTTTACTATACAAAAATAGCCCTTCAGTAGGCGTGCTACCTCAGGGCTATCCTTTATAAAATATACGTTTGCCTATCTTCAGCAACCAGCCTATCACTTACTCTAGTTCAATCCACTCGCCGAGCAACGTGTCCAGCTCCGCTTGCAGCTGCTCACGCACGTCCCACAGCTCCGCCATGCGCGCCGTGTCACTACCAGTACCGAGCAGCTCCAGCTCGGCATCTGTCGCCGCCAATTCTGCTTCCTTGGCGGCAATCGCCCGCTCCAAGCGCTCGCGGGACGCAGCGGGCGAGCGGGATGGCTTCGCGGCCTTCGCTCCGCGTGCCCCACTCCGGGCATCAGGCGCCCCCAATTGACCTGCCGACCCGGAGCGAGCACGGCTCGCATCGGCTCCGGTGGTCGCTCCTGTCCGCGAAGCCATTCCCGCATCATTGCTCGCTGCGCCAGCAGGCATAGCTAGGCCCGAGCCTGAGCCGCCACCAGATGCGGCTCTACTTGCAGATGCCGATCGTCCCCCTGCATCCGCCCCATGTTGCAAGCGAGCGTTTTCCAGCTCCCGCTTCTTCGCGCGGTATTCATCGAAGCCGCCCAGATAAAAGAACAGCTGCCCGTTCTCCAGCTCCCACACGCGCTCAGCCAGCTTGTTCACAAAGTAGCGGTCATGTGAAATCGCCAACACCGTTCCCGTGTAGGTGTCCAGCGCTTCCTCCAAGGCCTCACGGGAATCGATGTCCAGATGGTTCGTCGGCTCATCCAGCACCAACAAATTCGGCTTTTTCATAACCAGCAGCGCCAGCCTTAAGCGGGACCACTCCCCACCGGACAGCATGCTCACGGGTTTAAACACATCCGCACCATAAAATAAATACTTCGCCAGCTGCCCGCGCGCCTCGCCTTCTTCCAGCCCTGCTTCCTCCTTGAAGTAAGCAAGCACCGTCGCCCGGCTATCCCGTTCTCTCTCTTGCTGCGCCAAATATCCGTACTCGACGCGCGCGCCCCATTGGACCGTGCCTGCATCTACGCTTTCCTGACCAAGCAACAGCTTGAGCAGCGTCGTTTTGCCCGCGCCATTATCGCCTAACAAGGCTACCTTTTCACCGAATTCTAGGCTACCCGTAGCCCCGTTTAATATCTGACGTTCTCCATAGGCTTTGGCGATTTCTTCAAACTGAAGCACCCGGCGACCGGAACGATCCTCCAGTCTTAAGTTAAACTCCGCTCCCTGCGGGTCCAGTACAGGCCGCTTCACCAATTCCATGCGCTCCAGCGCCTTGCGGATTGAGGCTGCCTTTTTGAAGAACTTTTCGTTGTCGCCATTGCGCCCCCACTCTTCCAAACGCCGAATGGTCTCCTTCATCTTTTTGATCCGCTTTTGCTGTTCCTTATAATCCTCAAATTGCAGCAGCAGACGTTCTTCCTTTTCCTTAACGTAGCCGCTGTAATTCGTATAGTACGTAAAGGCCTCGCCATCCTCCAGTTCGATCATCTTGCCAGCAACTCGATCCAGAAAATAGCGATCATGGGATACAACCACACAGGCCCCGGTGTAGCTCTGCAAAAATTGCTCTAGCCATTCCAGCCCTTTCAAATCCAGATGGTTGGTTGGCTCATCCAGCAGCAGCAAATCCGGCCGTCCAATGAGCTGTGATGCCAGTGCTATTTTGGTTTTTTCTCCGCCTGACAGTGATCCGAAGTTGCGCGTATACATAGCTTTGGGAATACCTAGCCCATCCGCTACCTGATCCATATTTGCATCCATTTCATAGCCGCCGTTACGCTCAAACTGCTCCTGTAGGGAAGCATACGTTTGCAGCATTTTCTCCAACAGCTCCGGATTCGCTGCCACAACCGGATCTGACATTTCCCGTTCGAGCGTGCTCATCTGATTGCGGCAATCCTTCAGTTCACGATAGGCGTAAGCCAGCGTTTCGTATACGGTGAAGCTCTCAAACTCCGCAGGGATTTGCGGCAAGTAGCCGATTTTCGTATCTTTGGCAATGACAAGCTGCCCTTCATCCGGGCGGGACAAACGTGCAATCAGACGTAAAAGGGTGGTTTTACCGCTTCCGTTGCGGCCGATGAGCCCCACTTTTTCTCCCTTATGGATATCAAACGTTACACCATCTAAAATCAGATTGGCAGCGTGGTATTTTTTCAATTGTTGACCGTTTACAATATACATGTTCAGGCTCTCCTTTATTTAGGAAGACCCTTACCCAGGTAACACAAAAAGAGCCGCAGGAGCAAGCCCGCGACTCTTCGGAAGGTACAGCAATCCGTTCGAGTTAAGGTAGGCGTCTTCTCGCGATGCTTACAACCGTATGATTAAAATTGGACAGACTTCTCCCGTTGTATGGAAAAGCATGAACAATGCCAGCCATAGCAATCGGCAGCTGGCTAATACGGTTGTTCAGCATCTCGTGATTCACCTACCTCACCCCCTTCTTCATAATTGGAAGTAGTATAACATGTTTTTTCGAATAATAAAAGGAGGAAATATCCTACTGGGCTATGAGACGGAGTGGTGTCCTCTGACTGTCTGCGATGTCCCCGCTCTCGTAATCGAAAATACGCCGCAGACAAAAGCAACAATCACAAATGCCCCGCCCACCCAGGCGTTCGTGGCAACAGAAGTACTATTATCAATCACTACCCCTCCCAAGGCAGAACCGAGGGCGATCCCGACCTGGAGTGCAGAGAAATTAAAGCTTTGCTGAATACTGCCTGATTCGGGTGCATTTTCAATAAGATAACTTTGCATTGGGGGCGACAAGGCCCAGCTCAGGATTCCCCAGATGATCAGAAGCGGCACAAACACATACATCGAGTGAATCGAGAACGGCAGCAGGAACATCACAGCGATAAACACACCTACGACAATGAGAATGCTTTTCGCTGTGCCGAATCGATCGGCCAAAGAACCGCCAATAAAACCTCCACTCACTGCCGCCAGCCCAAAGACGAAATAGGCCACACTCACCCACGAGGCGTTCAAACCCATCAGGTTTTCCAAAAACGGTGTGAAATACGCATACAACGTGTAGTGTCCCGCCAGTGTCAGCGTAGTAACCAGATGGGCGCTGATTACTTTAACATTTTTCAAGGACTTCAACTGCTCACGCATAGGCACAACATGTTCCGTTGGAATCCGTTCCATAAACAAGTTCATAATGATCATAGAAACTACGGTCAACAAGGCAATAATCAGAAATAGCACCCGCCAGCCAAACGCATTTCCAATCAGCACCCCGGCTGGGATGCCTAGCACGATAGAGGAACTGACCCCCATGGAGATCACACCGAGAACGCGGGCCTGATAAGCTTTGGACACCACTTTAACCGCAATGGTTAGTGACAATGTCACGATCAACGACCCACTGGCAGCAGTAACGATACGAGATATAAACAACACAGCATAGTTCGGACTCCAGAAAGCCAGCAGACTTCCCAGGATAAAGATAAACATCGACCACAAATACAGTCGTTTTCGTTCAATTTTGGCGGTCAACGCCAACAAAGTCGGCCCGGCAATAGCGTACACAAGCGCATAGATCATGATAAGCTGTCCTGCCGTGCTTACAGAGACATTCAAATCCTGTGCAATCTGGGGCAGCACGCCACCAATAATCAACTCCACCAGACCTACCGTAAAGGTCGCAATGGTTAAAATAACTACTTTGAAGTTCATTACATTAGCTCCTTTGCTGTCATGTAATTCCCTCGCATCACGCAAAAAAATCCTGACCACAAGAAATGTACAAGACGTACACTTTTTGTAATCAGGATTTATCGGTTCCTGGTAGAGACCCTCAAACCATATTATTGAGGTTATACAAATGGGGCATTCATTTATTACGCTTCACGAAGGTTATAGCTATTACTATAAAGGAGCCTCTGGTTAAGTTCAACCCCTACAGCCGCAAAAATTCACTCATGGCACGATCTGACAGATAGGGTAAATACTCATGACCATATTCGTGATACACAAGCAATTCCTTGTCCGATACGATTTTATTGTACACTGCGAACTGTGTGGAAGGTGGGCAAATCACATCGGATAGCCCTGTCACGAATAGCACCCGTCCTCGAATACGGTCTGCTAAATGTTGAATGTCGATGTAGCCTAAGCGGTGAAACACTTCGCTCTCACGTACATGATTGGGATCAAACCAGCGAAAATAATAAACCAGTTCCTCATAGGCCGATGTCGTTGCATCCAGCGCCCAAGCTCTTTTATAATCCGACAGGAACGGATATACCGGGACCGCCACACGGACACGCGGCTCCAATGCAGCACAGGCAACCGTTAGTGCCCCGCCTTGGGAGCAGCCAAATGCACCGATCCGTTCAGGGTCAACCTGCTCCATAGACATTAGAATGCGCACCGTCTGTACCGTATCCAAAAATACGTTGCGGTAATACAACCGATCCGGGTCCGGGTCGTCAATCCCGCGGATAATATGGCCGCGAACTGTCGTCCCCTGAACCTGCAAATTGTCCTCGGACAGTCCGCCTTGCCCTCGGCAATCCATAGCCAGCACAGTGAATCCGTGTGCCGCATAGCTCACCTTGTCGAACCAGTCGCCACTATCGCAGGAATACCCATGGAACATCGCCAAGGCTGGACCTTGTTCCGTAAGATGCTTGGGACGAGCCAGCTTCCCATGTACCCTTGCCCCGCCCACTCCAGTAAAATACAGATGGTAACACTCCACCAGCGGAGAGACAAAATCGGCAGGCTCCAGTGTATATTCAAGTGGCTGTCGTTCCAGTTCTTGCAGCGCCCGTTCCCAATACTTATCAAAATCCTGCGGCTTCGGATTACTTCCCATATAGGATTGTAGCTGCTGTAAAGACATATCCTCCGGCATGTAAATTCCCTCCTACATCCGGCCTGACTCACGGTCATCTGCGACTACTTCATCCGTTGCGATGACATACTCCATAATGTCAGATACTGTCGTGTATGCGATACCTACATACGTATCAGCGGCTCCATAATAAATTGCAATTCTGCCGGTGTCCGCATCATGCAGTGTAGCACACGGGAACACCACATTCGGCACAAAGCCACGCTCTTCGTACCATTCCTCCGGGGTCAACACGAAATTGGAGGAACGATATTTAACTTTGGACGGATCATCCAGATCAAGAACGGCTACGCCCATGCTGTATACCAATCCATTGCACGTGCCTGTCACCCCGTGGTAGAACATCAGCCAGCCCTCAGTCGTCTCAATCGGTGCTGGTCCACCGCCAATCTTCACCGATTGCCACCAGCCCTGACCTCCCTTGCTCATTACATGACGGTGCTTGCCCCAATAAACCAAGTCAGGACTTTCGCTAAGGAAAATATCCCCAAATGGCGTATGACCACTGTCACTCGGACGGGATAGCAACATAAAGTTTCCATTTAGCTTGCGAGGTAACAGCACTCCGTTGCGATTAAACGGCAAGAACGGATTTTCCAATCGCACAAAGCTTTTGAAATCCTTCGTTTGTGCGATCCCCAGCGCTGCTCCATAAAAATCTGTGCACCAGATGATATAATACGTATCTTCCACTCGAACCAGACGCGGATCGTAAGCATAATTAGGCTGATACTCATTCCCTTCCTCATCGACCAAATGCAGACGCTCTGTCTCAATGTCCCAAGCCAGCCCATCGTCACTCCAGCCGAGATGCAAATGCGGACGTCCATTAATCGTTTCAGCACGAAATATTCCTACAAACCGTCCTTCATACGGAGCTACTGCACTGTTGAAAATACGGGCAATGCCGGGTACCGGATTCCGTCCAATGACCGGGTTTTCAGTATGCCTCCACACCGGAGCCTCGCTACCTTCGGGCTTATCCTGCCACGGCATTTTCGACAGGCTATCTCCTACAATTCGTACGTTACCTACATCCAAATCCACATTCAATTTACTCATACTTGACTCTCCTCTCACCTAAACACTTTATTTTTTTGATCTTTCTATTTGACTGAACCCTGTGCAAATCCGTTATAGATATACTTTTGTAATGATAAAAACGCAACCAGCGTCGGAATAATCGCAATGATGATGCCTGCACTAATGACCTCCCATTGCGATCCGTATGGCCCTTTAAACTTAAACAGTGCCGTCGATATAACCTGAAGACTTGTTTTGGGCATATACAGGAACGGGGTGTAAAAATCATTGTAAATATTAACACCCTTGATGATGATTACCGTCACAATGGCAGGCTTCAGCAGCGGCAAAATAATGCGCCAGTAGATGGTCAGATAGGAAGCCCCATCCAACATGGCCGACTCATCCAGCGCCACTGCGATGGAATCCAGAAACTGAAGGAAAATATACACCGCAATAATATCGGTTCCCAAATACAGTAAAATAGCTGCCCAAGGTGTGTTAAACAGCTCCAGTTTGTTAATGATCTGGAATGTCGATACCTGTGTCGTCACCCCCGGAATGAGCGTGGCGAGCAAGAACGCACCCAGCATGAGACTTTTACCTTTAAATTTAAAACGATTCAAAATATACGCGATCATGGAACCGGTCAACGTAGCCCCGATGATGGAGATCAGCAAAATAAAGGCTGTGTTCAAAAATCCGGTTAGCATATTTCCATCCACAAAGGCTTTGGCGTAGTTCGCCCAGTTCAGCCAGTTCACCGGGGGAGTCAGAGGACTGCTTGCGGTATATTCAGCCTTCGTCTTCAAAGATGCAAACAAAATCACAACAATCGGCAGTAGAGCAATGAACGCACCTAGCAATAGCGCGGCATACTTGATGCTGTTTGCCAGCAATCTTTTTAGCTTATACATGATTAGTCCTCCTCCCCCCGAATCAGCAACCGCTGAAGCAACGTAACAGCAATTACGATCAACAGCAGAACAACCGCCATCGCCGAGGCCAAACCAACCTTGCTGTATTTGAATGCCACATCAATCGTCTGAATGACGAACGTTTTACTACCGTTGGAGCCACCGGTCATAATGTAAGGAATATCGAATGCACTGATCGCACCGCTAATTGCCAGGATCAGGTTCAGCTGCAAAATTCGCTTGATGGTCGGCAAAATGATAGAGCGGAACTGATGCCAGCGGTTGGCTCCGTCGATATCGGCTGCTTCATACAGATCACTGGATATAGAAGAAATCGCACCTAGAAACACAATAAAGTTAAAGCCCATGTATCTCCAGATCGACGTACCAGCCAGCGAAATATTAATAATCTCCGGGTTGCCCAGCCACAGCTTGACATACGAACCCAGCCCCACTGCCTGAAGCAGAGTATCGAGGGTACCGTCCGGTTTAAAAAAGAATAGAAAAATAAAACCAATCGCCACCCCGTTCATCAGGGAAGGAAAGAACAAAATGCCTTTAAAGAAATTTTTAAACCAGGTTTGAAAGCTGAGAATGGTTGCAAAATAAAGGGCCAAACCCATCTGTACAAACGTGGCTACAAAGTAATACAGACTGACCTTAAACACCGAGAAATACTCGGGGTCGGTAAAGATTTTGATATAGTTTTCAAAACCCACATATTCCAGACGCTTACTATAGCCGTTCCAGTCCGAAAAGCTGTATTTAAACATATTGATCACCGGCAAGTATGCAAAAGTGACCAGCAGCGCCAGCGGAATAAATGAAAAGGCAACAATAATCGCTAATCTTTGTTTGGAGTAGCTGAGATTCGAAAATTTAAACATGCTGCACCTCCTGGCTATCCGTCCATCAACTGCCACGTCAATCTCTTCTTATGGTCAGTTCAGATGGCTATTTTGCTTCCTTGGCTGCCACTTCAGCACGCGCCTTCACCCATGCATCGTTCAGATCCTTCATAATGGTGTCATACGATTCCGGGCGATTACCCACCGCTGCCTCAATAATGCGTTTCTTGAAATCAGGCTGCCACAAGCCGATTTCTCCCATTTTATCGATTTTATCGACAATTCCTTCCTGCCCCTTCGGAGACGGAGTCAGCGCTTCAAAAGCAACGCCCTCATTCTCGTACTGCTTCAAAATGGCAGGCATTGCGGCACCCTTCAGCGGACTAATGCTGCCTGCCTGCTCTACGGCATAGTTGGACTTTTCGGTAAACCAATCCACCCAGGCACGGGCCGCCTCTTTATTTTCACTGTTTACGTTAATAGCGAGGTTAAAGTCACCTGCCAGCGGTACAAGTACCTTGGAGGCATTCGTCGGGAAAGGCATAAAACCGATATCATCCTTGTTAGAAGCTACGCTTTTGATCTGATCAATCGCCCAAGAGCCAAGCACCATCGTACCGATTTTGCCTTGTGCAAGATCCGCCTTGGAGGTCTCCCAATCCGTAGTCGTTGGATCTTTTTCAATCAGACCATTTTTAGCCGCATCGTACAGGACCTTGTACAGCTCATAGTGGGGCTGACCCTTCGTGAAATTATCATCCGAATTCGGTTGTGTCACATTCACGTATTCCTTCGTACCCGCTACTGTCGCCAGGCTAGACTCCCACTGGGTCAGTGCCCAACCAGAGGCATAGTTCGTAAACAGCGGCACTGCCTTGGTTTTGTCCTTAATTTGCTGTAACGCTTTCAGGAATTGATCCGGTGTTTTAGGAATTTGTGTGATCCCTGCTTCCTTGAACACTTTTTTGTTATAAATCACGCCAGAGTAAACCATCGCAATCGGAATACCGTAGCTGTTACCATCCACTGTACGTTCTTCAATGCCGGTATACTTGTTTTTCATCTCGTCATAAGTACCTAGTGGCTCAAAAAAATTAGGAAGCTCCTCAATCGGAATGCTGCCAGGAATCAGCAACACATCTCCGTAATCCCGGGTTCCCATCCGAATTTTAATTTGACCATCATAATCGGCCAATGCCTGAAAATTGACCTTCACGTTCGGATAAAGTTTGTTAAATTCCTTGGCGTAATCCTGAAATACGGTATCTACAATATCTGTCCGCTGTGTGATCACCGTAATTTCCCCTTCCGGACCCTTCGGATCAGAACCGGCAGCTGGCGTATCCCTCTTTGAGCTACAGCCAGTAAACAGCCCCGCTATCAAAAGCACGGATAGTAATGACATCAAAACCTTGGACAACTTCATGAGACGACCCCTCCTGTTGTTTTTAATAAGGTTATCGTTAAACTAACAAAATCATTTTATTATGTTAGCGCTTACTGTGTCAATTACAATATTTTTTTGTAAAATATCGTGGTCCTCTTCTTGTAAAAAACACGATTCTAGCATGGTTGACAGTTTAAAAACACCTAGATATGATACTTCTGTAAGGTTAACGATAAACTAATAAATAATTTTCCGAAGGAGGCTTTGTCTCTTGGAAACACTAGTACACGAAATTAGACAGGAATGGAAGGAACACATACTCCCATTCTGGTTAGGCTTGAAAGATGAAGCGCATGGCGGATTTTATGGAGAGGTAGACGTGGATCTGCACATCCATAAACAAGCGGACAAAGGTGGCATCGCCACTGCGCGACTACTTTGGTCTTTCTCAGCAGCAGCCCGTGTAACTGGGGAACGCGCCTATGCAGACGCGGCACGACATGCCTTTACATTTCTGCAAGATCACCTGCTTGACCCGTTACATGGAGGAATGTACTGGATGGTGAACTACACGGGGCAGCCTGTGGATACGTGCAAGCATATATATGCGCAGGCATTTGCCATCTATGCGCTGGCAGAATATGCACGAGCTACGGATGACCCGAATGCATTGCCACTGGCAATGGAACTGTTTCATCTGGTGGAACAAAAGGGGTATGATCCTGCTCTACAAGCATACGGTGAACAATATGATCGTTCGTGGAACGCGCAGCCTAATGAGCTACTCAGCGAAAATGGAGTTACCGCGCATATTACCATGAATACGCATATTCATGTTTTGGAAGCGTATACCCAATTGCTGCGCGCCTACCCAAACGAAGAGGTTCGGGACGCACTGAAGAACGTGCTGGACATTTTACACCACCGTGTTTACGATGCTTCCGCCCGGCGTTTGGGAGTCTTCTTCGACCGCGAATGGCGTTCACTGCTCGATCTGACCTCATATGGTCACGACATCGAAGCCAGCTGGTTGATGGAGGACGCAATGAATGTACTGGGTTATCATCCATCCGAGTATGTGAACATGGTGGTGGATATTGCCAGTGCGGTAGCTGAGCGGGCTATTCAACCAGACGGATCGCTCATCAACGAGCGTGAGGGAGAGCGGGTAGACACTTCACGTATCTGGTGGGTACAGGCCGAAGCAATGGTTGGCTTTTACAACGCATTTCAGCGGACACAGGATGAACGATTTTTGCACATTGTGCGAAATCTATGGACCTATACCCGGCAATATATCATCGATCCGCGCGCCGGAGGCGAATGGTTCTGGTCAGTTCAAGCCGACGGTAGGCCTGATGCGAGAGAGATTGCAGGCCCTTGGAAGTGCCCATATCATAACAGCCGATTTTGCATTGAAATGCTGGAAAGGATGGAAAAACAATGATTCATAGCAAATACAATGAGCTGCTGTTGCAGCAAGAAGAACTGATTACGCGCCCCAATGAGGTTAAAACCTCCTTTTACAATGGTATCTATGAACGCTACCTCTATCCGGTGCTCACACGCCATCATGTTCCCATTCACTGGCGGTTTGACCTGGATGCACAAACCAACCCCTTTTTCATGGAACGACTGGGCGTGAATGCGGCATTGAATCCTGGAGCGATCTATCATGAAGGAAAATACATCCTTGTTTCACGCACCGAGGGACTGGATCGAAAGTCGTTTTTTGCCTTGGCAGAGAGCGATAACGGCATTGATCAGTTTCGGTTCATTGATGCTCCCTTAGTATGGGATGATATCGACCCGGATGAAACCAATATGTACGATATGCGGCTGGTGAAGCATGAGGACGGCTGGATTTACGGTATTTATTGCTCGGAGAAAAAGGACCCTGACGCGCCAGCCCACGATACCTCCAGCGCTGTCGCTCAGGCTGGACTGGTCCGCACTCGTGATCTCCGCACATGGACCCGGCTTCCCAACATCACTACCCAGTCCCCGCAGCAACGCAACGTTGTCCTGCACCCCGAATTTGTGGACGGTCAATATGCCTTCTATACTCGTCCCCAAGATGGGTTTATTTCCACAGGCTCAGGCGGAGGCATTGCGTTCGGTCTCTGCAAAGATATTACGCAGCCCGTGATTGAACATGAGACAGTCATTGACGAGCGCTACTATCATACGGTATACGAAGTCAAGAACGGGCAAGGTCCTGCTCCGATCAAAACGAGTCGCGGCTGGATTCATATCGCTCACGGGGTACGCAATACAGCCGCCGGGCTGCGATATGTGCTGTATACCTTTGCCACCAGTCTGGAAGACCCTACGCGTGTCATTGCCAAGCCTGGCGGGCATTTCCTGGCTCCTTATGATGAGGAACGCGTGGGTGATGTTTCGAATGTTATTTTCTGCAATGGGGCAGTCGTTAATGAACGAGATGAAGTCTTCATATACTACGCGTCCAGTGATACCCGTATCCACGTAGCGACGACCACCATTGCCCGTCTAGAAGACTACACCTTCAATACACCGTCCGACCCATTGCGTTCTCTTGGCAGCGCCGCTATCCGCCGTGAGCTGATCCATCGCAATGAAGCGCTATTGCAAGCAAGCAACCGTCCTTCCCAGCAGATCTAAGCCGTAAGCTTTATCCTGCTTGTGGAACCATGTATACTATCCATAGAACAACTGTTACCCGCAGGCTAATTGTTGTTCTATGGGCAGCTATGGCTGCCAGTCCTTGTATCTTTACAGAGCAGCTGCACCGCTAAGCTAATTGAATTTCTACAAGCGGATAAGCTATCCATATTCACCCCAGCATTTTGCAACTCTTATCTGGATGTAGGCAAAATGCTTATCTTTTTAAAATTGGAAGGCGGAACAGGAATGAAGAGCAACGTAACGATGCGGGATATTGCAGATAAGCTGGGAATAAGCAGCGTGACCGTGTCGAAGGCGCTCAATGACAAGGATGGGGTTAGCGAGGAGCTAAAAGAACGTATTAAAACGCTCGCGGGCGAAATGGGTTATCGTTTCAATACCGTTGCCAAGTCCATGAAGGAAGGGCTCACCTATAACATTGGTGTTGTCATCCCTGAACGTTTTACCGGTCCTGGCCAATCGTTTTATCTGCATATTTACCAGCAAATTTCACGAGCACTGGAGCCATACGGCTACTACGGGATCCTTCACATCCTCCATCGCGAGGACGAAGAACAGCTTAATCTGCCACGTATCTATTACGACCGTAAGGTGGACGGCTTCATTCTTCTGGGCCAGGTGAGCAAGCCATATATTGAGCTGGTACAAACCATGGACCAACCTAAAATGTTTCTCGACTTTTATGATGAGCATGCCGATATCGACTCTGTGGTGACGGATAATTTTTACGGAGCCTATGAGCTGACCAACTACTTGATCGCCCAGGGGCACCGGGATATTGCTTATGTGGGAAATATCTATTCCACCAGTAGTATTCAGGATCGTTTCCTCGGCTACTATAAATCCTTGCTGGAGCACAGGTTGCCCCTCCGTAACGAGTGGGTACTTAGTGACCGGGACGACGAAGGGTCCTATGTTGAAATGGAGCTACCTCAGCCACTACCGACCGCCTTTGTATGCAACTGCGATCAGGTTGCTCACAATCTGGTGCACCAGCTGATTGGTCTGGGATACCGCGTACCCGAGGATTGCTCTGTAGTCGGCTTTGATAACGATGTATACGCCACGCTTATTGTTCCGCAACTGACCACGGTCGGAGTAGACATTGAGCAAATGGCACGTACCGCGGTGGATTCAATGATGAAAAAAATAAGCCATCCCGGCAGTCGTTTTGGTCGAGTCCTTGTACAGGGTCATATTGTATATCGTGATTCCGTGCAGCCCCTTGAGTGATCATGATCAGTGAATTTTCCACAACCAAAAGCCGCTCAGCATGTCGCTGGAGCGGCTTTTGACGTTTAGAATCTTTGCAGCGTAATCATAGGCTTACCTTCAATTAAGAACGCTGGGCGACAAAGGAATTGCCCGTCCGATTGAGAATCGGCAGCATCCGCATTTCCTGTCCCATCGTGGCCTGGCAAAGTGGACAAGCTGGCTCGCTCAAAAAGGTAAAATCCGTTCTCATCCATCCGTTGCAACCCTCGTTGGTACACGACCAAATAGCCGTATTTTCCTCTGGAATGATTTCCGGGGCCTGGCGTCTGTACATCTATATCCCCCCTTGGTTGTTATAGGGGAACATCCCCTGTCGGCATACTGTTAATTCCCTCCTGTGCGGGTATTAATATGCTCCAACCTACGGAAAATATGCGTATTTTACCAAAATCCTTATTTGCGGATAGCCTTGGTCCAGAAACCGCCGTGAAATTGCTTTGGCTCCACTGTAATGACAAAAGCCTTGGGGTCCAGCTCCAGAATGGATTGATACAGCTTATTCTGGTTTTTTCGCTTGGCCAATATCTCCATCACCAAACGTTCTCCATCACGTCCACTGCCCAGCCAGGCTGTAACGCCGTAGCCTTTGTCTCGCAGCGCATTGGCAATCCCTCCATTGATTTCATTACTGATCACCTTCACGGTGACATAACCGAGCGCTATTTTTTCCTCAATCCATGCCCCAATAAGAATACCTACTGCGTAGCCGATGGCGTATACCGCAAGACTTGCCACTTGATCCAGATATTTAAGCACGACATTCAAGCCCAACACATAGACCGTAACTTCCACGGTGCTGATGAGTGCAGCAATGTACTTCTGTCCTTTCAGCGTCAAAATCATACGTAGTGTATACGCCGATACATAAATAAGTTGAATAACGAGAATAAACAATAAAATTTTGAGCATACGCTCACTCCTTATTTCACGATCTAGTTAACCCCGTCTCCAACATTATGCCCCTGTCTGTGATCTACAGCCTTACGTTTCGTATTACCCTCGCTCGGGTAATGAGTAACTACAGCATGCTGAAAGAAAGTTTGATTATATGAGGAGGGCTATACCATGAAGGATAACGGAATTAGCGATAAAATCAAAGGTAATGTAAATAAAGCTAAAGGCGAAATCAAGGATCAAATCGGGAACGCTACAGATAATAAGTCACTTCAAGCCGAAGGTAAATTGGATAAAGCCAAAGGCCATCTTCAGGAAACAGCAGGCAAACTGAAGGACCACAAATAATCCAACTTTTGATACCCTAACGCACTGTACTCCAAACAAGTCCGCTGTCTTGTACAGCGGACTGTTTTATTTTATTCAGTTACTTTTGGAAAAATATTTACGCAAACAGGGCAACTTTTACAGTCGCTTTTGCGTCTAACTAATATAAGCACAACCAATAACAACCCTTCCAACCTGTTGGATTTTGTATGTATTAATGTTACTCTAGTCTATGTATCAAGCTATAATTCTTAAATAAAGGGGTAGACCAACGAATGAAATCATTGAAGTCCATGAAGAAACCAGTCATCATCACTGCCGTGTCGGCCTTGGCCATCTCCGGGGCTCTGTTCAGCCAATCTACATATGCTGCACAAGTAACTAAGCCGATCCAAGCAGTATATAACAATATTAAAATTATCTATAACGGAACTGAGGTTCCTGCTGATGCTAAAACAGAACCATTTCTGCTGGATGGCGTGACGTATATCCCGCTGAAGCTGGCAGGTACTGCTTTGGATAAAAAAGTAACATGGGATGGCACAAACAAACGCGTAGTCATTGCTGACAACGGCGTTCCTATTGATCAGTCTACGGTTACAGCATTGAACAACCAGATTACGACGCTGACTCAAGAACTGAACACAGCAAAAGCAGCGAACACAACGAAAGATGCTACCATTGCTCAATTGCAAAAAGACAATCAGACGCTGAAAGATACAGCTAGCAAAAGTAGCACCGATACCTTGAAAGATCTTGAACGTCAATTGAACAGAGACTATCGCGACACAAATAACGCCAATGCAGATATTACTCTGAAAGGTGATAAAAACGATATTACTGTGACTATTGAGTTGACAGAAAGTAGATGGAACGATATTTCGAGTAGCAGACAAAAATCTTACCTAGAAGATATTTCGGAGGATATTTTAAAGACCTTTAAAGATGCTGATATTGAAGGAACCGTTAAAAACTCAAGTAACGGAAACAAACTTGCAACCTTTGACTCCGATAGTAAGGGGAATGTGGATATAGAAAAACTATCCTCCAAAATTGATCTGAGCGAGATCAAAAGGGTCTTGCTTAACGACTTTGATCGTAAATATAACAATGTTTCCATAGACTTTAGCGTAAAGGGCGACTCTAGTGAAGTCACAGTGGATGCTTATGTTAAAACAGATGATTGGAACAGTCTAACCTACTACCAAAAGAATAGAATCCAAGAAGATATTATTTCAGACATTAGAAATAAAAATGTATCACGTGTAAAAGGTGTTGTTCATTCAAACGAAAACAATAGCACACTGGCGACATTCAATTACTAAGTTGAATAAATACTAGAAAATAAGAGATCTTCTAAAAAATAAGACAGGGAAAATAACTCCCCTGTCTTATTTTCATTGCTTCATCTTTAAAAATCTGAACAATTATTGAATCAGCCTGCCCACAGAAGTAATGTAAATTATATAATCACTATCCGCATTAGTTGTACCGATATTTTTTGTATAAATCAAATGACCTGCACTGGTTATTTTGACTTTGTGAAATGAACCGGGTTTAGAATAAGAATCTACACTATAAGTCCCTTTGCTATACACAATCATAGGATTAAAGTCAATTTTTTTGAAGACGGGCGATAAGTCACTCTTATAAGTAGCATAAATATTCAATACACCCTGCTTTTGATCCCAGTCAAAGGAAGTAAGGTCAAACGCATTCGCGTCAATGACTCGGGCTAAGTCTTGTCCCATAAATCGCATAAGAACTGGACTTTCCGTAAAGCTATCATGTCTTAGCTTCAATAAACCACGCTTCGAATCCCACTCCATCTTCGCATCTGTATCCTTCAACAAAATGGATACCGGCAAAAACATCGCGTTGCTTTTCATGATGGGAACTGTGTCCATTGTCACCGACTCACCGTTAACTGATATTTCGGGTGATCCAATCGTAGCCGTTACATTACGCCCCAACAGATCAACAGCAGCCGTCTTGTTCGCTGCATTATAACTTACTTTGCCGCCCAGTATATCCTCAGCCGCTTGGAGCGGTATAAGCAGTCTCCCCTTCTTATCCAAGAAAGGTGCTGCAGGGTAAGTATATAGAACGTAATGATCATTGACCTTCAGATGTATGGGGGTTTGAGCTTGAGCTGATGTCGAATTCGAGTGTGCAGTAGCAAAACTTAGTACAATCATAATACTGATTAATAACTTGATTTTCATAATGCCCTCCTAATTATTTTGTTTAGGCTCAAAACCAAAATTACGGTGGAGGAGTCCAGTTGAGTATGCTTAACATGGAAAAACATCTGCCAAGCCACATTGTTGTAAGTCCCACCCAACAACAAAGGAAATGACAGATGCTACTCAGTATATTTTAGCTTGAGCCATTGTTTAACTAATTGTTCTTATCGGTTTGGATTTCTGATCCATACACTTGGACCAAAATGAGTAATATAATCGGCGGGCCAATCAATCGTACCGAACCACTGACTTCCATCCCAAAACGAGTAATCCCGATAGTCATCCCATGGATAATAATAATCTGAATTGAATTTTGAGACTACCAATTCTGAAAACTCCCCATTGATAGCACTTCCATAGATATTGCTGCCATCAAAGTTTTTTTTCGCTATTGCCGTCACTCTCTTAACAGACATGGATGATAGGTCTGAAGAGTCAAAAGAGGTTTGCATAACGACGATTTGATTGTAGTAGGCTAACAGATAAGCGTTATAGGTACTATTATCAATATAAAATTTAACTGAATTAAATCCCTCGTAATTTACCCACGACTCTGTAGAATATCTATAATCTCCATTTTTAATGTATCCTAAGTATCTTTTTTGGCCCGTTTGAAAGGAAAATCCCCCCTCGATTTTCCGTCCATTCTTCGCATCAAAACCATAATACGCCCATGGCTGTTCGTTTGCTCCTAGGTCCTCAGCTCTTGGCAGAATCACACGTGCATTAACCCCATCAAAACCATCATAATCCAATTGAACCCTTGAAAAAGCTCCAGTTGTTCCTCCACTTACTTGCGATGGAGTAGGATTATATTTACTTGATATGGAAACATCATGATTGTTGCTTGGTTCACTCAAAGAGTTTGTTTTCATATAAGTAGCATCCGTTACACTATCTTCTTTTGATTCAACTTTATCCGCCATACCTACATAACCTTTTTCTGAGCTGTATACTTCTCCATCGAGCGTAAGATATATGTATTCCGATTTGTTAAGCTTCTCCAGATTTTGTTGTAGATCACTATTACTTTTACTCTTTAGCGATGTACTATCCGCTGTATTCAGTAGTTCAGCAATAGATGCTTTTGGATTAACGGCAATCTGGTGTTCTTGAAGTTCATGGACAATGGCCCGCTGTTTGAGATTTTCAAAAAATGAAGCATCGTACTTAGTTGCCTTAGGCTCCGCATAGGCGAGGCTTCCCGAGAATGCGGAACACATGAGGATAGTTGCTAACCCCACGCCAAAAAACTTATTTTTCCTAAACATACACAAACCCCCTAGTTATTTTTCGAAACTAGCATACTCCCACAAATATATAACGTCAACCATAATTTATAATTTTTTCCTAAAAAGATAACATGTCATTTTACATATCATAGTGTATAGAAGATCAACTACGTATCAAAAAAAGAGATTGTGGATTAGCACGTTCAAAAACATTTTATAGCCTTTTAGGTTTTTACTATTTTCACCTTACAGGTATACAGACCTTCCTACAGCTATGTAATTCATAAATACATTAATAATATTTATAAACATAAAGGTATTTTAGCGATGAAAGCAGAATGTATCACTGTATTCCAATTTTGAAAGGGGTAAATGTATATGATGAGAAGTTTTATTAAGCGTAGAGCCAGGTCTAGCATTGCATTAACAATGACTTTATTATTGGCAATTGCAGCCGTACCTTCAGGTACAATGGACGCCGCCACAGCGGATCCGAACCAGAATAATAAGCAGAATGTGCCGACCTTCTCTAATGTATCGGTTCATGATCCTTCGATTGTCAAAGACGGTGACACTTATTATGTGTTTGGGTCGCATATCTCCGCAGCGAAATCCAAAGATCTCACAAACTGGACTTCTTCTGCAAACGGTTACACAACGCCTGGGAATACCCTTTACGGAGATTTGTCGAAGAATCTGGCCGGATCTTTCGCTTGGGCGGGCGAGAATGATGCGGATAGCAAGGGAGGATTCTCAGTATGGGCGCCGGATGTATTTTGGAATGAGCATTATGTCAATAAGGATGGCTCAAAAGGGGCCTATATGATTTATTATAGTGCCTCCTCCACCTATATACGTTCCGCGATCGGTATTGCCGTTGCACCCAACATTGAAGGCCCCTATCAATATGTGGATACTATTGTGAACACTGGTTTTACAAAGGAGACTGCATTCGATAAAGATAGCAAAGTGGATAAAAAGTGGACAAATACGCCGATTTCTCAACTCATTAATGAAGGCAAGCTGAAGGGGCCTAGAGCAGGATGGTTTAACGCCGATGGTTCTTATGCGAATCGGGTGTTCCCGAATGCAATTGATGCAGCAGTCTTTTATGATACAGACGGGCGCTTATGGATGACGTACGGGTCATGGTCCGGAGGAATATTTTTGCTGGAGCTGGATAAAGCAACTGGCAAACCGATCTATCCAGGCCAAGATGGAACTACAGAGGATGGCCGTCTGATTGATCGCTATTTTGGCACCAAGATCGCAGGTGGATACGGTGAGTCCGGGGAAGGTCCATATATTGAATACAACTCAAAGACAGGTTACTACTATCTGTATGTAACCTATGGCGGACTTGCGTCAGACGGTGGGTATAACATGAGGTTATTCCGTTCCAAGAGTCCGACAGGACCTTATAAGGATGCCAAAGGACAGAATGCTGTGCTTCCAGCAAACACCAAAAATGTAGCCTATGGCAACAAACTAATGGGTAACTTCTTGTTCGATAGCAAAATAGGTGATCCAGGTACAGGCGTGGGCTACGGTTATGTATCGCCTGGGCATAACTCGGTATACACCGATCCTGCTACCGGACAAATGTTTGTTGTCTTTCATACCCGATTCCCTCAGCAAGGGGAGACTCATGAGCTGCGTGTACACCAAATGTTCATGAATCAGGATGACTGGCCTGTTGTAGCTCCTTACCGTTACGGCGGCGAGACGCTTACAAAGCTGGATGAGAAACAATTCATTGGTGATTATCAATATATTAACCATGGCAGTGATTCCTCGGCGACGATCAAAAATACACAGTTCATTCAGCTGAGAGCAGATCATACGATTAAAGGCGATGTGCAAGGAACATGGCGCAAGTCGGGGGATGCGAATGTCCAACTAACACTGGATGGTGCTGTATATGATGGAGTATTCCTGAGACAATGGGACCAGGTTACAAATCAATACATCCTTGCGTTTACAGTTCTATCGAATAAAGGTGAAATGGCCTGGGGCAGTAAACTCCCTGATATGACGGATACGACAGTCGTTGACAGTGTATATCGTGAATTAGATCTTGGCAATACGAGCCGGGTGACGGCTAATCTGACGCTTCCAAAGGAAGGCAGTCGGCAATCCTCCATTACCTGGAAAACCTCAGACCCAGGCATCATTTCCGATACTGGTGAAATCAAGCGCCCCGGGATCGGAGAAAAGGCTGTATCCGCCACTTTGACAGCTACCATTACCAAAGGGGACAGCAGTCGGGACAAAGCTTTTAACATTACGGTAGCTCCTTATGAGAAGGCAACATTGACTGCTTCATACCCATTTGAAAATAATCTAAAGGATCAGAATGATGCTTTTGCCAAAGGTAAGGTTATTGGTGACCGAATCGATCGTCAGGGAGGTAGTATATCCTACGCTGAAGGCGTAAGAGGCCAAGCTGTAGTCCTTGATGGACAGTCAGGTATTGCTCTGCCTGAAGGACTCATATCCAGTTCAGCCTATTCTGTGTCACTGTGGGTGAAACCTAGCGAATTGACTGTGCATACACCAACTTTTTTTGGAGCTATGGATAGCAACCACTGGGTTAGCCTTCTGCCCAGAGGACCTGAGAAGGATAACACCATGGTCTGGTCCGGCAGCTCAACTTGGTATACCGGCAGTACTGGCCTGAAGATCAAAACCAATGAATGGACACATCTCGCCTTCACTGTAGATCATGGAGTGCTAGAGGTGTATGTGAATGGGAAAATTCACTTTACAGGGTCAGGGTTTTCGGATGTCTTTACCTCTAAATCTGGAACATTCAGCTTAGGGGTCAACTGGTGGGACCCTGCATTCAAAGGTTCTATGGATGAGCTGAGTATTTTTGAAGGCGCGCTCCCTCCTGCACAGGTGGAAGAGTTAGCCCAGATGAAGTGAATTAAAACTATCTGTGAATGGTGAGCATCACTAGTGTCAAAGAATGAAAAAAGAGAGCGCTGAACAGCGCTCTCTTTTAATAAACCATATAGATATTAGTAGGCCAATGCAAAAAGTCCTTTGATGTGGGACAAGTAACGGATGTTACTGCCTTCTTTCATCAAAGTAGCTACAGCGCCTTTTAGTTGGGTGCCATTCGCGCCTACAGTACCGATCGCGTCTGTTCTTCCCAAGCTGCCCAGTGTACCGGAGAACACTGGCGTAAAGCGTTCCATTTTCGCTCCGTTGAAATAAGCGAAGATGTTGTAACCAACTAATTCGCCCATTTGCCAAGCCAACTGTGCAGTTGGAGGGTATGGACGCTCGCCTTCACCTGGGAACACTACTGCGCTGTCGCCAGCGAGGAAGATGTCTTCGTGGGAAGTCGATTGCAGTGCGCCATTCACAGTTGCGCGACCACGGTTTACTTCGATACCGGATGCACCAACCAGTGCATTACCTTGTACGCCGCCTGTCCAGATCAGTGTGTTCGTTTTGATCGAACGTCCGTCTTTCAGGAGAACTTCGTCAGCTTTCATTTCTGTAATCGGAACACCCGCTACGATTTGAACACCACGTTTTTCAAGGCTTGTTACTGCACGATCAACCAATGGTTGAGGGAAGCCTGCCAAAATAGATGGTCCAGCTTCTACGCAATACAAGTTGATATCTTCGTAGTTGATGCCTTTTTCACGGCAAACTGCAGGCAGTTTGTCAGCATATTCGCCCACCAGCTCAACACCAGTCAGACCGCCACCACCGATAACGATTGTAGCGTCCGCTTTGTTACCGGATTGCTTGTAAGCATCCAGACGAGCTTCCACATGTGCGCGGATGCGATTAGCTTCTGCTACTGATTTCAGCGTGAAGCTATGCTCTTGCAGCCCTGGAATACCGAAGTATGCCGTTTCACTGCCCAGGGAAATAACGAGAGCGTCATAGCTCAACGTAGCACCACTGGCCAAGGTTACTTTCTTATCGTCCGGCTTGATTTCGGAAACTGTATCCACTTTCAGGATAATATCTTTGTTGCGCAGCAGTTTTTCCAAAGGAAGCGCCACAGCTTTTTCGGCAATAGTACCTGCCGCCAAACGGTGTAGTTCCGTAATAATTTGGTGCGACGCAAAGCGGTTTACAACTGTAATGGTTGCTTGGCTAGCGTCCATATGCTGGCGTGCTGTAAGAGCGGCCAGCAATCCGCCGTATCCGCCGCCCAAGATCAAAATTTGCTTCGACATGTCCATCCTCCGTTCTCGATCAGGTAATTATTTGCTTTCGCGTTGGCGCTCATTCAGAATATCCAGGAAAGCCTGGCTGAAACGCAGCGTTTTTTGTACATTAGGATCTTTAAGCATTTTGAGCAGGCCAAACAGACCTACACTGCCGTCCGTAGTTTGTACACGGTCATTTGCTTCAATTGCAGCAGAAGCCAATCCTTTAGCCGAATCTGTAACAGGCTTCACAAACTCTCCCATGGAGTTTTTCATATCTCCGATAAAGACAGGGTCAGTTGCCAGACTGCGTGCTACATCATAAGCATCGGTCATAAAAGTAACCATCTCAGTCAACTTTGGCAGATTCTCTACCAGTACGGTCAGCGATTGCTGAACCTCCGGTTTCATCAATTGGTCCAATACATCCCGAGACTCTTTGGTAGCTTCTTGTGTTACGGCCACCTCTTGTTGGTTTTCAGACATGCGTGAACGTCCTCCTTTACTGTGAAAATAGAAGTCCATTCCTTTCTCGTAACCTGTATCATAAACTCTAGCAATAAAACGTTCAATGAATTCGCCCTAAACATGCAAGAAGCACAGCTTAAACCGGCCTATACCCTAAAGGGCAAGACTGATGATCGCAGATGCCAATTGTATATTGCTTGGACGTTATTCTGTTGTTGTTACTGCTGCGGAATATCTCACGAAGCGCTCCCTCGTGACTACAACAGGACGAAACGGAACCCTATACCTCTATATTACACCTTTCACAACCCAATCGTCGAAGAAATTTTAAATTTGCACAAATTTCTGCAAATTTTTTATTGTTATTTTAGATAAAAACTAGAATAAGCACGATTTTTGTCTAAGTTTACCTTAAAAAAGGGGCATTTTATACTAGAGATGGGTAATAGAGAGAGTGAGTTTCTGTTCATTAATATGAAAACCAATACAAAACATATTCCTACGGAGGGTTGAACGATGGCTAAAACATTTGCAGATATGGTTCAAGAAGCGAGGCAGCACGTTCAGGGCATTACTTCACAGGAGGCACGTCAGCGAATTGAATCAAATCCGGATACATTCGTTATCGACGTACAGGATTCTCATGATGCAGGTGCTTGCGGCTTAATTCGCGGAAGTGCCAATATTTCACTAGGCATGCTGCCCATCCGCGCTGACCTGGGCGTTCCACAAGATTTGCGTGATGAACGCTTACGTGACCGTAACCGCCCGATTATCACCACCTGCGGGGCAGGCGGACAAGCCGCACTGGCAGCTTATATACTCCAACAGATGGGCTTTACCAATGTAGCCTTTATCGAAGGCGGTACAACAGCCTGGAAGGAAGCCGGCTTTGAAGTAGAACTGTACTAAGGGAATGTTGCCGCTTCCCCAGATCGTCCTAGGTACGTAAGGTGTCCTCAGAAGCATCGGGAGGCTCAAAATCATTCGGAATCGGCAATGGCACACCAGACTCGATGAATTCCTCTACATCACGGGCAGCTTTAACTTGATTGCACTCATTGCAGGCGCATACACAATTTACTGGCGTGGTGTGTCCACCTTTAGCCCGAGGAAGTAAATGATCAATCGTGTCACCATAGCCACCGCAAAAAAAGCAGGTATAGCGGTCACGTTTAAGCACATATTGGCGGAATTCCTTGTTGCTATAAAGTCTGCGGACTGTGTACGGATTTACAATCACCGCCATGCGTTCTCTGACCAGAGTCATCGCCAAATCAAGCTCAATCTCCTGATGCCAGCGTCTCCCTTGGTCGGTTTTGCCTCTTAGCCGAATCATGCCATTGCGATTAAGCCGCAACGCACGGGTATCCGCAGGCTTCAGCCTGCTAAGCAAATGGCGAACCCGTTGCCGATGGCGCTCACGCGCTTTGTCCGTGACGGGCTTCCTACGGGGGCGTTGAGAATCATTAGAAGGCTGCGCGGACGCTTCCAGACGATACGCAGCCGTATCTGCTACGGAGCTATGCCGCTCCACAGGAGCAGCCAAGGGCTTCGTCTCCTCATGGGAAGGAGCGGACGTAACCACCCGTTCTTGCGGGGCTAACCCCCGGCAGGAACGGCAAGGACCACGCCGGGAATAAGGCCCAGCCCGGCGACCGGTTCTGCGCTGAAAGTCCGTTAATGGTTTTGTCTCCTGACAATACGTACATTTTTTCATCAGCGGTTCTCTCGCTTCATCCTTATCCTGCTGCAGGTCTGTCACGTTCATCCCTCCTTCCCTCTCTTGGTCGAGCTTATGGTTTGCCCGAAATCCGAACTATTGCTAAGTTAGATTCATTTTACCGTTTTCACGTTTCCTTTTCTAGCCATCGAGTCGTTGTGATCACTCAATGTATAACAAATTTTAATGATTTAGCATACGCTATACAGCGATCCATGTTCTTCATCAACATCATATTGGCCATCAGACGTTTAGCCCCCCTCACTTGGTGGGTAACTTGTTATATATGAAGGAGGGACGCACATGAAAAGGAACCATACGATGATGCAATTTTTCGAGTGGAATGTCAAAGCTGACGGTTCTCACTGGAAAAAGCTTGCCCGCCTGGCACCGGAACTGAAGGCCAAAGGAATTGACGCGATATGGATTCCACCTGTCACCAAAGGCCAATCTCCTGAGGATACGGGTTACGGCGTCTATGACCTTTACGATCTGGGCGAATTTGACCAAAAAGGTGCAGTGCGCACCAAATACGGAACCAGGGAAGACCTGCTGGAAGCTGTCGCATCCTGCGTTCGCCACGGCGTAGCCGTCTATGTCGATCTGGTCATGAACCATAAGGCTGGTGCGGATGAAACCGAAGTATTCAAAGTCGTCGAGGTCAACCCGGATAATCGTAATGAGGTCATTTCCGAGCCCTTTGATATCGAAGGCTGGACTAAATTTACATTCCCCGGCCGACAAGGTAAGTATTCCACATTTCAATGGAACTTCGAACATTTTAATGGAACGGATTACGATGCAAGTCAGGACCGGACAGGAATCTATCGTATTTTAGGTAAAAACAAAAACTGGAGCGATAATGTAGATGATGAATTCGGCAATTATGATTATTTAATGTTCGCCAATATTGACTATAATCATCAGGATGTGCGCAAGGAAATGATCCGCTGGGGCAAATGGCTGGTGGATACTCTACAATGCAACGGATTCCGTCTGGATGCGATCAAGCATATTAATCATGAATTTGTACGAGAGTTTGCTACAGAAATGATTAAAAAGCGTGGGCAGGATTTTTATATGGTAGGCGAATTTTGGAAACCGGATCTAGAATCTTGCCAAAAGTTTCTGGATACCATCGATTATAAAATCGACCTGTTTGACGTATCCCTCCACTACAAACTACATAGCGCTTCCTTGGGTGGTAAGGATTTCGATTTAAGCACCATTTTCGAGGATACGCTGGTTCATACCCATCCCCTGAACTCGGTTACTTTTGTCGATAATCATGATTCCCAGCCGCACGAAGCGCTCGAATCTTGGGTAGAGGACTGGTTTAAGCCCAGTGCCTATGCACTCATCCTACTGCGCAAAGATGGTTATCCCTGCGTATTCTACGGTGATTACTACGGTATCCAGGGACAAACGCCTGTGGAAGGCAAGCAGGCTGAGCTAGACCCGCTCCTATATGCCCGATACCACAAAGCTTATGGTGAGCAAAAAGATTATTTTGATGATCCCCATACGATTGGATGGGTTCGTCAGGGCATTCCTGAGCTACACGGCTCTGGATGTGCTGTGGTGATCACTAACGCAAATGACGGGGAAAAGCGCATGTTCGTGGGTAAACAACGTGCAGGAGAAAAATGGACCGATTTGACCGGGCATCACGATCATACCATAAAGATCGAACAGGATGGCTATGGCATATTTCCCGTTCGTGCCGGCAGTGTATCGGTATGGGCACTTCCTACTGAGGAAGACAGCCTGGATGCAGAGGATACCGCGAGTGCTTGATGTTTAACAACTTAAAGAGGACAGGATGCAAGGAAGCGCCCTGTCCTCTTTGTATATGGAAAATCACTCCGTCACCTTGCTTTGGTTGGCCACAGCCTGTTTCTTTGCCTCTACATGACTCGGATCACCAAGATAGAAGCGCCGGATAGGATCGATATGCTCATCCAGCTCATACACCAGTGGGATACCTGTCGGAATGTTCAAATCCAGCAATGCGGTTTCGTCCAAATTCTCCATGTACTTGATCAAGGCCCGTAAAGTATTACCGTGTGCGGAAATGATAACCCGCTCCTTTTTAAGAATCAACGGCATGATCCGTTGCTTCCAAAACTCACCAACCCGATGCACCGTGTCTTCCAGACTCTCCCCAAGCGGTAGCTCCTCTGGCTTAATATGGCGATAACGCTCTTCTCGATGTGGACTCCGTTCATCCTGCGCATCCAACATAGGAGGTCGCACCGTCAAGCTACGCCGCCAAATATGAACCTGTTCCTCGCCGTATTGCACGGCGGAATCCAGTTTGCTATGCCCCTGAAGCGCACCATAGTGGCGTTCATTCAGCTTCCATGACTTCTGCACGGGTATCCACAGATGATCCAGCTCATCCAAGATATGATACAACGTGCGGATAGAACGTTTTAACACAGAAGCAAATGCCAAGTCAAACGTATACCCAGCCTCCTTGAGGATACGTCCTGCCTCGATAGCCTCATGAGTTCCCTGCTCAGTCAGATCGACATCCGTCCAGCCTGTGAACAAGTTTTGTCGGTTATACACGCTTTCTCCGTGCCTCACCAGCACCACCTGATACATATACCTCACTCCTCACCTATCTATCCTCTATGTTTTACCCAACTTCTATGTATTTAACGTAAAATGCATTTTTTAAACCGCTTCTTGCATACAAAAAGGACGACATTCAGCCGTCCTTCTTCTCATTCTACTTAACCATATGAAGTAATCGCAGACCTTAGTCCCTATTGCTCAACTTGGCTAGCAGATCCAATATTCGTACATATAGCCACACTAACGTTACCAGCAATGCAAAAGCGCCATACCATTCCATATATTTGGGTGCACCTTGATCAGCTTGTTCCTCAACGAAATTAAAATCTACGAGCAGATTCAAAGCGGCAATGATGACGATAAATAAACTAATACCAATACCCACCCAGCCCGTTTCATGGATGTACGGAACATTCATACCGAAAAAATTCAAAATAAAATCAACCAACGTCACTAGAAAAATCGCCATCGTACATAGGACAACAAATGAGATAAAGCCACGTGTCACCTTGATGATTCGTTGTGTATACATAAAGAGCATCAAGAACAAGATACCCACTGTCAGCAAAATGGCATTAACTACAATTCCAGGGTACTCATATTCCATAAAAGCGGAAACGCCACCCAAAGCAAAGCCACTCAGAATCGCATATACAGGAGAGAGCAATGGAGCCGTTTTGGGAAAAAAGGATATCGAAAGTGCTATGCCTGCCATCCCAATAAAGCCTGCCGTCATCAACGATAGCACCTCTATGGTTCCTTGATAGGTCATATACCAGGTAATACTGGCAGAGACGATGAGCAGGACTAGCAGAAGCAACGTTTTGTTCACCGTTCCTCCGATAGTCATACGTTGTTCGCTAGCTTCTCTTTCATCTTCACGCAAAAAGATGTCATCACGTAAAACCGGGTTGCTAAAGCTCATACAGGGTACTCCTTTTCGATGTGTTATTTACGATGCCATATGTATATATCGGTACAACCTGAGAAAAGTTTCAGAAAATTTCAAACAATAAAAAAACTCTAACCTTGCTTTTCAGCAAAGCTAGAGTTAGAGGGTCAAGTCGTTACAGATTAAAAATCAGCAGTAGCAATTTGGATGCTACCTGTTACTGCTCCAACTGGAGTAGCTTGGAGAGCAGCTACCAGCAGCAAGGCAACTTCTAACGTCAGACTATTGCCCGCCGGAATAGTATAAGTGATCACAGGAGCATTGACACGGGTAACCACAAGATCCACCGGATTGGCACCGAAATTATTAACGGTAATTGTAGCATTACTACCGCCTCTCAGGTTTTCAAAAAAGGACTTACCTACACCAGCAGCAAGATTGTAAATTTGCGAAGGTAAAAGGATCGCCATAGAATTCACCTCCCTTGCGTTTGATAGTGTATTCTATGCTTCCAATCTATGAACGTAACGTTAAGTGACTCAGTAATAAGACACAATTTAAAAGACTCATAGATTAACATCTCTCTATATGTGCTACAAACAACCTTTCATTCTGAAAGGTTAAACCATTTTTTTCATATCATAAGCCTAATCATGATAAAATACGTACCATAATGGAAATGACCCAAGGAGGATAACCACATGAAACAGGAACTGATTGACCGCCTGACTACATATGTACAGGTAGATACCCAATCCGACGAAAGCAGCCACACATGCCCCACCACACCCGGACAGCTCACATTGGGCAACCTCCTGGTAGACGAACTGAAAGCCATCGGTATGACAGACGTAACCATTGATGATCATGGTTATGTGATGGCAACCCTTCCCTCCAATACGGATAAAGAAGTGCCCGTCATTGGTTTTCTGGCACACCTCGATACGGCTACTGAACTAACTGGCGCAGGAGTAAAGCCACAGTTGACGGAGAACTATGATGGGGGCGATATCACGCTGAATGCCTCACTTGGTGTAGTCCTTTCTCCACGTGAGTTTCCCGAATTGACTCAATATAAAGGCCACACCCTGATCACAACAGATGGCACCACCCTGCTCGGTGCAGACAACAAAGCCGGCATCGCAGAGATCATGACAGCAATCCACTATCTGATTGATCATCCCGAAATTCAACATGGCAAAATTCGCGTTGCTTTTACACCGGATGAAGAGATTGGAAGAGGACCTGAACGCTTTGATGTAGCCGCTTTTGGCGCTGAATATGCTTATACGGTAGACGGCGGACCGCTCGGAGAGCTGGAGTATGAGAGCTTCAACGCCGCGGCTGCTCATATTACCATTCATGGTGTAAATGTACATCCCGGTACGGCTAAAAACAAAATGATCCACGCTGCCAAAATCGCTATGGAACTGCACAGTAGATTACCTGTGAATGAAGCCCCGGAATATACAGATGGGTACGATGGCTTCTATCATCTGTTGGAGTCTACTGGCACAGCAGAACAAGCCAAACTATACTATATTATCCGCGATTTTGATCGTGAGAGCTTTGAGAACCGGAAAGCTTATTTGACAAATATCGTAAAAGAGCTCCAGGCTGCCTATGGAGACAACCGTATTACGCTGGAGCTGAGAGACCAGTATTACAACATGAAAGAGAAAATTGAGCCTGTCAAGCATATCGTCGATATCGCTCATGAAGCAATGACGAAGCTGAATATTGAACCCATTATCAAGCCGATTCGTGGAGGCACAGACGGTTCACAGCTGTCTTACATGGGACTGCCTACACCGAATATTTTCACAGGCGGGGAGAACTACCACGGTAAGTACGAGTATGTGTCGGTGGATAACATGGTGCTTGCAACCAAGGTTATTGTGGGGATTGCACAATTGTTCGAGCAGCGTGGCAAGTAAGCCGCTTATACACAGCACTGACACGTTCAAATTAAATCGGAAGGCATATCGTTTCTATTATGAAACGATATGCCTTTTTTTCTGAATTTTCTTTAAATTCTCAATACTTTTATAACTTTTATCCGTCTTTAGACCGACAAATATATAGGACTATAAAAAATATATTTAGTAAAGAAAGGTAGGTGATCCACTTGAATACAATAGATGCATTAATTGCAGCCATTCCCTACATACAACAGATTATGCGGGAGAAAGTAACCCTTGCTCTTTTCGACCGTACTCACGTTCTGGCTTATACCCAATCAGAGGGTATGAATCTTGGCTTTGAAACCGGCTCGGAGCTACTTGAGGGCTACAAAAATTTCGCCATGCTTAAAAATGGACATGAGGCCAGCTTGACCCACATTCCGGCTGAATTGCTGGGATATCCTCTCGATATGATCAGTATTCCTGTGTTTGATGATAATGGGAACGTCATTGCAGCGTTTGCCGCTTCCTATAATTTGACCAACAGAAATCAGCTGGATCAAATCGTATCTGAAAACCACTCCATTACCGAGCAGCTCATTGAAATGGTGCAGCATGTAACAGCACATTCAGAGGAGCTACAAGCTACCAGTGAACACATTTTAAAGAACACCCAATTTGCCGTACAAAACTCGGGTAAAATTAATCAGGTCGCTGTATTTATCAAGGAAATTTCCGACCAAACCAACCTGCTTGGATTGAATGCCGCGATTGAAGCCGCACGTGTCGGAGAAGCAGGAGCAGGCTTTGGTGTCGTTGCTCAAGAAGTACGCAAGCTATCTGTAGAGTCCAAAAAAGCGACAGTCGATATTGAGGGAGCCCTTAAGGATGTACAGAACTCCATTCGTCAGATGGAGCAGGAAATAGAGCAAATTGTTGCTTCTTCTCAAGAGCAGGCGACTCTGGTAGGCTCTTTCACCGAAGTCATGGAGCGTATGCGAAAGGCGAGCGAAACGATGCAACATCTGGCCGATAACCTGACTTCCTATATTGTAAAATAATTAATATTGTTTATTGGCATGAGAAAGGGGAGCGCACTGATCCGCAAATGGCGTAAAAGTGCGTTCCCCTTATTTACAAAATCCCTACTGGGTCTAACAATCCAAATCTAAACTCAAGCAGTATAAGAAAAAACACCATGATTCGAAGGATACACGGGGTCTAACTGTCCCAATGTATTTCCTACCGGAAGAGCAACACTAAGAAACGCTAAGACCATAGTTATCGAGATTAATGCCTTTTTCATTATGAAGCCCCCTTAATAAAATGGTTTGGTATTGCTCTTGCTGCGACAGGGTTGCCAAATCTCGATAAGTCTCGAACAGTGCAACCAGTGTCCTAAAATCAGTATTGGCTTCTACACCAATAGAGAATTGCAGAGAAACAAGGATATAATTCAAGGCAACGATGTACTGTTTCTTTTTCAACTGGTAAATAGCTAATTGGTTGACCAGTTTTAAATAATATACGCGGTTGGCTCTATCTTCATAACCTTCAAATATCTCAATATCATCGGCAAACTCGTTCAGCAGGTCGTCAATATCCCAATTGTTCAAGTTAGCTGCTTCAGCAATACCAACCAATCCCGGGAGTAGCTCCTCGTCATTGTCGTGAAGAAACTGAACATATTCTGGTAAAAGTTCCTTCTTCCCCGAAAGTAAATCAATCGTATATAAATTGGCCTTGGCGAGAAAACGGAATCTCTCTACTTCTTCGTGACCGCTTTGATCCAGCCCCATAAACCAACCCATTTCGCTATACTTCATAATATAATCTCTGGCTTCCTCATACTGGCCCATATTCTGATAATAAATCGATTTCGCTAGATAGCTGTAAGCATAATAAAACACCAGCGGGTGTTTGGCGTTCAATGTCTCGTACTTGCCGTCTGCAGCATTTCTCAGTTGGGTGTGATACAGGCTTTCAGCCAACGAATGCAGATAATCCGCAACCTTGTTCGCTTCATCCCAATCATTACACGTATAGCTGATTCTAAACAACTCGCAAGCTTTATCGAGCGCGTGGCTGTCCGACAACAAATAAATAGCTTCCCTTTGGTTCAGGACCTCTTCCACTAAACCCCGCCTCCCTATCCTGAAAATTAAAGTCACCCCTAGCCTAGTGGCTATTCTTCAGGGTAGTTATGCTGTTAGACTCCCTTTTTTTGCATACCAGTATATTACAAATATAGTCAAAACCTAACTTGAAGTCAATTCAATTATCGGTACATTCATACTTTTGCAACCTGACATGGATGTGTATATTTTACTGGTTACGAATAGATGATTTTCATTATCGAAATAATGCTAAAGAAGACAAAATATTGGCTCTCATATGGGTGGTTTTCATGGTCTATAGTATCGTCAGGGTAACTACGTTACGAATTAGTGCGTACTTTTCAACCGAATACCGGGGCCTTACAATCAAACCTGTGCATGAAAACAAAGTATAAGTACGACTCAACAAAGCATGTACCTGTTCACTAAAATACAAATTCACTTAAGGAGTGAAGTTAATAACATGGAACTTCAATTGGCTTTAGACTTGGTAGATATCCCGCAAGGTATCGCACTGGTAAAAGAAGTAGAATCGTATATTGATATCGTAGAAATCGGTACGCCGATTGTCATCAATGAAGGACTTCATGCTGTAAAAGCAATGAAAGAAGCATTTCCCAATCTAAAAGTACTGGCTGACCTGAAAGTTATGGACGCAGGGGGCTATGAAGTGCTAAAAGCTTCCGAGGCTGGTGCAGATATCGTGACGATTTTGGCTGTAGCTGAAGATGCAACGATCAAAGGTGCTGTAGAAGAAGCTAAGAAACAAGGCGGCAAAAAAATCCTGGTGGACATGATCGGTGTTAAAAACCTGGAGCAACGTGCAAAAGAAATCGACGCTTTAGGCGTTGACTACATCTGTGTGCATACAGGCTACGATCTGCAAGCGGAAGGTCAAAGTCCGTTCGAAGCACTGCAAACCGTCAAAAAAGTCGTAAAAAACTCCAAAACAGCCGTAGCTGGCGGCATCAAGCTGAGTACATTGGCTGAAGTGGTAAAAGCTCAACCGGATCTGGTTATCGTAGGCGGCGGTATCACTGGCGAAGACGACAAAAAGGCTGTAGCTTCGCAAATGCAGCAGCTCATCAAACAAGGTTAATCCAATGGAAACCTCTCAATATTTATCTGAGGTCATCAAGGAGCTGCAATTCGTTCCACAGCTAATCAGCGATACCGAATCAGAACAGTTGATCCACTCCATCGCTGCTGCGAATAAGGTATTCGTAGCAGGAGCGGGGCGCTCAGGGTTCATGATTCGCTCGCTGGCCATGCGGTTGATGCATATGGGGGTTCAAGCTTACGTAGTTGGGGAAACCGTAACCCCTGGCTTGAGCGAGGGAGATCTGCTGATTATCGGTTCAGGCTCTGGTGAAACCAAAAGCTTAGTCTCGATGGCAGACAAAGCGAAGAAACTCGGGGCCTCACTGGCGGTGCTTACCACTTCCCCCGAGTCTACCATCGGCAAACTGGCCGATATCATCGTCAAGCTGCCCGGCGCGCCCAAGGACCCGTCCAGCAAGGATTACCAGACCATTCAGCCCATGGGCTCACTGTTTGAGCAAACTCTGCTGCTGTATGGCGATGCGTTGGTGCTCAGAACGATGCAGCTGCGCAAGCTGACCTCCGAATCCATGTATGGTCAACACGCCAACTTGGAATAAAACTGCTTGTTCCTTTGCGATAACAAGGCAGGCTGCTTACATGTCCGAGCATGTAAGCAGCCTGCTTTTTTTTGTATTAAATGAGGGGATTCTCTTGTCTGCACAAGTTTGGATATTCATTCTGAAGCATGGGCTCTTTCATCCGTTCAAATGGACCATACAGGCTATTGGCCCGATACACGAGCGTACGATGATCACGCCCCGTGCCGCCACAGGCGCACAGCAGGTAATAACGACTGCCGATGTGATACAGATGCGGCCCTTCGGTCCATACGCCGCCATCTCCATGAGCAATAGCCACAGGCTCGGTCAATGCCTGGCCTGTAGCAATATCCAGTTCGTACTGAATAATATGCGACTCGGCATCTGCCCCGGATTGTACGGTAACATACACTTTCCCGTCGTCATCAAATAGCAGGGACGGATCTATATTTCCGTAAGGAATACGGATCGGATCAGACCAAGGTCCCACAGGGTTCACAGACGTAATATAAAAATTGCCTATCCCCATCACATCTGTCGTAATCAGGTAGAATACACCCTGATGATAGCGCAATGTGGGCGCATATATACCTTCTGAGCTCTTCCGTGTGGACAAATCCATCTGACTGCGCCGATTTAATGCATGCCCGATCTGCCGCCAATCGGTCAGGTTTCGGCTATGAAAAATCGGCAACCCCGGCATGTATTCAAATGAGCTTGTCGCCATGTAATAATCCTCTCCGACACGTATCACGCTCGGATCAGGATAAAATCCGGGGACAACCGGATTCGTATAGCGCAAGGTAGCCATAGCTTCAGCTCTCCTTTTGAACAGCTCTACTCCTCTGTCTCAAATCATTTATTCGTTACTCCCTGCTGGTAGCGGCGGCACTTTGGATGGATCCACCAGCGCCCAATATGCATATTTGGCCTTTAACCGTTCATCGAACAGCAGCGGCTTATCCAACCGGGCAATCGGGAACGTACTGAGCCACGTATTGCCATCATCTGTCCCCCAAATGGTCACATTGCTGATATGGTCCTGCTGTCGTGTAAACATATCGAACAGCGCCTGATAACGATGAGCCTGCCGAATCAACATGGCTTCAGGGATCGTTTCGTAGCGATCCGTATCATTAGAGTAAAGGCCCATATCCAGCTCCGTGATCTGATTATCCAGCCCAAGTGAAGCAAACTTCTCGATGGATTGCTCAATTTCGGCTATGGTAGGAAACTCCAAGCGGATATGCGATTGGTGACCTACGCCGTCAATCGGTACGCCTTTAGCAAGCAAATCACGCACCAGATTGTACAGAAAATCGCGTTTCTTCGGTTCATGGGTATTGTAATCGTTAATGAACAATCGCGCGTTCGGCCCTGCCACTTCCCTCGTGACACGGAACGCTTTTTCAATATAATCGGTTCCTGTAATCTGATACCACTTGCTGCGGCGCATGCCGTCCGGCTGATCAGGATCAATGACCTCATTTACCACATCCCAATCGGTAATGACATTTTTATACCGGGCCGCAACGGCGCGAATATGCGTCTCCAGGCGGTCCAGCAAAAGCTTTTTATTCTCAGCAGTCTGCGTCATCGGCTGTCCATTTTTGTCCTTAAACATCCAATCTCCAGTCTGGTTATGCCACACCAACGTATGGAAACGAATTCCCAATCCGTGCTGTCTGGCAAATTTGCACAATTTGGTCTGCTTCCTCCCAATGAAACTGCCCCTCAGATGGTTGCAAGGAGACTGGCTTCATCGCATTCCCTGCAACGACGCTGTTAAAATGCTTTTGTACCAGTTCTCCGTAAGCCCCTTCGGTCTGGAAAGCCTCAATCGCTGTGCCGATGCTGAACTGTCCCTGATATAATCCATGCAAAGCAGGTATGTCCTTTTCAATCGCCAGCGGCGGCACCAGCGACAATTCGAAATCATCCATATAAAAGGAAGACGTCCCTTCTGGCGATTCCAGGTACATAGAAACGGTATCTGCATCATGTGCGAGCGTATACGTACCAGACAAATGCACCCATCCCCCTGTCGTGACAGCCGTATCGCCTACAACCGTTTCATATGCACTTTGGCCTTGGTAATCACGCTGTGCACTGAGCCTCACCTTATTAGGCTGCTCACCCGGAGCCAGCTTCACCCAGGCACTGACCGTATATCGGTTGCCTTTTTGCATTGTGGCAGTCACGTCCAGCTTGGGTCCGGCATATGCCTTTTGTCTGCCCGATGTCAGCAGACTGTATGAGCCGGTCCGTGCATCGGCATTCGAGACCTGCACGGTCTCGTCTCCCAAGCGGGATACCCATCCTTGGGCTGTACCGTCTTCGAATCCGGATACGATCCCACTTGTAGGATTTGTTGGTGTTACTGAAACCTGCCTGATTTCCACCTCATCCACGTAGTAAGCCTGAGCAGAATTCGAGTTCTCCACATACAGCTTCAATGCATTCATCTCCCCGGTAAAAGTATATCTCCCCTGGAGTTTGATCCACGATGTATCTGTTGTCTCCGTCTGAGCTAGGGTCTTCCATGCTGTAGTCCCGCCTGTCGGCTGCTGCTCCATCGTAAACTTAAGCACGCTTGGAATTGCAGCATTGCCGTCCAGTTTCACATATCCGCTAATTTCATACTCCACATCCGGCAGCAACAGTGGCTTCACATCTAACTCTGCTCCATTCCAAGCCGCCGTACGAGCGGTTGCCTTCAGACTGTGCGTACCGCCATATGCCGCTTCCGTGACGGATGCAATTTGGGTATAAGCTCCCCGTGGCTTCCAGCCGTCACTGTTTCCTTGCTCAAATCCATACGCTCCAATGATCTTCCCTACCGATAGCACCGTGTTCGAAACCGACGGAGAATGTTCCACAGATGGAGCTGCTCTCGCTACAGACATTCCCCACCATCCGATAGGCGATAACAACAGCACTCCAGCCAGCACCAGACAAAAAGGCGTATACCAACCTGACCGCAAAGCAATCCCTCCTGCACTCAAATTTTTGAATTCGTATTTGGCACCCTTGGATTTCAATTACTTGCGGATTAAAAGTGGCTCCTAGAATAAATGTAAAATATCTACTATCCTTTCACGCCTCCCAAGGTCATACCCTTCACAAAGTATTTTTGTAAAAACGGATAGACTAAAATAATAGGAACTGAGGCGACAATCGTCATCGTGGCACGAATAGAGGTAGGCGTAACCGCCTTCGCCAGATTTTCTGACCCTGAAAACTGGCTGGCATAATCCTGAGCGTTAACGGACGTATTGGAATTTTGCAAAATTTTCATCAGCTCATATTGGAGTGTGCTCCACTGCTCATACGACGAATTGTACAAAAATACATCGAACCAGGAATTCCATTGCGAGACTGCCGTGAACAGGGATACCGTTGCCAGCACCGGCACACACAGTGGCAAAACGATACGCATAAAAGTAGCAAACTCCCCAGCACCGTCAATACGCGCCGACTCCAAAATCCCCTCTGGCAAGCCCTCAATAAAGGAGCGAATGACTATGACATTAAACACCCCGATTAACCCCGGTACGATGTACACCCAAAAGGTTCCCAGCATCCCAAGCTCACGAATTAAGAGAAAATTGGGGATCAAGCCACCGCTAAAATACATCGTCAAAATAAAGGCAATCGAAACAAATTTGCGCAGCACATATTCCGGCCGGCTGATCGTATACGCCACCATCGCGCAGCAAAACACCGAGGTCACTGTACCCGCGACCGTACGTAATACAGAAATCAACGTAGCATGGAAAATCGTCGCTTCCTTGAATACAAATTCATAATTACTCCACGTGAATTCACGCGGCCACAAATAAATCCCACCCCGAATGGAGTCATTCGCTTCATTTAATGAAACCGCCAACGTATTTAAAAATGGATACAGCGTGAACACCATTAGGCACAGCATAAACACAACATTGCACGCATCAAAAATCCGATCCGAGGGCGCCCGAAATCGCCCATGTACGGCCTTCCCTTTGCCCATGACTTCCTCTCCTTTCTAAAACATCGCCTAGCCCAGCACTTAAGGTCTTGATGAGGTCCGCGAAGCGGCCTGTTAAAAATCCACAGACTTGCACCTGTAGTATGCATAAGCACGCACTCCTGCTATCGCCTCGAATAGCCCATTCCCAAAGACATCCTCTAATGGCGATAACGAAGCTGAGCCACCATCATGACGCAGTTATTACAAGGAGGCGCGAGTCACGCGCCTTTCTTAAGCTCTTCCCTGCCACTACCCTCAGTTCTTAAAAAAAGTGACTTTACGGCGGGTAGTAGCGGAGCGGGCGGAATTGTTCTGAAGAAGCGGAGGATTCGGAAGAACAATCTGCACGCGAAGCGACAACGCCCCCTCCCAGAATAACTCACCCCTTTTTCAGAACAACCTCTCCTCCCCTAACCGCTTCGCAATATAATTGGCGCTAAACAACAGAATGAAGCTAACCACCGTTTTGAACATTCCGGCAGCAATGGAAAGCGAAAAGTTCCCCATCTGGATACCATATTTCAGTACGAAAATATCCAAATTTTCCGAGTAATCCACGTTCATGCCGTTGCCCAGTAAATATTGAGGTTCAAAGCCTGATTCGAGCAGGTTGCCAATGTTCATAATGAGCAGGATGATAAATACAGGCTTTAATCCTGGTAATGTCACATGCCAAATCCGCTGAAACCGCCCTGCTCCGTCCATCTCGGCCGCTTCATACTGCGAGGGATCAATCATCGTCATCGCGGCCAAATAAATGATGGTATTCCAGCCGACATTTTTCCATACCTCCGACGCACCGAGAATGCCCCAAAAGTAGCTTCCCTCACCTAACCACAGAATAGGTTCCTTAATCAGCCCAAGCCACATCAGCACCTCATTGATGATACCGCCGTCCGCAGACAGTGCAGTACTAATGATGCTGGCCGCGACCACCCAAGAAATAAAGTGTGGCAAATAGCTGATCGTCTGAACCACCCGTTTAAATACGAGCTGGCGAAGCTCATTCAGCAAAATCGCCAATGCTATAGCGGTGACAAAGCCCAGCACCAGGTTAATAAAGCTCATCGCCAGCGTATTGCGCATCACCCGCAGAAAGTGTTCATCCTGAAACAGAAAACGGAAATGCTTCAACCCGACCCAATGCTGGTCAAGCAGCTTGCGGGCAGGCTTAAAATCCTGGAAAGCAATCGTCCAGCCCCACAGAGGTAAATATTTAAAAATAAACAGCCAGATTAAAAAAGGGACGGACATCCATACGAGTGCACGCTGCTGGTTCAGCTTGTGTATAAATCCCCTAAAGCCGGTTCGCCGTGAGGACGGCAAACGACCCGAGGAGGTCGTAACAGGTGGCGGTGACGTGTAGCTCATAGCTGCTTCCTCCTTTATTTTTTTCCGACCGTCTTGACTTTTTTGGCAACCTCCTTCGTGATCAGTTCCTCAAAAGCCTTCACATCCAGCTTGTTAAACTCGGTGGTGTATTCATTCCAAATGGCATCAAACTGTGCCGGTGCAGACAGCACCAAGCGCGGGAAATATTTGCGCTGCAGGTCTCCTTTTTTTTGCTGAAAGATCTGCGCTGGTGAGCCTTGGGCAACCTGAATGCTCCAGGCTGGGAACCATGGACGTTCGTCAGGTGCGGAAAACATCTGCGAGAAGGACTCTACACCGTTTGCTTTTAGCAGCTTTTTATCACCTTCGGTATACGACATACGTGCAACCTCAGGCTGCCGTCCGGGGCTAGCCGAGTTGCCGTCAGGCAAGGAAGAACCGTTACCGTATCGCGGCCAGCTGTATTCAAAATATTTGAACCCAAATGAGTCACGGAACGCATCCTCACCCGTCTTTTTAATTTGCTCCTTGGTCCGATAAAAGCGCCCATTTTTATCTACATCATAGGTTTCACCTTTGATCCCCCAGTTGGATAACACTTGGTTTTCGTCGGTCAGCAGATTGTTGAAAAATTTGATAATACGTACCGGGTCCTTGGCACTGACTGTAATTCCAATGCCTCGGTTATTAACAAATGACGACGGATCAAGATACTGATCCTTTATATTCCGGTCGTATACAACAGGCAGCCCTACATATTCCAGATCATCATTACCCGATCGCTTGGAAGCCTCCTGCAGGTTATTTAGAGCCTGCCCTGCTTGCCAGCGGTAATCGAAAAAGCCCAGCACCTTGCCCGAGGTCAGCTTCGCCAAATATTGATCGTAATTGTCCACAAAGGACGATTTATCGAACAGGCCCTCTGCGTTAAGCTGATTTAGCTCTTTCAGGTACCGTTTAGTGATGTCCTTATCTCCATAATCCGTCGCCTGGTGTGTTTTCATATCAATAATTGTGCCGCCATCGTTGGGATAGCCTGCCAGATGCATCGGCGCATTCGTAAGCGCATAAAACCTATCCTGCGTGGTTAGCGCCAAGTACCCGGTTAATCCCTCGTCTGCATGCTTTTTCGTATAGTTCCGAATCAGAGCCAAGTACTCATCTAACGTTTTTATTTTTGGATATCCCGCCTCCTTCAACACTCTGCGCTGTATCCAAAAAGCTCCCTGCTCTATGTTAGGAGCAGACAAATAATCGCCGACCACCGCGCTAAACGGCAGGAAATAGATATTCCCATCCTCCGCTTTCATCAGGTTGTAGTAGGGTCCGTATACACGCTTGATATTTGGTCCATATTTGTCGATCAAATCATTCAGGGGAATGAAAGCCCCGGCATCCAGCAGTTTATCAATCGTCCCATCCGGTACAATTACGTCCGGATAATCGTTGCTTGCAATAAACGTGCCAATCTTCGTATTCGAATCCCCTACCAAATGCTCCAGCTTCCAGTTCACGCCGGTCTGATCTTCCAAAACTTTTCCGATCCGCGTTTCATTGGTATTAATGTCTCTTCCCGCCGTGGCATTAAAATACGTGAACGTGACCTTCTCCTTGCTATCTCCCGACGCAGGCTCCTTATCCGAGCTCCCTGAGCAAGCAGTGATCATAGATGCCATCATAACCATTACCAGACTGATGATTCCGAACCTTTTGCTTGTCATGCCAGACCTTCCCCTTTCGGCCTCTTTTGTCAATTATGTGTGAATATCATGCGCACGCCCCTTGAACAACGAGAATCCCGCGCATCCTAAATTGTAAGCACTTTCATTTTATAAAATGCCGTTCATTTTGTTCACCTGTCAATCTAAAGGTGTTACTTAGGAAACTATAGGTGAAGGTCCTTCAAAGCAAATGGACGCCAATCCAGCATCGGCGTCCATGACAAAACAAATTAGTAATAACGTATTTTCCCTTCTTTGATATAAATCGTTTCATCACATGCATCTGCGACTTGCTGGTCATGTGTTACGACTACAATAGTTTTCCCCTGTATATTTAAATCCTTGAAAATACCCAAAATATTCTGTTCAGAGTGTTCGTCAAGGGAACCTGTCGGTTCGTCAGCCAGTATAATTTCTGGTTCTTGAACAAGAGCTCTTGCTATCGCCACCCGCTGCATTTCACCACCAGACAACATATCAACAGAATGAAAACCTAACTTTTCTAACTCTAATGCTTCTAAAACATCTTCCACCATATGACTTATCTTTGCTTTAGGGTATTTACTATATTTTAGGGGCAAAGCCACATTATCGAACACATTTTTGGTATCAATCAGAGCATAATTTTGTAAAATAAATCCTATTTTTTCTCTTCTGAAATCTGCTAATTGATTTAGAGTTTTAGTAGTCAGATCTTCTTGCTCATACATGTAAGTCCCACTGTCCGGTTTGTCTAATCCAGCAATTATATTTAGCAAAGTGGATTTTCCTGAACCGCTCCTACCCATAATTGCTGTCATAGAGCCCCTTTTAATACTCAAATCCACACCCTTTAATACTTCCAAAACCCTCTCCCCCACCTTAAAAGCTTTGTGAAGATTATTTATTGTAATCATTAAAACCAATCACTCCATTCGTTTTAAAAACATACTAACCTGCAACTTCCTCGTCTTGTAGTAAAGTAGAAGTGTAGACAACGCGAATATAATTAGCATACTCAGCAATATCGTGATGAAGTAACTACCCATTTTAAAGTTAATAAGATAAGTATACAGAAATAGACTAATTAAACCTGGAACTATCACCAAAAATGCTATCTCTGCAATAAAATAGAAAAGTATATTCATTATCGTTGCTCCAGAGATCAAGTGAATAGATAAGTTTTTCATATTTTTTTCTAATTTAGTTACCATTAAAATCGAAATGCTGAGAATACACACCACAAATATAGTTATAGTTATAACACTGAGTACCATGATATTCTCGTGTAGCGCTGAAAAAATAAAATTTAATGGTGGGCTGTTTGCTCCAAGAACTTGGGTATCATAAAAACCAGTCTTTTTTTGGGCTTCTTCTACCTTGCTCCTTACAAAGTACTCGGTTTCCGAACTCCAAATGTCCCCATTTATCATTTGGAGATAGTGTTTCTGTTGAAAGTTAAAGTCTTCCTTAGTATCTGGGACACTTGTAAACTGTTGTGCGGGCATAATAATATACCGATCAAGATATATTTCCGGGTTATTAGCATTAAAAACAAGTGAATCCTTTTTAACAAACCCTTTTACATAAAACTCAAAATCTTTTAACAAATATTTCCCTTTTAAAATATCTCCTACTTTATATAGTTGCTTATATTCTGCTCCTAGGAGTACAGGAATGCTTGTATGACCCACATGATTAAAATCATGTGCGGTCAAGTTCTCCCCCTCATCTGTTTCAATGGAAAACTGATCTAGTCCTTGTTTATTAATTTGTAAAGCTTTTATAGAAACATAAGGGCCTTTGTTATTGATAGTAAAGACATTCGGTTCAAATCCTTGTTCATAATCCTGTGAAAATTTTGCCTTGTCCGCTCCTTCAAAATGAATGAGGTCAACAGGCTGCGTAAAAATGTAGATATACTTCTCACCTATATGTTTCTCTACATAATTATAAAAATTTTTAATTTTGGTTAAGAACATCGGTTGATTCATAAGTTCTTTTAATTCATCACTATTCGTTAGAGTGTCTGATAACTGGAAACTGTCTTGTGCCCCTAAGGCTGCTGTTTTACTTGATTTCGTAACTAAATGATTAAAATTCAAAAATAAAACAGTAACTAAAAAAAACAAAATAGTAATTTGAAGGAGAATAAATATCGTTGTACTTTTGTTCTTTTGTACGCTTTCTAAAACTTCACTGTATACCATTCTCATTTAAACTTAAGTCCTTTCCTGATCTACCTATCCTTTTGACAGTAACGGATATGGAAAGATAAGAAGATAAGAGAATTAATACGTAGCCTATAAGCAGATATTGTACGTACAGTTCAATATTTTCTATTGAAGCCCCAGCGATCAAAAATAAGAAAAGGCTTATTGTACACATAAGCAAATAAGACAGGGAGACGGCTACATAATATCGTTTGGAAAATTTCACTATCGCTTTCTCTGACTTAATTCCCATAATCCATAACCAAGTTATTTCAGTTTTCTTTTTATCGTACCAATTCATAGTAAATATAACACTGGAGCAAACCAACAACAGAAATACAGTAATTATGATCGTATTACGATATATGTCTATGCCCACATATCTCTGTGCTCCAGCATCACCGCGGTCAAATACATTCACCTTAGCGCTTAAGTTTTCAAAAATTAAATATCCATTTTTGATAACAGAGGACACTGCGGGAGAATTTAGTACATAGATATTATTTAGGTGAGTTTGTTGACCAAGGGCATCCAAGTTTAGTAGCACCGTTGTATCCAGAGTTGATGGATAGGCCGCCCCCATAGAACCTATGACTTCAAATTTTTTTCCTTGGAACAGATAATACCGTCTCCCGTCAAGAGACGTAAGTGCTGATTCAGCAATATGTTGTCCAATTACAGCATACCTATGATCACTATAAAAATCGTCCTCATTAAAAAATCTCCCTGCAACAATTGGTGGCTTATATGTATCCTCTTTATAATAAAGAGCTCGCACATTCATTTCCCCAGTTTCAAGCTCCTTGAATATGGTAAATGGGTACGTAGTTCGGAGCTTACGCCAGTCCAATTCGTGAGCAGAATTTTGATCTACCATAAAGAATAAACTATTTTCTTGGTAAAGACCTCTGGACAAGGAGTCTAATTCTTTTTGTTGTACCATGTAATAACTCACAGAGATCATAATCATACTCAATAAAAAATACAGTACGAATATTGGTATTAGTCCATTTCCGGAAATTTCCTTCAGCTTACTTTTCATTTCAAATACCTCTCGTAATAAAAGGTGAAATTGTTAAGGAAATAACAATCTCACCTTCTTTAATTTTTAATTATTCTTGGCTACCGCCGTAAAAAGTTCTCGCTACAAGAATAGCTTCACCATAACCAGTGACAGCCCTGGTACGATCCCACCCCCATTGTCTGTCGCTATCAAGACGTACACTTCCTGCCCAAGTTAATTGTGCTCTGGAATAGTGGTATTCACCCTCCCACTTTGTTATAGCAACTGCTCTTTCTAAATCTGAATTTCCTGGCTTAGCTTCCGTATAACCTTGGTGATCTGGAACACTTTTCGCAGCACGTAAGGAAAGCTCTTGACGAGAATTATTATTAGAAAAATTACCCTTCCCTTCAATCCAACCTCCTTCAATGGTACTAGAAGCATAAGCAGAGGCGGAAATTGAACCAATAATAGCAACAACCGCTAAGGACTTAATTAACTTTTTAGTAAACTTCATACTCTTCCTCCAATAAAAAATTAGTTATATTTGAAAGCTGGCCAGCTATTCAAAACTTCGTTAGTGTTAAGATATCCTAGACTATTTCTTCTTATTATTGATTTTTAGTATATATTCATATTTACCATATAATAGAAGGGGAGTATATAGCGAAAAATGAAATTTTTTGTAGAAAAATGATTTATTTAGGTTTTTTACACTTTTGAAGGTTTTACACCCGATCCGCAGGAATCATTATACGAATCTCCGTACCTTCGCCGGGTGCACTGCGAATGGCGAGCTCAAAGCGTTTCCCGTAGTAAAGTTTTAGACGATAGATGACATTTTGCAGACCTATACGCTCACCCATTTCTTCCTGCCTTTGCATGTAACCATATAAGCGCTGCACCTGTTCCACAGACATGCCAACCCCATCATCCCGAACCGTTAGAATCAGTCGTCCTTCCTCATGCTCAAAAAGAATCTCAATGCGTCCCCCATGCTTTAGCGGCTCAATGCCGTGGATACTTGCATTTTCAACCAGCGTCAGTACGACCATTTTGGGTATCAGATTGTCCAAGTCTTCAGAGCGCGCCTGTACATCGTACTGTATTCGCTCACCAAAGCGATATTGTTGGATTTCCAGAAAACAACGGATCAACTCCAACTCGTCCCGCAAAGTAACTCGATCCTTGTTCCACACCAGCGAATTGCGGAAAATCCGTGCCATGTTATGAATAATGCGGGCTGTCTCATCCTCATGCTTCATCAGGCTTCGCATGCGAATCGTCTCCAGCGCATTGAACAGAAAATGGGGGTTGATCTGGCTGTGAAGTGCATTCAGCTGGGCATGTCTACGCTGAATCTCTAGATTTTTTCGCTGAATATCGGCCATATAAACATCGTTAATCAGTCGTTTGATTCTCAGCGTCATCCGATTAAATTCACCTGTTAGCTGTCCGATTTCATCACTCGACTCCATACCTGGAATGAGTTCAAAATGCTGATTTTTCACCTTTTTCACATGTTTCAAAATGCGATGAAGCCGCACGTTCAGCGAACGTGTAATCCAAATAATGATCAAGGTGGGCAGCAGCATATTCACACAGGTTAACAAGAGCGCAAAATTGCGAGGTTCCTGCATTTCATACAGCACTTCATCCCTTGATACTGCGGCCACAATGCTCCAGCCGTTCAGATTATTCGTAAGTACATAACTGGTCTTGAACTCCATGGTGTTCTCGGGCAGCTTGAGGGTACTATAGGCCACGCTTTTATGGTTTATATCCACCTTGGGATCATTTGTGTATTCAATTTCTCCCCGTTCGTTAAGCAGGAAGAGACTCCCCTGTAAATTCAGGTTATTGAAAATCTCCCGAATGGACGACATTCGCAGCTCTATTTTTAGTATTTTTTCACGACCACTTGGGGAATAAAAGTAGTTCATCCGTCGAATCAGGCTGAAGGGGTGTGTCTGCTCGTCGGTACTGTCGTCGGTACGGACAAATATAGGCTTGGACTGGCGTCCAGGCGGGATTTGGGTATACCAGGGGAAGCTTTTGACCCTCTCATCTATAAAGCTGATTCCCCCGGAATTCAGCAGCGTTGAATTATCAGTGTAGATCGTAATTCCACCTACGGATTGGTACACAGGGCTGTACGTATTGTTTAAGATACGACGTAAATAAGTGTCATAAACAGCAATATAGTCAGCAGGGTGGGGATATGTTTCTTCCAACACCTCATTGAGTCGATAATCGGTATAAAAGATAGACGAGATTTCCATCGCATCTTCAAATTCCCGGTGAAATTCAATTTTAATTTGTTCCAGTGCGCGCGTAATATCCTGAATACGCTGTTCCTTCACATTTTGCGAGGTAACATGGTAAAAGATCAGATTGGTCAGCACTATAGGTGTAAAAACACAGAGGAAATAAAGCAGCAGCATTTTATCTCGCAGCCGTATATGATCCAGGATAGTTCTCAGCCTCTTCATTCGCCGGACCTCTCTGGCTCGTACCCAACACTCAGGCTATTGCGGTATTCACTTGGCGTGACGTGCGCCAGCTTTTCAAACTGAGTCACAAAATAGTCTGAACTGCCGAAGCCCACGCGCTCCGCAATTTCATATATACGCAGATCCGTCTGCCGTAGCAGGCGTTTCGCCTCCTGAATGCGTAATTTCAGCAGGAATTCGTTAAAGTACACCCCGTATGTTTTTCTGAACAATTGACCGAGGTATACCGGATTCATGTAAAAGCGGGCCGCAATACTTTTCAGACTTATATTCTCGTCAGCATGCTGCTCAATGTAAGCACGGATATGCTGGATTCCTCCCTGCTGACATTCCTTGCGCAGCGTCCCAATATATTTTCCACTTTCCTCGGCAAAGGCTGTAAACAATCGCTGGAGTTCACCCAGCGACAGATTCATATCCTGCCAGTTGATCATCGGTTCCAGCGACTGAATTGAGCGCTCATTTCCCTGCATGTTTTGAATGACCCGCACGATACTAAGAACGCATTGATGCAGACTCATTTTCATAGCCTCAGGGGCATAATGCTCTTCCCGAAAGCTGCTAAATAAATAATCTACGGTCGCACGCAGCTCTTCCAATTGGAGTTCCTCGATCTGCTCTGTCAAGCTATCGAGTACGTCCTGACGAATGGTCCTATAGTGGAGGGGTGGCATTTCTCCCTGCAGATAGACAACAATACCACTATGGTCATGAATGTATTTATGGAGAACTGCCTCCTTTGCACTGGCATAGGACTGCTGGATATCCCGCAACTGATTCACAGGACTTCCCGCATAAACGAACACCCGACTTCCCAACCGGTCTTTTAGTGACTCCATCCCCTCTATCTCCTGTTGTAGCGCTTTCATAAAAACTTCCACCTTGGCTTCAAAACACTCTAAAAAGAAGTCCGGTACGATAAGACCAATCCGGTTACGATGCTCATGGACATAGAGAGGGTACTTGCTGCCCATTAAACGATGAAGCGCTTGCTCTATAAGTTCCCGGAACTGGAAAAGTGATAGCATGACGCCATCGTCACTGGAGTGCCAAGGATGCTGATCGTTCAGCTCGACGAGTACATAGTACATATACGTGGCTTCTCCAAGCCGCAACTGTTGCTCCCAATGTGTCACCACTGCATCATCCACTGGGTTCATCATCATCGTCTCTAGCAGCCCGCCTGTAAGGTGGTTCTGATATCGCTGCGCGTTCTGTTGTTCACGGTGCAATCTTTCACTCAGCTTGCGCAGTGTAGCCGAAAAGTCCTCATCATCAACCGGCTTAAGTATAAAATCATGAACTCCATAGCGGAGTGCCTGCTGCGCATAAGCAAAATCACTGTAGCCGCTCATGATAATAAAAGCAGGATGTTGGGTACTCCGTTCGAGTACAGATCGAATCAGCTCTAATCCATCCAGCACAGGCATACGAATATCGGTAATGATCAGGTCTGGGTGAAGACGACTGATTAGCTCCAGCGCATCCTCACCGTTATCAGCTTCACCCACGATTTCAAAGCCACAGATTTCCCAATCGACAAGTTGAATCAGCCCTTTGCGGGTGAAAATTTCATCATCCACTACAATGGCTCGATGCAGCTTCATAACCTGCTTCCTCCTTTCGATGAAACGTCATTTTATTGGGGTTAACTACTTTACGAGCCTTGCACGATATTCCAGCTGGAGAAAAATGGCCTTTAAAACGTATTGTGGCACTTCGGAAGCCATTTGTACAGACGGGATTTCATCATAAGGTCGCTCCAAAGCGTGAAAACTATTGCCCCCAGCTTCTTCCTCACTGAACACAACCGTGACCTACTGTGGCTTAGACATTCAGCGCTGTCACAGGTACAGTAATCCCGCTAGACAGCCGGTTTATAGCGTATTCCGGGGTGTGACTCTCCAATACAAAAGCCGCCTGGTCTAAATGACCAAGCGGCTTTTGTATGTTTGGACTGCAGTTCCTCTTCTTGCAATTTCTATACTTTATATATTTTGTGCATAGCTTTCACTTGGCGTTTTGGTCAACACCACATGCAGGCTGGAATTCGCTTCCGCACTACCACGATAGGAAAAGTGCTCATCTCCTGTAATATGGATCATATCCCCTTGGACAACTTCCGTTTCTTCACCATTTACAGTTACAGTACCGCTTCCTTCCAGAACAAGCAAATATACATTCGCTCCTGGATGATTATGTGTTGGTAGCTCAGCATTAGGGGTGAAGTTGAGAATAAAAATGACATTGTCGGCTTCCTTATGCACAATTCGTTTTGTAAATGCAGCTTCTTTATATTCCTGAAATTGAATGAGGTTTGATTTTTTCATGTAGATTCACTCTCCTGTTTGTAATTGGATTGGGCCTATATAGTCTTATTGTATTTGATTATTACGCTCGTCTTGTGATTGCGATCACAAACATAAATTTAAGTCATAAATACTTTGAAATATTCAAAAATTTGATTTCAATCATCTTTTTCATCATCACATCCAACTAAAATCGAATTGTGTCAGACAAACCAAAAAAGCAGGAGGTTATTCCTATGAAACCAGGATTTAAGCTGGCAAAGGATATTTATTGGGTAGGAAAAATTGATAATCGTGAGGTCCCCTTTCATCGTCTTCTACTATCAAAGGGTACAACATATAATGCATATCTGCTGAAAACAGGAAAACCAACTATTGTAGATACCGTAGATATGGCGTTCGGCAGAGAATTTGCAGAAGCTGTAGCGGAATTAATCGACCCGTTGGATATTCAATATATAATCGTCAATCACACGGAACCGGATCACTCCGGCGGGTTAGCGGCACTTGCTTCCAAGGCAGCAAACGCCACAATTGTCTGCACGGAGATTGCCGTTCCGGAAATTCAGCAGATGTACAAGCTCCAGCATCGGAATTTCCTCGTCATCAAGGATGGGGATCAACTCGATATTGGAGGCAAGACACTGCTGTTCAAGGAAACACCTTATCTCCATACAGAAGAAACTATGATTACGTATTGCATCGAAGACAAAATCTTGTTCCCTTGCGATATTTTCAGCACACACGTGGCTGTAGAACATCTATTTGCCGATGAGGCCGGCTTTGATATCACCGAGGATTTTATCGGATACTATCAGGCTATTATTCATCCTCATCGCAGATATGTGCGTACATTAATCGAAGCTGTATCTGACTTGGATATTGAGATGATTGCTCCTTCCCACGGCTTCGCGATCCGACATGATATTGCCAAATTTATTGATTTGTACGCATCGATGAGCACCGAAACCAAGGATGATAAAAAAGTAGCGATTGTTTATGCCACCTTAAAAAATAATACTAAAAAAATGGCAAACATCCTGAGAGATTGCTTTTTGGAGAACCAAATCAAGGTGGAGCTATGGGATGTAGATAAAGCGGATGAAACCGAGATATTAAATAGTATTACCTCAGCGGATGCTGTTTTCGTCGGCAGCTCTACCAAATATGCCGACATGACAGGCAAATTGGAAGATCTGCTGCAAAAAATGCAAAAAATGAATTTGGAAGGTAAGCTGGCTGCCGCCTTTGGTTCCTACGGCTGGAGCGGTGAAGCCATTGAAGTCGTACAGGATTACTTGAACGGTACTAATATGAAAGTCCAAAGCACTTCAGATGTAATCAAGTCAACGGGTATGACGCATGTGGAATTCCCAGTACGCATTCGCTTCTCTCCTACAGAAGTTGAAAAAGTGAAAAAAATTAAAAATGCCGCTGAATTTGTCTCAGATCTGCTGCTTAGTGTTATTTGAGCACAGGAAGCTTAGAGGGAATAGGAGAGATGCCGAATGGATAACCAACATTACGTTATCATCGGAGGGGGCGTGGCCGCTGTCAACGCGGCAAAAGCGATTAGAGATCATGATGAGCTAGCAGAAATTTCTATTTACGGGGAAGAGTCCTCCCTTCCATATAACAGAGTCAAGCTTTCGAAGGCACTATTCACTGACTTGCACAGCGACAAAATCCTGATTAAAAAGGAAAAGTGGTTTGCTAGTCAACGGATTCATGTGTATTCCGGCGTAAAGATCGCGGCGATACACGCAGAGGACTGCACCATCGAAACAGCCAACGGGCAAACCGTTGCTTATGACAAGCTGCTGCTGTGTACAGGAGCCCACAACCGTAAGCTTGTGCTGGACGGAGCTTCACTAAGGAACGTTCACAATATTCGGTTTCGACAAGATGCAGACAGACTTAAAACGGAATTGCGACAAGGTGACCGGATATGTATCATCGGCGGTGGTATTCAGGGTGTAGAAACCGCATGGTCCTTCCAGCAAGCCGGATATGCCGTTACCATTCTGGAAGCTTCGCAACGGCTCATGCCTCGCCAGCTAGATGAAAAGGCATCCGCTATTTTGACCCGCCGAGTTATCGAACAGGGTACCCAGGTGTGCCTTGGGCAAGGCGTAAAGCGTATTACAGGCACAGATCATGTAGAGGGCGTAGAACTGCAGGACGGCACTGTTATTCCCTGCGAACATGTCGTGTACTCTATCGGAATTGTACCTAATACGGAGCTTGCTCGCCAAATCGGCCTTGATATTGGACAAGGCATTCTGGTGAATGCGCAGATGGAGACCAGCTCCGCCCATATATATGCGGCAGGTGATGTAGCCGAGTTCCACAATAGAGTAGATGGATTATGGGAAAGTGCTATGGAGCAAGGGAAAATAGCAGGCACTAATATGGCGGGTACCTCCACAGCTTACCAGCGTCCTCTTCCTGTCACCCTGTCCAACAGCTATGAAAGCCCCTTGTTTTCCATCGGTCTGGTAGACGAACAAGTCTGTGACACCAGCCTGACCCGTGAAAATCAAGTTTCTTATACACGTATGTTCATACAAAACGGCTCTATCTGCGGTGTGATCGGCTTTGGGGATGCTCTCGCTTCACTTCCATATAAAACAGCCATTATCCAAGGACTCAGTCCGGATGCACCAGAGCTTACAAAAATTTTGGATGACAAGGAGAACTAAAGATGAAAAAATATGTATGTCAGCCCTGTGGATACGTTTATGATCCTGCTATGGGTGACCCTGATGAAGACGTCATGCCAGGTACAGCGTTCGAAGACCTTCCGGAAGACTGGGTTTGTCCAGTCTGCGGTGAGGATCAAAGCCATTTTGCCCCTATAGATGATGCAGAATAACAAGAACACGCTATACTTTCTAGTTTCCGGTTGATGAATGGAGTGAATGAATGTGAATGAGATGTCCTGCCCCTGCCAGTGTGAACAGGAGCCCTGTGCCCGCAAAGTGCCTATCTTTTCCTCTTTGTCCTGCGAAGATTTGTGTAAGGTTAGCTCTATGATCCGGCACCGAAAATATCAGAAAGGCGAGGCCTTGATTGTCGAGGAACAGGCTTCCGATACGCTGTACATTATTAAAAGCGGGCATGTTAAGCTGCTGAAGATGACACCTCAGGGCAAAGAACAAATTCTGCACATTCTGACAACTGGCGATTTTTTTGGTGAGTTAAATATATTTAATAACGACGAGTTGAGCAATTTTAGTGCGTACGCCTTAAAGGATACTGATATTTGTATGCTTACTAAAGATGATATGGATGAGTTGATCCGCAACAATCCCGATATCTCTTTGAGGCTGCTCAAAACGATTACCAAACGCTTGGCACATACCGAAAACCTGGCTCAAAGCCTGGCTACCAAAGACCCGGAAATCCGTATCGCCTACATGATTCTCGAACTCGGACATAAATACGGCAAGCCGGACGGCTCCTATATTAAAATAAATCTCCCCCTTTCACGCGAAGAGATGGCTAATTATGTGGGTGTCACTCGTGAAACGATCAGCCGAAAATTCGGAAAATTTGAACAGCTGGGGATTATTCATATCAAGGGTACACGTGAGATTACCATCCGCGATGTACAGAAACTGAACGAATATATGGATTGAGACACATGGATACCAGGTTGCTCTGGCATGAGGACAAGAAAACCGCTTCTTTAACTTATGGATTGTAGTTGATTTATCAACCACTTTCATGTTGTTAAAGGGCGGTTTCTTTTATTCTGTGCATTTGGCCATTAGCTATTCTGTAAAACAACAATAGAAACCGTAGGCCTGTTTTTGCGTAGTAATACAAAGTTTATAAGCCTGAAATCAAGCCAAGATTTCTGTGTCTTCATACTCTTTATAAAATAAGCAAAATGGGGAGGAATAGATATGGCGGATCATCAAACCAGCAAGGATATTTTTCGAGAATGTTGCTCTAGGATTGCTGCAGCCTGTGAGCCTTGCGGATTCAAATACTATAAATCCAGGCGAAGCATGGTCAAGCACGTGGACCCCTTTACGGCCGAGGTGCGTTTTTCGAGTAATGCTTTCAATGTGGCCGGCAGCCATTTGGAGTTTAATGTAAATTGCCAAATCATGAATACGCAAAGCGGAAAAGTATATTGGGCTATCAGCTTGAGCAGCTTCCGGAACAAAGGCAAGGTATGGAATCTGGCCAAGGAAACGTCTCGGGAGAAGGAATTGGCGGAAATTATCACATTGATTCGAGACAAGGTCGTTCCTTTGGTGGACAAGTATGGTGCTAATCTCGACGAGGTGCTTGAACAAGCCATCTTGACCGGATGGTTTTTGCCACAGTCGAATCCCATGGAATTCTATGTGCTGGACGTTTTGGATCTGGTGGTTGATTTCGGATCGCCGGTACAGGTAACCGAATGTGCGCACCGATACATCCGTCATTTATCGGAGGAAATGCAGAACACCTTCAGGAAAGATTATGAAGCCTATCAAAGGGATGAACAAGCTGCCAGCACGATAGCATTCCGCAAATTGATCCCTCTTATGGAGGAGAGAAGCATTTCCTTGCCGCAGTGAAATGAAAGGATATTAGCGCGCCGTATTGAGAACGTGCCTTCATCGCTGGAAGATGGGCGATCACCTGTGTGGTGACCGCCCATCACTCATTCTGCGGATAAAGGAGCTATATTGGTGGCCTTGGGAAGCGCAGCCTGAATTGTAGCCGGCCTGGAGCAATCCCACACTACTTTGACCAAATACCCAAACAACAACACATTGAGCAATGATGTCACGCACAAAATAATACCGTAATGATCCTGAGAATTAGAGCTATAGAAAATATCAAAGGTGTTCAGGAAAATCGTAAGACTGAATCCACCCGCAAGCCACAAAAATCTGCGATCTTTCAAATACAGGTACGCCAGTACAGCTAACGCCGCCGCAGGGAACAGATACCGTTCATGCATGCTGGAAGCGAAGGTAAATACACCTGCAATGAGCACCAGTGCAGCTGCTGCTGCAAATTGTGGTTTCCGACTGCGGATATACATCCACCATGTAAACAGAGTCACCAGCACAATGCAGATCATCCCCCATGTATGGTAACTGAACAGGAACAGCGTTGTAGTGTCCTGCGTATAATTGCCACCAATTAGTGCGAAGAAGTTATACGCGTTCACCGAAGCATATGGATATTCGCCAACTGTCCCCTTGTATAAATCAAGCAGCCATAACGGCTCCTGTCCCCATGAAAATGGCAATATAACCAGAATGGTTGTCACAACGGCACCACCAATTGACAACAGCCATGGCTGTATTTTGCGCTGTCTCAGCAGCTCAAAGAACAGAACCGGCCCATAAATAATCCCCTGTGGCTTCATCAATACCGCTATCGTAAACAGTACAGCGGACCAGCCGATCCGGTTTTCCACCAGCAGCACAATCATGCCCACAATCAGCATGGTAAAAAATGAATCTACCTGCCCCCAGAAGGTCGAATTGATAAATACAGCTGGGTTAAACACATAGAATATAGCCAATCCGAGGCTCACTCCATAGCCGACCCGTTTGCTTGCCAACCGGTACAGCATGTACGCTGTCACGATATCAGCTAAAATATTCGGAAGCCGCAGCAATACAGACATATAAGGACTGAAAGCATCCGTAGAGCCGATTTTACCGATTACATATAAAATATAAATATAGAACGGTGGATAATCACTGGAACCATTCGTGTAAAAGCCTGACAAGCTATCCGCTGCTGTCGTAGCCCAGTTTCGGAATAGCATTAAATCCATGTGGCCCGAGATCCATGGGGCGATCGCCATTCTTAAAGAGAATCCTACACCCAGCACAGTCCACAGCATCAGTCCCCGGTTACGTTCCCCGAGCTTCCATTCTTGAGCCCGAAAACGATACGCAATAAACACGAACGCACCGAAGAACAAAGCAGCGAAAATCGCCATCGGAGTAGCATAAGCAGATGAAGAATTTCCATTTCTTCCACCACCCATACCACCGCCAGGACCGCCCATGCCCATTCCAGATCCGTTACCAGACATGCCACCGGGGCCTCTGTGCTGTCCGTCTCTAGCAACACCACTGCCGTCCGAGGCAGACGTATCATTCCCGGCCGTTGTACCTTTGTCACCCGATGTCGACGAATTCTCACTAGAGGAGTTGGTCGTCTGGCCCGTCGTCCCCTGATTCTTGCTGTCAGAGCTGCTCGCCGCATCCGTAGATGTTGGGAGAGAATTCTGCTGATCTTGTCCTACACTTCCTGTTCCCAGGTTCCCTGCGGTCTGACCGTCAGAGGGACGTTGCGCCGGCCCTCCCATGCCTCCGCCTGCTCCCCCTCCGAACCCGCCGGATGGCCCCTGCCTAACAGCCGCAGACTGAGACGCGGAACTACCTGAATAACTCCATAACGAAACGATACTAACGGCAGCACACAATATGAGACTAAATAGAAGTATATATTTCAGACCGTTCGCTTTCCAAACGTTCAAATCCGATGCACCTCTCTCTGTTTCTATTTTCCTCATATTGTATCTGCCTTAGCTTAGGACTTTGTGAGTTCTGGCTGAATGTTGGCTGAATACGTAATCATCACACTGAACATTGCTGTTCCAACTCCATAATCGCTCTTTCTAGCTGAGATTGTGGATGCTTCAGCATGTTGCCATGACCGGCTGCTAATAGAGACGGATTGTAAGATGCCAGTTTTTTGGCGCTTTGCAGCGAAATTTCCTTGTTCCATGTAGCTAGTGCTGGAAAAGGAAACAGTGGCTTGAGCCTTCCCGCCACCGCAACACCACCCCGAGTCTGGAAGGCATCGCCTGCAATCAATGCATGGGTACGGGTATCCAAAAATCCCATCGAGCCCGGCGTATGTCCCGGTGCGCTGATCGCCAGCAGCGAACCCACGTTATCTCCATCCTCCAGTAAAACGTCAGGCTGGGTAAGGATATTCTTCGGCACGCTGCCCCGAATAGGAGTGTCTGGTTCGCCTGCCTCCAACGATACATCACCCTTCAGTAGCCGAGCATCCCGCCTTGAAATGAATACTTGCGCCTCAGGATACTTTGCCTTCAGCTTATCCAACGCACCCACATGATCTCCATGCGCATGGGTAAGTACAATTCGTATAATCGGCTGCCCAATCCGCGCCGCAGCCTGTTCAATACGCTGAGCACTGTATGGCAATCCGGCATCGATCAGGGTAAGCCCCTCTTTCTCCTCCACCAAATAACAGTTCACTGGGAACAGCCGGGGCATAAACGTTAATTGATACACATGCTGCACCTGAACGATACGCATTTTATCTCATCTCCTTGTCTTGATCATAAACTAATTATGTTAGTATTATAAATAATATAATTAGTTTTAAGCAAATTTTTTCGTAAATACCTGTCGGAACGTTATACAAAAAGCAAAAAGCAGACCCGGAATCCTGCCTCTGGGTCTGCCTTTATCCATATTTATGCATATGTCTTTCAATTCATCAGCTCTACCGGATGGCCTCAGCAATAGGCGTACTGCCGGACACCAAATCAATCGCTCGATGATACGTCTGCTTTTCCTCTAGTGCTGCTACCACCGTTGCCGCTACATCTTCACGTGAGATAGTATGGCTGGTGAGATCTTCACCGGTAGCAACCTTGCCAGTACCCGCATCATCTGTCAACCCGCCCGGACGAAGAATCGTGTAATCCAGATTGCTCGCTTCCAGCAAGCGATCTGCATAATGCTTTGCCACGTAATATGGCTTAATCGATTCAGGCCATTGCTCCCGGTTCTCCGCATATAGAGCGCTGACCATAATGAAGCGCCGGATACCCGCTTGCTCAGCGGCTTCCATCGCCTTGACTGCTCCATCAAGGTCGATGAGCAGCGTTTTATCCGCTCCTGTGTTGCCACCGGAGCCTGCCGTAAACACGACAGCGTCGCTGCCTTGTATAGCTGCGGCAATTTCACCTACCGTCCCTTCAAGGTCAGCTACTACCGTTTCTGCTCCCAAACGTTCAAGCGCTTCGGCCTGATCCGGTTTGCGGATCAGTGCCTTTACGCGATGCGACTCATGTTGCCCTAGTAGGCGAACGAGATGTCTGCCTACTTTTCCATTGGCACCAATCACCAGTACGTTCACTCATATCCCCTCCTGTATTCACGGTCTCTCGCTTACAGTATACTGAATATATTTTACCCTTTGAGTCCAGGACGCAATCATATGGGCTATATCAGATTGAACTCAGTTTTTATCTGAATGCTCTCCCTCTCGCTTTTGCTGTAACACGCGAAGACCTGCGCAAAAGGTGTCCATCATCACTTCAATACTCTGATCCACATCCACAGGTAAACCAAAGCCACCCTTTTGTTCAAGTGAGGCAAAACCATGAAGAAGACTGCGGAATCCCCTCGCTGCATGAATGCAATCTGCTTCGTTGAAGCCGTAGCCACTGGATAGCACGGTAATGACAAGTTCCGCTACTCGATCCGCTGCGTGTCTCAGCTCGGTATCATTTCGGTCGGTTGCATACAGCATCGCTTCATACAAACCAGGCCGCTCGCGCGCATACTGCATATACGCTCTCCCCATAGCAATCAGCGCCTCTTCGCCTGCTCGGCCTACGGCTGCGCTCATCAATGCTTCCTCTAGCTTTTCGAGGCTATGTAATGCCAGCGCTTGACGCAATCCGTTCAATCCGTCCACATGGTTGTACAAGGATGGGGGGCGAATATGTAGCTTTTGCGCCAATGTAGTGAGCGTGACCTCTCCCATCCCTCGTTCATTGGCAACATCCTCGGCAGCCTCCAGGATATCTTGTAGCTTTACTCCATTTCTAGGTGACATCATCCGGTCCCCTTTCGTTAAATTCCTATGTAAGGTTAATTTCGTATACATATACAGACTAAATTCTTATTTCATCTTAACTAATCCCATTAGTTTATACAAAGAAAGTACCGTTTGCAACAGCTCCATACACTAACTCTTTTTTAGAAGAAGAGCCGTTAGGATATTACTGCTATAATACAAAGAGATTATAGAGCAGATTCGATATCTTTTCCGATTCCCTGCAAAGGAGCTAGCTATATCTATGGAACCCAATCCACTTCCAGCTATTGAGTTTAATCGTGTCACTAAATATTTCACCGGGTCGGGACAACAACGTGCTGTCCTGAACGGAGTTACGGCAAAGGTCCCGCGCGGAAAAATCACGACACTGGTCGGTCCATCAGGATCTGGTAAAAGCACACTGCTTTCACTATGCAATCTTTTGCTAGCATCGGATGAAGGAGAAATCAACGTTCTCGGCAAGCCTATAACCGAGTGGGAAATCCCTGAACTGAGACGGAAAGTAGCATTGGTTTTTCAAGATGCCCCCATGCTTCAAGGGACGGTCCTCTACAATCTCCAAACTGTAGAGCGGCTGCATGGCACGGTACTGGAAGATCCGGTTGGCCTGTTAGAGCGCGTAGGACTTACCCGTGACCTGCTGGAGCAAAAGGCGCAGGAGCTGTCCGGCGGACAAAGACAGCGCTTGGCCCTGGCGCGGACGCTCGCGAACCGTCCGGATATTTTACTACTGGATGAGATTACTTCTGCACTGGACCCCACCTCAGTCAAAGAGGTCGAGGAACTGCTGCTTCAAATGAACAAAGAAGAGGGAACAACAATGATCTGGATTACGCATCATATGGAACAAGCCCGCAGGGTAGGCCACGAAACATGGCTGATGATCAACGGAAGTTTGGTAGAACAAACGGATACGCAAACGTTTTTTAACGCTCCACAGCATAGTGAAACTCGCAGGTTTGTAGCAGGAGAATGGGTATGACGATTGTTGCCTTGATTCTCTCTCTTGGTTTTGTATTTATCGCCATCGTCATGTCCAAGTCCTTCAAACTCGGTCTGGACCGAGATATTATTATTGCCACGATCAGAGCATCCGTTCAGCTACTGGTGATTGGATATGTACTGCATTTGATTTTTGGGATGCAAAGCTACGGATTTATCGTGTTATTCATTCTGCTCATGATCACTGTAGCTTCTCAAAATGTTGCGCGCAAAGGACGTTTTATTCCCCAGCTCATGTGGAAGTCATTCCTGACGTTGCTGTGTGTGGAAATCGTTACACAGGCATTTCTAATTGGCCTGCATATCATTCCGGCGACAGCCCGGTACATGATTCCGATTAGCGGCATGATCATTGGCAGCTCCATGATTTTGTCCAGTCTGCTGGTATCGCGGCTCAAGTCGGAAGTCCTCCTGCGCAAGCCTGAAATCATGCTTATTCTCGCGTTGGGAGGAACACCGAGACAAGCCATCTTCCCTATACTGAAGAATTGTATACATTCCAGTATGATTCCAACCATTGAGGGGCAGAAGACACTTGGGCTTGTCCAGCTTCCCGGCATGATGACCGGACAAATCATTGCAGGCGCCAATCCAATTGTCGCCGTGCGTTTGCAATTGCTCATCGTATTCACTACCATGACCTCTGCCATTTTGACCAGCGTGCTGCTCAGCCTGTTCATTTACCCGACATTATTTACCCGCCAGCAACAACTGCGTACAGAGTCCTGGGAAGTCTGATAGAGACGGGTATACCCAGTTATTTACCAACCATTTTCCATTTATCAAAATTAAATAGACATGTTTAATTCCTGACACGAGGGTTAATAGATACACGTAGACGCTTTACTAAAATTCGATGAGGAGTGATTGAACATGGCTAACAACAACCAAAATGGCAAAATGAGTCGCGAAGAGGCAGGACGTTTAGGTGGAGAAGCTACTGCTAAAAATCACGACAAAGAATTTTACCAAGAGATCGGCGAAAAAGGTGGCGAGGCCACTTCCAAAAGTCATGGCAAGGACTTCTATCAGGAGATTGGTGAAAAAGGCGGCGAAGCCACTTCCAAAAACCATGGCAAGGAGTTCTATCAGGAAATCGGTCGCAAGGGCGGTGAAGCCCGTGGCAATTCAGACCAAAGTGATAGCGACGGGAAAATGAGCAGAGAAGAAGCAGGCCGCAAAGGCGGCGAGGCCCGCGCCCGTCAGCGTAAAAATAACTAACGATAGATCAGGATGCATTGTCGATGCATTTGCAATGTAAAGGCACCCACTGCATAGAATGCGAAGTAAGTGAATGTTTATGTTATAGAAGCCTATCTGCCGGTGTTCCGGTAGGTAGGCTTTTTGTGTGAAAGTTACTTTCATCAAAAGGCTACTTTCATCATCCGAACATACGTCATACAATATACATCATCATACATATTTTATTACAAATGAAAGAATGGAATAGTCAGATTCTTTTCTCATGTCATCTTACTTATTGCGAACAAGACAAATACCGCAGCCCTTGAATTGAGCACCATGCAACACACTAGAGGATGCAACTCAAATCAAATATTCCTGCATTCCGGCTGTTAAGATGGAGTCGAAAGGAGGGAACCCTCGTGTACGAATGGAACGAAATGGTCCAGCTTATGATTGATTGGATTGATAATAATCTGACCTCAGCGCCATCGTTGTTGAGAATGTCCGACCAGCTAGGCTATTCCCCTTATTACTGTACAAAGCAATTTCATTCTCTGACAGGAATGACATTAAGGGATTATGTGTGGATGCGCAGGATTAGCCGGGCAGCTCTTGAACTCCGGGATAGCAATGTCCGCATCCTCGATGTGGCCATAAAGTATGGGTTTTCTTCACAGGAAGCTTTTACACGAGCATTTGTAAAAGCATTTGAGGTAACACCGGCTGTATACCAGAAGGAGCCCAGACCTATTCCATTAGCCATTCGCGTTGAGGTGTTCTCTCCTTATCATTACCATTTGAAGGAGCGGGATAAGATGGTTAAAGAGCATTTGCAAGAAGCCGAAGTCAAAATTGAGCATATACCAGCACACAAATTTATTGGTCTCTGGGATATTTCTTCTCGAAATTACGGCGATTTCTGGAGAAATGGTCATAATTGTGATGAAATTTGCGGAACCCTGGAAAGCATGTCTCACCTCAAGCTTCCCGGACAATTGGGCCAAACGGCAGGCTGGTTCTATCAGAATGGTCAGAAGGGCTATCTCTACGGAATACCGGTTGCCGCTGACTACGCCGGAGAGATTCCCGCAGGAATGAAGTGCCGGGACATCCCCGAATCAGATTACCTGGTTTTTTTCCACCCACCCTTCAATTATTTAAAAAACAACGGAGACGTTATGAGAACGGTGGAGGAGAAAGCTTGGAACTTTGATCCTAGCAGCCTGGGGTATGAATGGGATGAGGAAACGAAGCAGGATTATCAACGCCATTTCCCTGAGGGATACGGCTACGCGGTGTTGCGCCCTGTGAAAAAAGTGTAGAGCAGAAGAATCCCAAGAAGCCGCTGCGATCAGAATGCTATTAATCGTCTCGCGGCTTCTCTTTTGAAAATGGAATGGAGGTATAGGCAAAGAAGTCCTTTCGCTTTTGGTTGGTCCTAGTCTCATGTATAGTTATTGCTGTAAATCTTACGGGATATGACGACTATAATATACTTTTGGCTATGATTAGCCCGTTGGTTTGGGTGTATGAATCTTTTCAATTTGTGCGCAAAGCACATATCCCCATATCCCTTGTTTACTTCACTACAATAGGTTTCTGGTATCTCATAGGGTATGTTATCGATCGTTTGATTAGAAAATCAAAAGAATAATTACTTGAAATGATTTTCTAAATCATTATCTACCTTCTCAGGCTCGTACTCGACTGTTTTATAGTCAGGTGAAGAAGGAATCATATTGACCACAACATTCCTCATTTGTAGCTTGTACTTTCCTTCTTCAAAAGCAAGAATATGCTTGATAGGAGGTAAAACTCCATATCCTCATACTTCGTTATCGAAGAAACAACAATCTTGGAAGGGTCAGAATCATCCACAGACATGATACGATAATCAATCGGTGTCCCTTAGGCTTTTAGAAAATTAAGTCGTGTCCGCTCTGTTTTAAAACGATAATCATCAGACAGCGAAAGCATCTTATCGTAGTCACGACTCATAGAGGCGTTCATATATTCTGAAAATGTCGAGACAGCAGCCTCTTTGGGCTTATCGGGAAGTTTATAAGGTTCCTTATCCCCTCCAAGAACAATCAAACAAGCCAACTTCTTACGTAATGCCATCTTCAATTAATAAAACCTCCCTCGCTAAAATTCATCCCTATATTCCCATGCCTATACAGAGTTGTCGCCTTTCAGAATAAGTCAATGTTACTTAGATGTGGCTTGATAATGTTTACATGTATAGTCTCATTTATTAGGGCACTATTTACAGTCGCCCCCATAATCTCTGAAACCCATCTTAGAGGCACCATCACGCGATTGGGTGATTCTGGCATAACAGGCGCACTAGGCATTATTTTTTCTTTATCATTTACATAAGCTACTTTACTCCCGACAGTCAGACGTACGATTTCACCATGCTCAGAAAAGATTGTAATCTCCTGCTTCTCTCTATAGTCTTGGAGATATGCGGTACCGCATGCTTGGCAGCAAAATACTGCGGCCAAAATTTACCCTCGAATGGAGTCTTGGCCTTTTCCGTATCTATTGTGATCGGACCACGTGTATAGCTCGCACCCGGAGTAAACAAATGATCGAAGACGTCGACCTGTTCAAAAAACGCCTGTACTTCCTCTTCCTTTTAATTGTTCAATTGAAAGGTCTTTACCACTTCTGCAGGGATGACCTTCTTCGCTTGCGCCAGCCTGTCTGCAGAACGGCCAGCGATTACGATACTTGCTCCTTACATTTGCTGCTTCTACGGCTGTTGCCAGCCCTATTCCTGCACTGCCACTAATCACGACAACACGTTGATTATGTAAACTCATATTATTATTATTGTCATCTCCTTTATAAGGATATTATCATAACTATTTTATAATCATATATATTTTTATTCAGATGAGCTTTCAGGGGCTACGCTCTTACGGTAGGATGTCGGCGACTGGCCAGACCAGCGCTTAAATTGCCTACTAAAATGTGCAATATCCCCATAGCCTAGCAGATCGGCTATTTGCTGCACCGACCATTGCGGATCAGCCAGCAGCAGCTTGGCCTCATGCAAGACAAGCTCGGATAGATACACACGCGGAGATACGCCAAAAACACTACGGAATACGCGATTACAATGGGACACGCTAATACCCAGCTCGGATGAAATCCCCTCGATCCCATCCTGTTTTTCCAACGAGCCGGCCTGTCTATAAGACAGATTGACTCTGCCCTGAAGACGACTAGCAATCTGATGAGCAAGCTCTGCCTGCACATATCCACGTCCCGGCAGATGAGCAGCTTCACTGGATACAGCCTCCCACAACGTTGCGAACAGTTCAAATACAGCAGATTGAATCCGCATACGTTTTGCCACCGAGTCACCATTTATCCCCATGTCATCCAGGGCAGAAAGATCAAGCAGCTTGCCCAGCGCTGGCTCCATCTGCCTTGCCACCGTACCATCCGCAGGAAAAAGCACTTGCTCCAAACGGCTCAGTAGCGAAAGAAACAATTTATCATCAATGTCGAAATGCATGCAAAAATACGTAAATCCCTCCCCGTTACTACAGCTGGAGTGCACAATTCCCGGGCGCAAAAGCATCAGATCACCCTGTCGCTGAATATAGCTGCGACCATCCACAACCATGATCTGTTCTCCCGCAAGCACGATGTTAATTTCATATTGCGGATGTTCATGTGGTGGATAACTCCAGTCTCTTCCGACACTTCGTGTATGAATGGCAAATAGATTGACCGTAGTTCGCACATCGGGAAAAAAGAATTCCTCTCCGGCGACCGTAAGGTCTGGATCATGGGGACTCTTCGGTAAACGTGGTGACGACATATTCTCCCTCCTGGCTCATTTACATCGATATCCTCCAGTATATCGTTTTCAGCGCGATTTGGATAAATAGTGGAGCGATTTGACAATGGTTCCTCGGCACATGTCATGCTAGGCTCTAATTGAAGTTAGTCAACGTTACATTTTATCATGAAAGGGGTTTCAATATATGTCGAAAAATATATTTTATAACACGCAGCATGCACCTATCGGTTCATTTTCCAGCTTTACACTTGGGTTTAAGGGTAACCGCGGCGGACTCGGCCTGGAGCTGGGCAAGCCTGCCGATGAAAATGTATACATCGGACTGCAATCCAGGGATGGCGGATCCTATGAGGCGCTTCCCTTTTTCGCATCCACACAGGACGAAAGTACCCGCTACGATGTGGAGAAAAAGGATAAAAAAACGGAGCCTCTGCTCGTTGCCTTTGCCGATCAGGACATCACCCGTGAGTTAAAAGCAGGAACAGATACATGGCAGGCAGGCGATTTGACGTTCCGGCTATACTCTCCCGTTCGCCCGGTGCCCGAGCCGGGAATTGCGGGCATAGATGAGCTGCGGGCAGCGTTAGTTCCGGCAGTATTTGCCGAGCTGACGATCGATAATACAGAGGGTGCTGCTGCACGAAGAGCCTTTTTCGGCTATCAGGGCAGTGATCCCTATAGCGGCATACGCATTATAGGAGAAGATCCTCGCAGGGACGCTACGGAATCTACCCAATTGGAGGAAAGACTCACAGGCATCGGTCAAGGACGAAGCACGGCTATTGTGACCAACAGCAGTGAAGCCATACCTGCCAGCGGATTTGCAATGGAGAAGCTGCTTGGGGAGACCATGGCCGAGAACTTATCCTTTGGCCTGGGCACAACGGGTGCGCTCCTGATGGACGTTCCCGCAGGAGAGAAGCGCACGTATTCCTTCGCCATATGCTTTTATCGCGGCGGCATTGTGACAACAGGCATCGAAGCATCGTATTACTATACCCGGCTGTTCAAGGATATTGAAGACGTGGGAACCTATGCGTTGAAGCATTTTACCGACCTGACTGCAGCTTGTATTCAGGGGAATGACTGGATCGAATCGGCGAACTTGAGTCCGGATCAGGAATTTATGCTCGCTCAGGCGATTCACAGCTATTACGGCAGCACCCAATTGCTCAGTCAGCAAGAGGATGGCGAACCGATCTGGATTGTGAACGAAGGCGAGTACCGAATGATGAATACACTCGATCTGACGGCGGATCAGCTTTATTATGAATTGATTTTGAATCCATGGACGGTACGCAACGAACTAGAATGGTTTGTCCAAAGATACAGCTATCGGGATGAGGTGCGCTTCCCGGGAGAGGAACAATCCTATCCGGGGGGGATCACGTTTACGCATGATATGGGCGTGGCCAATGTGTTCTCCCGGCAGGGGTACTCCTGTTATGAACTGGCAGGGATTGACGACTGCTTCTCTTACATGAGCCACGAGGAACTGGTGAACTGGCTTTGCTGCGCCACGGTATATATCGAGCAGACACAGGATCAGTCATTTACGACACGTATGCTGCCTGTCTTGTGCGACTGCTTCGAAAGCATGCTGCGGCGGGATCATCCAGATCCGGCACAACGAAACGGCTTAATGGGCCTGGATAGCTCAAGAACCCAAGGAGGCGCCGAAATTACGACTTACGATAGTCTAGATGTATCCTTGGGTCAGTCCCGCAATAACATTTATTTAGGCAGCAAATGCTGGGCGGTATATGTTGCGCTGGAAAAGATATTTGCCTCAAAGGGGCTTAACTCCCTTTCACAGGAAGCTGGCTCACAGGCAGACAAATGCGCAGCATCGATCACCGCTCACATGACAGACAAGGGCTATATCCCTGCAGTCATTAAGGAAGGCAACGACTCACAGATTATTCCTGCCATTGAAGGGCTGATCTTCCCCTATTTTACAGGATGCGAGGATGCGCTTGAGCCTGATGGGCGGTTCGGTGAATATATCCAAGCACTTCGACGCCATTTGCAAACCGTACTGGTACCAGGAGTTTGTCTATTTGAAGACGGAGGCTGGAAGCTATCCTCGACCAGTAACAACTCCTGGTTGAGCAAAATCTATCTGTCTCAGTTTATTGCCCGTGAGCTGCTGGAACTGCCTTGGCAGGAAACTGGGCAGGCGGCTGACGCAGCCCATGTTTCATGGCTCCTCCATCCTGAAGAATCCTATTGGTGCTGGAGCGACCAAATGCTCTCCGGCATTGCCCACGGCAGTAAATATTACCCACGCGGGGTTACCGCTATTTTGTGGCTGTATGAAGGCAAAGGGAATCGGCTGACCCTCCCTCAGCATATGAGCCAAGATGAGAAGCAGCATGTCTAAGACGAACGAACCCTCACTCGCCCAAAGGAGGTTCAAATAATATGAGCAAGCGTATGGATATGCCCAAAGGGAGCGGCTATGACGCTTGGCTACACTACCACCGCGCTCGTCTTATAGAAAAAATGCCTGCTTGGTGCAGGGTCATCGTGGTTCATGACACAGATGATGAAGTGCTTCAGACAGCTGCGAGTGAGCTTCAGCAAGGATTGGCCTCTATGTTTGGACAGCAGCCAAAGATGAGTACCGTTCCTGTCCATGTACCATTCGTTGCGCTGGGTACGTTCCAAGACCATCCATGTATCGCAGAACGGTTTAGTGCAGAGGAACAGGCAGAAGTGAGCGCAGAAGGCTATCGAATCCGCGGGGTAGAGGCTAAGCAACTGGCTGATTCAACTGGTCAAGATCACGATGATATCAAAGGACAGTGCGTTACAGTCGCGGGTCAGAACTCCAAAGGGGTATTATATGGGGTCTTTCATTTGCTGCGCTACCTGCAAGGAGGACTAGACGGCAAGCTGAAGCCCACTGCCAAAGAATCATTGCATGCTCCCAGTTTAGACCTATTGTCCAATCCAGCTAATCCGATACGCATGATCAATCACTGGGATAACATGGATGGTAGTGTTGAACGTGGATATGCCGGCCCATCTATTTTCTACAACAACAATGCCTTTACTACAAATATGGAGCGCCTTCGAGACTATGCCCGTCTACTTGCTTCTGTAGGCATTCAGGCGTTATCCATTAACAATGTGAATGTCCATCAGGTAGAAACCGAGCTGATAACAGATCGTTTTTTACCGGATGTAGCCAAAGTAGCTGCCATCTTTCGCGCCTATGGTATCCAAATCTACTTGAGCATTAACTATGCCAGCCCGATTCAGCTCGGTGGATTAACTACAGCCGATCCTCTAGACCCTGGTGTAGCTGAATGGTGGCAGACCAAGGCCCGGGAGATTTACGCAGCCGTTCCCGATCTGGGTGGTTTTGTGGTCAAGGCCGACTCTGAAAATCGGCCCGGACCCTTCAGCTATGGACGCCATCACGCCGATGGAGCCAATATGCTGGCGGATGCACTACGGCCCTATGGCGGACGTGTGATTTGGCGCTGCTTTGTCTACGACTGCAAACAGGACTGGCGTGACCGCAAGACGGATCGGGCTCGCGCGGCCTTTGACCATTTTAAACCGCTGGATGGACTGTTCCGGGATAATGTCATTTTACAGATTAAAAATGGCCCTATGGATTTTCAGGTGCGAGAGCCTGTCTCCCCTCTGTTCGGCGCGCTGGAAGCCACTCAGGTACTGCTGGAATTCCAAATTGCACAGGAGTATACCGGACAACAAAAGCATCTATGTTACCTGGTTCCGCAATGGAAGGAAGTGCTTGATTTTGACACCTATGCACAGGGGAAAGGCTCCACCATCAAACGTATCGTGAGTGGCGCTTTGCATAGCAACAGCGAATCTGGTTCTCATCACAGGAAGGCTACTGTCCATGCAGGCAGCGGCAGTTTCCAGGAGGAGCCAACGAATCATGTTCCCAAGGGCACGAACTTTGGAATAGCCGCTGTTTCCAATATTGGTGCAGACACCAATTGGACCGGACATTTGCTCGCCCAGTCCAATCTCTACGGCTACGGCCGGTTGTCATGGGACCCGGATCTATCCGCAGATGAAATCGCGGATGAATGGGTTCGGCTGACATTTAGCAATCAAGGCAAGGACTGCGGCGATCCTGAGTTGATTCCTACTATTAAGCAAATGCTGCTCGATTCTTGGAATATCTATGAGTCCTATACCGCCCCTCTGGGGGTCGGCTGGATGGTCAGTCCCAATCACCACTATGGGCCGGATGTTGATGGATATGAATATTCGATGTGGGGCACCTACCATTTTGCCGATTGCTGGGGGATCGGGGTAGATCGGACGACTGCAACTGGAACGGGCTATGCAGGACAATATTTTCCTCCTGTTGCCGAAATCTACGAATCTACAGACACCTGTCCGGATGAGCTGCTCTTATTCTTTCACCATGTTCCTTATACGCACGTGCTCCACTCCGGCCAGACGGTCATACAGCATATTTATGATACTCATTTTGAAGGTGCCGAACGTGCGGCCCATCTCCAAGCAACATGGATTAGTCTGCGGGAGCATCTAAATGAATTGATCTATGAACAGGTGCTGACGCGGCTGGAGCATCAGACAGAGCACGCCAAGGAATGGCGGGATCGGATCAATACGTATTTTTATCGCAAAAGTGGTATTCCCGACGAAAAAAATCGCCCTATCTATTAAGCAGATAGCCTCATGCGTTGCTTGCATACACACTGGGTTTTGCCTCCCCTTTCACGGGAATAACGATAAAAGACACATGTCTTACTCAGATCTGTGTCTTTTTTTGCATGGTCTAATTTATGCATACGGTTGCTAACGGAAAATGTCATATTTGTCCACCCTGAGTGTGCAATAAATTCTTCTTTTTTATGCAACCGCTTGCTTTATACTATTTTTGTAGACGTTTACAAAATGTTGTCGAATTAGACTATGCTTTGGGGAGGATGATCGGTTTGACCTTGTATCGAAGTCTATGGAAAAAAGGGTGTATGCTTCTATTAAGCCTTGTGCTGTCTCTGACCGCCTTCATTGGCTCACCCTCTAATACGGCGAGCGCTGCGGTTGCAGATGATTTTCAAGCTTCCGTTATGGGACCGCTGGCGAAAATCAATGACTGGGGTTCCTTTAAAAAGCAGCTACAAACGTTGAAAAACAATGGCGTATATGCCATCACTACCGACGTCTGGTGGGGCTATGTGGAGAGCGCAGGAGATAACCAGTTCGATTGGAGTTACTACAAAACCTATGCAAATGCCGTGAAAGAAGCGGGACTGAAGTGGGTTCCTATCATCTCAACGCATAAGTGTGGAGGAAATGTAGGAGATGACTGCAACATCCCACTGCCAAGCTGGCTGTCGAGCAAAGGCAGTGCAGATGAAATGCAGTTCAAGGACGAAAGCGGCTATGCCAATAGTGAAGCCCTTTCCCCATTGTGGAGCGGAACCGGTAAACAATATGACGAGCTGTATGCCTCATTCGCTGAAAACTTTGCCGGGTATAAAAGTATCATTCCCAAAATTTATTTGAGCGGCGGTCCTTCCGGGGAATTGCGCTATCCGTCCTACTATCCAGCAGCAGGGTGGAGCTACCCGGGACGAGGCAAGTTCCAAGCTTATACTGAAACAGCCAAAAATGCATTCCGCACAGCTATGAATGACAAGTACGGATCATTGGACAAGCTTAATGCTGCTTGGGGCACCAAGCTTACCAGCCTTAGCCAAATCAATCCACCGACCGACGGGGATGGATTTTACACGAATGGCGGGTATAATTCCGCGTATGGAAAGGATTTTCTGTCGTGGTACCAAAGTGTGCTTGAGAAGCATCTAGGTGTCATCGGAGCAGCTGCCCACAAAAACTTCGATTCTGTGTTTGGTGTCCGGATCGGGGCCAAAATTTCCGGTCTGCACTGGCAAATGAACAATCCTGCCATGCCGCACGGCACAGAACAAGCGGGTGGATATTATGATTACAACCGTCTCATTCAGAAATTCAAGGATGCCGATCTAGACTTGACATTTACTTGCCTAGAGATGAGTGACAGTGGCACAGCACCGAATTATTCGCTGCCGTCCACCCTGGTTGATACCGTCTCCTCCATCGCGAATGCCAAGGGTGTTCGCCTGAATGGTGAAAATGCACTTCCGACAGGCGGTAGCGGCTTCCAAAAAATCGAGGAGAAAATCACGAAGTTCGGTTATCACGGGTTTACGTTATTGCGCATCAACAATCTCGTCAACAATGATGGCTCACCAACCGGTGAGTTGAGTGGATTCAAACAATATATCATCAGCAAAGCCAAGCCTGACAATAATGGCGGTACAGGCAACAAAGTAACGATATACTATAAAAAAGGCTTCAACTCGCCTTACATTCACTACCGTCCGGCTGGTGGTAGCTGGACTGCTGCACCTGGTGTGAAAATGCAGGATGCCGAAATTAGCGGCTATGCTAAAATTACCGTCGATATCGGTTCTGCCTCCCAATTGGAAGCCGCTTTTAACGACGGCAATAACAACTGGGACAGCAACAACACCAAAAACTACTCCTTCAGCACGGGCACTTCTACGTACACGCCCGGTAATAGTGGCAATGCAGGAACGATCACTTCAGGCGCTCCATCGGGTGCGAATCCCGGGGATGGCGGCGGTACAACTAACAAAGTAACGGTATACTACAAAAAAGGCTTTAACTCACCTTACATTCACTACCGTCCGGCTGGTGGTAGCTGGACTGCTGCACCTGGTGTGAAAATGCAGGATGCCGAAATTAGCGGCTATGCTAAAATTACCGTCGATATCGGTTCTGCCTCCCAATTGGAAGCCGCTTTTAATGATGGCAATAACAACTGGGACAGTAACAATACCAAAAACTACCTTTTCAGCACTGGAACTTCTACCTACACGCCCGGCTCTAACGGAGCCGCAGGAACTATCCGAACAGGGGCACCTTCCGGGAGCGTCCTCAGCGTAGTGACTTCCACCTACGCAACCGACCTCAACGAAGTTACAGGACCTATCCAAGCAGAAAAACTTTCAGGTGTATCCTTAAACGTAAGCACTTCTACCTACGCACCCAACTCTAACGGAGTTGAAGTAACTGCTCAAACGGAGGCGCCTTCAGGCGCCTTTACCCCTATGGATTTGGGTACCCTTTCCAACCCCACTTCTCTCAACACAGACTGGAGCAAACAGAGCATTTATTTTATCATGACAGATCGTTTCAGCAACGGAGATCCATCCAACGATAACTACGGTGGCTTCAATTCCAACAACAACGATCAACGCAAGTGGCATGGTGGCGATTTTCAAGGTATTATTGACAAACTCGACTACATTAAAAATATGGGCTTTACCGCGATCTGGATTACCCCGGTAACGATGCAAAAGAGTGAATACGCTTACCACGGCTATCATACGTATGATTTTTATGCGGTTGACGGGCATCTCGGAACAATGGACAAGTTCCAAGAGCTGGTTCGCAAGGCACATGACAAAAATATTGCTGTGATGCTAGACGTAGTAGTGAATCACACAGGTGATTTTCAGCCGGGGAACGGGTTCGCCAAGGCTCCTTTTGACAAAGCAGATTGGTACCATCACAACGGTGACATTACAGGGGGGGACTACGACTCCAACAACCAATGGAAAATCGAAAACGGTGATGTAGCTGGACTGGATGACTTAAATCATGAAAACCCTGCTACCGCCAACGAGCTTAAAAACTGGATCAAATGGCTGCTTAATGAGACAGGCATCGATGGACTGCGGTTGGATACTGTCAAGCATGTACCGAAGGGTTTTCTAAAGGATTTTGACCAAGCCGCCAATACCTTCACCATGGGTGAAATTTTCCATGGCGACCCTGCTTATGTGGGGGATTACACCCGATATCTCGATGCAGCACTAGATTTTCCGATGTATTATACAATCAAGGACGTGTTCGGACACGATCAATCCATGAGAAAAATCAAGGACCGCTACTCCGATGATCGTTACTATCGTGATGCTCAGACTAACGGTGTATTTATCGACAATCATGATGTAAAACGTTTCCTGAATGACGCCTCTGGCAAGCCGGGTGCTAACTATGACAAATGGCCACAGCTCAAAGCTGCATTGGGCTTTACTCTGACGTCGCGTGGGATTCCAATTATCTATCAAGGCACAGAGCAAGGCTATAGTGGTGGAGATGATCCCGCCAATCGGGAAAATATGAATTTCAACGCCAACCATGACCTGTATCAGTACATCGCTAAGCTAAACAATGTGCGCAATAACCACCCTGCTCTGCAAAACGGCAGCCAAAAGGAAAAATGGGTGGACGACTCCTTTTACAGTTTTCAGCGCTCTAAAAATGGCGACGAGGCCATCGTATTTATCAACAACTCCTGGAATAGTCAAACCCGCACGATTGGCAACTTCGATAATCTGTCCAACGGAACCCGCCTGACTAACCAGCTGAGCAACGACTCCGTTCAGATTAACAACGGTTCGATCACTGTGACTCTTGCTCCAAAGGAAGTTAAAATCTTCACCAAGTAAACAGCGTTATTCAGTTACATTGGTTATTCAGATGTGCTAAAATAAATGATAGAAGGATATACTAAAAAAAGAGCAAGGATGCTGGTAACATCCCTACTCTTGGCAACAGCCGCTTTGAAGAGCGGTCGGCTGTTCAAAGGCGATCTACAGAAATAGACCGTTTTCCCCTTGAGCAGGGCGGTCTATTTCTTTTTGTTTTGGTTCAGCGCAATAACAATGGTAACGATTAATCCGATCAACGCTACTAGTAGCGTGCCGAACATCATCATTAATGTCAGAGCATCCTTAACCTCCACAGGCATCACCTCCCTTCCGGGAGACTTAGCCGACCGCCCACCTAAGCCATTCTGTTGTTACTGGAATTATAGCACGTAAATCCGTCCTTAAGCGACAACATTTTACATACTTATCCAGCCAATCTTATATGGACACTCATCGTCTTTTTCTGCTTACACACTCTACTTTGTCTCTATACGGGTATAGCTTCGCAACGCCAAAAAAAGTCCCAGCACAAAAATGAAACAAATACTGATGAGCCCTCCAGAGACATTCGTGTATGTTCTCCCAAGCGTGCCATGCGGAGAAAACAATACGGGTACTGTCCATGGATAAAAGGTATTCCCCGGTGCATTAACCAAAACAAAATTTAAACACATAACCGTACACATCCCCATAATAGCGGGCACAAATTTTTTCCATCGTATAGCGAAGAACGTAATGATCGGGATGAGCATAGCGTGCATAAGAATCATTTTAGTGAAGATTCCAAGCTGATGCCTAACGATTTCAAAGGTTAGCGGTCTGGTCGTAATTAACATACCCAATAGAGCAGATAGTACAAATGCCAACAACAGGCTAACAGCGATATACATGTAAATAACAAGCAGCTTGCTGAAGTAAAGACGACTCCGACGAACCGGGTTTGTAAACAGGGCAATATGCGTCTTCTCTTGATACTCTCTCGCATAGATATAGCAGGTCAAAATGTAGTAGCTCATATACCCAGTCAGAAAATTAATAAGAGTAACAATACTCATAAAATAGTCATTCCAACCATCACGATCTATCGAATACTTGGGACTACCCGCGTAACTATATAATTGCAAAATAATGGTTAATGCTAAAATTATCACACTCAACCAAAGAATTTTAGTTCTTTTCAGTTTCAAGCACTCTGCTTTAAACAGGTCAAACATAGTAGCCCTCCTTCAAAAACTCTTCATTTAGGCTCTTCTCTGATATGTCCATACGGATAAAAACAATCCAAGAAGAAAGATCACGAATAAGCTGAACCACGCTATAAGAATATTGACATGTCTGACCGCGCTTCCTTCATTGGGAGATAAAAGAACGGGAACAATCCAAGGGTACCATTCACTTTTGTATATAAAATTCAAAAATATAGCAGTACAAACTACGAGCACAACCACCATGATGCTCTTCCAACGTATAGCAAAAAAAGAGGCGATCGGGATTAACATCACATGCATCACACACATTTTAGCAAATACTTGGATTTGGTATACCCAGATAGCCATCGTTAAAGGTCGATCTGTAATGCACATGCCTAATAAGGCGGATAAAAACAGAACGAAAAATAAGGATACAATAATAAATCCATAAACAACGGTCAATTTACTAAAATAAAATTTAACCCTAGTGACAGGCGTGGTAAACATAAACAGATGCGTATTTTCCTGATACTCTCTTGCAAAAATATAACCAGTTAAAATGTAATAGCTGATAAATCCAGCTGCGACATTGACGAAGAGAACTATGCCCTCGAAATAGTAGGTCCAACCCCTTTTATCAATTGAATATCTATAAAAAACAGCGCTTAAAGCGAATTCCAACAGGACAACAGCCAACAATATTATAAAACTTAACAACAAAACTTTAGAGCCTTTAAGCTTAATAAGTTCAGCTCTAATCACGTCGCCCACCCTCTCCTGAAATGAGAGCCAAAAAATATTCCTCTAGCGTCTGCTTTGTGGTGTGTATCTCATAGACTGAAAACTGATGATCTATTAACTGCTTATTTAACGCAGCTGTATTCTCAATCTGACTATGAATTCTTAGTTGTTGTGGGGATATCACATTAGATTGAAGCTGCTTTATGTGCTCTTGTAGAAACGCTTGTACTGCTTTTGCATCCTCTACCTTTAGATCTGTATATTGCTCAAAACCTTCCTCCAACTGACTCAGTCGATCTTCCGCTAACAGTTTTCCATTATGTATAATCCCGATGTGTGTAGCTAACTGCTGAATTTCGCTCAAGATGTGGCTGGAGATAAGAATCGTTTTTCCATCTTCCTCGCACAACTTCTTTAATAGCTGACGAATTTCCTTAATTCCTGACGGGTCTAGTCCGTTCGTCGGTTCATCTAATATAAGCAACTCAGGATCATGAACAAGTGCCCTGGCAATTCCTAATCGTTGCTTCATTCCTAGGGAAAAATCCTTAAACTTCTTCTTCCCCGTATGCTCTAACCCCACCGTAGTTAAGGTTCGTTCAATTCTCCCATCATCCTTCACCCCCATGTACGTACAGCAGATTCTCAGATTATCTCGTGCACTCAGATTTTCGTATAAACCTGGTGTTTCGATAATGGTACCTATTTTTGAGAAAATAGAAGGATAGCTTTTCTCCAACCGCTCGCCAAATAAAAAAACCTCCCCATTTGTAGGCTCAACCAGCCTCATCAGCATGCGGATGGTTGTCGTCTTTCCAGCTCCATTTTCACCTAGAAAACCGTAGATACTGCCCTGTTCTACATGTAAGGAAATATCGTCTACAGCTATCGACATCCCAAACTGTTTGCGAAGCTTTTTTGTTTCTATAACATACTGCATTTTTTTCTTCCTCCTACTCCTATACACACCAAATATAATTATTATACAGACTGTACTATCCACAAAATGTAAAAACAATCACATTTATTCATTTGCCAATCATTATCCCGATAAAACAAAACAGGCACCCGACGAAGCGTACACTTCGTTGCAGGTGCCTGTTTATATATAAACAACGTGGGATTACTTAGGCCTCAGTAGCCACGTTGATATTGTTCAGGTACGGAAGGCTTTTCGCCACGCAGCGCCACCGCTGCATGAATCGCCCAATAAGGATCTCGCAGCAATCCGCGTCCCACAGCGACCAGATCGGCATCCTCATTGCCGATTACAGACTGCGCCAAGGCTGGGTCATCCAGTATACCGACGGCGATTACTGGGATGTTTAGCGCCTCGCGGATTTGGCGAGCAAACGGCACTTGGTAGCCCGGATAGTTGCCTGGCTTTCTGGCTCCAGCCGGGCCTTCTCCGCCCGAGCTGACATGGATCATATCTACGCCTGCAGCCTGATATGCTCGGCTCAGCTCAATGGCATGATCCACATCGTATCCACCATCTACGTATTCCACCGCACTGATGCGTAAGATTAACGGCATACCCGCAGGCATTTCCTTGCGCACAGCCTGAATGACTTCTACGCCGAAACGGGATAGATCCTTTCCATACTCGTCATCTCGCTTGTTCGTAACTGGCGAATGGAATTGGTGAATCAGGTAACCGTGTGCACCGTGAAGCTCAATCGTATCCACGCCTGCTTGAACTGCCCGACGGGCGGCGTCTGCGAATTTTTGCACCATGCCACGCACTTCCTCCGTGGTCAATGCACGCGGCTGTTTATAATTCACATCCGGATATGCAATGGCCGAAGGAGCCACCGGCTCTGCTGCATCCTCAGCTTTACGGCCTGCATGGGCAAGCTGTATGCCAACCTTGGCCCCGTGCGCATGAATACCGTCAACCAGCTTTTTATACGCCGGAATATGTTCATCTGACCAAAGCCCCAGATCGTAATCCGTAATCCGTCCATCCGGTTCCACGTCCGTCATTTCTATAATAATCAGGCCCGTGCCTCCAATAGCCCGGCTCAGGTAGTGGACATGATGCCAATCATTCGGAATTCCGTCCTTGTCTGTCACCGAGTATTGACACATCGGCGCCATAACCACCCGGTTTTTCAATTCCAAATCCTTCAGAGTGTACGGTGTAAACAACGAATTCGTCAAAGCGTTCATCTCCTTTTTATCTCTACCACATAAATGAAAATACGTTCCAAATTACACGGTCTATTATAAGCATAATCGGCACAGTCCAAACGAAACAAAGAGATTCCCCAACTGGAGTATCCCTCATATTTGCACCGTGCAGTCATTATGTATATCGTATGTTGTAGATATATTGCACACAATCTATTATCCACAACTTAATAACTTTTTGCAAGTAAATATTTAAATATTATTAAATATTTTTTTGTCTGCATTTTTCCCGACTCTTGGCCATAACACAAAAAGGCGCCCTTACGGGCACCTCTGCGAAAACTAGTCTTATTGCGCTGAGCCTAATTGAACCCATGCCTTCTCAATCTCTGCAACCGCCTGATCCTTGTTCATGTTGCCGCTAATATAAGCTTGCATCAGCTCGCCAAACTTTTGGTGGAATGTATCCAGCGAGTAGTTGACAGACAGATCACCAGACTTGGATGTTTTCAAAATGCTCTCCATTTCCTTAGGCATTTCCAGATCAGGAAGCGGCGCATCCTTGATTGGAGGGATTACCTTCGCTACTTGGGAGAACCAGTTCTTACCGTATTCCGAAGTGTACAGCCAGTTGAAGAATTCAATCGTTTCCTTGGATACTTCGGAATCCTTGTTGATACGCAGCGCCTGATCCGCACCAGTAATGATGACTGATTGATCCGCTTTGTCACTCACCGGATATCCCATGATGCCTATCTTGAGATCAGGATTAATTTTCTTGATTGCTTCCTCGTCCCATGCACCTTTGCCCGTCATAAACGCAGCTTTACCAGAGGCAAAATCGCTCACTTCTGCATTGCTGTCCCGTTCCAGCGGCTTATCTGTACCATGCTTCACCGTCAGATCGATGAAGCTAAAGAAGTTGTTGTACAGCACGGGGTAGTCCTTGATTTTCGCTTTACCTGCAATAAAATCATTAACAAGTTGCTTCGGCTCTACGCCAGCATCCTGCGCAGCAGCATCTACATAGTGTTGGAAGATATGCTTCCATACCCACCACTCTTTATACGCATTAGCAAATGGAGTAATACCTTTCGCCTCTAGCTTAGTAACAGCATCCTGCATCTCCGCAATTGTCTTCGGTGGGGAGGTTATCCCAGCCTTGGTAAGCAAATCTTTGTTGTAAATCAACGCAAACAGGTTCCCCTTCACCGGGAGTCCGAGCACCTTGCCGTCACTGGAACTCATATTCGCCCGGACAGCATCCGTCATGGCTGCTGCCAGCGGTTCATTGGTCAGATCGGCACTATAATCAGCATAGGTGTCGATGTCGCCTCCTGCCGTGGTCTGGAACACATCCGGTGTACTACCCGAAGCTATTTTTGACTTGAGAATGGTGTTGTAGTCTGCCTGCATGATCTCCAGATTGATCTTCACGTTAGGTTTGACCTTCTTATACTCCTCGATATACGCGTTAAAAGCATCGGTATACTCCGGTGAGGCTGTAAACATATTTATTGTAACCGTTTTCAAATCTTCTTTGCCGCCAGTGCTTTCTTTAGCCGCATCTGTGCCGCCGCTGCCTCCACATCCGCTCAACAAACCGACCGTCAAAAGCAAACTGCCGGATAACGCCATCATCTTCTTTAACATGGATACTCCCCCATTTGTTTGTGATCAACGTCCATGCGCTCATTCTAAAAAATATAGTCCAATTTAAAAAGGCAGATTAGTGAAGCGTTAAGGGTAAAAAAGTGGTTTATTGCAGGCTCACGCGATACTCCGACGGTGACACCTGATAATAATTGCGAAAAGCCTTACTGAAATAGTTTTTATCCTTGTAACCGAGCATATCGGAAATTTCCTGAATTTTCAGACTGGAATCACCCAGCAGTTCCTTTGCCTTGTCCATTCTGACCTTCTGTACATATTCGTGAATGCCGTAACCAAACTGCTGTTTGAACAATTTCATCAGATATTCCCGGCTCAAAAAATAGGTTTCGGCAAAAAATGAGATTTTGATATCTTCAAAATAGTAACGGTCGATATACCTTTTGATCTCTGTAATATCAAAGGGCTGGTTTCCCGCTTGTGCATGTTGGACCCCGGCAATGTAAAGCTCCAGCATGCGGTGTAATCTCTGACTATAGTCGGCAAAGCTCGTAAAATCAGCAGACAGATTGCCTTCAACCACGCGCCCCAGTTCTCCTAAGGTTTCCTCCTGATTAGGCGCAGACACAGGCGTACCCAGCTCAATCGTTGCTTCTCTCAATAAAAAATGGAACTCCCGCAGCAATCGGTCCGCATCCTGCAAACGGAAAACAGAGCCTGCTGCCAATTGCTTCAACAGATCGCTCAGTAGTACCTTTGCCCGGTTTGCTTGACCGGTCTGAGCATCCTTTTGGATCGACAACAGTCGATCCGTCCATGGCACTTCCTCTGACGCACCCACTTGCCGGGGCACCGTATGGAGAATAGATTCTCCTTCCAACTTCAACACATCCGTGCTGCGAATGAGCGTCTTGGCATCCCTATAAGCAGAAGCCAACTCCACCACGTCTGTACAGAGCTTGCCCACGCCGGCTGCTACCACCATATTGAACAGCCCATGCAGGTTCGCAACCGCCTTCTGTGCCACCTGTGCCAGTAGGAGGGACATATGTTCTTGTTGTCCTGAGGCCAGGGTACAGATCGAAACGACCTCACGCTCTCTTCGCGGATGGGGGAAGCTAAAACAACGCAACCGTTCATCTGATGTCTGCGCTAATACATTCGTTACAGCAAAATCCATCAGATCGGCATCGCCATGAAAACGTGTCCTGCGAATCTCATCCCTGTTCAGCAGCCGCAGCACGATCACGCCAAAGCGGTTCTCCTGCTGATCTGCTCCAATCAATGGCAGCAACGCGGTATTGGCCTGCTTTTTAAAGCTACCGTCCAAAATGGACATATAGAGCTTTTCTTTCAGCTTCGGTAGTGACATATTTAGCGTAATGCTCTGATTAATGAACTCGTCTTGGCTTTGCTTACGGCTTTCCAGAATGTCCACCGCCTTGCGCAGTGCCTGATTCAGATCCTGGCGGTTGATAGGTTTGAGCAGATAATCTACCACCCGCGATTGAATCGCTTGTCGTGTAAATTCAAAGTCGTTGTAGCCACTAATGACAATCGTCAGCAGATGGGGATATGCCTTCTCGATAACACGAAGAAATTCAATGCCATTCATCTCCGGCATTTTCATATCGACCATCACCACATCGATAGGGTGCTGACCCAGCAGCTCCATTCCCAACTTTCCATTCGTCGCCTCATAAATATGTTCGATACCCAGACGATCCCAGTCTCCAACAATACGAATGGCTTCGCGTAACGGTTCTTCATCGTCAATAATCAATACGTTATACATGGCTGACTCCTCCCCGGGGAATTTGCATTCTCATTTCTGTTCCTGTTTCATCCGTAAGTATGAATAACCCTGCCTGATCTCCATACAAAAGCTTCAACCGTGTGTTCAGATTTTTCAGGCCAATATGCTCGCTCTCCCGGTCTTCCCATTTTTCATCGAACGAATCCAGCACTACTTTCAGCTTGTCCTCTGAAATTCCAGGTCCGTTGTCCCTGACTGCAATTGTAGCGTCTGTAGCACCTGATTCGGCCGAAATGACGATCAGAATGTCACTTGATACTTTTTCCAGCGCATGCTTGATAGAGTTTTCTACCAACGTCTGCACGGATAATCTCGGAATCGGCAGCTCCATCAGCGTGTCCTCCCATACCACTTCGACTCGAAGTCTCGCCCCGAATCTTGCCTTTTGCAGACCTATATACCGTTCAATATGCCTGAGCTCCTCGCAGGCAGCTACAATATCCTTGCCGTTGATGGAATAGCGCAGAGTTTGGGCCAATGCATCGACCATATCCGCCATGTCGAACATCTCCCGCTTTAATGCCTGTGTGGATATGGCTTGTAAGGCATTATACAGAAAATGGGGATTAATCTCAGCCTCCAGCGCCTTGAGTATGGCATTCTTTTCGACCAGCTTCATACGATAGCGCTCATTAATAAGTTCTTCGGTTCTTTGGACCATTTCGTTAAAATGCAGCGACAAATAGGCAATCTCATCGTGCCCCTTCACAGGAGCCCTTGCCTCAAAATCTCCGGTGCTGAACCGTTTCATCTGGGTAGATAGCTTATGTAAAGGTCGGGTAATCGCGTTCGAGGTCAATGTCACCAAAATAATAGACACACCTAAAAATAAAGCCCCGATGACATAACTCCAATTCCGTGTGGTCGTAGCGGCTTCATAAATTTGGCGGTATGGAATCGGCTTGATGAGCTGCCACCCGTCCTTTTGGCCTGCATCATAAACGACCAAATACTCCTGGTTGCTGTTGCTGTCTGACCACGTTACTTGTCCGCTTCCTCCCTCTCCGATCTGAGCCAATACTCCAGAATCACGCATTCGTTCATACAGCGGAAGACTGTTCACATAAAAGGGAACCCGTTCGGGGCTGATCAGCATCAGTTGGTCCCCTTTACCCAGTGGAATATTCCGCATGATTTCATCTACGGCGCTCGTGTTGTAATAAAAGGACAACACTGCCTGCGGGTGACGGGATGCAATCGATCTCAGCACTCGATGGTAAGCCATAAAGCTGGCTTGCGGCGCCACATAGCCCATATCAGAGCGGGATTCCACAAAGGATTGAAATGATTCGTTTGCAGTGCTGGCCATCGCCTCTTTATACCAGGGAAGCTTGGGAAGATCCGTGTTTATTCCTTTGCGTACCGTTATGTTATACGTCTCCCTAGTCACTACGTAGTATTGATGGCGGTCCGCCACATATAGATAGATCGCTTCCAGATCATTGCGGGAATAAAACATGTTGCGCAAGTAATTTTCAATGACCATTCGTGCAGCATAGTCCCGATTCTCATTAGCAATCGCGTTCATGATATCGTTATAGCGAAGCTGTGGCAGAGCCAGCTGCTGCATCCCCTCCAAGTAATCCTCCAAATTCTGATTGACCAGCAGCAGATTATTCGTCGTGCTGGCGATGCTATGGTTGACCGACTCCTTTTCAATCATCTGATAGGAAATAATCGTGAGTGAGCCCACCACCAGAATAATCACCGACGTAAAAAGCAGAATGAGCTTGTTCACTAATTTTTGCGTAATCCGCTTCCACATGGATCGAAGAATTGTCCCTACACGCCCTGACATCATGATAACCGCTCCTTTTGAAAGCGTACACATTTTTACCCTCAACTGTTTTCTTAAATCCATTGGTCCGGCCCTAGGGGCTATCCTATACTTTCATTATATCTTAAACAGCTTGGAGCGAAAGACCGGAAAATGCTGAGAAAAAGAGGTGCGTTATGCTGAAAAAAAGGGGAACATGGGGCGACAAGGGCAGCAAGCTGGAATTTGGTTTATTCACATTGCCCGTAATCTTGTGCATTACAATTGCATTTTATATTCCGTTTTTGATGACGATACGCTATTCCCTGACCAAGTGGAACGGTATATCCAAACATCCGAAATTCGTGGGTCTAGATAACTTCAAGCAAATCCTGCTCGGAGACGCTAACTTTGCACATGCAGCCTGGTTTACAATCAAATACGCCATTTTGTACATTGTGCTGGTAAACGTGCTGGCCATTTTGCTGGCACTCGTCCTCGACATGAAGCTCAAAAGCTCGGCCTGGCTACGCGCGGCTTTCTTTATACCTTATATCCTCAGCCTCGTTATTGTCGGCTTTATATGGAAATTCATCTTTATGCAAGGCTTTGAGTCACTGGACCACAGTACAGGCTGGGGCATCTTCCAGCTCAGTTGGCTAGGCGAGGAAGGGCTCGCGTTTATTTCCATTTTGGCGGTATCCATCTGGCAATCCATTGGCTTTTACATGGTCATTTATATTGCAGGTTTGCAATCTGTACCTGAGGATCTAAAAGAGGCTGCCATCGTTGACGGAGCAGGGCCGATCCGGAGATTTTTCAGTATTATTTTGCCAATGCTCGCACCCTCGATTACGATCTCGGTCTTCATGGCACTGACCAACTCGATCAAGGTGTTTGACGTCATTTTATCTCTGACTGGCGGTGGACCAGGAGGTACGACATACAGCATTGCGTATGATATTTACCGAGATACGTTCCAGAACAATCTGTATGGCTACGGAACAGCCAAAGCCTTGATTTTATTCGTTGCAGTACTGATCATTACGATTATTCAATTGTCTATTTTCAAACGCAGGGAGGTTGAAGCCTGATGCAACGCAGCCGTACAGGACGTATTTTGCTGGAAGCGGGCATGATTGTATTATCGCTGTTATTCTTGTACCCGCTGTTTCTCGCCATTAACAATTCGTTCAAAAGCTTCGCTGAGGTCATGACCGACGTCATTGCGCTGCCCAAGCAGCTTTCGCTGGATAACTACGTATACGTATGGAAGTTCATTGACTATCCTCGTTTATTTCTGAATAACACGATTATTACTGTGCTCGGGCTGGCAGGCATTGTGCTGATATCCTCCATCGCTGCTTATAAGCTGGCACGGACGAAAAGCAAGTGGAGCTCCGCCATTTACATGCTGTGCATTATGCCGATGTTGATTCCATTTCAGTCCATCATGCTCACTGTCTTGCGACTGGCGAAAGACTTGAATTTGGCAGACAGCACTTGGGGACTCGGCCTGCTGTACTGGGGTTTCGGAGCCCCGCTGGCAGTGTTTATCTATCACGGCTTTGTGAAAGGCATCCCGGTCGAAATTGACGAAAGCGCCAAAATCGACGGAGCCTCAGGCTTTCGGCTCTTCTTTTCCGTCATCTTCCCGTTGCTGAAATCGGTCACCGCCACTATTGTTATTATCGACGTGATGTGGATATGGAACGATTTTCTGCTTCCACTTCTCATGGTTAACGGCTCACCCAGCACCAAAACACTTACGCTGGCTGCCTATACCTTCGTTGGGCAATATACATCAGACTGGCAATATGCCATGACCGCGATGGTAATGGCTGTGCTGCCCTCCATTATCGTATTTATCTTTCTACAAAAATACATTGTTAAGGGCGTAGTGGCCGGGGCCGTCAAAGGTTGAGGCAATTACATCATTACAGATGACCCAAAGAGGACTTGCGTCAAGTTTACGCAAGTCCTCTTGTCTTCGTGATGTCCATGCCCGTACTCTGACATTATTTATGCTTAACCCATTGCGCGCTATCCATCGGCCAAAAAATCACATCCGCACGTCCAACAATGTCCTTGATGGAAACAAAACCAATAGCACGACTATCTCTACTATTATTGCGGTGGTCACCCATCACAAAAATATACCCCTCAGGAACCTTGGAATCGGTTATAGTTCCGTTTGGAAAGTCCACATTATTATATAATTCTCCCTTGGCGTGAGCATCTTGGATAGCTCCTTGAATGTATGGCTCCTCTACTTTCTTACCGTTCACATAAAGATGATCACCTTGATACTGAATTGTATCTCCAGCCACTCCAATAACACGCTTAATAAAGTCCTTTTGTTCCTTTTTTACATGGAATACAACAACCTCGCTTGCCTTGGGGTCACGAAAATCGTAAATCACCTTATTCACGACCACTCGTTCATCTGTTTTGAAATTCGGTTCCATGGATGCTCCCTCAACAATAAATGGCGCAAATAACAGCCAACGTATAATGAACACGAGCACAATGGCTGCAATAATTGCCTTAAGCCAATCGATCATCTCATTATTCATTCGCGGTCGCTTTTCCTGCAATGGTTCGGAAGTTGAACTCGTCAAATGCTTCCCGCTCTCCATGCGCTAAACCCACCTTTTCTCCCAATTTTCATTTCTATTATATGTATAATGTTTAAGTATAATCAAATTTTCCCAGCCTGGCAAAACCATATTTTTAGTTGGAACAAAAGTGTGAACTTTTTTTCACAATATCAAAAAAAACAATAAAAAACTGTTGATGCAAACGTTAACATATATTACACTGTGCATATACTTCTTAGAGCGTTTTGGACTTATGATAGATCAATCTGTCCCCCCAGGAGGTGTCCTATTTTTTAATGGAAAGACAGCATGATCCACTTTTATATGTGCTATCTTCTTTTAAAATATGAGCTCAGATAAGGAGGAATTTACATGTTTAAACGGAATGATCGTTCAAAAAACGGCTTTAACGCTCTAAGACTCGGTGTTTCTTTTGTTCTTGCTTCTTCTTGCCTTATTGGAACCGCTTACGCAGATGTTCCATCCAACAACCTCCCCTCTACCACACTCACAGAGGAAGCCGTCAGTGCAACCGATTCAGCAGCTGCTTCCACCACGTTAGCGGCAGGTGATTTGTATGTAGCTCCTAATGGTAACGTGTCCAATCCAGGCACGATATCTAGTCCTACCACCCTCGAAGCAGCACTGACACAAATTGCTCCTGGTAAAACCATCTACCTGCGCGGTGGTAACTACGCCTACTCTTCAACGATTACAATTCAGCGTGGAAATAACGGCAGTAACGGCTCACTCAAGGGGTTAGTCGCTTACGGTAGCGAAAAGCCTGTACTTGATTTTTCTGCTCAGGCCTTTGGTTCAGCCAATCGGGGACTTCAGCTTAACGGAGACTTCTGGCTGGTCAAAGGTCTTGAAGTCAAAGGTGCCGGAGATAACGGTATCTATATCGGCGGCAGTAATAACCGAATTGAAAATGTGGAAACCCACCACAATCGGGACACCGGACTCCAGCTCGGGCGTTATTCCCCTAACGCTTCGACCAGTGAGTGGCCTGCGAACAATTTGATCTTGAATTCCTACTCTCATGATAATGCCGATCCCGATAATGGTGAGGATGCCGATGGCTTCGCAGCCAAACTGACTGTAGGATCAGGCAATGTGTTCGATAACTGCTTGGCAGCGTACAACGTAGACGATGGCTGGGATCTGTACAGCAAAACGGAAACAGGCCCTATCGGTGCCGTAACCATTTTGAACAGTGTGGCCCATCACAACGGGCAAACCTCTGATGGAACGTCTACTGCGAACAGTGACGGCAACGGCTTTAAGCTGGGTGGAGACAAAATCAAAGTCAACCATATTGTAAAAAACAGTATTGCTTTCCAGAACAAAAAACACGGATTCACCTACAATAGCAACCCTGGCACAATTACTTTGACCAACAATACTTCATGGGACAATGGACAAAGCAATTTCGCCTTTGATAAGGGTGAACACGTGTTCATTAACAATCTCTCTTTTGAAGGAACAGCAAGTGATAAAACAAGTGGCACAGATCAAGATAACTCAAACGTTTGGTGGAAAAACAAAAAAACGACGAATGCCAAAGGTCTCGCAGCCAGTGCAGACGACTTTGTCAGTCTCGTGCCTTCCATCACTCGAGGCGCAGACGGTTCCATCCAGCTGGGTGATTTCCTTAAGCTGGCCAAAGGAAGCGATCTGATTGGCTCGGGTACTCCGAGCGGAAATATAGGGGCACGGTAAAAGCTCTACCTAATCAGGACGCCTGGCCCATCTACCAACCTAGACAATTCTGCATAATATAGCGACCGGTGATTGTCCTCATAACCAGACAAAATATGAGGTGAACAGATCATGGAACGAAAAATCACACTGAAACATACACTTGCCTATGGAAGCGGTAACATGCTGGGAAGTGGCGCACTTGCTATTAGCGGTGCATGGTTAATGTACTTTTATACAACCTTTTGCGGACTGTCTCCTGTTCAGGCCGCAGCCATTTTCTCTGTTGCCAGCATCATAGATGCGGTCAGCAATCCGATCATGGGCTTTATCAGCGATAACTTTCACCGAACCCGCTTAGGCCGTAAATTCGGCAGACGCCGTTTTTTCATCATGATGGGTATCCCGCTGATGCTCGTGTATCCGATGCTTTGGATAGATGGGCTGGGCTTCTGGTATTACCTGAGTACGTACGTGCTGTTTGAACTGGTGTACACCTCTGTCATGGTGCCGTATGAAGCACTAGCGTCTGAGATGACCCGAGACTTCGGCGCACGCTCCAGATTGACTGGATGGAAGGCCATGTTTGGTAAAATCGCCAATTTTGCTGCCGCTTTTATCCCTGGTCGCTTTATTGCTGCTTACGGCAAAGACTCTCCATTGCCTTTCTTGTATACCGGTCTCGTTTTTGCAGCAATTCTGCTGATTGCCATGGCTTTCTTGTACAAAAACTCCTGGGAACGTCCAAGTGAAGAACTGCAAAAGGAACTGGAAGGTGAAGCTCCGCTTTCCTTTATAGATTCCATGAAAAAGTTGTTTATCGACATTTCCTCCACTTTTCGGGTCAAGACGTTCCGTCATCATCTCGGGATGTACCTGGGCGGATTTTCAGCCGAGTGGCTGTTTACTTCAGCTTTTACGTACTTTATTGTTTTCTCCTTGTTCCAAAGCTCGGAGATGGTATCCAATCTGAACAGCTTTAACTCTGTCATTCAACTAATTTCTACCTATTTCTTCATCCAATTCTGTGTGCGTAAAGGGTTTCGTATGCCTTTCATCGCCGCACTCGTCGTCGTTTGCTTTAGCGTAGCAGGTTATGGCCTGCTCTATATGACGGGAGCCTCTAATACAATGATGTGGCTATATGTCATCACACTGTTCATGGGACTTGGTACGGGTGGCGTCTACTACATCCCTTGGAATCAATACACGTTCCTTGCCGATGTGGATGAAGCGTTAACTGGTCGTCGCCGTGAAGGTATTTATGCGGGTATGATGACTTTTGCCGGAAAAATGGTGCGGGCCGTTGTCGTTTTCATTCTCGGCTGGGTGTTACAGAACTTTGGCTTTGTATCCGGAGCTGAAAGTCAGCCAGTCTCTGCTCAGCACGCTATCTTTTATGTACTCGTGGTGGGTACGATCGTTCTCGCGATCATCGGGATGATTGCTTCTGTCGTAATGAAGCTGGATATTGACAGCCACAAGAAGCTAATCGCCGAGATTGACCGCCTCAAAAACGGCGGCTCGATGAAATCAGCCAAGCCAGAGGCTCGCAAAGTGTTCGAACAGCTGACAGGCTTCAGCTACGAGCGGTGCTGGGGCAACAACAATGTGGGCTTCAAGAGCAGACCCGTTGACCCTAAGACACACACTCCGTCTATGTAATCAGCAATAACAATTACAGATTAAACTTTACTGAAGAGGTGACTGTATCATGGCAAATTCAACTTCGCAACCAACAACCAATCCTACAAAAACAGAATCCTGGGCTGTACGTATGAGCGAATCCGTGCTTAAACGGAGTCCAGAACGTTATGAGAAATGGGAATATGACCATGGCGTGATTTACAGAGGTCTGGAATGGGTTGGCGAACTGACAGGTGATCCCAAGTATATGGAATATATAAAAAAACATATGGATCACTTTGTTGACGAAAATGGCGTGATTCAGCGCTATAAAGTAGATGAGTACAATATTGACCACGTAAATAACGGTAAGCTGCTCTTCACTCTGTATCGTGCCACAGGAGATGAACGCTATAAAAAGGCAGCCTTCCAATTACGCAGTCAGTTGGAAAAACATCCACGCACAAGCGAGGGCGCATTCTGGCATAAGCAAATTTATCCGTATCAAATTTGGCTTGACGGCTTGTACATGGGTGCCCCGTTCTATGCTGAATTTATTCGCGAATTCGGAGATCCATCAGAGTTTGACGATGTGACCCTGCAATTCAAGCTATGCTACAAGCATACGCGTGATCCTGAAACGGGTCTGCTCTATCACGCTTGGGATGAGAAGCTGGAGCAGCCTTGGTGCAACCCGGAAACAGGCTGTTCCAAAAATTTCTGGGGCCGCTCAATGGGCTGGTTTGTCATGGCACTCGTCGACGTGCTGGACTACATCCCAGAAGATCATGCAGATCGTCCCGTCTTGATCGATATGCTGAACGAAACACTGGAGGCCTTGCTGAAAGTGCGTGATAAGGAAAGCGGCGTCTTTTATCAGGTGCTCAATCTGGGCCATGTGAAAGGCAACTATCTGGAAGCATCTGCTTCCTGCATGATTCTATATGCTATTGCCAAAGGTGTTCGCAAAGGCTATCTGCCAGAGCATTATCGTCAAGAGGCGGAAATCATCCGTAAAGGTATTATTGATGAGTTTATCACGATTACTGAAGAAGGACTTGTGAATCTGAACAAAACAGTACAAGTAAGCGGTCTGGGAGGTAAGGATCGCCGGGATGGTACCTTCGCTTACTATATCAGTGAGCCGATTATAACTAACGATCCCAAAGGTATTGGCGCTTTCATTCAGGCGATGGGAGAAGCGGAGCGCATCTAAACGATGCGGACTATATACTCTTAGATAGCACAAAGGACGGTGGCGATCAGCCCCGTCCTTTCCTCATTTATGCCTATCTTACTTACTTCATAACCTTAAATTCATATCCCTGTTTCTTCAGATATTCTATGATTTGCGGCAATGCTTTGGCCGTTTCTTCTTTACCATAGGTGTCATGCATGAGTATGATTGCTTTTTCTCGACCTTTGACTGACCTTATAAACTGGTTGATTAGTGCCGGTGCTTTCTTGGATCTTCCCTCTGCATCCTTCGTTAATACATTCCAGTCCACCTGATGGTAATCCTTTTGACGCAAAACCTTATCCAGAGCAGCCATTCCCTGTGGATCTCTTCTGTTCCATGTCATGTGGCCCCCAGGGAAGCGGATCATTCTGGTGGAGAATTCTGGCCCCAGAATGCTTTTTAGAACCTGATTGTTCTTCTCGATCTCCTGCATAACATGATCCGTATTTACTCGTCTGTTCGGATATAAATATTTATAATTATGTGAGTACGTATGGTTTCCTATCGCGTGACCCTCTTTGACAATTCTTTTGATAAGGTTCCTGGTGTGCTCATTTTCATTGGCTTCTTTACCTACAATAAAAAAGGTTGCCTTGACCTTCTGCTTTTTCAGAATATCTAATATCTGAGGTGTGACCGTCACGGATGGTCCGTCATCAAAGGATAAGTAGGCCACTTTTTTACCATCAGCTCCATCGGGCATTTGCCCTAGCATTTGCTGATTTAAATATTTTTCGACAAAGGCACCGTCTTCTACATCGGGATCATTTTTTGGAGAGGCCGCTTTACCCTTTGCCCCTGCGCTGTCTTTAACATTTGATGAGCTGGAATCCGTTTTTTTAGCAAGCTCCTGGGTCGGCGCGTGTGGCTTGCTATCCGAAACCTTTATCGCAATAAAAGTAATACAGCCTGCCACAAATAATATAATAGCAATCAGTATCAGCCTTCTTCTGTTCCTCTTCAAGCGGTGCTCACTTGTTCTACTATGTGAATAACCCTTTTCCATTAGATTATGTACCTCCACACCAAAATAAGAAAAACCACCGGAGCAGGGTGAATGGGCACCTTACAACGAACATTGCAAAACTCTGAGGTTTAGCCAATGAAAGTTTAAGGGTGCACTTCAACCAGGGGACGCACAACCTACTCCCGGTGGTTTCTTATCTTGCATTTGCATAATTTATGAATATCATTGCGGCTCTGCTCATTAAGATTGCTTCGTTAGGGCCTCAGCCAGCAAAGATGCATAGGCTTTAGCGCCTTTAGGTTTTAAATGTACTCCATCATGCTCAAAATATGAGTTTTTACCAGAACTTGCTGCATACCAGTCAATCATTGTAATTCGCGGATCTTGGGATGCAGCTTCGGCTAGATGCTTGTTCACAATGCTCTCCCAGGGCCGTGGTACACGGGTATTCACAAGTATAATACGCTTCGTATCCTTCAGGCTGGCGAGCAGATCAGATAACTGGTCCTTGGTAAAAGCGCCGTTCGTACCCAGTTCAATAATCACCGTCTTACCCAGCTGTCCGTTTTGTCTCAGTTGCTCCAGTACAGCAGGCGCTTCCGTCATTTGACGGCCGATCCGTCCATCCACAACGGCCCCCGGGAAGTATTCCTCAATGTACGACTGTACATCGAGCATGACAGAGTCTCCAATGGCGGTCACGCTCGAACCATCGCCTGTCATAGACTTAGCCTGTTTGGATGTAGTCGAAGGTTCCGTCTTCGTCGTAACGCCATCCGCAGTACCAGCCTTGACTGTCGTGTTTTTAGGCGTCTGGGCTTGAGACGGAGCTTTACTGTCCTGGACTCCTTGTGGCTTGATGGCTGTAGGCTCCTTGGAAGCTACGGACACCGTTCCGTGAAGCGGCGGCATCGCCTTTGCCTTTGCAATTGGCTGCTCATCACTAGATGCTGCCTGCAACGTTGCGTCAGGAGATACCACGTACAGGTGAACTGTACCCACACCAATACCTATACAAAACATTGCTGTTGCGGTTGTAGAGATCCATCTCCACCGCACCTGTCGACGAACCGCTGAACGAATTCCTGCAATCCAGTGCCGGAATCCATCGTGCCGAATCGGTTCCTCGACATATTTAAACGAGAGAGACGCCAGCAGTATGGTAGCTAGCAATTGTATAACGATACGCATCACATGCACACCATCGGTGTCCACCTGAGGTGTAGTTAGCGTGATAACTGGAAAATGCCATAGATACAGTCCGTAGGAACGGGCGCCTATCCAGCGTAGCGGCTTGCGTCCAAGCAGGCGACCGAGATGGCTCACTGGGTGTGCCAACGCTGCGACCACAATAGCAGTGACCACAGCAATCCCCAGCAAGCCGCCGCGGTACAGAGATGGATCATATTCATTCGAGGCCCACGCCCAGTGGCATAGCAGCAGCAAGCTGATTGCACCGATGCCATCGAGAAGCAGGCGCGCCTTCGCAGAAGCATGCTCTTTCAGCTTGCCGCTTGGCCATACCAAGGCCAGCGCCGCACCAATCAGTAGAGCAAAGCCACGTGTATCCGTTCCATAATATACCCGGCTCGGATCGCTTCCCGGTACGTAAATCACGGCCATGAGGAGCGCGGATATTAACGCCAGACAAATCACCCATCCGGCCAGTACAATACGCTTGGGCATGTACTTTAGCCCAAGCGCCAGCAGTAAAGGCCACAGGATATAAAACTGCTCCTCCACCGCAAGCGACCACAGATGCCCAAGCGGAGAAGGAGGGCCGAAACTTTCAAAATACGAAACCTGATGGAAAATAAACCACCAATTGCTCATATACACCAATGCGGCAGGTACATCTCCGCGCAAGGCCGTAAGCCGTGACGGATCGAAAAGCAACGAGCACAGGACAATGACAGCCACAACCGTCAGCATGGCAGGCAGCAACCTTCTGGCACGACGCACCCAGAAATCTTTCATTTTAAAACTATGATATGTATCCCACTGACTGACTAGAATATCTGTAATCAGATACCCCGACAAAGTAAAAAAGACGCCTACACCCAACAAACCACCCGGCAACCAATCCGGATTCAGATGATACACAATGACTGCGATGACCGCCAGTGCTCTTAGTCCATCCAAACCTGGCATATAACGACGTTGTGACGACAACCGATTAGACTTCATTTCAGCAGCCGTCCTTCTTGCAAATTCGAACTCTCTGTCTGTTTCAATGCTCTTCTGCCCTTTCCCTCTCCTGCACATCGTCTGTGCGATGCCCTGTAGCCTTTTCATTCATTATATAAAACTTCATAATCGTAATGATTTCATTGAAGTTAAAATTAATGACAATGTTTTTATTATATCATTCCTTTCCACAGTTAGGTAACTGCTGATAGATATACAAAAAAAGGCATCTCTTCCCTTAGGAAGAAAATACCTTTTTTTAAAATTCGTATCTATTAAAATTTGATGATCCCTGAAGTATGAAGGAATACCAACAACATCAGGATCGGTGAAACATAGCGAAGGCCGAACAACCATACACGGAACCAAATAGGCTTGAGATTGGCATGCTCGCCAGCAGTTTTCCAGTAGTACCCTGTGAATATAACAATCAGTAAGCCACCGAGTGGCAAGAAGATGTTGGACGCTGTGAAGTCAACAAAGTCAAAGAAGGATTTGTCGCCCACCTTTAACTCTGGAACCAACCCCATAGATAATGCAGAAGGGACACCCAGCAACAGACACAGGATCGATACGATGACAACCGAGCGAACCCGGCCCCAACGGAACCGCTCCATAACATAAGCTACGGGTACCTCCAGCAGGGATACCATAGAGCCTAATGCCGCAACTGCCAGCAATACGAAGAACAAACCACCGAAGAAAGCTCCGAAAGGCATGGCAGAGAATGCAGCCGGTAAAGCAATAAAGACCAATGACGGTCCTTGGGCAGGGTTAATACCAAAGGAGAAGGTTGTAGGGAAAATGATCATACCTGCGATAAACGCATAAATTAAATCCCCGCCACCAACTGCCAGCATGGCTCCACCCAGCGATTGTCGACGATCCACATAAGCACCATATGTGACCATAATCCCCATCCCCAGTGAGAGGGAGAAGAAGGCATGTCCCAAAGCAACCAATGCAGACTCAATACTCAGCTTAGAAAAGTCGGGATTCAAAAAGAAGGATACACCCGCACCAGAACCTGGCAACATGAGAGCGTTAATCATCAACACGAGCAACAGGATAACCTTAGCAGGAATCAGAATTTTATTGAACTTTTCAATTCCGTTCGATACCCCTAGGGTAACCACGACTGCTGTAAATGCAAAAACAATTAACAACCACACCAACGGTGCATAGCCGGAAGAAAATGAAGCGAACTGGCCAGCAAAATCATTATTAGAAAACAGACTTCCGCTAAATGCCTCTACAGCATAATGCAGTGTCCATCCTCCTACAATGGCATAGAACGACAAAATAACAAACGGCACGATAACAAACATAATGCTCATCTTGCCCCAAATTGGATGTCCGCCTACTTTCACCATTGCAGAGGCAGCACTTCCTCGACCTGCACGGCCAAGCGCAAGCTCTGCTAAAAGCACAGGCAAACCAACAAGCAACAAGCAGACAATAAACAACAAGAAAAATGCAGCTCCGCCATATTGTCCGGTAATATACGGAAATTTCCAGATGTTACCTAGTCCTGCCGCACTCCCGATCGCTGCCAAAATGAATCCAGCCGACGAGAAGCGTTCATTCTTATCAGACAGGTTATTCTTCCCCTTGCCCAAATTCATGGTATCCCCCTCATTCTCTCTACTTACGCATAAACTTGAGCATGCGTACATAAATAATTTTTTCTCATTATAGCGTAAGTAGGATGTAAGGTCATGCATAATTTTTCACTATTACCGGATTTATTTTCATAATGTTCGGTATCTACACAATACAACAAAAAACTACATTTTTTCTTCAGTATCCTTCTTAATAATGGTCTCTCCCATACGATTGGATACTTTTTGGTAAATATACGAAATGGCCAGCAATACAACCCCAAAAGAGAAATAGGCTACAATAGTACTTCCTGACGTTAACAAATGTAGATCGTACCAAAGCAGCTTACCTGTCGATAGCAGGGTCAAACCCAATCCAAATCGGCGGATGTAGACCACTCGTTTGAGGAAGCCGTATACAATATACAAAATAGCCAGCAGCAGATACACCAGACTGAACACAAGACCTGCGTCTCCCAGACGGAACTGAACTCCGAGAAAAGCGGTAATGATACCCAACAAATATACTCCCATAATGACCGGATACAGCTCATTACTTCTATACTGTCGAGTCATCAGTGCGTTTAAGAAGTCCCTGCTGCTGAAGAATACCAGTACATTAAAGGCTGCCAGTACAATTAACGCCACGTAATCAGCAGCCGTATTCTGCGCGTAATCCTCATGCAAGGTTGGAATCGCTACGGTAACCACCAATGCCAGCGCGTAGCCTATGATGTACAATGCCAAGCTATAGTATTTAATCACCCGATCGTACAACAGCCTCACTTTAGGCAGGAAATAAGCTAACACCAGGGATACGCAGGTAAACAACAATACCTTGTACAAGGTGTAATGTGCAAACTCATCGGATACGACGATGTTATACCAATGACCAGCTTCATACAAAAGATAGAGGTACACGTTCACCAAAGCTACATATTTAAATCCTTGCATGATATGCATTTCGTACAAGCGATTGTTTTTGAAAGCATTCGGACGGCTAAATTCAATCGCATAAAAGACAGTAACGATCAACATTCCCAATGTAATGAGCGTATATTTGAGCCCAAAATAATCCGTCTCAAAGCCTGATAACAGATATATAGGAAAATCGATGAAAAAGAATGCGCCCAGACACAGTCCTAGAATGCCCCAGCCTGCACGCTCTAATTCCTTCAAGCGATAGCGATGTCCATATAATGTGAGGAGCACTGCCTCGATTAACCAGCCCATGGACAACCATCTGACTCCAAACTGGAACGGAATCATGAGAATGGCAAAGGTCAATGATGTCGCATAAAATAGTATTTTGGTTTGTTTCTCCTTTGGAATATATCGACGAACCCATTGGCCCAAGCCCCCATACACCAAGCAAAAGACGAGTGCCAGCAATCCTTTGTAATCATCCAGGCCTGCATCACCGAACAGAGAATACAGAACGGAACAGCTCACGACTGTATTCAGAGCCAACAGGGAGAAATCCAGCCATGATAGTTTTGTTTTGAATCGGAACGGCACCCACAGTGTCATCCCGAGATACATTGCAAATGTAATGATTGCATACAGCATGCTGGCTATGGTGCTGTCTGATAACCACGTGAGTACAACCATTAATGGGGTATTGAGTAGAAAGCTGATATATTGCACGATGACCCACCGTTTGCGGAAGGATACGAGCAGGATCAACAGGTTCAGCAGGAATAGATAACCCATCGCAATATACACGGCGTTTCCTTCCAACCCGTTTGCAGCCATATAGGAAAACAACGGGAGATATCCTCCTACTAAACCGAAGGAACATATCGTTCGAGACTCATATCTTAATGACAACAGCACAGCGGTCACCGTAACTAGAACGGACAAGCCTATGCCTGTATACATTCCTATGATTTCTAGCAAAAAGTAGCTATAAAATATGGACCCGTACAGTACAGAAATACCGCCGCCCAAAATACCGAGAGCAAAGGTCTGCTTCTGCTTGCGATACAACCACTCGCCGCCGCCCAGCATTAGCGCTCCTAGCAAAAAGAAGGCAACGCCCTTCATATTTCCTGTAAACCAGTTTGAGTATGAGTATTTAAAAGCGGCTCCCACACCCAAGATAATGAGCAAAATCCCTAGCTTGTTAATCCAGTTCAATCCCAGCATCATTTCAAACTGATTCTGCTTCATACGCTTCTGCATCGTTTCTTCGCTGATCTCTTCTTCCCCGAGTTGATGGAGCTCGTGTGCCGTCTGATGAAGCAATTTGCGCTCTGCCTCCTGAAACCGCCTGCGTTGCTCCATGATCCGTTCACGAATCTCCTCTGAGAATAGTCTCAGTCTAGCGACGATCTCGTCCTGATCCTCTTTAAGCTCATGAGTGGTTTGCTGAATAAGCTGGTCCACCCGGTTTTTAGCCCCATACTCAATGGATGTCAGCCGATTTTCCCCTTCTGCGGTTCTGGAAGCAAAATAGGTCTCCAGCTTTTCCCGCGAAATGCGAATCATATTCGCCTTTTCGCTCAGCATTTGCTCTGTCAGCGCAGTACGCAGCTTTCCATTTTCCTGCTCAATATGTCGTACCCGCTCTTCCAAATGAATGCAGCGAGCCTGATAATCCTCGAACTTTTTTTGTAGCACCTCATTCTCCAGAATGATATCTGAAGCTTCGTAATCTGCAATTAATGTTTGATACTCCTTGAGCAGCTTATTCTGTTCTTGGCGGATCGTATGTAAACGATCTTTAAAATCCTCCATGTTCTCCTCCATCGCTGTTCGTTTTGGTAATCAATACATTTTACATGAAATTAAAATAGCATTATAGAGACTATAGCCCATTTTGGACGCTGAATTGAGGCTATTACTTAAATATTCTTCCAGTTTCATCATCGCAGATGAAGCAGAATAGATATACATAAGAAATAAAGCCTACCTTTCCTCTTCGCAAACATGAAATCCGAATTATTTACACTGTGTATTTATTTTTATTGGAAAGATCATGTTGAAAAACGGAAGTAATCCAATGTACAGACTCACGCCCTTGATTAACTTGCCAAAAATCCGTATACTAACAAAAAAGCAAACGACATTATGCCTATGAAGAGCATCCAACTCGGAGGCGTTTACGCCAAGGATTATACGTTAGTGTACGATATGGCGATATGTTCCTAAGTAAACCGGACCCGCCCGTTAAAGCGGAGCAAAGTGGATTGGAGAGTCATGACATCAGTCATGCTGTCCGGTCAATTTGGGTGGCACCGCGAGATCAAAGCGCTCCTCGTCCCATGTGGATGAGGGCGCTTTTTGTATTTTTATCCGAAGAAGGAGTGCGGTGTCATGTTGGATATCAAATGGATCAGAGAGCATCAAGAGCAAGTTCAGAGAGCAGCAGACGACAAAGGAATACAGGTATCGGTCGCAGAACTGTTAACCCTGGATGATCGGAGAAAGCAGTTGCTTCAGGAAGTAGAACAGCTTCGTCAGACACGCAATCAGTGCAGTCAGGATATCGGGGCACTGATTCATACCGGAAAGAATGAACAGGCGGAACGGGCTAAGCGGCAGGTTAAAGAAATTAACGGACGACTAGATCTTATGGAAGTTCCGCAACAGGAAGTAGAGGAACAGTTTCAACAGCTTTTGCTTCTGATGCCTAATATCGTATCGCCAGATACGCCATGGGGAAGAACGGATGAAGATAATGTAGAATTGGAGCGGGTCGGGACGATACCCGAATTCGGATTTGAACCCAAGGATCACATGACGCTCGGCCAGCTTCACAACCTGATCGACGTGCATCGCGGTGTCAAAACGGCCGGTACCCGTAACTACTATCTGACGGGGGCTGGGGTGGCGTTGCACCGGGCTGTGCAGCAGCTTGCTGTTGATCTGCTAAGCGAACGAGGATTTCAGCTGCTGGACGTTCCATTAATGGTACGCTCCGAGGCAATGCGCAGCACTGGCTTTTTCCCGCTTGGATTGGATCAGACGTACCGTATCGCAGGGGAGGATCAATGGCTTGTAGGCACCTCGGAAGTTCCGCTGGTCTCGTATTACAGCGGAGAAATTGTGGACGTTACAGACCCGATTCGGCTGGCGGCGGTATCCGTATGCTTCCGCAACGAGGTCGGCTCGGCCGGAAGGGACGTTCACGGACTGTATCGTGTGCACCAGTTTGCCAAGGTGGAGCAGGTCATCATCTGTGAGGCGAGCTTGGACGCTTCAGAGCAGATGTTTCAGGAAATTACGCGTAATGCGGAAGATCTGCTTCAACTGTTGGAGCTGCCTTACCGCAAGATGGCTGTCTGTACAGGCGATATGTCGCAAAAAACCTACAAGCAGGTGGACATTGAGACATGGATGCCTAGTCGACAGGCTTACGGCGAAACACACTCGTCGTCCCAGCTGCTTGATTTTCAGGCGCGTCGTTCCAACATCCGGTACCGTAACGCGGACGGCAAGCTTCAATATTGTTACACACTCAACAATACAGCGGTCGCTTCGCCTCGGATCTTGATCCCGCTGCTAGAGCATCACCAACAAGAGGACGGTTCGATCCGCATTCCAGAAGCTTTACGCCAGTATATGCCGCAGCATATGGATTTTTTGCGTGTGCCCACGTCATGAAAATATGGGCACACTCTGAAGAAGCGTAGAGACAAATGAGTAGGATTTCCTCACAGTAATAAACAACAAAAAAGACGAAGGACAACGATCCTTCGTCTTTTTTTAATGTCTCACTGCGCTTCTGCTTCCCATGCACTGGCAGGACCAAAAAATTCATAGTGGATATCCGATGCAGGGATATTCCACTCCTTCAACAGGCCGTATACCGATTGCATGAATCCCACAGGGCCGCAAAAGTAATATTGGGCATTACGTTCCGGTATTACGGATTGCAGCCAAGCCAGATCCAAACGTCCTTCCTTGTGAAAAGCCTGGGCTAGACGATCCTGCTCGGTTGGTCTGCTGTAGCACCACCGAACGGCCGCCTGTGCATGTGTGGCGACCAGCTTTTCCACCTCATTACGCAGAGCATGGTTATCTCCGTTGACCGCTGCGTGGACAAAGGTGACGGGCCGATCTGGAGCAGACTTCACCAAGGAAGCCAACATACTGACCATCGGGGTTAGCCCGACTCCACCGCTAATCAATACAACAGGTCTGCGATCTGTCTGATCCAGCGTAAAATCACCCGCAGGTGCAGACACCCGCAGCACATCGCCCTCCTGCACCTGCTCATGCAGATACACAGATACTTTACCCGCTGGGCGAGACCCGACGGCGTCCTCGCGTTTTACGGATATCCGGTAGTAAGGTTGGCCCGGTGCATCGGAAAGGCTATACTGACGGATGTGGGTGTTATGTTCACCCGGGATCTGCATCTGCAGACTGATATATTGCCCAGGCTCGAATGCAGGCAGCACCTGTCCATCCTGCGGCACCAGATAAAAGGACGTAATCTGGTCGCTTTCCTTAACCTTTTTCTGCACAACAAAGTTCTTGAAGTCTGACCAGCCTCCCTGCTGCTGTTCAGCGTTCTTGTACATTTCAGCTTCCACATCTATAAATACATTCGCAATCACACCATAGGCTTCGGCCCATGCGTTGATGATCTCATCTGTTGCTGCATCCCCTAGCACGTCCTTGATCGCAGCGAGCAGATATTTCCCGACGATAGGATAATGCTCTGGCTTAATCCCCAAACTACGATGCTTATGTGCAATCTGACGTACCACCGGAAGAATTTCCTCCAGACGGTCAATGTGCTGTGCAGCCGCATATACAGCATTGGCCAACGCACCTTGTTGACGCCCTTGCTTCTGATTCGCGTGATTAAATATATTGAGAAGCTCGGGATGGGCCTCGAACATCATCTGGTAAAAACGCTTGGTGATCGTAGTTCCGTGTACCTCCAAAACAGGTACAGTCGATTTAATCGTTGCAATGGTTTGCTCACTTAACATCGTAGTATCCCTCTTCTCTCCAAAATAAGATGAACAATAGTTGTTATTAACATAGTTCCCTTTTGTTAACCCTCAATTAAAGCAAGTATACCCACATAAAGCAATCGTTTATGTGATTCCAGTCACTTTAAATTTGAAATAATTCATGAACGTGTCAATGACAAAGCGCACAATCACAAACAATTCTGATATAAGTGACGAGCTTCCCTATATACCTATTTCGTATGTAATGATCAAATTTGTTCTTTCTTCTAACAGCAGTTTACCATTCTAAAGACTTCAATTTATTCCACTTGTAAACGCTTCCAATTAAGATAAAATCAAAGATGAGGTGCCGGACAAGCCCTTCTGGCCCATCCTATCCGTGTTAAAGGAGGCAGATGATATCGTGAAGTGGATCAGCAACAGCAAATCGTTAGCCGCATGGATTTGTATTATACTCGCAGTGGTCGGTGCAGGTCTTCAACCTGATGCGGTACATGCCAATACTACAGGCGTTACGCAAGCAACCTATGGGAGCGAGATGAACCCATCGCTGAATGGTATAGACGCCGCTAATGCAGAACTTTCCTTGAATGCAATAGCAAGCACAGCCATTACGAACGGAACAGATTGGAAAGACACCGCAGGTAACCCGATTCAGGCAAACAGCGGAAATATCCTAAAAGTAGGCTCCACTTATTATTGGTACGGCGAGCATGCCGAAAACTGGAAATTTGAAAAAGTGAACGTATACACCTCGACCGATTTGAAAAATTGGTCCTTCCGCAGTAGTATTCTCACCAAAGATTCCGCCCCTGAGCTGAATTCAAGCAAAATTGAGCGTCCCAAAGTCATTTACAACAAATCCACCGGAAAATATGTATTATGGGCACACTATGAAAATGGCACGGATTACTCACTCGGTCGCGTAGCTGTCGCTACCAGCGATACACCCGACGGGAATTTTACTTACCAAGGCAGCTTCCGCCCGCTGAATTATGAGTCTCGTGATATGACGGTATTTACGGATACTGACGGTAGCGGCTACCTCATTACAGCTTCCCGTAAAAATGGCGGCGCCAACGATACGATGGCAATCTTCAAGCTGACGGCCGATTATACAGGTGTGCAGTCGTTCGTTGGCTGGATTTTTGAAAATGGCTATCGTGAAGCCCCCGCTGTTGTGAAAAAGAATAACACCTACTACCTGTTTACCTCACAGGCATCCGGCTGGTATCCGAATCAGGGTGCTTATGCAACCGCCAGCTCCATGACTGGAAGCTGGTCTGCTTTGTCGCCTTTCGGAGATCCGGCGGCTTATGGCTCGCAAATCCACTCCATCGCCACAATTACAGGCAGCACTGGAACCAGCTACATCTATATGGGCGACCGCTGGAACCCGCTCAATCTGAGCGATCACAAATTCATCTGGTTGCCACTGACCTTGAATGACTCCAATAAAACGGCTACTCTGAACTGGTACAGTAGTTGGGATCTGGATGCTGCCACAGGCAAGGTCATCCTGCCGTCTCTTGTGAATCACGCGCAAGGCAAAACGGCGACTGCCAGCTCAGCCGCATCCGCTTCTCCAGCTTCACTGGCGAACGATGGCAATCCCCAAACCTCATGGAAAGCTACATCTGCATCCTGGCCTGCATGGTGGCAGGTCGATTTGGGCAGTACCAAGACGATTAGCGAAGTGGATATTTCATGGTTTATGTACAAAGGATCTGAAGCATATTATAAGTATAAAATCGAATATAGTACGGATGGTGTTCATTATTCCACCATTGACCGCACAAGCAATACCACATATGGCTTTACCAGTGACAAAGTTAACTTCCAAGCCCGTTACGTGCGCATCAATCTTGTTAATGCGGTGTTATTTAATAATCCAAACAACTGGTACACCCCAACGGTGCATGAAGTCAGGTTGCTTGGTCATTAACTTGCTTCATTAAAAAAGAACAGGCAGGAGAATCCCATATTAGATAGGCTTCTTCTGCCATGTTTGCTTTACCACCTGTTTCGTACTCATTCGCTCAACGTATCCGATTTACTGTGGTAAACACAAATTTATCATACCGATGCCGTGAGAATGAGTATTCAAACGGTATACCCGTATCCAGATAACCTACCTGCTCAATTTCTAAAACCGGATCATCCGCACCACAATCCAAATGTTCCCAATCTAGCTCGGTCGACTTGGACGCACGGATGGTACGATGTGAACTGACAATATTAAGGCCCAGCTCCTCCTTAATATGTTTGTACACTGAGCCGTGCAACACCTGCTCGGTAATACCGCTGATCAGCTTGGTAGGCATGTATGTGCGCTCTATCACATACGGCTCTCCTTCTACAATACGCAGACGGACTACATGATACACAGGAGAATTGGCATCAATAAATAGATGCGCCGCTACCTCTTCAGATGGAAATTGAACGTCAAAGGCTATGATTTTACTTTTGATTTCTTTCCCGCGCAGTACGTTGGTCAGCCCCAGCATTTCATTCACAACGACATTAACCGGACCATTGTAGACCGATTTGACGATAAAGGTTCCGTGTCCTCTTTTACGATTCAACAGCCCTTCCGACACCAATGTATCCAATGCCCTCTTAATCGTCATCCGACTTACCCGGAACTCACTGGCCAGTGAAATTTCATCGGGGATCGGATCATCACTGCTATAGGTCTTATCTATAATACGCTTCTTGACCTCTTGTGCAATCCGTTGGTATTTATTCATCTGTCTACCACCTGTACTAAAATTTGTTTTATGTCAGCATTTTACCAAAAACATCGGTAGCGCTGGTTCTTTTGGTTCTGCAGGCGGGGACATCGAGGTATTATGGTATAAGTAAGTATACCGAACAATATACTTTCTCACCAGCAGTATACAGGGGAACTTGGCTCGGTGATAAAAAAAGGTGGTCCAGAGGACCACCCACCACCTTAGAATCCGTTATTTTCGATCACTTGCTTGAACCAGTGCCCACTCTGTTTAACGGATCTTTTGCCTTCGTTCTGAAGGTCGACAGATACGAAGCCATAGCGATTTTTATAAGCGTTCGTCCAGGACCAGTTGTCCATAAATGTCCATAAGTGATAACCTTTTACATTGGAGCCTTCTGAGATGGCACGTTGGACCCATTTGAGATGCTCACGGATAAAATCAATGCGATAGTCATCATGGATCATGCCGTTCTCATCCCTGAATTTTTCCTCGCCTTGAACACCCATTCCGTTTTCTGATATGAAGCATTCAATGTTTCCATAATTCTCCCTGACGTTGGTCAGAATGTCGTAAATGCCCTTCTCATAAATCTCCCAGCCTCGCATCTCATTCATCTTACGACCAGGCATGGCGTAATAATCGAAGAATCGTTCCGGCACAAAAGGCGCATCTGGATTCGGAAGACTTTCGCGAGCCTTGACTCTGCGCGGCTGATAATAGTTAATCCCCAGCAGGTCCACAGTGCCTTGACGTATAATCTCCCGGTCTCCGTCTTCCATGTTTGGTACGAATCCCTCTTGGCGTAACAACTTTACGAGCAAAGGATTAAATTCTCCCGTCACAGATGGGTCTAAAAAGGAACGGTTAAAGAACGCATCGCATATTTCAGCAGCCTGCACGTCTGCAGGGTGCTGACTACGCGGATAAGTTGGCGTCAGGTTCAAAATAATACCAATTTTGCCCTTATAACCGCCTTCTTTGTAAGCCTTAATGGCACTCGCGCTCGATAGCAGGGTATGATATCCCACCTGTACAGCTTTCCCGAAATCCACTTCATTTGGATAGTGGAAATCGTACAGATAGCCGCCTTCCACCGGGACAATCGGCTCGTTATGTGTAAACCATTTGGCTACACGATCCCCGAATAGCTCAAAGCAAGTGTTAGTGTAATCCACGTAAGCTTCGACCGTCTCCCGGTTTACCCAGCCTCCTTTTTCCTGTAAAGCCATCGGCAAATCAAAATGATACAGATTCACAAACGGCTCAATCCCCGCCTCATGCAACTCTGCAATGACGGCATTATAGAATTGAACCGCCTTCTGGTTCAATTCACCTCTTCCTGCTGGAAACAGGCGTGACCAGGAAATGGAGAACCGGAAGGAGTTATGGCCAAGCTCTTTCATGAGTGCAATATCTTCTTTGTAACGAGTATAGAAGCGGGATGTATCGCCAGGTCCCACCCCGTCATAAAAACGGTTTGGCTCCTGTTCAAACCAATAATCCCAGATGTTCGGTCCTTTTCCGTCTCCCTCCACGGTTCCTTCTGTCTGGGTCGCCGAGGCTGATGAGCCCCACCAGAAGTCGGATGGAAAACAGTATTGAATGGCTTGCTGCTCTGTATCTTTCATTTCGGTATGATTCACAGCTCTACTCCTCTCTCTTTTGCAATGAATAAGCCGCTAGTTCAGGCTCATTCACACTACATTCCAACAGTTTGATCCTTACCTGCAATGGCTGCTTGGTTAATCTCCTCTTCCTGCTCTTTACGGACGTTCATTCGATCAATAAATTTCAGGAATGGGAACCAAATGACAAAAACGACAGCCATATTAAACAACTGCAGTACGCCTCCCATTAGAGATCCCGTAGCCATCATTCCACTAAAGAACAACGGCATCGTCCAAGGGACCTGTATTCCGTTAGGCGGTGGTACAAGCCCGGTGGACATCGCGAAGTAAGTAATCAGCGTAACGATCATTGGAGCAATGACCCATGGGACAAAAATAAGCGGATTCATCACAATCGGCAAACCGAAAATGACGGGTTCATTGACATTGAATAGACCTGGTCCAATGGCCAACTTACTGACCTGCTTCAATTGCTTGCTCTTTAGAAAGATCAGAATCGTGAGCACGACTGCCAGTGTCATACCTGTACCACCGATACCTACGGTATAAATATCCACAAACTGCTTGGTGATAATATGCGGCAGTTCTGCTCCTTTGGAGTACGCTTCGTAGTTTTCAAGTGCCAGCGTATTCCAGATCGGTTCCATGACTGAGTTGATAATAATCTGACCATGAAGCCCAAAGAACCATAAAAGCTGAACAAAGAAAATAGCAATTAATGTAGGTATAATACCACTGCCCAAATGCACCAGAGGTGCCTGTACAGCATGATAAATCAGATCATGCAGGTTATTATGAAGAGTCAGTGTAACTACAACATTAACGATCAAAAATATGCCCAATGTGATACACGCCGGAAGCAAAGCGGCAAACGATTTGGCAACAGCTGGCGGAACGCCTGGAGGCATTTTGATAACAATGTTCCGCTGTGTCACTCTTCGATAAATTTCAGCAGCTATAAAAGCAACGATCATGCCAAGGAACATGCCTTTGGCCCCAATCCGATCCAACGGAATGACACCAGCAATCGTGGCACCGTTTTCTTGTGTCAGCACAAATGGGGTGAGCATCAAGAAGCTGACCAACGCGATCATGCCGCCGAATATAGGCTCGACCTTATAACTTCGGGATAAATAATAGCCGATCCCGACAACTACGAATAAGGTCATGATGTTCAGGGTGGCACTCGGCGCAATGTTCAGCAGACTGTTAAAAGTCGCATAATTACCGTCCCCCATCCACCCTTTGAGAAACGGCAGATTGATAATAACGACAATGATGGAGCCAAAAACTGTTAATGGAAATGACAACATAAATGCATCACGCAGTACAGTAAGATAGCGGTTGTTGTTCAGTTTACCGGCAATAGGTATCAGTATCCGGCTTAATTTTTCAAACAAAGCCTATTCCTCCCCGCGAAGTGACTTGCATCAATAGGGTTGCAAGCATTTCATGTCCCAAAATTCACAATTTTACAGGTCCTGCTATAAACTTCTGGATTTGAACAGCTCCAGCAGTTCTTTAACCAGATCCTTCATGGTCACCGTGGACATCAGATGATCCTCGGCATGCATCAGAAGGAGCGAGAAGGGAGTTTGAGTACCTCCCGCTTCCTTCTTAACCATTTGAAAATGGATATCATGTGCAGCACGTAAATCTTGCTTGGCTTCTTTGAGCAGTTCGTCCGCACCTTCTACATTTTCATTTCGGTATTCAGTCAGCGCTTGAATTACTTTACTGCGAGCGCTTCCACTGTGAAGAATAAGTTGGAAACTAATTTGCTCTTCCGTCAGTTCAGCTATATTGATCTTATCCATTTTTGCGTTCCACCAGCTTTACGGCCTGTTCATAGGCTTTCTTACCGTCAACCATTCCGTAGGCCATCATGTCGATCACTTCTACATGAATACCATATTGAGATGCTTCCTTTTCCAGTTGTCCTTTAAGAAAACTCATTTGCGGGCCAATCAATACCGCGTCAGCCTTAGCCATATCTTCTGCCGCCTGATCTTGACCTACTGCCCAAATTTCAGCCTCATCTCCAATGGACTTAGCATATTCCTGCATCTTGGTAACCAGCAAACTTGTAGACATACCTGAGCTGCACGCCAGTAAAATTTTCTTCATGATTATTCCTTCCCTTCAAGGTCTGATTGGATGATAACTACTAGAAAACGTTTACAGCGTAATTATAAATCCGCTTTTCGCATTTGTCTATACATTTAACATATATGTATAGACTTTTTTTAAAATGACACATTTTCTTCTTTTTTTGAAAAATGAACTGATATTATCTTAAATCTCTCAATAATAATCGTTTCTCACTATAAGAGATGTGCGAGGCTTAGCGAGCAGCGGCATCAAGCACTTCAGGATTGCACGCAGGATATATGAGGAAGCACCCAGAACGCTACGTTGCTGCGGTACTACCGGAGCTTCGCTTTGAGGATGAACAGTTTTGTCTGCCCAGTTTCTGTTTAGGTATAGTGATCGACTCGACTATGAGTTTTCATAAAAATACGGTACACGAACTGCTACGAGTGGCTTCAGAGGAAGTCCGCATTTTTCCTCTGACCGATTTAACAGGCACTCGTTACGATCTGCTAGATCGTTTGATTCTTGAGCTGGAGGCAGAAGGCTTACGGGTGACGGAGGCCAAGGTCCCGTATGAGTTTATGCGTAACGGCAACTCTCTGTTGAGCATCCGAAAGATGTAGGTCAGGTTTAGAGCTTTCACACACTGAAAATTAGAAAAAATTTGAATATCAAGAAACATTCCTACATTTTTATCGTCTATATTATGGAAGGCCTTACGTATGAGGGCAGAATTCTTTGAAGCCCGAAGTTAAAATCAACTCACAAAGGAGCTTATGCATGTTGAAAAAGTTAGGATTAGCTGCATTGATTCTGGTGACTAGCCTCTCCGTTATGGGAACAGGTTGGGCCGCATCCAGTACAACAACCATTGAAGTCTCTAAAACCGCTGTAGATTACAACATTGCTCGTCCTTCAAGCGATGGTGCTTTCCATGATGGCTTATTGGCCGCTGAAACATCTGCCGGAAACCTTGTGTATTACAATACCAAAGGACAAAAAGCTTTCTCTCTTCCCGCCGAGCTTAAACCTATTGGTGATTTTCAAGAGCAACGAGCTGTAGTCAAAAATACAAAAACCAATCTCTATGGATACATTAATACCAAAGGGACACTGGTTATTCCTTGCCAATATACCGAAGCCAATGTCTTTTCCGAAGGCAAAGCCAAGGTCACAATAGCAGACACCAAAGAAAATGCAATTATAGATCGAACGGGAAAAATCCTTTCTCATTTTAAAGAAAATGTGGATTCAGAATATGTATTTACAGAAGGTCTGGCTCTTGCCTATGCCCCTAACACTGGGAAGATTGGTTTTGTGAATGCTTCCGGTAAACTAGCGATTCCTTATCAATATAAATACAGCCGTAGTTTCTCGGATGGCTTGGCTATTGTTCAAAATAGCAAGGGGCTATACGGTTATATCAATACGGCAGGCAAAGAAGTCATTCCACCTCAATACAAATCCGGCGGAGACTTCTCGGAAGGATTGGCCCCAGTACAAAATGCCAAGGGTAAATGGGGATTCATCAATAAACAGGGAAAAGTCGTGATTCCCTTTAAATTTACGGATGCACAGGATTTTAGCGAGGGTCTGGCCAGTGTGAAAAATGCGAAAAATGAAGTTGGGTTTATTGATAAAACCGGAACATTGGTCATTAAATATCAACAAAAATATGACGTTACATCTCCATTCAAGGAAGGCATTGCTTTAGTCGGTAAACAAGCAAACTCATCCGTTTCGGACGGAAAATTCGGTTACATCAATCGCCAAGGTCAACTGCTGACCAAGCTTGAATACAGATCGGAATCTTCTTCCTTCTCTAATGGTTATGCTGTTGCTTTTATCAAGCCAGGCAAAGCCTTCATTGTATCTAAACATTCTGTTTCAAAATAAAAAACAACCCTGGAGGCAGATCGAATGGATCTGCTTCCAGGGTTGTTTAGATTGCCAATATCTCAAAACCACTTAGTCGTGTGTATAGAATTTTACGCCAGGCAGATCAGCTGCCACCCAAGAATAATTAATAGTATTACTGTTGTAATTTTTGGTCCCCGCCTGAGCGATCTGTACTTCCTTCAAGATCGTGATCGATGATCCCTTCGGTCTGACGACTACGACATGACCATGTCCGTCCGCTTTTTTGATCCCGATGGTAGGGTACCCGAGATTTGCTCTTTTTTGAGCATCCTGAAAAGTTACAGGGGACCAGCCCGGCACCTTTTTATTCAGTAAAGCATCAGCCATTTGATTGGCTAAGCCACCTGGCAAGGAAGCCGACATCGCAGCCATCACATCTTGCGCGAAAATATTACATTTTGTTCCACCTACCGGTGAATACTTTTTGTTCGTTTCTACCTTAAAACCATCGATTACAGATGCGTATGTGCTTGCACTTCTAGCCATTGAAAATTCCCCCTGAATATAAGTTGTAGAGGAAATGACGGAGTCGCTTGAACATCTGAATGGCTCCACATTCAATTGATGTTGGCCTCAATTCCCTCTCAACTATTAGGGTGATTTCCGGCTTACTTTAACAACGCAATACCACAGAAAATGAACTTTTTTTATATTTCCTATTCAGATTCCATTCACAGTGATAACCAGGGCTTTTGCTTGATTAATCATCACTTAGTTGAAGACTTTCTTCACTGATTACGGTTGGAACGATAAGCTCAGGAGTAGTCGCAGGCTTAGCGGGTGTAAAATAGTCTGCAATTCCCACCATAACAGCAATGCCAATAAACAGGACGATCCAATTACGATTCTTTTTCATCATCTGTACCTCTCATTCTTCACTGCGCCCGTTCAGCCACTTGAACCAGTGGAGCAAATGACTGAATCGGTATTCATGCTGGGAAGCATACGTCCATACCTCTGGCTCTTCACCAGGTTCCCTCCAGACGAGCATGGAAAAGTGACCTTCTTTCTCGCTTGCAACCGACAGCAGCGAAAGACGATCATCCCCGAATCGGTAAGGCGCCGATTCTACCCAGTAATTTCGCATATCGCTGATCCAGCTGCGAAAATGCTGTGTACCTGCGATTCGCAGCACTTCATCAGGAAGGAGCAGATGCTCATGGATGTCCTTCCAATCCCCTGCATATTGGTACCGCGCTGCCAACATTGGACTGAGCGGTCTCACTTTGCCTAGAGCCAACGTAGGGATGCAGGTGACGGGAACGACCGGGCCAATACGCTGGATAGCATAAGCACGGGCTTCCTCCTCACTCATCCCGTAGGACATAGCCTCCACGAGAAAATCATTCCGCCTTACACCAAATTGATACTGATACTGTGACATTTCATCCTGTAGCTCCAATACCATATCCTGTGTCGTATCTGTTCCGATCATTCCCAAACACCTCTCATTCCAAAATATAGTCGTGCAATTCCTGTTGCGCTCGATACTTAGCCCAATTGAATTCTGGCCAATTCGATTCTTCTCTCGTCATGCTCATCAAGCGGGCTTGTAAAAACTCATCCAGCGCTCCATGTTCCTTACGGCTAAAATCAATCAGCAGCGGAATCGCGTCCGCTGACAGCTCACTCAAATATTCCTTGTCTATCACCGATGTTGTACGATACCGTTCGAGATTATTTTCAGCTATCCGTACATCAATGCCCACATAGTTCACGACGACATAGGCGATTAGAGCGAGTACAATATAATATTTCGCCAGCGGAAGCTGGCGGACATGAATGCGCACAGCTGCAACGAGCAGCAGCAAGCCTAGAAAAATCATAAATGCGTGTACCAGATAGCGGATATACGTATAGCCGTATGCTTCTTCGTACATGACCAGCCGGGTATATCCCGAGTACAGCATCACACCCGAACAACCAACGAGTATGTACAGCAGGCCGCTGTTCAATGTTTGCACTATACCTGAGCCGAATTCAGTCCACTTCAATACACTGATCATCAGCACAAAGTTGATACCTGTTACCATAACCAGCTCCCCGAATCCTCTTCTCGCATATTCAGCATACGAGGTTCCTTCTGGCAAAGCCCCTTCCCATGCACCAAACAGATATCCGAACTGCAGCACGACGAACACAACATACACCAGATTCATGACAATCAGCACTGTAGCGGTAATGACAGGATCAAACTTGATCGCGACCGGCTCGTGGTAAGGTACTGCTACTGCTGGCTGAGCCTCTCTCTCCGTATTCCGCGGAGCAGGCTGTACAAATCCCCACAAGTAACAGAAAAAACAGAAGGTAAAAAAGCAGGTCCAAATCAGCCGCGGCAAACCACTCCCAAAGGTCAATGTACCAATCCATGCGGGTATGCCTGATAACAACTTTTCGAACATCCCGTCTGCCGAAGCCAGCAGAGATAAAATAATGAGTAGCAACGGCAAGGCAATAAGTAGACCGATTATCACTTTACCCAATACACGCTTACGCTCATCCTTTACATTCCGAAAGGCTGCCGTCTTAAACATCCGAAACGGGGTCACGATATGGCGAAAATTTTGATAAAACCAATGGCTTAGCGCCTGACCGATAATACCGACTTCCGACCAGCCATGCCTTTTTTCCCCGAACAGCAACACCATATGCACGCTAATCAGAGCAGCTATAGCCAGGGCATTTAACACATAGAAGATCGGGTTATCGAACAGCACATATGTCAGTGCCAGCATCATAATGACCACGAACAGCAGACGTCCTATCCATGAAACGGGCCGGCAACTATCTCGATTAAAGGAATACATATACACGTAAAATACAATAACAAAAATAGGCATAGACACGCCCAGCCCATGTCCGAAGAACAGATATTGATGAACCAGCGCCAACACAATAGCGCCAGCAAAGGCGGACAACAACGACGCTTTCGGCAAAGACGATCCACTCATCTTGTCATGCATGGTAAATACCTCCACAACTATGCTTTATAACCCTTATTGTAGATGATAAAATAAGAAGATAAAGAGAAATTAATTGAAATAAAATTTCCTATTTTATAAAAGCAGTTACGCTTTTACTCAAGCATAGGGGAAACGGAGCATTCCTGAATGAAACTTCACGCCCAATTTTTACGGCTTCACTCCCACGCAGCTGACGACAGGGACGAGAACCATGCCATAGAGACTACGCTGGATGAGCTGGCGGCTATTTTTGACTGCACCCACCGCAACGCCTTGATGATCATTCAGAAAATGGAGCAGCACGACTGGATACAATGGACTCCCCGCCGAGGCAGAGGCCGCCGTTCCAGTCTACGCTTCCTCATTCAGCCGGAAGACATTGCCGTGCAATCCATGATGCAAGCCATAGACCGCCATGATATCAAACGCGCATTGGATGAAATCCGAGCTCATTCACGCTCCTCCACCATGCAGGAGCATTTACAAGGCTGGCTGCTGAATTATTTCGGGCATCACGCAGAGGTGCGCAGTGATCAGCAGCAGATCGACACGCTGCGTTTGCCTATTCGCCAGCAGCTCTATACGCTGGACCCGTTGTACTTGAACTGGCTCGCCGAGTCCTTCGTATCCAGCCATGTCTTTGACGGGCTGGCCCGCCGGGCGAACGAGAGCGGCGAGATTTTGCCCGGACTGGCGCACGCTTGGGAAGTGGACACTACTCGTACGCAGTGGACTTTTTTCCTGCGTAAAGAAGTGCTGTTTCATAACGGCAAAATACTGACCGCAGAAGACGTCGTTTATACCTTTGAGCGACTGAGCCGGGCGCCGGGAAGGAGACTTTACCATTTTATCGTCCGGCAAATTCAGCACGTTCAGGCGTTGAGTCCGACGATGGTACGCTTTGTACTAAAGGAGCCGAACGAGCTATTTCTATCCTTCCTGTGTACCAGCCGGGCTGCAATTGTACCGCGTGAGCTTAATCAGGTGGGTGAAGCCGCATTTGGCGTCCGTCCTATCGGTACAGGGGCCTTCAAGGTCACGGAAATGAACGAAAGCCTGTGCCTACTTGAGGCTTTTGCACCTTATTTTCAAGGTCGTGCTCATCTAGATCGGGTGGAAATCGTCCAACTCCCGTGGGCAACTAAGCTGGAATCGTCGGATATGGAAGACACCGCTTCCTCTTTTCACATTATTCATAATCCTATCCTGGCAAGAGACACGGATACCGCATGGAGCCAGATTCACTCGGCAGCTTCGGTGCGCAAATTTATCACATGTAACACACACAAGGACGGACCGCTGCGCAACCCGGAAATACGTGCTCGGATTGTAGCATGTCTGGATCATCGCCCCCTTCCTTCAGCAGTGGATTCATCTAACGCTAACGATTCATGTGAACCACTGGCGGCGTTGCAAATTGCCACCATTCCTGAGTATAGAGCGGATGCAGAACGGGTCGCGGCCCAGCTCGAATCCTGTGGATATACCTGTAACATCGTGGCCGCATCCATGAATGAATTTAAAAGTTCATCGATTCGTATGGAGTCAGACTTAATCATCTTTTCTCTGTTTCGTGACCGTGATGAGCAATTGCGCCTGTTTGATCTGTATCTTAATGTATCCGGACATGTGGAGCCGCATAGCCGCGTGGATATCGAAAGACTGCTGCGCGAAATTGCACGGGAAGCTGATCATACCGTCAGAGCGCAGCAATTTGAACATATCGAAACTCGGCTCATGGATGAGCACCAGCTGCATATCTTATATGAAAAGCCCGTTCAAACGGCATATCTTCCTACTGTACGCGGCGTATCCTTTAACAGCCAGGGCTGGGTGGATCTGCGTCATGTATGGTTTCCGCCTGCCCAGCTCCCAACTCCTCTCACTTGACGGCAAGGAAGCTCCTTCAAATGCACTTCCAAATAAAAAAGGTATCCTCTTCTTCATAAGAGAATACCTTTTTTAATGTTATCCAGACCCTCTATGCGAATGGTTCAGGAGATGACAATGCCCATCCCCCCAGCCCATGACTGTGGACATCGCTTGGGTCTTCTATAGGAGGGGTGACGGGTGGAAAATGCAATAGGATAAAAACATTAAATGCGAGCAGAGAAAAAACGATCTTTTTTATCATGGATGTACTCTACCTCTCCAAGTAAGTTTTTATACTCCTCTTTGTCCTCAGAAGTGGCAGTATGCCGATACTTTTCAAATAGTCCTACACATTTGATGGTGACAGGATTACCATTCAGCACGACGGAATAGGAAAGGCTCTCGAGCAGGAATTTCATACCTTTGGAATAACGATGTTTGTTGAGATCGTAACAAGCCATCTCTGCCAAAAATCGTGCATAGAGATCTGCTGACATTTGCTCGGTATAGGTGCCTACCTTGGCATGCTGATCTGCAAATGCCTCAATTTGTTTTTCAAAGTGTTGCAGTACATGATCTACATTAAAATCATAACGGTTGGCCGCTACCATTATTTTATGTAACCCCACTAGAATTTCGCCTTCATTTTTTTCCAAATAATCTACATACTGTGGAATTACATCCAAGCTGCCGGACATCAACTGATACAAATACCCGTTGGCCTCAGCCCAGTTGCTACAAAGAGCCTTCAGACGCCGAGCTTCTTCCGTATCCTCTTGCACCCAGCTCAAATCCGAATACAGGGATACATATTCCAGCGCTTTCTGATAATCCCCGCGCTCATCCCACACCCCGGCACGCAGCACATAAGAGTATACAATATACATAAATAAAGGACCCTTAGGTTCCCTGCCACGCTCTGATTTTCTGGTATTTCCGTATTTTTGCTCGTATTGTACTTTGGCTTTTTGAGCCATTTTTTCAGCAAACCATTCTACTTTATCCCAACGCCGCAAGGAAGCATACGTATTAGCCAAGTCTCTTAAGGCATCTAATTGGTCTGCTTCGCCCAATCGCTCCACAAAGCTTTCAAAATGTGTAGCTGCCCATAAATTCTCATCCTGATCATCGCCAACGGTAATCGTAAATAAACGGTATTGGCAGAGCGCCAGCCGCTCCGAATGTTGATACTTCTCACTTTCCGCGACATTCTTGTAAATAATGGCCGCAGCCTCGAACCTACCTTCGCTGAACAATTCCTCCGCTGTCTCAAATAAAGCCGGGGCGTATATGAGATAGTCCATCATAAACTCCACGACTTGCTTAATACAATCCAATTTATTCAGCTCTGCACAGCGATGCAAAAAGGGACGAACCCGTCGCCAATTCGGTGCCGTATTCCGTATAAATTCATCAATGTATAGCTCATAGAGGCTCCCTTCTTCAAGCCCCATGCCTGCAGCAATCCGATCCAGCAACAGCATCGCAATTGGCCGGTTTCCGTTGATAATGGCACTAATCGTACCTGCATTAATACCTGTCTTCTCCCCAAACTTACTAATCGTAATTCCTTCTCGTCTGATGTACTGCTCCAGCTCTGCGCGAATAGTGGTTGTTTCCTTCAAATCAGGCACCCCCAGGGATAACTTGCATGATTTCAATACAAAAAAAGAAAATTCCCGTGAATATTCCCTTAATTATACAAAAGAAAGCCCACTTAGCCAACTGCATCAGTACATTTATATCAAAAAATTCAATAATTCTCCGAATTGCCGTATACTACAGAGGCGAGCTGAACAGCTACACCCAATCGGTCGCAGGAAAGGATACGACAAATGGACAACACCCCAACTATAGAACAACAAATTGCACAATGGATGGTCGCGCAGATCCGTGAAGTGGGCACTTTGAAACAAGAAGATGCCATTGCATATGTACGCTCTGAATATGGAGAGCAGTATGTGTTTATAAGCGAACATGGTCATGTCTCTTTGGAAAAAGAAATCAAAAAGGCATTTCGCAAGCTACATGGTGGCCGAATCGCCTGGGATCGTGATGCATTCCTCTGGGCCTGGACTTAACAAGCAAAAGCATCTGCTATCGGCAGATGTTTTTTTGATGATTTAACCGTAGATCCTCTGGAGTCGGCTAATTTCCTCCTTCACAAACTGTCGGAGTATTGCAGGCTCCACGATTTCAACCCGGCCGATCCAATCCATCGTATCGCGACAAGCCGCTTCATAGCTATACATGTTAACGGTTACAAGGAAGTGACTGCCCTCCTGCACAGACTGAATGATTTCCATCCTTTTCGCTAGTATTCCAGCTTGCTTCTTAGTCGTTCGGATCAGAACAGGATAGTATTTTTTCTCTCTACAAAGCTGCTTAAACGTGCTTTCTTGCCTCATCCAATAATGTTCCAGTGAGAAATCTCCAGGAACCTCAAAGACTTCGGCAGACGGCTGAATCTCTATAATTCGCTCACACTTAAAGGTCCGAATCTCCTGCCCGACTTCACAAAAGGCAATAAGATACCAATCTCCCTTTTTCACCACAAGTCCATAGGGATGTACATCGCGAGAAGAACAAGAGCCGTCAGCTTTCTCATACTGAATAGTTACTTTATAGGACCCCCACACTGCCGCTCTCACGGCTTCCAGGCAAGGAATCGCTACACGTTCCGTCCACCACGGTGTATCATCAAAATAAAACCGCGCTTTGGCTTTTTGAATATCGGACTGATATGGGGCCGGCATCGTCTGTTCCAGTTTGAGCAAAGTATTCTTTAACTTCAAACCCGATTCTGTGGACCCGCCCGTATAAATGCCCATCCCCGTTAAATACAACTGAATGACATCCCCGCCATTCAACTGTTTCAGATTCGCTGTATAACCGTCCATTAAATAAATTCCGCCCTTCGGGCCGGATGCGGTAACAATCGGAACTCCGGCTTCAGCCAGAAGGTCGATATCCCTGTAAATGGAGCGTACAGAGGTTTCCAATGCCAACGCCAATTCCCTGGCCTTCATTCTCCCTCTAGATTCGATACATAATAAAATCGCGATTAAACGATGCAGTCTCACAATCATACCTCCACAATAGATGGTTAACCCGAAATGAAAAGATGATGCAAAGATTGTTGACACCCTGTTGGCAACAATAGGTGTGTATCATAGAAGTAAAGGGGTGTAATGGATGATGAATATTGGAATTTTGGGGACGGGATTCGGCTCGTATCACGCCTCACTGTTAAACAACCATCCCAAGGTAAACAGACTCATTGTATTTGGAAGGAACGAAACCAAGCTGCAAAAATTGAAAGAGGAGCTAAACGTAGAAGTCACACAAAATATAGAGGATATTCTGCTGGATCCGGACGTGGGTATCGTCGATCTATGCCTGCCCTCCCACCTGCATAGGTCACATGCCATTGATGCGCTAAAGCACGGGAAGCATGTATTTTGTGAAACACCGGTTTGCTTTCATCTCGAAGACGCTCTTCTTATGCAACAAGCTGAGAAGCAATATGGCAAAAAAATTCTGGTCAACCAGTTCATTAAGTTTGATCCTGCCTATACCTATCTGTACGAGGCTTATCGCCAACAAAAATACGGAAAACTCATTTCCTTGTCCTTGAAAAGAGAAACCCCTCCCTTGTGGGGAGACCTTGGACTAAGCTCCATCCCTACGCAGTTCATGATTCATGAACTGGATTTATTCACCTGGCTATGGGGTCCCTGTGATCCATATACAGTGTGGGGCACAGAGGTAGTCCATCCCGAACAGGCACAGGTTCGGGCTTACTATCAGCATCGGGATGCCTTCACAGAAGTCAACGCTTCTTCCCATATGCCGAAAAGCTATCCTTTCACGGTAGCCTATGAGGCTTATTTTGAAAAAGCCAAACTGGTATTTCATGAGAGTGACGAAAACGATCCTTTACCCACCGCATTATTTGAGTATACCGCATCAGGACAGCAAAAAATCAACCTCGAATCTGCCAATCCATACGAAAAAAGTTGGGATCATGCACTTGAATGCTTTGGCGGACATGCAGAATGCCTCATTCCTCTGGAGTCGGCTGTACAAGCACTGGAAATGGCCATTGAGATTAAAAACTGGCTGGAGCAGGCTCGGCGTTAGCCGGTATGTAGCTGGCACCTACGGAAATCAGCTTCCTATCAGGAAGCTGTATCCGCAGGCAAGGACACTTCGTCCGCGTAGTTCGTTGCCATAATCTTGGCTACCCCGGCCGGGTCTGTCGTCTGTCCCAACGCCCACATCATTTTCGTCACCAGCGCTTCCGTTGTCATGTCATAGCCCGGAATAACACCCTTCTCCAGTACCTTCTGACCTACCTCATAAATCGTCAGGTCCCCGCCCTCATAAGGACATTGAGTTGTGACGACAATACTCATACCGTCCTTCATCAGCTCCTCAATTTTGCTAATGAGGCTTCTTTCTTTAAAAGGCACGCCCCCCATGCCAAAGCCCTCAATGACGATACCTTTATAGCCCAAACTCTGAATAGCATCGAAAATCGCGGGATTCGTACCTGGAATCAGCCTGAGCAGAAATACTTCAGCAGCATACCCGTCATTGTATGGGTGACGAACGGTATCACGATTTGCAAATACACCCTCCGTATAGACCACCTTGCCGTTCTCCACGAGACCTACGTACGGATAGTTAATACTCTCAAAAGCGTTATAGCTGCGTGTTCTGATTTTCGAGCTGCGACTACCGTTGATAATTTTGCCATTAAACACGACAAAAACCCCTGCCACCTCGCCACATGCGGTCAGGAATGAGTCAATTACATTTTTTTTGGAATCACTGTGCTCGGCCAATATGGATACCTGCGAACCTGTCACCACAACGGGTTTGTCCACAGTCCCCAACATGAAGCTCAGGGCTGAAGCTGTGTAAGCCATCGTATCCGTGCCATGGGCAATAACAATACCGTCGTATTGATCGAGCGAACGATGTACCATCCGAGCGATGGAAGCCCAATCCTCTGGTTGTGTATTGGTGCTATCAATGCTCATCAGATTGCAGGCATCAATCTCACATATTTCCTGAAGCTCCGGAATTTCAGCCAAAATATTTTCAGCCGATTGGGTTGGAGTCAGGCCGTTTTCCTGATAGGAGGAAGAAATTGTTCCTCCGGTATTAATGAACAGAACCTTTTTCATTTGCCAATGTTCCTTCCCGATTACAACTTCACTTTATTGTTCTTAGAATTTATCATGAATAAGGGTGATTAGCTACTTTGCAACGGAAAATAACTTCGAATGTAAGGCTAAAAAAGCACGACAAAACAAGCGCCGACTTTCCTGCCTACCGCGACTTGTTTAGCGTGCTTTTTACGATAGTTGCAATGAATCTACAGCACTGCACATACCTTTAACCCATTCACGTACTTTTATGGCGATGCTGGCTGGTCCTGTAACGTTCTTTGCCCCAAAGCTTTGCCCAAGAATTGTCGTGTCCGTTCTTCCTTCGGATGATTGAAAAACTGTACCACCGGCCCCTGTTCCACGATCGCACCATGCTCCATCAGCACGACCCGATCCGCTACATCCCTCGCAAAACCAAGCTCATGCGTAACAATAATCATCGTATTGCCTTCACTCGCCACCTTTTGAATTACGGACAGCACTTCATCCACCAGCTCAGGATCGAGTGAGGAGGTTGGCTCATCGAACAACAACACCTGCGGATTCAGCGCCAAAGCGCGGGCAATCGCAACACGCTGCTGTTGTCCACCCGAAAGCTGGGCAGGATAATAGGTCATACGATCCTTTAACCCGACCTTTTCCAAAATGCCTTCACTGATCTCCCTTGCCTGCTTGCGATCCATCTTTTTCACACTGGTCAGACCAATCATCACATTGTGGAGTGCATTCAAATTTTTAAACAGCTGATATTGCTGAAATACCATTGCCGTTGCCATCCGCAATCCGAGAATATCCTTTTTTCCTGCCTTGGCCGCATCTACCTTCAGACCGTCTATTTCAATGATACCGCTGGTCGGCTGTTCCAAAAAATTAATGCTGCGCAGCAGAGTAGATTTCCCCGATCCGCTTGGTCCCAGGATGACCACGACTTCTCCCTTGCCCACCGTCAGGTCTATGCCCTTTAACACATGATGCTGCCCAAAATGCTTATGAATTTGATGAAGTTGAATCATGCCCTTATTCACTTCTTTCGTATATTCGGATACGCTTCTCCAGCACAACAAGCCCGCGCTCAATAATGATGCACACCAACCAGTAGATCAAAGACACCGCAACATATACCTCAAAAAAAGCCAACGCTCGCGCGCCCATAATTTTGGCCTGTCCCATCATATCGACGACACCAATCATAAAAATAAAAGATGTATCCTTCACTGTACTGATCAGTGTGTTTCCCAAATTGGGCAAAGCCACCGTTAGCGCCTGCGGCAATACAATTTTGAGCATAATCTGTGTTTGGCTCATGCCGATGGAATTGGCAGCCTCAAATTGTCCCCGATCGACTGAATGAATCGCTGCCCGGAATGTCTCCGACAAATATCCTCCAAGGTTCAATGAAAATGAGAGCAACGCAAACAGCTCGGGCGGAATGACATAGACATTGAATTGCTGCAAGAAGCCATATTCGTTCTGAAAATAATACAAAAACTTGGGTATTCCGTAATATACGAGAAACAGCTGCACAATGAGCGGTGTTCCCCGGATGTACGAGACATACAACGTAGACAAGGGCGCCAAGACAGGCACCTTGTATATCCGGATTAAGGCCGTAGCCAACCCGATGATCGCACCCAGCAGCATGGAGACAAACGCAATCCATAATGTAACAGGGAGATACTCCACGATCTGGGGAAGGCTTTTCAGCATATAATCTAAATCAAACAGCTTTTCCATAGGAACCCCACTCTACTTTTTACATTGTTATTACTGAGGAATAAATTCTCCGCCTGTCCACTGTTCAGACAATTTTTTCAGTGTTCCGTCCGCTTTAAGTTCTTTAATAATCGGGTCGATTTTAGCTTTCAGCTCCTCACCCTGCTTATCCTTTTTGAACACCAGATTGATATTATCGCTTTGCACAGGCTCGCCCACAGCTTCCACCTGCAAGCCTTCCTTCTTGATCGTTGCTGCGGCCATCACTGGATCATTCACATAAGCATCCACTCGGCCATTTTGCACGTCTTGGAGGTTATCGGACGAAGTGCCTGTATCGTTATATTTTAAAATAATTTTGTTCCCGTTCTTCGCATTATACTGCTCTAGCAACTGCGTATAGGAATCCCCTACCGAGGCGGCTACCTTCTTGCCTTCCAAATCCTTGAGAGAATGGATATCCGTTCTACCCTTTTTCACAATAATAACCGACTGAGCGGAGAAATAGGACTCATCCGAGAACAGATATTTCTTTTCACGCTCCGGATTTTTGGCAACTTCATCTGCGATGATCTGAACTTTATTCGCATCCAGCGCAAGGAATATCGCATCCCAGCCAGAAGGTACAAATTCAATCTTATAGCCGTCCAGCTTCTTATCGATCTCCTTGACTACTTCCACATCGTATCCGGTCAGCTCGTTTTTATCATTCGTAAAAGCAAACGGCGGGTAGTCATTTTGTGTCCCCACATAGAGTACCTTATCCCCTGATGCCGCTTCCTTCGAGGAACATCCACTCAAAGCACCCGTTAATAACACAAGAGATAGGCCAATCGCTGCTACTAAAGCAGATTTCTTCATAAGTGATATCCCCTTTTGAAATCCAAGTAATTTACTATGATTTTATATTATAACGAGTTATTCAAATAATACAACTAGCAAATTTCATTTCGATTATCTAACCAGATATTGCACAAAAAAAGACCCTTGCGGGTCAGTTGTTATTCATGAAGTGGAAGACGGTCTGCAGGGTGCTCCGGCAAAATGGACGAAATTAAACGTTGCACAGCCGGGTGAGCAGATTCAAAAATCTGATCTTTCTTATCACAGTGCTCGATTAATCTCCCCTGTTCCATCACAGCGATGCCATCACAGACGGCGTAAGCCGCTCGAATATCATGCGTGATAAACAGATATGACAATCCAAATGAAGTTTTCAGCTCTTCCAACAGGGATAAAATGCGCATCTGATGAACCATATCCAGACTGCTGACGGACTCATCCAGCACGATCAGCTTGGGTCTGAGCGCAATCGCCCGTGCAATATTAATCCGCTGTAATTGTCCACCGCTGAATTGGTGCGGATATTTATTCCGATCCTCCGGCTTGAGACCCACCCGCTCCAGCAGGCCTTCTACCGTTCTTTTTTGTTCCTGCACTGATAACCGCTCGTAATTATCCAAAGGCTCTCCGACAATCTGTCCGGCGGTCATGCGAGGGTTTACAGCAGAATAGCAGTCCTGGAATACAACCTGCATATCCCGTCGCAATCCCCTGCGTACTTGAGGACTTCCATTATAGATGTCCTGACCCTGAAACAGTACCTGACCCTCCTGCGGCTTCTCCAGCCCCAGAATAACCTTGCCCAGCGTGCTCTTCCCCGCTCCGCTGGTTCCCAGCAGTCCCAGACAAAATCCGCTCTCTATGGTAAGCGACACATCAGTGAGCACAGGGAGACGTGATTCGGAGCGGCCCAGCCATTTGCGCTTTCTATAGCTATGAGTTACTTCCTTCACTTGCAGCACACGCATTCGCTCCCCTTTTGAAAGTATCCAACAGACAACTAATCGCCCTACTGATTTATGCCCTGAAGGGACAACTTAGGTCTGGCCTGCAGCAGCATTTTCGTATATTCATGCTGTGGCTGGTCGAACAACTGAAAAACCTCTGCCTGCTCAACAATACGTCCCCGCTGCATCACTGCCACTTCATCCGCCATTTGGGAGATGACACCCAGATCATGCGAGATCAGCAAAATAGACGTGTCATATTCCGTACGCAAGCGATCCAACTCTCTCAGCACCTGTAGCTGATTAACCACATCGAGTGCCGTTGTCGGTTCATCCGCAATAACCACTGCTGGCCGCAGGCACATGGAAATGGCGATCATGACCCGTTGCAGCATCCCGCCACTCAACTGAAACGAATAACGTTTCATCAGCTTGGCTGGATCAGGCAGATTCATATTTTCCAGAGCCATTATGGCAAGATCGCGAGCCTGCTGTTTGGTTAATCCGGTATGCGTGCGGATCGTTTCCATAAACTGATCCCCAATCGTATATACTGGCGTAAAAGCTCTCATCGGATTTTGCATAATAAAAGCGATTTCCTTGCCCCGAATGCGGCGCATCTCCTCAGTTGCCATTCCGTTCAACTCACGACCGTTCAGACGGACACTGCCTTCCACATCCATCGTCTGGCGATCCAGTAACTGGAGAAGCGCGTTACAGGTTACTGTTTTGCCGCTCCCACTCTCGCCGACAAGACCCAGAACCTGCCCCTTTTTCAGTTCAAAATGGATAGGTTCTAGTAGAGATACCGCCCCTGCATCAGTTTTGAGCTTTACCTGCAAGCCGCTGACCTCCAGCACCTGCGTCTTGGCCGTGTCATTCATCGTTGTCCCCACTCCTGTTTTACTGACGTTTGGCAATCCCGTATCGGTCGGACAGCGTCTCCCCCAATATATTGAAGGCCATCACCACCACCAGAATCATGATACCCGGATAAATCATTAATTCCGGATGACTGCGGATGTATCCCGTTCCCTCATGAATCATGGCTCCCCATTCAGGAGTCGGCGGCTGGATACCTAGACCAAGGAATGACAACGCGGAGATATCCATAATCGCCCAGCCCATCTCCAGCGTACCAATGATTACAATCGGCCGCAGCACATTTGGAATGATGTGCCGCCGGATAATGGCCCCTGAGGAGGAGCCGCTAATCCTTGCGGCCGCTATAAAATCCTGCTCTTTCAGACTGACAACCATATTGCGGCACATTCGGGCATAGTACACCCACTGCACCAGCATCAAGGCAAACAGCACCTGCATGAGACCCGGCCCAAAAATACCGACAATGCCGAGCACAAGCACCAAGTTGGGAAACGCCATAATGCCTTCGCAAAACCGCATCAGTACACTATCGACCCAACCGCCCAAATAACCTGCAATTGATCCGATTACAACACCGATGCTTAGCGAGGACAGGAAAATTAATGTCGCAAAGCCAAGCGAAATTCGTGCTCCATACAGCAGCCGGGATAGATTACACCGACCCAGATGATCCGTTCCCAGCCAATACTCTTTTGAAGGACCTTCCAGCTTATGCAGTAAATTGACCTTAACGGGATCATGGGGAGCCAGCCACGGAGCCAGCGCCATTATGATAAAAAGGGCTGCCAGCACGACAGAGCAAACCACGATTACCTTTTGATCCTTGAACATTTTACGCAACCTTATCATCACTGCTCTGCTCGTCCCTTCGAGGAAATTCGGGGGTCCATATACAACTGCACCAGATCAACGAGCAAATTGCATACGATGAACAGGCATGCCGCCAGAAACACATAGCATTGTATGACGGGAATATCCCGGTTAAAAATGGCTTCCACAAAATAACGGCCAAACCCAGGCCATGAAAACACCTGCTCCACAATAATCGTTCCAGTCAGCAACTTGCCCATATTCATGCCCATACTTGTTATTAGCGGAGTCATAGCCATTTTGAGTATGTGCTTGAGCATAATCACCCGCTCGCGTATTCCTCTAGTTCTGGCATACAGTACATACGTTTCCTGAAGCTGTTCCAGCACACTGGATCGCAACAGACGCGTATATAAAGCAATCAGAACCAGCGACAGAGTCAACGTCGGTAACACCAGATGCTGCCACGTTCCCCGACCCTCTACAGGTAGCCAGTCCAATCGGACAGAGAAAAAGAAGATTAACAAATATCCCAGCCAGAACTGGGGAATTGACGCCCCGAAATACGAAATCCCCCGACTCAGTATGTCGATCCAGCCATTTTTACGCATCGCCGCCAATACACCTAACGGGATGCTCACAACGATGGATAGTGCCATGCTGCTTAATGCCAGCTCAACAGTGGCAGGCAATCGAGCCTTCACCTCATCCCACACTGGCTTGTTGGTCAGATACGAAGTACCAAAATCCAACCGACTGATTCTTTGAATTGTATGCATATACTGTGTCAGCAATGGCTGATCCAGTCCGAACTCATGTCTTTTCTGCTCCAGAACTTCCGGGGTAGGATAAATATGAGCAGCCGTCAAATAAGCTTCAGCCGGATCAACCGGTGAAATGTGAATGAGTGCAAAGGTAACGAGGGTGGCAAAGAGAACAATAGGAATGACCGCTACCATTCGCTTCCCGATATAGCTAATCATAAGTTGTCCTCCTATCCTATAAATTAACGTTACCTCACCGTTTCAGTTGCTTTCCAATTTCAATTCCCTCAAATGGATTCTCATCCCGATTAGCTGGGAAAACAAAGTTAGTAATTTTTTTCTGATACACTGCCGTTTTCTTAATATACGAAATAGGCACAATGGCAGATTGCTCTTGGAGCGTCTTCAAAATCGAAGCATACAGTTCTTGACGCTTGGTTTCATCTGTCGATGAGAGCGCTTCGTGTACTTGCTGATCCAGATCCTTCTTCATGGGAAGGGCGCTCAGCACCTCAGAAATTCCGAAGCTCTTCTTGGCAATAACATTAATAAAGGAATGCGGATCATAAGGCGCACCATAGTTGTACCAGAAATACAGATCAAACTGGTTGGATCTAAGCCGCTTGATTTGAACCGTCAGCTCCAGTCCGGTCAGATTCACTTTGACACCCAGCTCTCCCCATTCGGCCTGAATGGTTTCAGCCATCGCCTTTTGGATCGGATCGGTCTTGTCGAAAATCAGCTCAAAATCCATCTGTTGTCCGTCTTTCTCCCGTACTGTGCCGCCTGCGGGCAGCTTCCAGCCAGCCTCATCCAACAATGCTTTGGATTTTTCCACATCATAGCCTATTGGCTGTAAGTCCACATTTGTATATGGGTAGTTTTTGGATAAAACCGTATCCGCTGTTTCCTCCAGCCCTGAGGTTACGCCTTCCACCATCGCCTGCTTGTTAAATCCATGCTGGAGTGCCAGACGTACCCGAAGGTCTGCCAGCTTGGGATTGGACGAGTTGAGCAACAGGCTTCTTGTGCCAACAGGCTCGGACAGCGTAGTAACATACTGATTCGTGTCGCGAAGCTGTTTGAAAGCATCCAGGCTAATAACACCCTCTCCATAAATCAGATCCAGGTCGCCTTTTTCAAAGGCCATTACACGTGTTTCACCATCGGGAATAATTTTGACCGTAATTTTGTCCACCTTCGGTGCAGTACCCCAATAATTCGGATTACGCTTAAAGGTTGCATACTCATCCTGCTTGTATTCATCCAGCATCCAAGGTCCTGTACCTACAGGTTTCTTAATTCCTTTGGACGTATCACCATCATCCGGGAACCCGGCTTCACCCAAAAAACGGAACGGGCGAACGACAGACAGATCTTGAAGAACCGGGTAGTATGGCTCTTTGAGCGTCATTCGGAATGTACTGTCATCTACAGCTTCAGTTTTGTCGAGAACGCCTACTATACCAAGCCAGCTATGCGTTTTCTCATTTTTCATAATAGCGTCAAAGTTCTTTTTGACAATCGCTGCATTAAATAGCGTTCCATCGGAAAATTTCACACCTTTACGCAGCTTAAACGTATATGTCTTGCCGTCCTTGGATATGGTCCAAGATTCAGCCAAAGCAGGCTCCAGCTTGCCTCCTTGCTTGTAGCTGACTAACGGCTCATAAATCATGGATTGTGCAAAAAGTTGGGAAGGGTTGTATACGTGAGGATTCATTGTACCAATGTCCCGTGGCCACGATAGCGTGATCGACTTTTCATTGGCAGCTCCGTTAGTAGAGGTGGATGCAGGTGTGTTCTCCTGCTTCGCGCAGCCCAGAATAACGGATAATAAGAGGAGTGTCACCAACATAAGGGTGGCAGTCTTGCGGTGTCGAACGGACATCAATGTATTTCCCCTTTTCTATATATGTGATAATGATTATCATAATCATATTTAGAATAGGTACCACATTATATTTTGTCAACAATATTCGGCAAGCAGAGCTATTATTTATTTTGAATTTTTATAATATTGAATTTATGGATTAATCCGCCAATGTTTGAAATAGGGCACGCGTGTATTCATGCTTCAATAGTTCTTCATCCCAATCCTCAAATATTTCCACGATCTCTCCCTGAACCATGACGGCAACACGATCACAGAACGTACGGGTGGACTGAAGATCATGAGTGATAAAAAGATAGGACAGCTGGCGTTCGAGTTGCATTCTTTTGAGCATGTCTAGCACGGAAGACTGGGTTGTCGTATCCAGATTGGCGACCGATTCATCGAACAGGATGATTTCTGGTTCAACCGCCAACGCCCGAGCAATGCACACCCGCTGTTTTTGTCCACCGCTTAGCTGTGCAGGGTATTTTCCCAGACTGTCAGCCTCCAACCCTACCGATTCCAGTAAGGAAAGGCAGATATCCAGCGCCCTTACCTTTCGCTTAGGAAAATAGTTACGGATCGGCTCCATCAAAATATCTTGAATGGTCATACGGGGATGCAGTGAAGAGGCCGAGTCCTGCGCAACCAACTGGATTCGTTTGTACAGATGAATATCCTTCATCCTTCTAGTATGTATGGGCCGGTGATCCAGCCAGATTTCCCCCGAGGTCAACGACTCCAGCCCCAGAATACACTGTGCCAGCGTACTTTTGCCACTTCCGCTTTCTCCAACCAATCCAAGGCATTCTCCCTGTCGTAATTCCAGACTCACTTTCTGTATAGCCTGCTGCTCACTCTGTCTCGTGTTGAACCAGCCTTTTCTCCGTCTGCGGACAGGGTAAGCTTTGGTGACGTTCTTCAATTCCAGTATCACGGTTGCATCCTTCCTTCCGGGGTCATCTCCAGCACCCGATCTGCTATGCGGCTTATCCCCTGACGATCATGTGAAATTAACAAAATCGTGAGATCGAAATCTTCCCTCAACTGTAGAAGCAAGGCCAGAACCTTGTCGCGGTTAATAACATCCAGCGCTGTAGTAGGCTCGTCGGCAATAAAGAGGCGCGGACCAGAGCTTAACATTGCAGCCAGCAGTACCCTTTGGCACATACCTCCGCTTAGTTCAAAAGGATATGATGACAGAATATGCTCAGGATCGGCAAAACCGACCTTGCGGAGCAGAGAACACAAATAGGATTCCTGCCCTGGAATAGTACGGCCTCCAGCCAGCTCTGTGACACGATTTAGCATCAGCCGCATCCGTGACAGCACACCCTGGGGCTGCGATGCAGTGTGGGACGGGGCAGCATCAGCTTGCCCCAGCTCCTTCTGGGCGCGCATCAGGCGCCCCCCGTTCAGTCTAAGCGTATCCGTCAGCTGGGCACGGACGGTACGGATCGGATTCAGCCCGCTCAGCGATTGCTGAATGAGCAGGGCAATTTCCCCACGGCGCAGTCTTTGCCAGCGCTGTTCATGGAACGGGATAATGTCTTCCCCGTTATAGTAGATGCACCCTTGCGTAACACCAACACCTGGGTCCAGCATACCCGCGATTGCGTGTGCGGTCAGGCTTTTGCCGCATCCACTTGGCCCAGTCAAGGCTACAATTTCCCCTGGGTAGACGGAAAAGTTCACATCCCGTAATAGCGGTTTGCTTTCGCTTCCGCTGGCTCTTACACCTGTACGGCAAATCTCCAAATGTTCCACGTGTAACAACGGTTTTTGCATGTATGCTTGCTCTATCGTGTCCTTTCGCCCCGTGACTGGTCGCTCCCCCACTATTTTGCCGCCTCCTTTTCCGAAAAATGATCACCCAGAAGCTGGCAGGCAAGCACAAATAGCATAATCGCCAAACCCGGGAAGATCATAACATGCGGAGCCACCTGAAAATACGAGGTTGCATCATGCAGCATCACACCCCACTCTGGCTTGGGCGGCTGTACACCCAGTCCAAGAAAGGAGAGCCCAGCGATCATTAACACCACGCGTCCGATATCCCATACCGTATAAACCAACAATTGCGGCCATACTTGTGGCAATACATAACGCCTTAGTATGCGCACGTGTGAATTACCGAACAAACGGGCATACCGTACATAGTCCTCCTGGCAAGCTTTTTGAACCAAACTACGGATATAGCGGACATAGCCCGCCCACCGTACCGCAATAATCGCTAGAGTCATGTTGACGAAACCCGGCCCCAAAATACCCACAATCGCTACCGTTAAAATAATATCAGGAAAAGCCAGTACGCCGTCGATTCCCCGCATAATCAACTGATCCACGCGCCCTCGCACATAACCAATGAGCAAGCCTGTGGGCAGACTGATACACAGCGTAGCTACCGTAATCGCACAAGCGATTAGCACACTCGTCCGAATCCCGTAAATGAGCCGTGACAGCACATCCCGACCCAGATGATCCGTACCAAAAGGATATTTCCGACTGGGTGGTGCCAAACGGTTCAGAAGATCCACATGCAGAGGATCATGAGGGGCGGCCCATGGAGCCAGCAATCCGAGCAGCACGATCAGGCCAAACAGTGCGCCCCCTGTCAGCAAGCTTCCTCTAAAGGAAAGCCGTATCTTTTTCATTTTCAGCTTCCCCCTTAACGCAAACGCAGCCTTGGATCTATCACCGTCTGGACCACATCCACCAAACACTGAACACCTACAATTAAAAATGCAGCAAACATAACATATCCCTGAATCACCGGGTAATCCCGCTGCGTAATTGCATCTATAAAATACTTGCCCAACCCTGGCCATGAAAAAATGGTCTCTACGATGACGTTACCTGCCAGCATAAATGATAGATTCGTACCTAACAGCGTAACCATTGGCAGAACGGCATGTTTAAATAGCTCAAAAAAGAGAATATGCATACGGGAAAAACCGCGAGCCCTCGCTGCCTTCACAAAATTGCGGTCACTCAGCTCCAGCATTTGAGCGCGCAATACACGAGCTTGCACCGTTCCCAATCCTGCACCAAGCGTCAGCGCTGGGAGTACTAAATGTGTCCAGTCCTCCCTTCCCATGGATGGGAGCCAGCCCAAGCGAACGGAAAATAGATAGATTAGCAGAAAACCAAGCCAAAAAGAAGGGATCGACGATCCTAGCAAAGCGAACAGCCTGCCCAGACGATCTAGTGGACCGCTGACTTTTAGCGAGGCAGCCAGGCCCATCCCAAGCGTAAGCACCGTCATGACGGCAAAGCCCGCCAAAGCTAGCTCCACCGTAGCGGGTAGTCTGCTCCACAGTTCGTTTAGCACCGACTCCTTGGACACATATGAGGTTCCCCAATGTCCCGTGAACACATCCCGCAGCCAGTTCATATATTGAATATGAAGCGGCTCATTCAAGCCCAGTTCGTTTCGCAGCGCGGTCAGCGCCTCCCCAGAAGCAGGAACATTATGCGCGGTGAGCAAAATGAGGGCAGGGTCACCAGGGGCCAGCCTCATCAGTACAAAAGTCAGCGTGGATACAACGAATACAATGATGGGCAGCTGCGCCACACGTTCCAGTATAAAACGAATCATAGGATACGTAGCTCGTTATTCCGCAATATCAGATTGCGCTGTAATGTAGTAATACTCGATCGGATGCGGCGTAAAGCCCTCTACCCCTTTTTTCACGCCAAACACATTGTCAGGGTGTACAATGAACGACTGCGGCAAGTCTGTATTGATGATATCCAGCGCTTGCAGTGTTACCGCATTACGCTGTGCGGTATCCTTTGCCAACTTCAGGCTGTTAAGAATATCCTCCAGCGGTTTGGAAGCATAACGGCTTACATTAGCTTCACTTGTAGAGGAGTAGAACATGTCCATAAAATACTGCGGTTCCCCTGTATGGGCCGTGAGCATGCTGTACATAGCAAAATCCCAATCGTTTTTGGTCAACGCCTCGTCGATATTTTCCACCTTGCGAATTTTGACCTGGATTCCCTCATTCAGCAACTGGCTCTGAATAACCTCAGCCATGACGGATAGCTCCGGACGCTGAGGGAAGGTCAGCAGCGTAACCTCGAATGGCTTGCCCTGCTTGGACCATGTGCCTTGGGCATCCTTTTGCCAGCCATCCTTCGTCAACAACTGCTCTGCCGTTCCGTTCAATGCTTTGCGCTCAATCTTACCGAAGGGAAGGATACTCGGAAACGGGCTGCTTGCCTCCGTACCGAAGCCCCTCATGACGGCGCTCACAATGGATGCGCGCGGAATCAGACTGTCCACCACCTTACGGTTGGTCGCATCCTTGAACACAGGCGATTCCATGTTGTACACAATCATATGGGTACGCAAGGACGGAGCCGACAGCACTTGTAGCTTGTCGTTCTTTTTTAATACCCCTGCGTTATCTACCGGAATATCCGTCGCTACATCTACCTCACCGGATTGCAACGCCATCAGGCGCGAATTACCGTCCGTAATGAATTTCATCGTTGCTTCAGCCAGTCGTGCCTTTTCGCCCCAATATCCGTCATAACGCTCTACGACCAAGGATTGATCCTTGTTAAAGGCTTTGATTTTAAAAGCACCTGTCATTGCAGGGTAGCTCTGCTCATCTTTCATGGATTCCACATCCAGCACGATTGTTGACGGATCAGCCAGATTGGATGCCAGCGCTGCATTCGGTTGGTTTGTCGTAATTTTCAACGTCAGCGGGCCATTTACATCAATGGACTTCACATCCAGTAAATCCTTCGCCAGGTGACTTTTCTCGATAGAGCGCAGCAAAGATGCTTTTACGCTTACTGCATCCATACTCTTTCCATCATGAAAAGTGACCTTATCCTGCAAGCTGAACGTCCACACGTTAGGACTGTCGTGCTTCCATTCCTTGGCTAGCCAAGCCACAGGCTCCAACTTTTCATTCAAACGAATGAGTGTCTCACCGGCACCGGAACGCATCACATCCCAGCTATTGTCTCCATGCGGATCGACGCCTGACGGTTTCCACGTATACGCCATCACCAGCTTTTTACCTGCTGGAGTCTGTTGTGCAGGCGTATTCTCACCCTTGCCTGAGCTATCCTCCGTCTTCGTGGCTGTGCCGCATCCCGAAAGAGCCATAACTGCCATCAGCAGCAGCAATCCTGTACATATGAACCATGAACGCCTATTACGATTGCCTATCATCCCACATGTCCTCCTCTATCTTGTAAAATATCGTATAAACCTAACGCAAAACGCGAAAAAAGCATTCCCAACCACTTGACCAGCAGTCAGAAATGCTTTCATTATAAAATGTCAAAACTCACCTCAAAGCCAACTCCAAAAACATAGAAGGGATCAGATCGGTTTCAGACATTCCGTATGCAGCACGCCTAACCACCTCCCCAGCATCCCGTGGGTCTGACAGTGATGTCAAAACAGGCAGGTCTCCTGACTCCAGGCTTATCTTTCAGGCCTTCCCGGTTCCTCACAGTTCCAGTGGCTATTCTGAAAGCTCCAGCAGTACCCTGCTGATGCCTGTTTACAGTGGCGGGTCCGTGTCGGAATCTACCGAACTTCCCTTTTAAGTGAACACGCTCAACAACTATCTACATCGTCTCAACAAAACCTCGTATATAGAGTTGTCCGGCTCACACCTGTTTTCTTCCTTTATTCCTTTTTATTACGAATTAGGATTATCTTATTTTGTTGCTACTGGCTTGTCAACAAATGCAGCGTAATATTTTAAATTTGAATGATACGATGAGAATCAAGGCTGTGACTATTCATTGCATGCACGCAATTCACGTGCTAAAATTAGGTATAGAGATATCCACCGTATCCGTATACTAAAAAGAGCCTTCGCCGCGCCAACGGCAAAGACTCCTAGGATTTGAAAGGCTGTGGATCACCACGGCGCGCTAAATGCTTAGCTAAACCCACCGTTAGGCGCCTAACCTAATCAAGCGGTGGGTTTTCGCTTGTTCCGAAATTTCCGACGCAGCCAGCGATAAAGTTTACGAATACTAAACACCAGGCTTAGTAACGTAACCATCCAACGCAACACATCGTAGCACGACACAAGTGTGACCATCGGCTTCACCCCCTTTCGGGAAGCTGCGCCATGGTCCGAAAACATCCACCACTATAATCCGCTCTGGGTAACCCCATGCCAAACAGCCGGAAAAGAGGCTACGTCCTCTTTCCGGCTGTTTTTATCTATTTCCTATTCATCAAACCTTCTGTGGAACCTCCGAGACATTTACGCCTTTGACCGATTCACCCTGTTTTCTTGCCAAAACGATGTTCAAGACAATTGCCGTAATCGAGCCCGATACAATACCATTTTGCAGCAGCATTTTGGCAAAGCTAGGCAGTTGGTCAAACATTTGCGGCAGAACAGCTGAGCCTAGGCCTACAGCAATACTGCATGCTGCGATCAGCAGATTGCTTTCCTTCCGCAGATCTACTTCTGACAAAATAGACATACCTGATGCAGCAACCGAGCCAAACATGACGATCATTGCCCCGCCCAGCACAGCGTTAGGAATCACTGTCGTCAAGGCAGCCAGCTTAGGCAGCAAACCGAGAACGACCATGATGCCGCCCGCAGCAAAAATAACGTTACGCGATTTGACGCGAGTTAGCGAGATCAGACCCACATTTTGCGAGAAGGCCGTGTAAGGGAACGCATTAAAAATACCGCCCAGCATAATCGCAAGCCCCTCCGAACGAAGTCCATTGACGATTTGCTTTTGTTCCACCTTCTGATCAATCGCTTTACCTACTGCCAGATAAACCCCCGTAGACTCGACCATGCTGACAATATTGACGATAATCATCGTGCATACCGCCATAATGCTGAATTCTGGCTTACCAAAATAAAACGGCTGCGCAATACTCACCCATGAAGCATCCGCTACGGGAGCAAAGTGCACCATTCCCATCACATAGGCGACTACAGTACCTGCGAACAGACCAATAAGTACGGAAATCGAGCGTAAAAAGCCCTTAGCTACTCGATTGACAAGCAGAATAACCAGTAGTGTAACCAGTGCCAGCAGCAAATTACGCGGCTGTCCAAAATCCGCGCTGCCCTGACCACCCGCTACATTGTTCATCGCCACCGGAATAAGGGATAGACCGATAATCGTAACGACCGAGCCGGTAACCACTGTTGGGAAAAAGCGTAACAGTTTGCCATATAGCGGTGCCGCAAGCACCACAAATATACCGGACAAAATGATGGCACCGTACGCTGTCGCCAGATTTGAGGTCGAAGCAATTGCGATAATGGGTCCTACTGCCGTAAACGTACAGCCCAAAATGACAGGCAATCTACTTCCAAAAAAGCGTGTGCCCATAATCTGTAATAATGTAGCAATCCCGCAAGTGAATAAATCAGCAGCCACTAGATAGGCCATCTGGGCTGGCGTCAGGTGAAGTGCTCCCCCTACAATCAGAGGAACAGCAATGGCTCCGGCGTACATCGCCATGACATGCTGGAAGCCCAGCGCAAATAATTTTTGTTTACTTAACATCCCACATTCTCCTTAACGGGAGGAATCACCATGCCAGCTTCCTCTATAAAATGGACTTCGCCCGGTGCCATGGAAGCGATACGCGCAAGAGAACGTACGGCAATGCCCCTTTGCTCCAACAACCCGCGGCCTTCCTGAAAGCTCTTTTCAATTACACAGCCGACTCCGGCCAGTTCCGCTCCTGCTTCCTTCACAATATCCGTAAGTCCGACCAAAGCTGCACCAGTAGCCAAGAAATCATCCACGATCAGTACATGGTCGCTAGCATCGAGATATTTTTGGGAAATGCTCACCTGATAGGTTTCCTGCCGAGTGAATGAATGAACCTCTGCGAAGTATACCTGTTCATTCAGCGTGATCGCCTTCTTCTTCTTCGCATAAATGAACGGTACCCCCAAGGCAATAGCAGTAGCCATCGCAAATTGAATACCACTAGCTTCAATGGTAAGTACCTTGGTAATCGGAGCATTGCCGAACAGGCGTGCGAACTCCTTGCCAATCTCCAATGCTAGTGCTGTATCCACCTGATGATTCAAAAATGAATCTACCTTTAACACCGTATCGGATAAAATCTGTCCCTCTTGACGAATACGTTCTTCCAAAGCTTTCATTATGCGAATATCGCTCCTCTGTACTTTAAATAGAATAAAACCTGCTAAAACCAAAAAAGGACAAGCTCCCTTGAGTCGTTTCTCAAGTGAAGCCTGTCCTTGGGGTCGTAATCCCTGACGGATTGGCGCACAAATAAAATGCCCGCATTCATCCGAAGCTGATGCGCTATCACTCATAGTCGGACGATTACAGTGGTCATCCGGTAGAAACTTTTGGGCCATATCCCCAATATTATACGAGTCATATGAAATTGATATCTTGTATACTACACCCTCTGGCGAGCGGTTTCAAGACTATTTTTCATACAAACAGCGGCATTTGGAGAACCTTCCACAATTTGAATATCGCAGCAACACACCGATCCCTGTTTGAGGTATATATATAGTAAAAAGCAGATGTTAAAAAACGCAAAACCACACAAAACAACATTTAATTTTATTTTTATTTTTAAATTCAAAATAAAAACCAAAAATACGCTTCCGTTTATGTTGACTACACAGACAAACGGAAGTAGTATGGAATTAGTTAAGAAACAAAAGGCAGACTTTCGGGCTGCCAGGACTTCACCATGCAAGGAGATTAGATATGAACAACTATCTTGCTGTTGATATTGGAGCTTCAAGCGGAAGACTCGTCAGTGCAACCCTACAAGGTGAACAAATTCACTTGCAAGAGCTTCATCGTTTCAACAACTCCTTTACTGAGAGGCACGGGCACAATTACTGGAATATAGACAATTTATTTGATGAGATCATTCAAGGACTGCAAAAGGCTAAGCAAAATGGGATTGAATCCTGTACGCTCGGCATTGATACATGGGCTGTAGATTACGTGTTACTTCATAAGGAAGGTCATCGCATCCATGAGGTGTACGCATACCGCGATGCACGCACTCTACAAGCCCCCGATAAGCTGCACCAGCTCATCAGCCGAGAGGATGTATATGAGAAAACGGGCATCCAGGAACTAAACTTTAATACCTTGTATCAGCTGTTCGTCCATGATCCAGAACAACTCGCCCAGGCAGATAAAATATTGATGGTTCCCGATTATCTGTACTATCGCTTGACTGGCATTATGGTCAATGAAATGACCAATGCATCCACGATGCAGCTTCTCAACGTAAACACCCGAGAATTTGATGAGGATCTGCTCTCCCTGCTCCAGCTTCGGCGCGATCAATTTTCGGAGCTGGCTGAGCCTGGACGCGTCCTGGGCCCCATTTTGCCGGAGCTTGTTCGGAAGTACGATCTTCCAGACTGCCAACTCATCCTTGTGCCTACGCACGATACCGCCTCAGCGGTTGCAGGTGTTCCATCACCGCGGGAAGAGTCTTGGGCTTATATTAGCAGTGGAACATGGTCGCTACTGGGTATGGAACGATCCCAACCCTTGAATACCAAGATAGCTATGCAGGCGAACTACACCAATGAGTGGGGCGCTTACGATATGTACCGTTTTTTGAAAAATATTATGGGCTTATGGATGATTCAGGAGGTTAGAAGAGAGGGAGGCTCTGCACATAGTTTTGCTGAATTGGCCGAATTGGCTTCAGCAGAGACACCATTTGTCAGTCTCGTCCTCTGCAACCAGTCCTCATTCTTAAATCCAGATAGTATGACCCTTGAGATTCAGAGGTTCTGTGAAGAAACCGGGCAGCCTATCCCGCACACACCTGGCGCGCTTGCCCGCTGTATTTTCGACAGTCTGGCCTTAAGCTACCGGGATGCCCTACATGAGCTACAACGTTTAACAGACGAAACGATTACCCGATTGCACATTGTCGGCGGAGGCGCAAACAACGAATTACTATGTCAGCTAACAGCCGACCTTTTAGAAATCGAGGTTCAGGCAGGACCTTCCGAATCGACGGCCATCGGCAATATTGTCGTGCAATTAATCAGCTCTGGTGCTCTTGGAGATCTGAAAGCTGCTGGCCGAACCATAGCTAACTCCTTCCCGACTCGGCTATATGAGCCGCAATCAGTGGAAGGCATGAAAGAGCTTCTGGATCGCTGGGAACGCCTCAAAATACAAGCAACATCCCCTACTCACATATCTCAATAAAGGAGTAAAGTCATGAACGAAGCCATTGAAGCGAGTTATAACGAAGCGAAAAAGCTGTATGCCCGCCACGGTATTCAGGTGGATGACGTTTTACGGAAACTCTCACAAATTAAAATATCACTACATTGCTGGCAGGGAGACGATGTGCAGGGTTTCCTGTTCAAAGATAAACAGCTTAGCGGGGGCATTGCCGTAACAGGCAGCTACCCAGGTAGAGCAGGCACGCCTAATGAGCTGCGTCAGGATTTAGAGAAAGCTCTATCGCTCATCCCCGGTAAACACAAGGTTAATCTGCATGCGATCTATGCGGATACTACAGAACAAGTAGATTTGGATCAACTGGAGCCACGCCATTTTCAGAATTGGTTAGACTGGGCCAAACAGCAAGAGCTTGGACTTGATTTTAATCCGACCCTGTTCTCCCACCCCAAAGCGGAGGATGGCTTCACACTAAGTCACAAGGACCCGGATATTCGCGATTTCTGGATCACACACTGTAAAAAATCACGCAGGATTGCAGAACATTTCGGTAAAGAACTCGGTCAGCCATGTGTCACAAACCACTGGATGCCAGATGGTTACAAGGATACCCCGGTGGATCGCTTGGCTCCAAGAGAACGTCTGCGGGACGCTCTGGACGAGATTTTCAGTGAGGAAATTAGTGAAGATTACAACATCGATGCAGTTGAAAGTAAACTGTTCGGCATCGGTTCGGAAAGCTATGTCGTCGGCTCTCGTGAGTTCTATATGGGTTACGCCCTGACACGGGGTAAATCTATCTGTCTCGATTCCGGTCACTTCCACCCGACAGAAGTCATTTCGAACAAACTGTCCTCTGTGCTGATGTTTACCGATCAATTATTGCTCCATGTCAGCAGACCTGTTCGTTGGGATAGCGATCATGTCGTGACAATGGACGACGAATTGCTGGACATTGCCCGTGAGCTGGTTCGCGGTGTGCTGCTCTCCCGCACTCATATCGGCCTTGATTTCTTTGATGGGAGTATTAACCATGTGGCTGCTTGGGTCATTGGAACACGCAACACCATCAAAGCGTTGCTTCGCGCCATGCTGGAACCGATTGAGGAACTGAAAAAGGCCGAAGAGGAAAGAGACTTCACGACACGCCTTGCCTTGGTCGAAGAGTTTAAATCCTATCCGTTTGGGGCTGTATGGGATTACTATTGCGCTCAAAACGGCGTTCCCGTTCGTGAGGAATGGCTAACCGAAGCTAAAAACTATGAACAACAGGTCCTGCTGAAACGATAAACTACTGCACTGATAATTTTATATTCATATCATCCAAAGGGAGAGATCATCCATGACTACTGTGCTGGAGAATCAAAAAGAACGAAAATCAGGACTGGATATTCCATTTGTTCGAGAGATGGCGGAAATTACGCAAAACATGTGGAAATTCGGCTGGGATGAACGCAATGGAGGCAATGTAAGTTATATTCTGGATGAGGCCGAGGTTGCCAAATATATTGATATTCAAAAAGTCATTCGAACGATTAAACCCGCTTTCCCAGTGAATGAACTGGCAGGCAAATATTTTATCGTCACTGGATCAGGCAAGTACTTCAAAAACGTTATTGCCGATCCGGAAGCCAATTTAGGAGTCCTGCGTGTATCCCAAGATGGTGAGCAGTTAGAAATTTTGTGGGGCCTCAAGCATGACGCGGTTCCTACCAGCGAATTTCCATCTCATTTTATGAGCCACATTGAACGCTTGAAGGTCGATCCTAACCATCGGGTTGTGATCCATAATCATGCCACTCATGTCATTGCCATGACCTTTATTCATAGTTTGGACGAAAACAAATTCACCAAAACGCTGTGGGAAATGTGTACCGAATGTATCGTAGTCTTTCCAGACGGTATCGGTGTAATCCCTTGGATGGTGCCAGGCTCCAGCGAAATCGGCCGCGAAACAGCGAAAAAAATGAAGGATCATCACGCTGTATTATGGCCTCATCACGGCATTTTCGGAACAGGTAGCTCCATTGATGAAGCGTTTGGCCTGATTGAAACAATTGAAAAAGCAGCACAAATTTATATGCTGATTGCTCAGCATGAGATCAAGCAACGGATTACAGATCAGGAATTGGCCGATCTGGCTAAAGCCTTTAATGTTACCCCAAAAGAAGGAATCCTGAACGTATAGATATAGGCTAATCGTATAGCACCGAACTCTATAAAGCTCCACGGCTCGTCTCTTACCAGCCATGGAGCCTTTATCATGCATATCTGAATGCTACTGGATTCGAATGTTTTACCCATGACACGATCCGACAGCAGGTATAAACAGTATCCTCTATAAACCGATTTAATTTTATAACCCCAAATTCCAATGAATTAACTTGTAATTACACTTTCCTTTATATACAATAAAATCAAAATTCCCTTATCTCCACCAAAGGAGAGGTGACAATATGAGAAGAACAAAGAATGAAGATCACTTCGACATCGTGGAAGACCATTATTTCACAACAACCGAACTGGAAAAATCCAGTGCTATTTGGCCGGTCAGACTGGGTATGGATATTTCGAAAACAAGCTGTCATGTCGGCCCCAAGGCTGTCCCTTATTTTTATTTTATTTTTGTACTTGAAGGGCAGGCTGAGTTCATTTATAAGGAAAAGAAGTATCGTGTCCAAAAGTCTGACTTATTCTGTTTCCCCCCCCATCTTGCCCATGAATATTACACCAACCAAGAGCACCCGTTACAAAAGGTATGGATTGCCTTTGAGGGACCAAAATCACTGGCGCTACTCGAGCGGATCGGGATTACCCCCTCTAAGCCATTTATAGCTAACGCAGTGAGCGAGGACATCCTCGAACTGATCTCCAACCTATTTTCCATCGTCAACGACCACAACAGACAGGGCAGCGATCTGGCCCGCTTAATTACACTACACCAGATCTTCGAGGAGTTGTCCCGCAACACATCTGGCGCTCTGCGCAACTCTGTATGCTCTGATTATTGGCTCCAGCAGGGGAAAGATTACATCGAAATGCATTATTGTGACCGTGTTACAATCGAGCAAATTGCTGAGCATGTAGGTGTGGATCGTGCGCATTTTTCACGTAAATTCCATTCCACCTTTCTCATATCCCCCGCCAAGTATTTGCAAACTCTCAAGATTAACGAAGCCAAAAGATTGCTGGAACAAACTACTTACAATTTGTCGATTATCGCCCAATCCATCGGATATACCGATATGTCCACCTTTTCCAAAGCATTTAAGAAAACAGCAGGAATCCCACCCCGAGAGTATCGCTTCCGGCATCAGTCCCGGCAAGAGATCCGCACTGCCAACGCTTAGTCGGAATCCAGTAATGATACAGGAGAACCACCATCATACGGCGGCTCTCCCTTTTTTATGACCTGATCCTAATTTGTACTTGGTTCTGAGCGCTATCAACGCTATAATAAGCATCAAACCAACAGGAAAGGTACGTGAATTCCATGCTGCGATTCAATGCTATACGTACAGGTTATCTGCTGGGCATCTCACTGATACTGGCTGCGATTATTTATTTTTTCGCCTCCAATTGGGGCGGACTGGATCGAACAGTCAAAATCGTGCTAGCTGTTGCGCTTATTGTTTTGTTTTATGGCTTATCTTTTGTATTTGCACGTATACGTGCTGTTCCCGGGCAACAAGCTTTTCTGTCCAATATATTTCTGGTGGCTGGCTGTGTAGCCTTCGGCGTTTCCGTGGCGTTGCTCGGTCAAATTTACAACTCCCATGCGGACAGCTACGGGTTGTTTTTCATTTGGTCAGTGCCGGCTTTACTGCTTAGCTGGATTACCCGCTACAATCCTTTATATATGCTGTCTTATGTACTGATTCATTTGGGGGTATGGCTTTACTTCTATCCAACGATGCAAAGCCCGTCTTATAGCCAACTGGAATCGTTGTCCATCGCTGGAGTGTTCGCAATATTCAATCTGGTGCTATTTCTATTGACGTTCCTTCATCGTATACATTCGGCTCCACTACAATATATGAGCTTTACTGTTCTCCATATAGCTATGTTGGCGATGACCAACTCCTTTGCATTCGATGGATATGGCCTGATCATGAATATACCGCATATCGCTGTGATTGCTTTAGGATTTTATATATTTATCAAGGTTCGGCTGAATAAAACGTTACTGACCTTGAATGCATTGGCGCTTTCGGCGTTTGCTGTCTTTAAATTTATAGAGCTGGCAGAGACGTACTCTTCATCACTATTCTTTGTTTTCGGGTTGATCTTTGTGGCACTGCTATTGACGGGTAACGTATGGTTTTTCCGTTATTTAAATCGTTTGGGAAAGCCATCTCCGGATGAGACAGCCGTCCCTGAGGAACATAGCAGTGAGTGGATCACCAAAACCGTATCTCGCATAATCAAAGTGGTTGGAGTGCTGATTGGCAGTATATCTCTCATCGGACTGATTATGATTAGCACGAACGTAAATCACACCGAATATGTACTGCTGGGCGTGTCTTTGCTGCTAATGATTACGATGATCGTCATACCAGAGTCCAAGCTGGATCCTGTAATCCGTTATACGCTGCTGACCATCAGCTATATTACCGGCCTGGCGGCCATTCTATGGTCAGATCAGACGCTACTTTCGGTATTATTTCTGATCGTTTCCATCGCCGGATGGTTTCGCTCCAAGGGGAAAAGGCAGCGATTTTTTGCCTATACTTTTGTAAACCTGAATATGGCAACTGTTTTGTTTCAACAGTATCAAGAGTGGGATGGCTGGAACTGGACCTATAAGTTCATCATCTTCGCCCTGTTCGCTCTCAATGCCGTCTTATACGGGCTAAGCTACTTTAGACCCAAGACAGAGCTAAAAGGACATCTTCGGGATAGTTCATTATTCTTCAGCTTATTGTTCCTGTTTTGGACAACGTTTTTCGAGGATGTCATTCCACACTCTTATATGTTCATGAACATTTTTTATTTTGTTATCGTTACATGGATGGTCTTTGCCTTTATCCGTCACAAACAAAAATCGGAGGCTATTACGAGCGTTGTATTCTGGTTTATTTTTATCGGCTTCAAATACTATGATTTATTGTGGACGCTGCTGTATAAATCTTTTACACTGGCGCTACTGGGGATCATTATACTGGGAATTACCTGGTGGTTCGATCGACGAATGGCCCATAGCGGCAAAACAGCGTTCGATGCCGACCACCGCAGCTTTAGCTTTATGCGCTTAAGCCCGTTACTCATTGCCATTGTCATTGTGCTACAGCTAGGAATTATCGGCTATCAGACGGCGAGAAGTGAAACCCTGCTCGCCACAGGTGCCTCCGTTAAGCTCAAGCTGGCTCCTATAGACCCGCGCTCCCTGTTGCAGGGCGATTATGTGGCACTGAATTACGATATTTCTACCCCTCCTTCCAAGAACCCTCTTCAGGAGAAGGATTGGAACCGAGGCAAGGTTAAAGTCGTTCTCACACCAGATAGCCAAGGAGTATACATTGCTGATCGTCTATATCAAGATGGCGAGAAACTTGCCCATCATGAAATTGTTCTCAATGGACAATGGAATGGTTCTCGTATTCTGTACGGTATTGAGAATTATTTCATTCCTGAAGGAACTGGACGTACTGTTGAACAGAACGCTCATTACGCCTATATTCGGGTCAGCCGCAATGGAGACGCGTTGCTGGAACGTTTGGTGGAAAGCTGATCTGGATTGGCAAAGAGGTGGAGAGGTAGAGGTATTGAACGAAGCGGGGCTTTAAAAATTTATTTGTACAAAAAGCAGGCTGAACCAGGTTGCTCCATTGCTGGAGCATAATTTGGTTCAGCCTGCTTTTTCTTTTTCGGCAATGGAGGAAAACTCAATGATAACCTTTCCCTAAAGTTTATCCTCGTTTATATCTCTCTCGACCATGCCACGATTTCTTTAATATCCTGCGGCTGAGTCCGACAACAGCCACCAATCATACGCGCTCCTGCTTTATACCACTGCCGGGCACTCTGTCCGAACGTTTCTGTACAAGTATGGCCCTGCCATGTCTTGGTGACCGGGTCATATTCCTCCCCCAGATTGGGATATACCACCACCGGCTTGTCCGTATGGCTGTGTATTTCGTGAATAAGAGATGGAATGAATTTGGGCAACGTGCAATTGATCCCTACCGCAGCTACCTGCTCATGCTCATTCAGCCACTTTGCACATGCGGCGACAGACTCGCCATTACTGATATGCTGCTCATCCTTTGCACTAAAGCTGATCCAGGCATACGTACCGGGGAATTCCTTCAGCAAGCGGGCAATAGCCTTGGCTTCCACCAGGCAGGGTATCGTTTCACAAGCTAAAATGTCTGCTCCCGCCTCGATCAGAGCTTTCATGCGCGGCCTGTGAAACTCCATAAGCTGCTCTTCGCTCAGCTTGTAATCACCGCGATACTCTGAACCATCAGCGAGAAACGCTCCATAGGGTCCGACAGAGGCCGCAACCAGCGGCTTGGGACGATGCTGCTGACTTGCAGTAGCCGTCACATCGGCCCAAAACTCATCTCGTGCCTGTAAAGCAATCTGCACCGATGACTGAATCAGCTTCAACGCCTCATTTTCGCTTAGCCCTCGTTGAACGTAGCCTTCCACAGTGGCCTGATAGCTCGCCGTAATCGCACAGTCTGCCCCAGCCTCAAAGTAATCTCGATGTACACGCTTGATCGAATCCGGATATTCATAGAGTATTTTGGCCGACCATAAGCTATCGTTCAGATCATGCCCATGACGTTCCAATTCAGTCGCCATTGCGCCGTCCAGCACGATCAGCTGAAATTTGTTCACTATACGTTGTATCGGATTCATGCGGCCCCTCCTGCTTGTCTAATCTATTTAACCCACTGACTAGGTTGGATTTAATTTTTTATATTATAGCATGTATGTTGATGAGCACCTTACATTTACATCCTGATGTGACGTATAAATTTTTTAAATTAGTTTCATAAGTTAAATTAATTAGATATTGTTCTTTTTTTCACAAAGTTTTTTTACTATAAAGGTGCAAACCAAACACTTTGGCCAAAAGATCAGGGAATTGCATTGTCACATTTTGCATCGGCATTTATGTGAAAAAAGGTACAAGAGAGGATTTTATCTATGTCTTTACTAGAAATGATTACAGCGACCTTAACAGATAACAGTATTGTCAGTTCTATCGCTTCTACCGTTTTTATTATCCTGCTCGGCTTCTTTTGCCGCAAGAAGGGGATTTTTACCGCAGCCGTAGGAAAGATGCTATCTAAGGTTGTTCTCACTGTGGCTCTACCAGCACTAGCCTTTAATTCTTTCATGCAGGATATCAATCCTACAATATTAAAACAGGGCATGAATGTTTTAATATGGGGGATTCTCATTTATATCATTCTCATCTTTATCTCCAAGCCGTTCTTCCTGAGCTACAACAAGGATAAGCAGGATGTTTTGCGGGTACTAACCATTTTCGGTTCTACTACTTTTTTCGGAATTCCCATTGTCGGTGCCATTTACGGTCCTACTGGAGTGATGTACAGTTCCATTTTTAATATAGGCTACCGCATTTTCTTATATTCTTATGGCTATATCAAAATGAGCGGCTTAAAAATGGAGCTTAAAAATCTCAAAACTATGTTTTTGAATCCGATTGTTATTGCGACTTTTATAGGCTTGTTTGTTTGGTTGTTCCAGGGTTATTTACCGCAAATGAGTGTGGCTACAGAGGATGGGACCATTCAGCAGTTTGCTTTTCTAAGAATTGATCAAACCGCTGTCTGGTTGTTCAAGCCCATGACCTACCTTGCCGGACTAGCTTCTCCATTGGCCTGGTTATCGATTGGTTCAACTTTGGGTGAAATCAGCTTCAAGTCGGCAGCTACAGACAAGACATCATGGTATTACAGCCTTGTTAAAGTTTGGCTGGTACCTATTGTGAACATCGTTTTGCTGGCTTTGTTGACCATATCTCATATTCTGTCGGTCGATACTGTCGCTTTATCTACCATTGTCATTATGATGGCTACTCCTACAGCTACCGTAGCCGCAGCCTATGCCATCAGTTTTGATAAGGAAGCTGTACTAACTTCTAATGCATCGCTTCTATCAACTATTACTTCCGTCGTCATGATTCCGGTGTGGATTATTACGCTCAATGTCATCGATAAAATTGGAATTTTCTAAATCAGGGGGAAAACAACATGTTAAAAATCATCTGCTATGGTGCCCGTTCATATGAGAAGCCCTATTTCCATGAGCTTAATAAATATAACTTCCAGCTAACGCTGGTAGAAGAGCTGCTGACCTCCAGCAATGCAGAACTGGCCCAGCATCACGATGCTGTTTTGTTAAGAGGAAACTGTGCTGCCAATCGGCAAAATCTCGCAAAATTCAATCAGTACGGCATTCAATATATTTTCACCAGAACCGTCGGAATCAACCATATTGATTTGGATGCCTGCAGCGAATTTGGAATGAAGGTCGCACGTGTGCCATCCTACTCTCCGAATGCTATCGCAGAGCTTTCCTTAACTCTTGCTATGATGCTGCTCCGTCACACTGCTTACATGACTACCAAAAGCTCTTTCAAAAATTTTATTGTGGACGAGCATACGTTCAGCAAAGAGATTCACAATTGTAAAGTTGGGATTATCGGGGTCGGTCGCATCGGCCTGACGGAGGCCAAATTATTTAAAGGATTAGGAGCTTCTGTTATCGGCTATGATGTGTACCAATCCGACGCAGCCAAGGCACTCATTCCATTCACAACCTTGGATGAACTACTGGCAGAGAGTGATATCGTCAGTGTGCATGTTCCTTACCTGCCGGGACAGAACGACCAAATGATTAATGCTAGCTTTTTAGCGAAAATGAAAAAAGGGTCTATTCTCATCAATACCTCACGTGGGGAATTACAAGATAACCAAGCCATTCTGGATGCTTTGCTCAGCAATCATTTGGAAGGGTTCGGAACAGATGTCTTTCCTAAAGAGGAAGAACTATTTTTTAAAGCATTTGACCCATGGCAAATGCTCCCGGACCCAACGATCCAGAAGCTTGTGGAGCTGTATCCAAGAGTGTTGGTCACACCTCATGCCGGCTCGAATACCGTTACTGCGTTATCCAACATGATTGAAACCAGCTACGCAAACTTCCATGATATCATTACAACTCATTCTTCGGACAATCTGGTCCCACTTCCTGTTCTCGCTATGAAATAGTGTAGGAAGCTTGGCACACTCATTGGACAGTAAAGAACCGCTATCTCCAGGTCATACTGGAAATGGCGGTTCTTTTATATCCGAATTGATCTGATAGAGCATTAGCGGCCTTCCAATCTTGTGGTATTCTATCGATTCAATCAGAAAGCCATCGTCTACCAGGAACTGAATATATTTTTTGACTGTAATACGGGACAAGTCCACTTCTCTGGCTAATGTTTCAACCGAAAAAGGTCCGTCCAGCTCTTGAATACTCTTCAGTATGGTAGTCATGGTCAGTTTGGACAAGTTTTTAGACAGATTTTTCGATAGATTTGGGGATAGTTGTTTAGCAGGTTTTTTCTTTTCTACACCCATAGGCTCTTCTTTATTAAAATATTGATCAATGACAGCTTGATTAATTCCGTTCCCTTCCTCCATCACCGTGGCCAAACGCTGGATTTTCTCAACAGCCAGCTTAAAGCGTTCGAATGTAAAAGGCTTAATTAGATAGTCTGCCACTCCATAGAAAACAGCTTCCTTTACCGTTTGGATATCTTTTGCAGCCGTAATTAAAATAACCGAAGCATGGTACTGCTGCTCCTGCATATGGGATAACAAGGTTAATCCACTTTTCCCGGGTAAATAAACGTCCAGCAATACCAGATCAGGTGTGAACTTCTGAAGACAATCCTGTGCCTTCTGGACAGTATCTGCTTTACATACCACATCCAAGTTGTCCATACGCTCAATAAACTGTTGATTGAGCTCAGCAACCATAGGATCATCCTCAACAATGAGTACCTTCATTCACTCGTCACCTCCAATGTACAGGGCAACTCTACATAGATACTTGTTCCCAGACCAGGTTGGCTGTCAATCTCAATGATGCCCTGGTGATTGTCCACCATGGTCTTAACCAGATTCAAACCGTACCCCCTGTCCTCTCCTTTGGTTGAGAAGCCATGCTCGAATATTCTTTGTTGCATTTCAGAGTCAATTCCCATACCATTATCCTTCACTTTCAAAATGAACACATTTCCCTCACACTCATAATTCAATTTCAATTCAATTTTGCCGGGTTGCCTTTTTTGTAAAATGGAGTCTATCGCGTTGTCAAAAAAATTGCCCAATATGTGTATGACATCATGAACAATGTCCTGCATCTCTAGATTGGATACATTCGAGCTTTCTTCCAGTAACACCGAAATATTCTGCTCGCGTGCTTCGTTGATTTTCCCCATAATAAAACCTGCTAAAGCCGGAACCTTAATCCTCTCTGTTAGAAAGCCTACTTCATTTTGATACCGGTGATTTAGCTGCTGAATATACTGACTGACTTCTTCATATTTCCTCATCTCAATCAGTCCGGAGATCACGTGCATTTTGTTCATAAACTCATGCGTCTGTCCGCGAAGAGAGTTAATATAATATTTTGTGCCACTCAACTGATTGCTAAGATGAATCATCTCGGATTGGTCGCGCAGTGTAGCAACTGCCCCAAAAAACTCATTTTCTACATGTATAGGGGTTACTGTCGCAATGACTTCTATACCATTCACATAAAACGAGCGGTCCTTGATCTTCTTCTTACTATCAAACACTTTCTTGAAGAGCGCGTTATAAAAGTTGGTATCGATCTGCTCGCCAATCGGGGCTTTTCTGTCTTGATTCGCCAGTTGGTACTTGGCCTGAGCTTCCTTGTTCATAAGCATAATTTTCTTGTCAGCCGAAATGGCTATAATTCCTTCAGCGACCTCATTTTCAATAATTACTTTTTCACGTAATCGTGTTGCTATCTCTTGTGGTTCCAGACCAAATAAGATCGTTTTGATTTTTTGTGCCAGAATGATCGCGCCCAGAACTCCACTAAAGAGTCCCAGCATCAGTCCTCCAAAAATGGTATACTGCGCCTGCATCAAATCATGATTTAGCGTTCTCATGGTCAGTCCTACACATACAATGCCAATGACCTCTTTCTGTTGATTAAATATCGGCGTAAAATAACGGTAGCCTTGGCCTAAAACACCGATATTTTCAGAAAAATGTCCCTGACCGGATAGTGCTTTTCTGGCATCGTCCAAATCAGAGAATGGCTTGCCAATCATGGTTTCATTCGGATGGGAAAGCCGAATTAAATCGTGGTTCAGTATGACTACAAAATCCACATTAACGTTATGCATTACTCCAAGAGAATAGTCTTGGATCTGCTTCACAGGGACTCCCTGCTCAACATTACGAATAACATCGTTGTCACTGGCAACCACCTTGGCAATACCTGAAAGTTTTTCCTTCGTATTATCAAAATGCTTGTTAATCACGAAATTACGAATGAGAAGCAAGGATATAATCAAGGAAATAATAATAACTAAAACAACCAAAATAATAATCATGAATTGTAGCGAAACTTTGAATTGTCTTCTCGGTTTCAACTTACCTTTTAACCGCAACCCTATCACCCAGCTTCTTTATCAAGCTCTCCAATGGGAAGAAGAGCCTATCTTGCCCCTATAACCCCTTTTTATTCGACATCGTTTGACAAAATCCCTTCTTATTTTACAAGCTTTACGCGCCCCATTAGTGGATAACGCAGCCTTTATCTGAAATAAAACAATATGCTGAATAAGGAAAGGTCAATTCTCCATAATAAGGACGTATACCTGACGAAAGGGAGGATAACGGATGATTGACAATCTCGAGAGCAATTACGACTGCGCTCATGCAGGAGAAGACCTTCATCAACTCAAGCAGGAGCTCGCTACGCTTCAGGCCCAAGGTGCCAATGACCAGGCATCCAAGGAAGCCATTCATCGGCTGGAAAATCAAATTTCGTTCATCTTGAACAAATGCGATATTAACCATTAGTCAAGTCTGTCTGGTTCGGTAAAATAAAATACAAAACCGGCTTGCCTTAGAAGACAAGCCGGTTTTGTATGCTCAAGTTTATACACATATGAGTGCTAAATTTACAAAATTCCTCGTATCTCATCCAACGACTGCACCTTTTCCTGCTGCATCCATTGTTCTAGCCCATATACCAACTCAGCCCCTGCATGTAAATGGACAAAATTATACGTTCCCACCTGAATGGCGGCGGCCCCTGCCATGGTGAATTCAATAATGTCCTCCACAGAGCTGATCCCGCCCATCCCGATCACAGGAATGGATACCGCCTGCGCCACCTGGTGAACCATGCGCAAGGCAATCGGCTTGATTGCCGGTCCGGAAAGGCCTGCATACGTGTTGGCGAACACACTGCGGCGCCGACGTATATCTATTTTCATTGCAGAAAATGTATTGATCAGCGAAACCCCGTCGGCGCCTTCTTCCTCGCACATAACCGCCATCTGCGTGATGTTCTCTGCATTTGGAGACAGCTTGACAACTAGCGGAAGCGCCGTCACATTGCGCACCTGACGCACCACCTCCCGCGCTACCTCTGTCTGGATACCAAATTGCATTCCGCCCTGCTTCACATTGGGGCATGAAATGTTCAATTCCAGCATGTCAACGCCTCTGCGGTTCATTGTACGGCGTTTTTGCGCGTTTTCCGTAATCATGGCTACGGCCTGTACGTATTCCTCCAGATTGGAGCCGCCCACATTGGCAATAACAGCCGTATTCCAGCGAGTCATGTCATCCAGTTCATCCTTCAAAAAAGCCGCCACACCCGGATTTTCCAATCCTACACTATTCAGCATACCGGATGCTGTCTCATGTATTCGTTGCCCCGTATTCCCCGCCTTCGGATGAAGGGTTAGTCCCTTGCCGACGATGCCGCCGAGTAGCTCAGGAGAATAGAATTCTGCATACTCACGCCCGAACCCAAACGTACCGGATGCCATGATAATCGGGTTTTTGAACGGTACACCTGCTATATTACACGCCATGGAGATCATCGAACTCCACCTCCTCCACCGGGAATACAGGCCCTTCCTTACATACCCTCCGATTGCCTCCACGGGTACGCATGGTGCAGCCCAAACATGCGCCAATACCACAGGCCATATGTCTTTCTGTTGAAATATATAAGCGGGACGCTGTACCCGCCGTTTTCAGCGCGAGTGCTTGCAACATCGGAGTTGGCCCGCAGGAAAACATATTCGCATAGCGAGCAGGTTCGACCTGTTCGACGATGCTCCCCCCTACCTTGACCTCTACAGATGCTGCCGCAGCCTCGAACGCTTCAACCCCGAAGGCCTGCTGTGCAAACCCCAGATAAACGTCTGCATGCGGGTAATATTTTGCAGCCAATAACAATGGTGCTGTACCCATGCCACCGCCGATTAAAGCCAAACTGCCCTCAACCTGCGGAAACCCGTTTCCAAAGGGTCCTTCCAATTGAATCTCCTGACCAGGCTGTAATTGGGAAAATAGATGGGTCCCCTCTCCAACAACCCGGTACAAAAAGGAAATGCTCTCTTCCCCAATATCATAAATGCTGATGGGTCTGGGCAGCAGTGGGTAACCATTCCCGCTGCGCAGCATGTAGAACTGACCCATCTTCCCCTTAAATTTCCCCTCTATCTTCATCACATAAATGCCCGGAACGAGCGCCACATTTGAAATTACGTTAGCCATATAACCCCTCCACTAACCACTCACTATAACGTAAAAGCAGCAACTATTACGTGACTATTTTCACATTTACAGTTGACGTTTTGTTCGATGGTTCATGTATACAAAAAGCGTACTCCTGTTAGAGAGTACGCTCGTATATTTTAACTAATAGCTTCGCGCTCCGCATTGCGGCTGCTATTGGCATCCTTGCGAATTTGCTTGCTGCGCAGCTGTCCGCAGGCCGCATCAATGTCGACTCCGTGCTCCAGCCGAACACTACAGCTAATACCTTGTTTTTTCAGAACATCATAGAAGCCAGTAATCGATTCCGACTCACTCCGCTGGTATTGACTATGCTCATCCACCGGATTGTATGGAATCAGGTTCACGTTCGCCAGATTGCGACGATGGCCCACCAGCTCAGCCAGTTCGAGCGCATGCTCCTTACCGTCATTAACATCCTTCAGCAAGATGTACTCCAGCGTAATCCGACGATTGGTTTTGTCCAAGTAATAATCAATTGCCTGCATGAGCTTCTCAATCGGGATCGCCCGGTTGATCTTCATAATGCGGGTACGAATCTCATTATTCGGAGCGTGGAGGGAGATCGCAAGATTGACGTGCAGATCGGAATCAGCAAATTCAATGATTTTATCGGCAAGGCCACTTGTGGACACGGTAATATGCCGCTGCCCAATCGCCAGCCCTTTATGATCCTTAATGACCCGAATGAAATCGGACAGGTTCACAAAGTTATCAAACGGTTCGCCAATTCCCATTACCACAACGTGACTGACCCGGTCGCCCGGACGTTCCTGGTCCAGATACAGCTGCACCTTCATAATTTGTCCTACGATTTCACCACTGGAAAGGTCACGGCTCTTCTTCAACAGCCCACTTGCACAGAAGCTACATCCAATGTTGCATCCCACCTGCGTCGTCACACATACGGATAATCCAAACTTATGCCGCATTAATACCGTCTCAATCAAATTACCATCCTGCAAACGGAACAAAAACTTGACCGTCCCGTCTGCTGATTGTTGCTTCACATGTTCTTCCAGGGTTTCAATAGAGAAGTTCTCTGCCAACAGGCGAGTACAATTCTCATGAACCTCTGTCATCGCCGCAAAATCAGTAATCCGTTTCCGGTACAATGCGTCCCATACCTGCAATGCCCGAGATTTTTTATATCCATGCTCCAAGAGCCATGCTGTCAATTGGTCTAGCGTTAATCCATAAATGGATTCCTTTTTCATGTTCGATCCTCTTTTCAGACGTTAAAATTCGTATTTCTATATATAAACCCTAGCCATCACGACTCGTCTCAACTATCATTGCATCATAGCATGTTTGAGCGCTCTGCGCTATTCAAACACTTCTTGTATTGTCCCAAATTTTAATTATGAACACAAGGGGCAGGCTGATGATATCCTGTTCGACAAAAGCACGCAAAGACAGGATGACGGACACCGTGAATGATATGATTACAACCAAGGAAGGTGATGTGGTTGGAATGGTTGCTTCGGATCAAGAACGCACTCGATCTAATGGAAGAAAGAATGCAGCAGCCCCTTGATATTGATGAAATTGCAAAGGCGGCCTACTCGTCGCCCTTTCATTTTCAACGGATGTTTTATATGCTAACTGGCGTTACGGTAGCAGAATATGTGCGCAAACGTCGATTGACCCTGGCTGCTCAGGAATTGAGTCTTTCTACCACCAAAGTACTGGATGTTGCGTTCAAGTACGGATATGATTCCCCCGAATCTTTTTCTAAAGCGTTCCGAAAGGTACACGGTATTTCTCCCTCTGAGGCCAGAAACCCGGGAGTGAACCTGAAAGCCTTTCCACGCATCACCTTCCATCTATCACTGAAGGGAGATCAGGAAATGGATTATAAAATTGTAGAGAAGGCGGCCTTTACGGTCATTGGGAAGTCCATTCAAGTTACTACTAAGAACGGTGAAAACCTTCGGGAAATCCCAAAATTCTGGGATCAACTTAACGCAGATGGCACATCGGATCGCATTCATGCCTTGGGGACAGGCGATGATATCCTCGGTATATGTCTGGACATGAAGCACGGTGAAGAAACGTTTAGCTACCTTATCGCCGCAGAGGGCAGTGAAGACGTAGCAGCCTCGAACGGATTAGAAGCCAGAACCATCCCGGCTGCAACCTGGGCCGTGTTTACATCCATCGGCCCTATGCCTCACTCGATCCAGAAGGTATGGCAAAGAATTTACCAGGAATGGTTCCCTGCCAGCAACTATGAGCACTCAGGCGGGCCTGAGCTAGAAGTATATACCATGGGAGATACTCATGCTGAGGAATACCGAAGTGAAGTATGGATTCCGATTACGAAAAAATAAACAAACGAACCGGCTGCCTATTGCAGTCGGTTTGATATCGTATGCTCACGACAATTGCCCAAGCTCCTGCTTTAACACAGAATATAGCCTTGAGCTTGCCAGCTTCAGCGGTGCCTCGTTTGCTTTACAAAGAAGACCAAAGGTCATATCGATCAAGCTGCCGCTTAATTGCCTCACTGCTGTTCCTGCCGGGACAGGATGGACTAGAATTTGGGGCACAAGGGCAATCCCTAATTCACATTCCACATAAGATTTTAGAGCCGTCATGCTGCCAATTTCCATCGTGTCTAACGTAGTTATTCCATGTTCCTTCATGACCATTTCAAGTTTGCGCCGATAAGGACAGATGGACGACGTAATAAGTAGGCGATGCCCCTGTAAATCTGCGGGTCCAATGCACTCCTTTTCTGCAAGAGGGTGATGTTCAGGCATCAAAACTACAAAATTCTCCTTAAATAAAGGTTCAAAATATAGCTCTGTACCCAAATCCGGGGCAGAGCATAATGCGATGTCCACATCCCCTTGGAGTATACGCTCGCTTAATGTAGGTGTATTCCCAAACTCAACAGAAACCCGAATGTGAGGGTAATGGTTTAAGAACCGCTTTAAAATTTCGGGTAGTCGGTAACTAGCGGTCGGTTCAGTCACTCCTATACGAATGTCACCTGCGGTTCCCTTTTGCAGGTTCTCCATATTTTCCTGCAGTTGCTCCATGTCTTTTACAATGGGCAAACTCTGCTCATAAAACATCCTGCCAGCTTCAGTTAACTTTATTTTCTTGCCCCGCTCAATTAGTTGAACTCCTAGATCGGATTCCAGCTTTTGTATTTGCATCGTCACAGTGGATTGCGCATAATTCAACGCTTCCGCCGCACGCATAAAACTCCCGTAATTCACAATCATCTGAAATGTTTTGAGTGCTTTAATATCCATTCTCCTACTCCCAAGTCGCTTGTTTAATTCAAGTTTATTGAATTACAAGTTCAGTTAATTCAATTATACAAAATATAATACATCCTCTACAATGATCCATAACAGATTATATTACTTTTCTCACACAACACTAACGAGTTGGCTAAGGAGCGGATATACATGGATTTACATCAAAAAGCAGCCCTAGTTACAGGCGGCGGTACAGGAATTGGGAGAGCCATATGTATGGAATTAGCAGATCGAAAGGCTACTGTAGTCGTAAACTATTCCCGTTCTAAAGACGATGCAGAGGAAACCGTACGTATGATACTTGAACAGGGAGGAAGTGCAATTGCATTACAGGCAGATGTTTCCCAAGATCGGGAAGTTCGGGATATGGTCGAGCAGATTGTTCAGCAATACGGCACGGTTGATGTACTGGTGAATAACGCCAGCATTACACATCATATTCCAATGGACGATCTAGAGGCCGTTACGGAAGAGGTGTGGAATGATCTCTTGGCTGTCAATGTGAAAGGCATGTTTTACTGTGCTAGAGCCGTAGCTCCTTATATGAAGCATCGTCAACAAGGAGCTATCGTCAATCTGGGAAGTATAGCTGGACAAACAGGGCTAGGTTCCTCACTACCCTATGCAGTATCCAAAGCAGCCGTCCACGGGCTGACCAAATCGTTAGCACGATCCCTGGCCCCTGATATTCGAGTCAATTGCATCGTGCCAGGCGCGGTGGCGACAAGATGGTGGGCAGGTAGGGAAGAACAAATGAAACAATTGGCTCCTCATCTGCTGCTACAGCGCATTTCCACACCTGAGGATATTGCCAGCATGGTCTGCTCTGCTTTGGAACAGGAAGCCATGACAGGCCAGATCATTACGGTAGACAGCGGACAAACGCTATAAAGGTACTGAGCTTCTGGGTAAAAAACAAGCCGCCTTCTCAGACAGAAGGCGGCTGTTGAGCTATCGAATACCGTCGTTAACTACGTTTTTGCCTAATGGCATCCCCATACTTGTACCTTTCACGAATCTAACAAATAAATAGCGAACAAGCGGCCCTACAATGCAGAGCTGTAGAGGAAAAGCAAACGCAAAATTCTTAACAACTAAAGATAAGTAATTTTTAAATAATGAGCCTTCTGAAAGACTATTAAAAAAGTAAGCCGTCCCCAAACCATAAAGTGACATACAGAGAACCATGCCAATGACCATACAACATGAAAGGGATAGAATTACAAATAGCCTTTTGGATTTGTCGTACGGTAATGAGAAGGCTATTTTCTTTGCTACTGGACCGACAATACATAATTCCAATACGAAAGCAGTGATAAAACATAAAATAAATTGAAGAAGCATTGCCTTTAGAGACATGGTGCCAATCAAGCCATTTGTATATAGATTATACAATGTCATGAATACGACCATCCCCAAGCACATCATTAAACCAAAATAAAAATTTTCCTTCTTCGTTGTTGGCAATTCCATCATCCCTTCTTTTGCTTTGCTAATTATATAAATAGTCGAAACCCTCACATAAGTGAACATTTTGTGAACAATTCGATAGACACTCTCTTTTAACACAAAAAAGGCATCGTTCATCTCAACGATACCTTGAAATGTTGCCGTTCTGATATTAGAGTGCTGCTTTAAAATACTTTATCCTAATGATGATGAATACGACGTTTGTTTCTCAAAATGTTGCGAATCATCTTATGATTAGGGAGCTGCCTGAATAACATATGTCCGGGATGCGGATTGGCCTCGATAATCCAGATTTGGCCACTCTTCTCAACAGCAAGATCAATGCCCAGCTCGCGAACCGGATGATTTTTGTCAATCGTGTCGGCAATAATTCTAGAAAGCTCGATGATCTGGTCCAAAATCTCTTTCATTTTTGCTCTGTCATTTTTAAAAACCCTTAAAAGCACTTTGGATAACGGCGCCGCATGTCCTCCCTTCCGATAATTGGTAACCACTTTTCGGGGTGCAGCGACACGACCGGTTACCCCTGAGATAACCCATTCCGAGTCTGGCTTTTGCATATACACTCTGGCATCAAAAATCGAACCTTTGTACTTGGCTAACTTGAGTCCTTGCTGTACCAAATAACGACGATGAGGTCTTCGGTAGCTTCTAATTGCTCTTCTTACGGCGTGGGATCTAACGACTCTGCGACTGGAGCCGCAACGAACTTCATATCTCCTCCCTACCTTTTTCGCGCGTATGATGCCGGTTCCCCCACTCCCATAATTAGGCTTGATGAAGACTGTGCGATAGGTATCCAGCATCCGTAAAGTCCTTGCATTCGTAATCCAGCGGGTTTCGGGCAAGTGCGAGCGTAAAATGGGATGTTGTTGCATTTCCTTGTATTGAATCATCTTTCCAATGGGCACGAATATCCCTCGATTCTGTTGGGTTTTTGCACACACTACATGAATATGCATCTATATTCTATCTTGGTAACGGCGAATGCCACAGTTTGCTATGTAAGAAGCGAATCTCCTATTTCCTATGTCGAGCCTCCTTTGATTTCAAAAGATAGATGGACAATGTATCTTTACATGACGGGGTTATTGTAAATGCCTATAAAGTTGATTCCAATAATATATTAGACCAATAGCAATTCTGGATATACGATGTGTATAAAATAACGTGAGGAGGAATGTTAACGTGTCTGTTTATGATTTTCAAGCAACCTTAATCAACGGGAAACCGATTGAATTCTCAAACTATAGAGGTAAGGTTCTCCTTATTGTAAACACTGCCAGCATGTGTAGCTTCTCCAGTCAATTCGCTGATCTGCAAAAGCTCTATGAAAGACGGAGGGAACAAGGTTTTGAAATCCTTGCGTTTCCTTGTAACCAATTCAATGAAAAAGAGCCGGGTAGCAATTCGGAGGTTCAGACATTCTGCCAAAATAACCATGGATTAACCTTCCCACTATTTGAGAAGACGGATGTAAGAGGTTTATCTGCTCATCCTTTATTTCAATATCTGACCCAACAGTCACCTTTTCAAGGCTTTGATACCCAGACCAAAGACGGTCAATGGATGGATGATTTCCTACGGGATAAATATCCAGAAATATACGTCGGCGACGGTATCAAGTGGAATTTTTCCAAATTCCTGATTAACCGTGATGGCCATGTAAAAGGCAGATTTGAAGTAACAACAGCGCCCTGTGCTATTGATCCTGTCATCGAATCGCTATTGTAGTTTTTCTGGTCACTTCTTTGGATTCTTTAAAAAAATGAGTATCAAATGACAAAAATGAATATTTGTCATTTGATACTCATTGTGTTATCCTGACTTCAAGGAGGTGACTCACACGGTAAGTTAACCGTGTCTCTATGGAAAAATCCTCAGATATACTGACCAAGGAACAGATTCTCATTGCTACAGAAGACACACTTAGGCGTTTTGGTGTAGCCAAGAGCTCCGTGACGGATGTTGCCAAAGTATTAGGAGTAAGTCACGGCACTATTTACCGACACTTTAAAAGTAAAGCCGAGCTTCTTGAAGGCGTGACCGAAAAATGGCTAAATGAAAAGATAATCGATCCGTTAACGGAGATATGCCAGGATTCATCTGTGCTAGGAATACCGCACTTAAAACGATATATACAGACCTTGATCGAGCTTAAGCAGTATTATGCCCGCGATGACGAGGAAATGTTTGGGATGTATACTCGGGTCACCGAGCAAGCCGCGGATTTAATCGACCAGCATATCGCCCACATTGTGGATCAGCTCGCTGACATTATTGCGCGCGGGGGCATCACAGTGGATCAACCCACCCAACTGGCACGTACACTTTTCTATGCCACAACCCGTTTCCATCATCCCGCACATGCTTACGAATGGAAAAGTCCGGCGATTGAGCGGGAGTTTTCGGAAGTGTGGATGCTTTTAGAAAAAGGGATATCTTAAACTATATAGAAAGAAGGCCAAACACATATGAAGCATTTGGATGGGAAAATAGCAATTATCACTGGCTCATCCAGGGGAATTGGACGTGCCATTGCTGAGCAGCTGGCTGATCTAGGTGCTGCTGTAGTTGTCAATTATGCCAACAGTCCGGATAGAGCTAAAGAAGTTGTAGCAGGCATTATTCAAAAAGGCGGAAAAGCCATAGCTCTCCACGCTGATCTGGGCAAGATGAGCGATATTGAAGCCTTATTTACCAATACGATTGCTGAATTCGGCAAAGTGGATATTCTGGTTAACAATGCCGGGCTGATGATTACCAAACCTCTGGCTGAGGTGACCGAAGCTGATTTTGACCAACAATTCGCGCTGAATGTAAAAGGTACCTTCTTTGCCTGTCAGCAAGCGATGAAATACATGGAGAATTACGGGAGAATCGTAAACCTCTCCACATCCGTGATCGGACAAATGTTTCCGGCTTATAGCGTATACGCGGGTACGAAAGGCGCGGTGGAGCAATTTACCCGTCAGCTAGCCAAGGAGTTCGGAAGCAGGCAAATTACGATCAATGCCGTGGCTCCCGGCCCTGTCAACACAGAGCTTTTTCAAGCAGGAAAAACAGAGCAGCAGATCGAAGGCATGAAGAAAATGAATGCTATGGGTCGTCTCGGTGAACCGGAAGATATCGCTGATGTGATTGAGTTTCTGGTCAGCGCTAAATCGCAGTGGGTTACCGGACAGACCATCCGCGTCAATGGCGGGTTCATCTAAAAGCTGGAATACATGAAATGGAGGCTATACACGTTCATGATATTACACAAAGGCGAGACCTTATTTCGACAAGGGGAAACTGGCCCTTTATATCACTTAAAAAGCGGCCTGTTAAAAATTATCCGAGTCCATGAAGACGGCTCGCAAATTTTAGTTAATGTAATTGTGCCCGATGAAATCATCCCGCACCACTCCCTCATCAGTCCCAATCCCTATTATGGTACCGCGATGGCGCTGGTCACCTCAGAGATTGAGGTTCTGTCGCAAAAAGAATGGTACCTGAAGCTGGAGCAGGACCCGGCTCAATGTCGAGCCATCGCTTTGCAGCTACAGGATAAGCTACGCATGATGCAACAACGAATTGACCAGCTCACAGAGGTATCGCCTGCCGAGAAGCTTCGGAAGCTTCAACGCTGGTTCCACTCCTACATCGCACCCGCTACGTTAACAGACGTACTGACGCAGGAGGAAATCGGGCAGTTCATCGGGCTACGTCGGGAGACGATCAACCGGCTATTGCGTGCTTCAAGCGCTCCATCTGCAAAAGATGGTGACGATAATGCATCTCGATGAGTCTAAACCACTCTCCCGCATTCAACGCGCCAAATCCGGGATGAGGAGAAGTAGACGACCCTGTTGATTTCTCAACGGTCGGCTCAATCTCTCTCATTTTACGGATCACCACATTCAATCCTTCTGCAATCTCTTCTTTGCTCGTCGGTTGGGGGGGAGTATACTGCGGAGATGGTGGGACTTGGATACGTATGGGTGGATAGCTTCCCAAGTTAAATGCGGCTGTGCCCGCCTCCGTTTTAGTCCCTTTTTCCCCATTAGACTGTAGACAAAGATCTATGTTCCTAAGATGCATATAAAGAGCAGAGTTCACCAAATGAAGATACATTTGTCCAAGCGACCATTGTCCCTCCTGCGGTGTGTACTGCAATTGCTCCAGGCTAAAGCTGTCCAATTCAAGAAGATAGTGCTGTACCGTTTCTTCAAAACGCTGTAATGTTTCGCTTGTATTCATATAGTAAATGCCCCTCTCTATCAAAGTAGCTTTACTATACAAGAATGCTACTGACAGCATTATGTCAGTAGCATTTCAACATTTTTTCCACTTCTGTCCGGACACGCTCGCGAAGCGATTCAGGCTCCAGCACTACCACATCTGCGCCCCAACCAAGTATCCATGATAGTAATTCCTCTGGGTGTCTAACACGGAAAAATACATGGATTCCATCCTCACGCTCCTCCATGGACTCCATGTAAAAATGGTTCGCTTCCTTCACTTTATCTACAATATCCGAACGGATTTGTATGTGAACATTTATGTGGCGGTCATCAGCTTGCTTATAATCCTGCAAATTAAAATCAATAGGCAACTGATAACCGTCCTCCAGCATGATCAGATCGTTCATACGCGACAAACGGAAATGGCGCAGCTGTTGCCGCAATTCGCATTGTCCAATCAAAACCCACGAACCATGCAGCAGTACAAGACCATAAGGAGCGACCACACGCACACTTTGGCGATTCCCGTCAGCCTCTGGCATTTTTTTGGAGTAACCAAACCGAACCTTCTGTTTAGCCAATACAGCGATGCGCAGCGTTTCCAAATAGGCTTTCTCTGTATGGTTTGTTCCTTTACCCACCGCCAGCAGTCTGATAGTCGTTCGCACCTGGGCAACTTCCCTGCGAACGCTCTCTGGTAAAATAGCTTCGATTTTTCTGCGTGAAGTTTGCGCCTTCATGCCATAGTCTGTATCAAATTTTTGTTCGACAAAATCTGTTCCGATTAGCAGCGCTACAGCCTCTTCTACAGTAAAGCTTACAGGAGGCAGGAAGTATCCCTCCATCAAAGAATATCCAATACCCGGTGCTCCTACAATCGGTACGCCCGATTCGCTGAGAGCCTGAATATCCCGATAGATCGTTCTCACACTCGTTTCGAAAATCGCCGCTAAATCCTCGGCCCGTATAATATCCTTACGTTGTAACTCTAGCAAGATAGCCAGCAAGCGGTCGGTTTTGTTCATACTATATCGCCCCGTCCTTGAGAGGATCTAAATGCACGAATTTAAAAGAGCAATAAGGGCAGTGCACTACTGCGGCTTATTGCTCTTTTTTTATAAAGTAGCTGCTTGTTGCTTTGTTACTTATAAAACACTTTTTCAACGTTATATTTAGCCTTTTGCGAATTGATGATGTAGGTTTCATAAATTTCACGATCTACCGCATCTTCCACAATACAGACCTCAATAATCGCCACTTCTTTCCGATTAGCCTTGATCGGCGATACGTTATCTTCAAAATGCTTTTTGATTCTGGGTCTTAACTTTCTTGCTTTACCAACGAACAGTAATTCCTCCTGTGCATTGTAGAACATAAAGATACCAGCCTTATCTCTAGGAATCAGGTGGAAATCTGTAAATCCATAAATATGGCTGAGCTCAGGGTTAACCTGTTTGGTAATTGTGATATCCGGAGTTGGAATCGTTATATTAATCACTATGTCACTTCCTCATTCTATATAGGTGTAAATATTACCACAAAGATGAAGGTAACACCATTCCATAAATTCCTGCCCCATTACTAACAGATCGGGAGGAATTTTATGATTTCCCTACTATGCGGAGTAGGTTGGTTTCCGTTACAATATGTCAGTGTGATTCTGGCATCGGCAGATTGACACGTACTTAAATATTATTGGAGGCTTCTATTTTTTCATGCAAAATGAATCTCATTCTAACGTAAAAATCATAACGGCCGATCCGAGCGCGATCGGCCTGTTTGGCTTGGCCATTGTAACGCTTGTAGCTTCATCCCAAAAGCTTGGTCTCACCGAGGGCTTGAGCTTTATTATTCCTTGGGCTATCTTCCTGGGTGCCTTTGCACAGCTGTTTGCCTGCATTCAGGATGCAAAGCATAACAACACCTTTGGCATGACGGCATTTGGCGCTTACGCCTTCTTCTGGTTAGCCGTAGCTAGTAGCTGGATGATTAAAATGGGCGTATTCGGCTCAGAGCTGGCATCAGCGGTGGATGGTAGGCAGCTCGGCGTTGCCTTTGCCGGCTATCTCATCTTTACGCTCTTCATGACCATTGGAGCAATGGAGACGCACAAGGTTCTATTTTTTATTTTTGTGTTGATTGATTTTCTGTTCCTCGGCCTTAGCTTCGATGCATTCGGCATCGCCCCAGAGGTGTTCCACACCATCGCCGCTTATGCTGAAATGGGCATTGGCCTACTCTCGCTGTACGGTACAGGAGCTGCTGTTCTGAATGCACATTTTGGCCGTACATTCCTGCCTGTAGGACGTCCTTTCGGCATCTTCAAACCACGTCCTTAGCTGCATATGTATGCCCCCCAAAGCCACCTTTCGCGCCGATCCGCGTTAAGACAGCTTTGGGGATATAAGGCTGGAATTACTCGGCTTGCTACTAGATGCTGCTTATTAAAGTTAACTTGAAGTCAAGTGCTGCCTTGTGTCGCTGTATCTGAACTAAACTGCCAAGTATAATATTGGTATAATAACAAAGTGAAAGGGGATGATATGGTTGAGAAAACGGCTGAACAATGGAGTTAATTGCACGCCGACTAAAGGCTGTCCGGTGGAAGTAACCTTAAGCATTATCGGCGGAAAGTGGAAAGGAATCATTCTGTACGAATTGCTGGGTGGAACTAAGCGGTTTCAAGATCTGCGGCGGGCACTTCCCACGGCCACTCAAAAAATGCTGACCCTCCAACTACGAGAGTTAGAGGCAGACAATCTCATTCACCGTGAAGTTCATCACCTTGTTCCGCCTAAAGTGGAATACTCGCTAACCCCGCTCGGAGCTTCGCTTGAGTCAATACTCACCCAAATGAAGGCTTGGGGAGAACGGTTTCAGGCCGAACATCATCTCTCACTTTTCAAACCTGAAATAACGAACCGGTGTAATAAATGAAACTGAGGATAAAAAAAGTGCCTAATTTACAATCTCCGCGTGTCGGATTAAGCTAAAGATGCTCGCCGGCGAAATCCTAGGACGTATGATCACCGTCCGACATACAGAGGAGAATAGATATGAGCGCATATGTTATCGTAGATATAAAAGTAGAGGAAGAAGCTGTTTTCAAACAATACGCAGAGCTAGCAGATGCGCTGCTGCAGGAAGTTCCGGGATTCCGCAACCTTACGCTAGATCCACAGCCCGAGACACTGGAAGGCACATGGAAGCCGTCAATAGTCGTAGTTCACGAATTCCCGACTTACGAGGCTGCCAAGCAGTTCTATTATTCCGATGACTACGCGCCCTTAATTAAGCTGCGTCAATCAGGAACTCAAGCTAACGTTATTCTGGTTAACGGAAGAGCATAAACTTCTGTTCTGCTACTTTTCATATACTAGGACAATTCGCACTCGAATTAGGTAACTAGCTTGTTTTATTTCATACTCATTAAATAAAACAAACTCCTACGTCCTATTAAGAACGTAGGAGTCTCTAGTACAATGGAAAGAATGTAACCGCAACCAATATATCAACCGCCTCCGCCAGCATCTTGTTCTCTCCCGGATGAAGGTAACACCATCCCATAAAATTATAGAGTGTCCCCTCCGACAGGCTTCATCGTTTTCTCCGCCATTCTGTCGAGTATCCAGACTAGTACCCCCACGGCAAGAGTGGCGATGACCGCCATAATTACTGTTCCGCCTACATGTAGCAGCAGCACGGGAACCCACAGCAGTCCAAGTATACGATGGACGGTTCGCATCCACTTGTTACGTACTTTATTAATATAGAAGCCGTATCCGGAGATAGCCAGCATAATGGCAAAAGCCGCCAGTCCGGAGTAGGTTTTGTGATCTTGAAGTTTGGTAATCAGGAAATAGACGCCATGAACGGCAATAAGAATCAAGGTCGCCCAACCCAGCAGTTTATGCAAGGAGTGAAACAACTTTCCGGCCTTTCGAACCAACATTGACGGCGATCTCAGTTGCTTCTTAAACCAGAACCAACAGAAAGGGGCCGCCCCAAGAAAAACGGAGATCGTGCCCAAGGTATTAAATATTTCCCCGTTGCCCCCACCACCTTTTCCGCCGGGACGTCCGCCCATGTGCTCTGGTACATTGCCGCCTCCCGGAGGTCGCATGCCAGGCTTGCCGCCGGAAACCGAGGACATGTAGTAATAGTAGATTACGAGTAGAGCCGCTACCGTAACTGCGATGATTGCCGGAATCCAAACCGTCTTTTTCATCTTTGTTTTCATTGTTATGCATCCTCCCCGGGAAAATTGCCTTGATTGTACCCGGTCAAGCTGAAAACAAGATGGAAGCTGGCTGAAAGTATCCCTTTTTTGGGTATATAAAATCATACAATGATAACAATGTATACAATAATTGTAATCAAAGGGGTGCTTGTGAAAATGAAACAAGACGAGTGTCGTACGACCTTCCCGCAATTTCCAGAATCGTATTGGTTAGCTTCAACTGACGTCCCCAATTTCCCCAAGCTTAATGAAGATATTCAGGTGGATGTTGCTATTGTAGGTGCGGGGATCACCGGTATTACCACTGCTTATTTACTTTCTAAAAAAGGACTACACGTCGCAGTCGTTGACGCAGGGCGGATACTTCATGGAACAACGGGCCATACCACCGCCAAAATTACCGCACAACATGATTTGATCTATAGCGAGTTCCTCTCACATTTTGGTAAAGAGAAAACCCGACTCTATTATGAAGCTAACCGCGATGCTCTTGAATTCATCAGACAAACGGTAGAAGAGTATCATATCGATTGTCAATTTACAGAAGAAGATGCCTACGTTTATACATGTGCGGATACGCATGTGGAAAAAATCAACGACGAATATAAAGCTTACAAGGAACTTGGCATCCCGGGAAGTTATGTCGAACAAACGCCTCTGCCCTTTTCAACTAAAGCAGCTATTATGATGGCAAACCAAGCTCAGTTTAATCCGATTCCTTTCTTAAGGTATCTAGCCAATCAAGTCATCCGGCAAGGCGGGAAGATTTATGAACAGACCACCGTTGTGGGTGTGGATAAAGGAACCCCCTCTATTATTAATACAAGCGACGGGCACAAGATTACCTGCAACTATGTCGTATCCTCCTCTCATTTTCCGTTCAATGATCCAAACAGTCTTTATTTTGCGCGATTGCATGCCGAGCGGTCTTATGTACTAGCGGTCAAGACGGACAAAACCTATCCGGGTGGTATGTACATAAGTGCGGAAACCCCTAAACGTTCGCTTCGCTCTGTACTAATAAACGGTGAACCGATGGTCATCGTCGGTGGCGAAGGCCACAAAACGGGTCAAGGAATCTGCACATTTCAATACTATGAAGCTTTAGAAAAGTTTGCAGAGCAAACATTTGGATTAAAGGAAATCGTCTATCGCTGGTCGGCACAGGACCTGTACTCGTTAGACAAGCTCCCTTATATCGGGCAGGAATTATCCGATGTTTCTAACATCCTCGTTGCTACGGGTTATAGAAAATGGGGGATGACCACAAGTGTCGCGGCGGCTTTATTAAATACGAATCTGATTACCAGAAGGGAAAGCCCGTATCGGGATCTTTTCTCCCCTTCAAGATTCCATGCAGACCCTGACATTAAAACATTTGTAACACAAAATGCGAATGTGGCGAAGCACTTGATTGCCGGTAAGCTGGAAATCAGCTATAAAAAAGCCGAAGAACTCCAGCAAGACGAAGGGGCAGTCGTCCGGGTAAACGGCAAAAGAGCGGGCGCCTATCGAGACCCACAAGGAGCTTTGCACCTGGTGGACACTACGTGCACCCATATGGGCTGTGAAGTTGACTGGAACGAGGCCGAAAGAACATGGGATTGCCCATGTCATGGCTCACGCTTTTCATATCAAGGCGAAGTAATTGAAGGACCCGCTAAAAAAGCACTTGGCAAGGTTGAAGCCGAATAGCACGATCCTTTCGGAATAAACCTAGTTATGTTCTGGACAACATACCTTCTAGAATCATAAAAGAAAGGTGAGCCTATGATAAGCCAACAGCCTACATTAGCGGCGCATGAGTCCCTAGAGATCCATGAAGTGCTTAACTTCAAAACGTTATGTTTAGCAAAGTCCAAATTAATGCAGGGCTTAGTATTCGATCAAGAGCTAAAGGATTTAATGGAAAAAGATGTTCAGCAATCTATTCAGGCTATTGCCGATTTGCAAGCAATCTATGCTAAAGCACCGTTTCAAGCGCCTGTTCCTGACTTCCGCCCAACACCAATTTTAAATTGAGGTGAATGATGTGACACCTAACCAGACCCAGTCCGCTAAAATGGATTATGTGGACCCAAAAAACTCATTAAATATGCCGGAAATGGCAGACACGACCCTTGCAATGGATTTTCTGGTTCGCGTCAAGGAAGGGGTTCGGAACACAGCAATAGCTTTGACAGAAACTGTCTCTACCGATGCCAGAACCCTATTACGTAATCAACTGCATCAAGGCATTGCGCTTCATCAGGAAATTACCGATCTTATGGTACGAAAAAAATGGTTTCATCCCTATGATCTGCAAAAGCAATATCAATTGGATCAACTGTCAGCCAATAAGACGGTGGACATCAGTAAAATGAAACTGTTCCCAGACGATACCACCCGCAAAGGTATGTTTGATCGCACGCCGGACGAACATATGGGAGGAAACCAGGCATGAAAGCAGTGACCTACCAAGGTATCAAAAACGTTGTGGTTAAAGATGTTCCGGACCCGAGTATTCAAAAAGCCGATGATGCGATTATTAGACTGACAACAACCGCTATTTGTGGTTCAGATCTGCATCTCATTCATGGAATGATTCCGAATCTACAAGAGGATTATGTAATTGGGCATGAGCCGATGGGGGTTGTAGAAGAAGTCGGCAGCGGCGTAACCAAATTGAAAAAGGGAGACCGCGTGATCATTCCGTTCAACATCGCGTGCGGTGAATGCTTTTATTGTAAAAACCAATTGGAAAGCCAATGTGATCATTCGAATGAGCATGGAGAAATGGGCGGTTTCTTCGGCTACTCCGGGACAACTGGTGGATATCCAGGTGGACAAGCTGAATATTTGCGTGTGCCTTTTGCCAACTTTACTCACTTCAAAATTCCGGAGAGTTGTGAACATCCTGACGAGAAGCTTTGCCTGATTGCTGATGCCATGACTACTGCATTCTGGAGCGTCGATAATGCCGGAGTGAAGGATGGGGATACCGTCGTTATTATCGGCTGTGGACCGGTAGGTCTGTTAGCGCAAAAGTTCGCCTGGTTCAAAGGGGCTAAACGAGTCATTGCGGCAGACTATCTCGATTATCGTCTGCAACACGCGAAGCGCACCAATCACGTGGAGATCGTGAATGTGGAATCGCAAGAAAACGTCGGCAACTACCTCAAGGAAATAACCAAAGGAGGCGCGGACGTAGTTATTGACTGCTCCGGCATGAGCGGCAAAATGTCTCCGCTGGAGTCCTTGGCTTCCGGACTTAAGCTTCACGGTGGAGCTTTAGGAGGATTGGTCATAGCTACACAGGCTGTCCGCAAAGGCGGCACCATTCAAGTTACCGGGGTATACGGCGGTCGATATAACGGTTTTCCTCTGGGAGACATTTTTCAGCGAAATGTTAATTTGCGTACTGGACAGGCTCCTGTGATTCACTATATGCCTTATATGTATGAGCTGATCGATACGGGGAAGGTTGACCCTGGGGACGTTGTCACACACGTTATTCCGCTAAGCGATGCCAAACGGGGGTATGAAATTTTCGATACCAGACAAGACAATTGCATCAAAGTTGTACTTAAACCTTAACTATCTATTGGACTGGAGGCAAATGTCGTATGGTGTATGGCCTGCACGAAACACTTGAAGTCCATGAATTGTCAGCATTCAAAACAGTGTGCCTTACCAAATCTAAAACAATGCAAGCATTGATCTCAGATCCGGTCCTCAAAGCTATATTGCAAAAGGATGTTGACCTAACAACACGGCAATTGCAAGAGTTGGGTAACATTTTAAATCAAGCCTCGTCATCACAGGAGGTAAAACAATGAACATACTCTTGGAGCATTTGACCGGACTAAATATTTTAACCGACCAAGTGATTGCTGCCGATTTCTTAAACACCGCCAAAAGCGGTGTGAGAAATTACGCCATGGCTGTAACGGAAGCGGGAACTCCAGAAATTAAGGCTATGCTTACAAAACAACTGGATGAAGCTATTGATATGCATGAGCAAATCTCAACGTACATGATCGAACGCGGCTGGTATCACCCATGGAACGTAAACGAGCAGCTGTCGATGGATCTGCAAAATATCAATACCGCATTGCAAGCTCCTGTTTTGTAAAAGGATGCCTTCGACATTATACGAAGCACGTTCTTGCGTATATATAAAGCCCCCAAAGCCGTCCGTTACGCTGATTGGCGTTAAAGACGACTTTGGGGGTTATTTCGTGGTCCTCATTATTCCGCTTGCCAATTTGGCATCCGCTCTGCCGGGTAACGAAGGCCCGCTGCCATTCCTTTGGGGATGATTGCGTTAATAGTCTCCATTTCCTCTGCGGACAAGCCCACATTCACTGCTCCTGCATTTTCCTCTAAATACGTGACCCGTTTAGTACCGGGAATCGGTACAATTCCCTCTTGCGCAAGCAGCCAGGCCAAAGCAAGCTGAGAAGGCTTGACTCCTTTTTGAGCCGCAAGATCCTTAACATGCTGCACGAGATCCAGATTCTTCTGGAAATTCTCAGGCTGAAAACGCGGCACCGTGCGACGGAAATCATCTTCTGCAAAATCATCAAACTTCTGAATTTGCCCACTCAAAAAGCCGCGGCCCAGTGGACTGTAGGCCACAAATTCGATGCCCAGCTCCTTACATGTGGGTATAACCTCATCTTCCGCTTCCCGGCTCCATAAGGAGTATTCTGTTTGCAACGCTGTAATCGGGTGTACCTTGTGAGCACGTCTGATCAGTGCAGGAGACGCTTCGGATAGCCCCAGATAGCGGACTTTACCCGCTTGAACCAGATCACTCATCGCCCCTACTGTTTCTTCAATAGGCACATTCGGGTCAACACGATGCTGATAGTACAAATCAATCACATCTACACCCAATCTTTGCAGGCTGCGATCACATGCCTGTTTTACATATTCAGGACGACCGCTGACACCCATGAATCCCCCATCCTCCCCGCGCATAATGGAGAATTTGGTAGCCAACACTACCTCATCCCGGTGGCTGCGCAGGACTTGACTGATCAGTTTTTCATTTTTCCCCACACCGTACACATCGGCTGTATCCCAGAAGTTGATCCCCAGCTCCAACGCACGATGAAGTGTTTTGATCGATTCCTGATCATCCAACTCACCATAATACTCGGACATCCCCATGCAGCCCAGACCCAGAGCAGATACTTGAAGCTCGCTGTTACCCAGTTGTTTCTTTTTCAATTCTATCACTCCCAAATTGTCAGAATAGTTACGTATTTCCTAATCACCACGTCACACCCAGTATGTTACTACTTAAAGTTAACTTTAAGTCAAGTGGTTTCTTGTATATGATGTTTCAAATTTTTTTAGAAAAATTTGATTTCCGGGTTGTAAAAGACAGCTGTAAATTTCCTATATATATGAGAAACGAATTATCGCGCGAGATTCTGTTTCAAAATCATCTAATTGGAGGTTTCCCATGCCAGCAAACTACTCTTACACCAAAACGTCTGATGGTTTCCATGTGATCATTACGCCAGCCTCGAATATTCAAAATAAAAATATTCGAAGCCGGATCACACAGCAAACCGATTACGGGATTAATGGGGGCTTCTTTTACCCTATCAGCACCACAAAACCACCAACTCAAGGTTTATCCATGGCGGTGACACCTAATAACACTCACGATATTAAGGCAAATGCCAAAGAGAATAGTCGAGGTACTGCATTTATTTTTACGGAAAGCAACAAAACAAAAATAGGGATTACCCGTACTTCAAGTCTGACGGATCTCAAAAAACAAATGGGAACGGCCATTAAGTACAAATCCATTATTAGCGGCGGTAGTCTGTCACTGAAGAATGAGGAAGAAGTATGGCTCAAGGAGCTGAAAGAGATTGAAAATTTCGATCTGAACGGAACCTTGCGATACACCGAATCCATCGGACGGACAGGCTTGGGCTTCAAAGTCGTCAATAACATTTGGCAGGTCTACCTGGTTGTTCATGAAAATGCGACGCTCAAACAACTTCGCAACTATTTTATCAAGCAGGATTGCTTCGAAGCCATTCTTCTGGATGGTGGAGGCTCGTCCGGCATTCAGGTCAAAAATTCTGCAGGCACTATGGTCAAATATGAGCAAACACGTTATATCTACAACATGGTAAAACTTGTAAACATCACCTAAGTCTTATGACGTGCTTCCATAAGAGTAAGGAGGCCTTACTGGCCTCCTCTACAAATTATCCAGCACGACCACTTCCAATGCTAGGAAAACAGGTGTTGCAGGGTACACATAGGAGATTTCAATGGATTGCCCCACCTGTAATTCTGCCGGACGGATTAATTGCCTCCGCTGACCATCCATCTGCTCATAAATATGTGTATCTGGAACGGATATATAGACCGATTGGATAGGCTTCTCCGTTGGATCTTCACTTTGAGATAGTTCTTGAGCAAATTGAACCGGCTGTTCAAATTGGATCAAATAGTCCATGCTGGGGGCTGCCAATGGTTGTTCGATCTCTTTATCCATTTTTTCGATGCTTTTAATTTTAGCACGCCCCGTGTATACCGTTGTGCTTTCCAGCCGTTCTAAATCAAAAATGGATTGAGCCACCACTTCATTTGTATGAGGTTGTTTAACTGGCGACGCCGATTCCGTTTTAGAACATGCCGACAATAAGGCTGATACAAGTAAGACTAGGACAAAAACTCCTTTTCTCATCAGTGATCCTCCCTAATCTGGTTTATCATTTGCGACTTACTAATAAGACGTGACAGGAACAATTTGGTTGCTTTCATCATGTATTCATCCATTACTATTTCGAAAGGTGTGTAGTTTATATGTTAAAAAAACTCGCTCTAACAGCTCTTGCCGCATCAACACTTCTAGTGGGGAGCTCCATTACGGCAAGCGCCGATTCTGCCGTGAATTACGACCATTTGCTTTCAGCAGGGACCACTAACGCTTACTTGGCTATGGAAGATGGATCTTCATTTTACGCAACGGGAAGTAACGGCAATGGCAAGCTCGGCGTGGGCGCTGGCGGAGGGAATAATAAAACAAGCCCGATGCAAGCAGATGTATCTGACATCGCTATGATTGATGCTGGTGATTTGCACTCAACCTTGCTCAAAAAAGACGGAACGATCTGGTCTTGGGGTTTTGCAAGTTACGGCGAACTAGGAACAGGGAACAAGCGGGATACGGCAAGAGTCCCTGTTAAAAACAAATATATTGATAATGTTAAGGAAGTGAGAGCAGGAGGTCAATTTACACTTGCCCTCAAAAATGACGGTACGGTGTGGGCTTATGGAGAAAACAACTTTGGGCAACTGGGCATTGGCACCAAAGGAGTTTCCGCCTTTTCCGTTAAGCCTGTCCAGGTACAAGGCTTAGAAGATATTGTAGCCATTGACGCTGGTGACAGTTTTGGCGCAGCTCTAGACAAAAATAATCAGTTATGGGTATGGGGGCGTGGTTATGATGGCGCTCTGGGACAGGACGATAAAGAAAACCAGCTTACCCCTGTTCAATACCGAATTGATGATATCAAAACCTTTACCGCTGGAGCTGACCGTATTTATGTATTAACGAACAGCGGGGAAGTATACGCTTCGGGTAGCAATACTTCTGGTAAGCTGGGGGATGGAACCTCTACCTTTAGAAGATCACCTGTATTGATCAACATTTCCGACGTAAATAGACTGAAAGCAGGCAAAACCCAAACTTTCGCGCTGAAAAATGACGGAACTCTTTGGGGTTGGGGAACTAATAATGAAGGACAGGTAGGTGACGGGACCGATGTATTTTCTGTTAAAGTCCCATCCCAAGTTGTAGATGACACTAACACGCCACTAACCGATGTAGTAGCATTCAGTGCAGCAGGAACCCACTCCCATGCTTTGACAGCCGATGGGACGGTCTGGTCCTGGGGATTTAATAGAAATGGTGAACTGGGAATTGGCAATACCAAGCAACAAAATGCAGCCACTAAAACCAACTTCCCGAATCCATTTTCAAAATAAGCATAGCTCTTCCGTGCTTCTCAATCTAAAAGAAGCCAAAGTAGCAGTTCAATCAACTGCTGCTTTGGCTCTTTAATTTTACTTAGGAGCTGCTTATTACAAATAAGCCTATGATTATGTATGAACAGAAGCGCTTCACAGCTTCTGAAAGATAGTAAGGAAATTCTTTTACAGAGCTAAAGCCTCTTCCGTAATCTTTTTGATATCAATGGATGAAGGCGTTTCTTCCTTTACCATATCTGGTAGGATATTTTCCAAAAAATATTCAACGCAGTGTAATTGAATATTCTTGATTTTTACAAGCGCATTACGGTACATCACGATAAATTCCTTTTCGGTATTCCCCCGCTGAAGCTCGGCAAATGCTTCATACACCTGATCCATTTTATCCGCTACTTCTAAAATTAAACCTTCAACAGAATCATCTTTACCTTCTCTTAGCTGTTTGCGGAAAATCGCTTTAAAATCCTCGGGAATATTCTCTTCAATAAAATACTCAATCATACCTTCTTCGACCTGCTGGATTAATAGCCGCAGTTCCTTGGAGGAATGCTTAACAGGCGTCTTAATGTCTCCAATAAAAATCTCCCCATAATCGTGACTGCTGGTAATCTCGTATAGTTTTTTCCAGTCAATGCAGACACCGTTTCTCTCTTCAATATCAGCTAGCGTTTTGGCATATTGTACTACTTTCCAGGAATGAGCCGATACACTATGTTCCTCGAATTTAAACTTGCCCGGACAACGGATAATTCTTTCCAACTCATTTAGCGATCGAAAATAGGTGTGAATCCCCATCCATGCATCCATCCTTTTAACGGTATGAGATTGTAGATATAAACCAACTATAAACCTCAACTATTAACAGCAGATTATCGCAATATCAAGTTGATTCAACCCCATATAGCACATAAACAAATTTTGCTATACACTTTATATAAAAAAATTAAAAAGTGGTGAAATCGTTGTTTAAAATCTTGCTGATTGAAGATGATGAAACTTTGTTCCATGAAATAAAGGACAGGTTAACTCAATGGGCATATGATGTGTACGGTATCCAGGATTTTAGTAAAGTCATTCAAGAATTCACAACGATAAAGCCTGATCTGGTCGTGATTGATATTCAATTACCGAAATTTGATGGTTTTCATTGGTGTCGAATGATTCGATCCCACTCTAACGTCCCGATCATCTTTTTATCATCGCGGGATCACCCTACGGATATAGTGATGTCAATGCAGCTTGGAGCGGATGATTTTATCCAAAAACCGTTTCATTTTGATGTACTGATTGCAAAATTACAGGCGACACTTCGCCGTGTATACAATTACAATACAGAACCTGTTTCCCTGAAAACATGGCGTGGAGCGACGGTCGATTATGAAAAAAATGTAGTAGCCAATGAGGCTGGCTCCATCGAATTAACCAAGAACGAGATTTTTATTTTGAAGCTGCTGATTGAACAAAAAAATAAAATTGTCGCACGAGAGGAATTAATTAAAAGCCTCTGGGATGATGAACGTTTTGTCAGCGACAATACCCTGACCGTCAATTTGAACCGCCTGCGTAAAAAATTGGACGAGCTGGATTTGGGCCGTTTCATTGAAACGAAAGTGGGGCAAGGCTACATGGCTACAGAAGAGGCACCTGCCTATGATTAAAAAATATCTGAGGGAAAGGTTGAGCTGGATTCTACTGTTTGTGTGTCAGCAATTCCTGATCCTGTTCATCGCTTATGTGGATGCAGCAATTCCATTAATGCCGATCCTTTATATCGTCTTCTTATCTATGATGATTTTCTTGGTTTTTTTAATCATTCGCTATCTCAAAGAAACTAAATTCTATACCACATTAGAAGAATGGGAGAGCCCTCTAGAACTAACAGGTATAGGCGAACCAGAGAGTCCGTTTGAGCAAATCATTGAACAAAAAATCACTGACCAGACCGAACGGTTACAACAGATCATCTCGCAAAATCAACTAACACTTGAACATGAAAAAGATGAACTACTATCCTGGATTCATGAGGTAAAAACACCTTTAACCACCATGCATTTGATGATTGAGCGGTTGGACGACAAGTCCCTAAAAGCTCAGTTAACCTATGAATGGCTACGAATTCACTTACTGCTGGATCAACAGCTCCATCACAAACGCATATCTTTTATTGAAAATGATCTATATGTCGAGCAAGTGGATTTAAAATCTCTGGTTTTTAAAGAAATCAAAGCATTACAGTCATGGTGCATCCAAAAAGGGATCGGTTTTGACATCCAACTTGAGCAAATGGAAGTGCTAAGTGATGCCAAATGGCTGGCTTTTATCATCAGACAGCTCTTAACCAATGCCATCAAATATAGCGATGCCAGCGATATTATCATTCACAGCTATGAACAAAGGGATCGAATACAGCTTGAGGTCCAAGACTTTGGGCGCGGTATTGATCCGAAGGATATACCTCGTATTTTCGAGAAAGGTTTTACATCCACGACCCAACATTCTGATCATACTTCGACGGGCATGGGGTTATATTTAACGAAAAAGGCAGCGCAGTCCCTGCTCATACATATAGATGTGCACTCCAAACCGAACATGGGTACTACCTTCACTTTAATTTTCCCCAAACGAAATGATTTCGTAAGTATGATGAGCATGTGACAGAGATGTCACATGCTTTTATATACTGTTCGCCCAATCAAAGGAAAATCATCGGCACGATTTTTATAATAAGGCTACAAGAACAATAAGGAGTGCATCGAAGTGAATATTTTAGAAGCCCATAAGATTCACAAAAGCTATGGTAATAAGCTAAATATGCAGGAGGTTTTGAAGGGAATAGATATCGTTATTGAAGAAGGTGAATTTGTCAGTATTATGGGAGCCTCCGGTTCAGGTAAAACCACACTGCTAAATGTCCTCTCCTCCATTGATAAAGTGAGCCACGGTTCCATTAAGATCAATGATATCGAAATGACGAAAATGAAAGAAAAGCAACTGGCTGAATTCCGCAAAAAGCATTTAGGCTTTATTTTTCAGGAGTATAATCTGCTGGATACGCTCACCGTGAAGGAAAACATCCTCTTGCCTCTATCTATCACTAAAACGCCTAAAAAAGAGGCTAACCGAAGATTTCAGGAAGTCGCTACAGAACTGGGGATTTATGAGCTCAAGGACAAATACCCCAATGAAATCTCGGGCGGGCAGAAACAGCGTACATCTGCGGCTAGAGCGTTTATTCATGAGCCTACTATTATTTTTGCCGATGAACCTACGGGTGCGCTTGATTCGAAGTCGGCATCCGATTTATTAAACAAGCTGGGTCAGCTGAACCAAAAGCGCAAGGCAACGATTATTATGGTCACGCACGATCCGGTTGCAGCCAGCCATTGCAGCCGCGTTATTTTTATTAAGGATGGGCAAATGTATACGCAGCTTCATAAAGGCGTGCAGGAGAGACAAAGCTTCTTCCAGGATATCATGAAAACCCAAGCGGTCTTAGGCGGGGTTCAACATGAACATTAATCTACTCATTCTTAAAAATCTGAAAAAAAATCTGAGCAATTATTATCTCTATGTTTTTGCTCTCATTTTCAGTGTTGCGCTCTATTTCTCCTTCGTCACATTACAGTACGATCCCTCCATGGATGAAGTGAAGGGTTCTGTTAAAGGTGCAGCCTCCATACGGGCAGCTTCTGTTTTACTGGTCGCTATTGTCTGCATTTTCCTTATGTATGCTAATAATATTTTTATAAAAAGACGTAGTAAAGAAATTGGCTTATTTCAATTGATTGGAATGACAAAAAACAAAATTTTTCGCATTCTAAGTGCTGAAAACTTAATTTTATACTTCGGTTCGCTTTTCGTCGGAATAGGGGTTGGATTCTCCTTTTCCAAACTAGTGATCATGATCTTATTTAAGACGACGGGTGTCGAAGCCATTGCCACTCTATATTTCTCTAACCAAGCACTGACTCAAACACTCATCGTTTTTGTTGTCATCTACTTACTGATCATGGTCATGAATTATTCTTTTATCAAAAGACAAAGTATTTTGTCCTTGTTCCGAGTGACCTCAACCACCGAAGGGAAAATCAAGAAAATAACGATCTTTGAGATGATCATCGGGATCATTGGCATCTCGCTTATCGCCTTAGGTTACTATGTTTCCTCCAGATTATTTGGTGGAGATTTTACATCCTTAAATGAACTATTTATGGCGATGGTGTTTATTTTGGGCTCTGTCATCATCGGGACATTTCTTTTTTATAAAGGATCCATCCGCTTTATCTCCAATATCATCAGAAAAAGCAAAGGCGGATATTTAAACATCCATGAGGTGCTGTCCCTCTCATCCATTATGTTCCGCATGAAATCCAATGCTTTGTTGTTAACCATTATTACGACAGTATCGGCACTTGCTATCGGTTTACTATCCTTAAGCTATATCGCCTATTATTCTGCGGATCAAGCAGCTGAGGACAATGTACCTTCCCATTTTGCCATGACGAATGTGCCGGATGCGGAGAAATTCAAAGCGTTACTTCATCAGCATGATATAAAGTATCGAGAAAAGAAAATTGAAGTCATTCAAGTCAGTGTGAAGACAGCACAAATTATGGAGACTCCTATGGAACCATTAAATGATGGTACGGATTCCATGACACTGCCTGTCATTAGCGACCAATCTGTGGAGGGTACGGATGTATCTCCAGGCCAAACGGTTTTAACGGGCTATAATGATATGTTACAGAAATTCATGTCCTTGAAAGACTTTGGACCCTTGGATTTGAAGGGAAAAACAGAAGTCATACCTCAACAATATGTGGGTCTAAAAAGGGATTATGTCATTCCTTACTATTTTACAGCCGGGGGGCTACCCACTGCCATTGTAGATGAAACCATCTTTGAGCGGTTAAAAAAAGACGTAAATCCTAAGATTCAGAAGAAGTCATCCCCATATATTGGAATTGATATACTAAATGAAGCACAGATCAAAGAGGCCGATCGACTGTTTGCAGCTGCGAATTTTAACGATCAACAAACATCACAGCTTGAAATGAGCAGCAATCAGAAGAGAAATATGGGAGTGATCATGTTTGTTGTTGGCTTTTTGGGACTGACCTTTCTCATTACATCAGGCTGTATTCTTTATTTTAAGCAGATGGATGAGAGCGAAGACGAAAAGGCCAATTATACTGTATTGAGAAAGTTAGGCTTCACCCAAAGTGACCTGCTGCGAGGCATTAAAATAAAACAACTCTTTAACTTCGGCATTCCGTTAGTGATTGGCCTATCACACAGCTATTTCGCCGTCCAATCCGGCTGGTTCTTGTTTGGAACCGAAGTTTGGATGCCTATGATCATCGTAATGGTACTGTACACTGCCCTATATTCCATTTTTGGAGTTCTATCCATTCTGTACTATAAAAAGGTCATTAAAGCAGCTTTATAATCAGTCATACGCCCAAAAGTCTCTGGCAAAAAAGTGCCAGGGGCTTTTCCAAATATTTGAGCATTTTCGTTCCTGCGTGTACAATAAAATAACTATCATCGTAGCCCCAAAGGGGGAGAGCATATTTTATTATTACTCATCAATGGCATCGGCATTATAGCGAATATTATACTCGGTTCCTCTGTAGGGGTGGCTATTATCGTAGGAATCGTCTTTTTCCTGATCGGCTTCCCTGAGTTTAAAAAATCGCCCAAACTCACGAAAAAGGCTAAAAAAGATATCACTTATATTATGTCAACATTATTAACGCTTGTGATATTCGTAGTTATCGTTTCTTGGAATATTCATACTTCAGGTGACCTGTTTCTTGAAGGTCCGCTAACACCGCAGATGAAGCTTCACTGGGGGCAAAAGGTATTGATATTGGGGTTGGTGGAAGGTCTATGGGCTGTCATCAGTCTAAAATGGCTGTTGCCCATCTTTTTTGATCCGCTAGATCTCAGTAAGAAGCAAATCCTTGTTTTAGTGAGCGGGATTGCACTTAGTATGATTTCAGGCATCTATGCGATGCTTGAAGCAAGTTAAAAAGTCTCGCCCTTCTCTGTTAAGGAACAGGAAGAGCGAGACTTTGTTATTGATGGCTTCCCTCTAGAGAGGCTCGTGTGAATGCTTAGCGCAAAGGCTCAAATCCCTCTGCTTGCTTCAGAATCTGCTCAATTTCCGCGCAGGTCTCCGGTTGCAGCGTCATCTCGACTGCTTTCACATTCTCTTCGATTTGTGCCGGTTTGGTAGCCCCAATCAGTGCAGCGCTGATACCCGGTTCTCTCAGAATCCAGGCAAGCGCGAGTTGTGACAGGGTGACACCCAAATCCTTTGCCAGCTTGTCCAGTTCCTGAACACAGTTGAGAACGGTATCGTTCATGTAACTGCTGATGACACTATTGACAGAGGCATCAGCCCCGCGACTCCCCGTCGGTATAGGTTGTCCCGGTTTGTATTTACCCGTGAGGATGCCTTGGGCTAGAGGTGAAAATACAATTTGGCCGATGCCTACCTGCCCGGATACGGGAAGGACCTCATGCTCGATATAACGCTCGAACATATTATAGATCGGCTGATTGGCAATCAGCGGCCGCAGATTCAGCCTTTTTCCGATACCATAGGCATCCGTGAGCTGGGCGGCACTCCATTCACTGACCGCAGCATACAAGATCTTGCCTTGAGCCTGAAGATCATCTAGCGCCCGCAGTGTCTCTTCCAACGGAGTATCTGGATCATAACGATGGCAGAAGTACATGTCGATATAATCCGTGCCGAGCCGCTTCAAACTCGCCTCACATTGCTCCATAATATGCTTGCGTGACAGCCCCCTGTCATTGGGACCGGAATCCATAGGAAAGAATACCTTAGTAGAAAGCACATAGCTCTCTCTCCGATAAGGCTTCAATGCGGCTCCCATAGCCTTCTCGCCTTCTCCACGGTTATACGCGTTCGCGGTATCAAAAAAATTAATCCCAAGTTCAAAGGCCTTGGCAATACAGGTATGAGCTGCTTCCTGTTCGGCGGCCGTACCGTACGTTAACCAGCTCCCCAGTCCGATTTCACTAATTTTAAGACCGCTGTTGCCTACATTTCTATATCTCATATCTACTCCTTCTTTCATAAGAAGCTTGCATTTTTATATATCTTAACATGTAAACCCTTTCATTAAAACAAATAATAAAGGACTCTTGGAGTTACATGAAGGACATCTACCACCCTACTTGTTAGGGCAGTAGATGTTTGTCACCTCATCATTTCAAATCATACCTACTCCATGCTTCCTTCAGGGAAAAGCGCATCATATGCAGGACAAGGCAGTTTGTCGAGAAACTCCTGAAGCTGCTTCGGCTTATTTTTGTAAATATCCTTTAAGGATGTTCCGTTATAGATATTACCGATGACTACAGGATGGCATAGTTCACAGATTAGGATGTCCCCGTTCCCGTGCAGATGGAGCTGTTTTTTACCATCAACACAGTTGGAAAAGTATACCCTCGGTTGCTCCTTGAAGCCCAGCGCCTCAGCAAAACGGTCCATACAGGTAAAATACAACACAGTATCGTCTTTTTTATGCGCAATCAGGTCATGAACGGAACGGACAAGTGCTTCCTTGGTGGAGATCGCGTTCCAATTCGTATGATCCATCACGATGCTGTTTTGGATTTCATGGATGCGTACACCGAGTTCGTAAACCTTTTCACTGATCGCTGGCATGTTGTTCTGCGTCTCTTCAAATAACAATGTCTCCAGCACCGTTTCCAGCTTGGCTTCGGTACACAAACGGATATTTTGAATGATTTTCTCATACATACGAGGGTGAACATGATAATAGGCTGCATATTTATCGGCATCCGTGAAGTTAAAGGAGATATGAATATTGGAAAGCCCTGCGTCACGCAGTTTCTCAATTCGTTCAGGGCTAAGCAAGCTCGCATTGGTATTAAGCTGGGTTGCAATTCCCTTGCTCGAACAGTGAGCCACGATGTCCAGACAATCGTCATACTTTAAGGTTACTTCGCCCCCGGAAAGTCGCACACGTTTTAACGTTGGAATGTCATCAATAATACCTATGACCTCTTTGCTGCTGATGCATTGTCCGTCGTTCCGCTGATATGCGCAGCAGTAATCACACTTGAAGTTGCAATTAGAGGTGACCCCGACTTCCAGTCCCTCCAGCTCGTAGATGCCCGGCTTTTCCAGTTCAAGTGCTTTATATTTGTTCTCTATACTCAATTTCTTATAATCCTCCCGATCTCAGGCTTGTGTCTTGAATTCCCTTGAGATTATACAGAATGGGATGGGTTTGTAGATATGACATTGGTAACGGCAGGAGTTTTAGAGTCTATTCTCATCACATATTGACATGTGGTATTGAATATCCCCAAAAAACATCCAAATTAGTGCAACAAAAAGGAAACTTATTCCGTCTCTTTATAATGTGCAAATAATAGTACTAATGAGGAGGATTTTTAAAGAAATGAAAAAATTGTACAAAGCAATCTCTACAGCAGCACTTGCAGGAATCATCGGCGCTCTTCCGGTAATACCGACTCATGTCTATGCAGCAAGCTCTTCTGTCAAGAGCACTACCACAAGCTCATCTACTGTAAATGCATCTACACCATCAGACAGTACAGTTATTAAAAATGCTCAAAAGAAATTACAGGAGATTACAGGTAAGAAACTGGAGCTCGTTTACAAGCAAGCTTCAGGAAATGAAATCGAATTAAGTGTTAAAGGGCAAGGATTTGATCAAGTTTCTACCGATAAAAATGGGAATATAACGGATGCCCATGTCGAAGTAGGTAATCGCACATTCATGATTAAAAATAACAAGTTAGATCATACCGTAGAGGACGTTGACACGAGCAAGGCAGACAAGACAGCTCTGAAAGCGGCAGAAGGCGTGTTTGGAGCTCTTGACGGAGTAACCAAAGGAAACCTGAAGCACATCTCCCTGATTGCGAAGGGAAATAAAAAGGTTTTTGAATTTATGTTCCAAAACGGTGATAAGGAAAGCCCTGTTTGGATTCAGGTCGAAAAGGGCTCCAATCAAGTGATGTCGATCAATACCAGAATTCTCGCAGACAAGCTTTTCGGAAAAGACAAAGCAGAAGTCGATAAAGTAGAGCAAAAACTGAAATCATTCTCAGAAGATCAAATTCTGGAACTGGCCCAAAAACAGGCTAAAGAACTGCTAAACGTTGATCTGACCGGATATAAAGTGATTAAGAATACGCAAATGCACGGCAGAGTCACTTTTGAAAAAGATCATTCACCTAAGCTGAGTGGAGACTTTAATTCAAAAGGTCAGTTTTACTCCCTTAAGGTAGAATATTGATTCTTAACTGGTGTAAGTGCCTCCTCAACAATTGTGATCAATATGTGAACTGGGCATAGTTCTCATTTCCAAATCCATACTGAATATATCTATTGGTAATGGAGGCGGAAGATCGTGAACAAAAGGATGAATCTGCTTATGTTCAGCGGCGATTATGATAAAGCAATGGCTGGACTGATTTTGGCCAATACAGCTCGGGAGTTGGATGTCGAGGTTACAATGTTTTTTGCATTCTGGGGATTATCATTGGTTCGTGATCCCGATAAAATGACGCTTGAGGACAAGACCATTTACGAGAAACTTATGGATTTGATGACTCCTAAAGGACCTGAGGCCTTACCGCTGTCCCATATGAATTTTAGCGGTCTGGGCAAGCTGATGCTGACGGAAATGCTGGAAGATAATGAGGCACCGAAGCTGATCCATTTCCTGAAGGGAGCCCGGAAGAAAAACGTCAAATTCTATGCCTGCAAGCTATCGGTGGATATTATGGGTTTTAAACCAGAAGAATTCATCCCTGAACTGGAAATTATCGAGGCCAAAACGTATCTAAAAGACGCCCTCGAGTCGGATATGCAGCTTTTTATCTAATATATACTCATGCCTTATCCTGCTATTGGATGAGGCTTTTTAATTTGACTAAATGATGACATTCGCCTAATTATTTTAACCTATCCTCGCCTACCTACGTACCCTAAGAAGACAGAACGACTTGGGAGGCGCCGTATGCTCATGGCTCGAATCGGAAGTAGTAACTGTAGGTATCAGCCTTCTAACGAGGCTCATTTCCAAAAGTATCGCGAGAATACAATCGGTTATCACCAGACCTTTGAATCTCCATATGGGCTTAAAAAGCTGATTTATGCGGATTGGGCAGCCAGCGGTCGTCTGTATGGACCCATCGAGTCGAAAATAGCTAATGAATTAGGTCCATTTGTGGCGAACACGCATACGGAGTCTAATTTGACAGGTACTCTGATGACCCAAGCCTATGAAAAAGCAAAACAAATCATTAAGAACCACGTTCATGCCAACGAACATGATATCATCCTATTCGCCGGGTCTGGGATGACAGGTGCGGTGAATAAGCTTCAGCGACTATTAGGATTAAAAATACATGAAAAATTAAAGCCCCTCTACCCCATCGCCGAAAAAGACCGCCCCGTTATTTTTGTTACACACATGGAGCATCATTCCAATCATATTTCCTGGGCAGAAACCATTGGAGACGTTGTGTGTCTCCCTCCGGGCCCCGGAGGAATAGTCGATCCAGCTCATCTCGAACGACTGCTGCATCAATTTCGGCATCGCCCGATCAAGATTGGCGCTTTTACCGCCTGCTCCAATGTTACAGGGTTCGAAGTGCCAATTCACCAACTATCCCGCAAAATGCATGAACATGGTGGCGTATGTTTCATCGATTTCTCGGCAAGCGCACCTTATGCGGAGATCGACATGCATCCTACAGATCCCCTTGAGAAACTGGACGGGATTGTATTTTCTCCTCACAAATTTCTTGGTGGCCCCGGTACAAGCGGCGTTCTCATTATGGATTCGCGGCTGTGTCTTCATTGTGCTCCCGATCAGCCCGGGGGCGGCACGGTAAGTTGGACCAATCCCTGGGGTGGATACGAGTATAAAAATAGTATTGAAGCCCGTGAGGATGGCGGGACCCCCCCTTTTCTACAGGCTGTTCGAACCGCGCTCTGTATTCAGTTGAAGGAACAAATGGGATACAGCCGCATGTGGGAGCGTAAAAAGGAGCTGACCTCATTATTGCTAAAAGGCTTGGGCATCATACCAGGTCTACACATTTTGGGAGGGAGCAGCCAAGATCGACTGGGAATCGTTTCTTTCGTTGTCGGCCATATTCACTATAACCTGATTGTAAAACTACTAAATGACCGGTTTGGCATTCAGGTCCGAGGTGGCTGTTCATGTGCTGGGCCCTATGGACATTATTTGCTGGGCATCGACCAGCAAGCTTCTAAGCAAATGACAGAGCTGATTCATGCGGGGAACTTATCTCGAAAGCCGGGCTGGGTGCGTCTGTCGCTTCATCCCATGATGACCAATCAGGAAGCCTCTTATATTGTCTCTTCCATACGGGCTATCGTGGAAAACATCATAACCTGGCAAAAAGATTATACCTATCAACCGGAATCTAACGAATGGCGATCTATGAATGAACATAACAAAATGGACATCAGCAAATGGTTCAACTTTAGCAATTAAGAGACTCTTGTCCGTTTCCTTCTTTCAAAATACTCATAAGCTACACTGTAAGATTACTATATGAGGAAAGAAGGGGCGACAATGGGTCTCAATTTTCGCAACAGCACCAATGCGGCTATCTTTGTAGTTTTTGCCTATCCGGACTTCAGCTGTACTCCTGTTAACTACTCCAAAGCAGGCTGGTATCGCGTGAACCCCGGTCAAACTATTCAAGTATGGAGCGGCTTCGCCGGAGGTAATACGTTTTTCTATTACGCCGAGGATGATTTTGGACGTACATGGCAGGGTTCATACTTCACTCAAGTTCCTGAGAATGCCTTCGATTGGTGCTGGGATACAGGCTGTACCACTTGTAGAAACGTGGGACTGCGGAGAATTGCGGTTAGCCCGTTCGTCTTGAACTATACTATCGACTTTATAAGAAGCAGCAGCCAAAGAAAACCTGCATCAACCACACTCCGCATGACGCTGCCTTCCAAAGCAACCCAAGAGAAACCTATCTTGCGCAGAGTTCCTGCCAAACCTAAGAGATTACAACAAGGGAAACCTCAATTACAGAAACGCATCACTCATAAAAAACGGACAAAATAAAGAATGATCTGAACTCACCTATACAGATTGTTTAGAACCCATACAGAATTATTTAGAACCAAAAAAGGAGCGACCTCCTTACACGGTCTGCTCCTTTCTCTTTTCTCTATGCTGAGGTCAATCCGCTTATTTGCTCTCAGATTCCCACTTGGATATCTCTTCACGCACCCGTGGCGCTACCTCTGTTCCCAATAACTCAATAGCTCTCATGACATCATCATGCGGCATCGTGCCGACGGGCACATGCAACAGAAAACGTGTAATGCCCACCTGTTTACGGAGATGAATGATTTTCTTGGCAACTGTATCGGGATCGCCTACATACAATGCTCCTTCAAAGCTGCGCGCGGCATCGAAGCTGGAACGAGTATAAGGACCCCAACCGCGTTCACGCCCAAGCACATTCATGCTCTGCTGAGTGGAAGGGAAAAACTTTTCAGCTGCAAGCTCGGTGGTCTCCGCGATAAAACCATGCGAGTGGGATGCAACTGGAAGCAGCGATGCATCATGACCTGCGTGCTTAGCTGCCTTTTTGTACAACTCCACCAATGGTGCAAACTGCATAGGACTTCCTCCGATAATGGCAAGCACCAACGGCAATCCAAGCAAGCCCGCACGAACCACAGATTCCTGATTGCCTCCACTCCCGATCCATACAGGCAAAGGATTTTGCACCGGACGCGGATACACGCCTAAATTGTTGATCGCAGGCCGATGTCCGCCTTTCCAGGTTACTTTCTCAGACTCCCGTATTTTCAAAAGAAGTTTCAGTTTTTCATCAAACAACTCATCGTAGTTATCCAGGTCATATCCAAACAACGGGAACGATTCGATAAAGGAACCTCGACCTGCCATAATTTCAGCTCGTCCATTCGAAATACCGTCCAGCGTAGCAAAATCCTGAAACACACGCACCGGATCATCCGATGAAAGCACCGTAACTGCACTGGTTAGGCGAATTCGTTGGGTCTGTGCCGCAGCAGCAGCCAGTATAACAGCCGGAGCAGATGCCGCATAATCTTTACGATGATGCTCTCCCACGCCGTACACATCCAGTCCTACCTGATCAGCAAGTACAATTTCCTCGACCACTTCACGTATCCGTTGTGCGTGACTGATAACCTCACCGGTTTGGGGATCCGGTGTTGCTTCTACAAACGTACTTATACCTATCTCCACTTGTCTTACCCCCTATTGTATGTTTCATTTTTCATTCGGTTGCTTTCGAAGCAATCATTTTAAAAACCGATATCTTTATATTGAACCTTTTTGATATCTTTTTCAAGCTCTCCTTTTCTGAGTTTGAAAATCAGGCGAGAGAAGTGTCGAGATCTGCGCAGGAAAAGCAGTCTCTTTGTCGAATTATGGTATGGAGTAAATAAGATTTCCATCCCCACACCATGAAAACAACAAGGAGGCGCATACATTTATGGCTTTTGTTATTAATAATTTAAAGGATAACAGCAATGTTGCCATCACTGACCAATTAGGTGGATTTACGGTACTGGAATACATAACAGATTTGAGTTGCACCTCGGTTGCGGCTGCGAAAGACAATTACTATATGAGCAAAAGTAACATGCGCCGCAAACAGCTCATGATCGAAATCAATAATAGTGAGATTATGATGAGGGCAGGTGCCATGCAATATACTGTAGGCAGCATGGAAATGACTACCGGTGTAAAAGGCGTCGGAGGCTTAATGCGAAACTTGGTATCCGGTGCTGTAACGGGGACAGGTGCCATTAAACCGCACTATAAAGGCACGGGAACCATCATGCTGGAGCCTACCTATCAATATATTTGGCTTATTGATGTCGATAATGATGACATTGCCATCGAAGACGGATTGTTTTTAGCTTGCGACGCCACACTGGACATATCCGTTGTTGCACGTAGTAATCTTTCCTCTGCTGCACTGGGCGGAGAAGGGTTATTTAATTTAAGCGCCCGTGGAAAAGGAGTACTGGCACTTCAAGCGCCGATCCCTTCTGATGAAGCGGTCGTTATAGAATTGCAAAATGATGTGCTTAAGGTGGATGGTAACTTTGCCCTTATGTGGTCCAACACCCTACAGTTTACCGTCGAAAAATCGGGGAAAACCAAAATGGGCTCGGCCGCTTCCGGCGAAGGGCTGGTTAATGTATACAGGGGAACAGGAAACGTGTGGCTGGCACCACTATGACATCTATATGGGCATGAGCATTGGAAGCCCAATGATGCCCAATGCTAATAAAAAAGGAGAAGCCCTCGGCTTCTCCTTTTTTAATCCTCATGGAACTGAACAGTTTCTCTGCTATATACTTTAATTCTTTTTAACAAACTCCGATTTTAGCTTCATTGCTCCAAAACCATCAATTTTGCAATCAATATCGTGGTCGCCTTCCACCAGACGGATGTTTTTTACTTTGGTGCCAATTTTCAAGACGGAAGAGCTTCCCTTCACTTTAAGGTCTTTAATGACAGTTACAGAGTCACCATCCTTCAGAATGTTACCATTCGCATCTTTGACGACTTTTACGTCTTCACTGCTTTCAGTTTCTGACTCGGCAGACCACTCATGGGCGCATTCCGGGCAAATGAACAGACTGCGGTCCTCATAAGTGTACTCTGAATTACACTCAGGACAATTTGGCAAATTAGACATGGTATTATGTACTCCATTCATTTTTTATTTCTATTCCAAGCCTACCTTGGAGTTCCCTACAAGTATATTGGATAATCAGTCGCGGTTCCACTTATGAATGTAACTAAAACGGATGCTAACCTTTCTAGGCAGCATCCGTTTTGTACGACACGTTTATTATGCTTGGATTTGCTTGACCAGTTCACTAATTCCTTGCTTAAGCGGCGTCAGGGGACGCTTCAACAGCTTCTCAAAATCGTTGCTTACGACATCCAAGGCTCCTTCACGAATCGCTTGTTGAATGCCTACCACAATAGGAATGGCACCTTCCGGTACTCCCGCACCGAGCATGATCTCGGCATACGCAGCATCGTCTACCTGCTGTACAGGAACGTCCTTACCCAGGACCTCAGCAAGTATCGCTGCCAACTCTTCTTGGGTAATCGGCTTACCAGAGAGCTCGTAGATTGTATTCTCATGTCCTTCGCCAGACAACACGGCTGCAGCCGCTTGCGCGTAATCAGCGCGGGCAGCCCAACCTACTCTACCGGACCCTGCTGAGGTTAACCATGGTGCTCCCGCGAGTACGGATTGGATCGTGCCTGCTTCATTCTCAAGATACCAATTATTACGCAAGAAGGAGTAAGGAATACCTGACTCACGAATGAACTCCTCCGTAATACGATGTACGGGTGCAAGGAATAGAGTGCTGTCAGCGGCATTGGCCGCACTGGTATACGCGATGAAGCCTACTCCCGCACGCACAGCAGCATCAACAGCCGCTTTATGCTGGCGAATTCTAGTATCATTATCCCCGTCTGCGGATATAATCAACAATCGATCTACACCAGCAAATGCCTGATCCAGCGTTTCTGGCTTGTCAAAATCGCCATGACGAACGTCAACGCCACGATTACGTAACCCCTCTGCTTTTTCCGGATTTCTTACGCTAACAATAAGGTCTTTTGCCGGGACGGATGCAAGCAATGTATCTACCACAATGGAACCCAGTTGCCCCGTTGCTCCTGTTAATGCGATTTTCATACGAAATCCTCCATTCGGTTTTTATTTACTTTTATATAGTAACTAAAAATATGATACATGTCTAATTTAGAGTCTAAAGGTATGCTTTTCGGGTAAGGGTTGGTAACCCGGACTTTCCCCAAAGAGAGGAATATGTGTATGAAGAAAGCTATGGTCATTGTAAATCCCTCTTCTGGCAAAGAGGAATCCCTCCAACATGTCAGAAAGGTAGAAGAAATTCTACGTGAGCAAGGATACGCCGTTACAGTCAAAGAGACGGCACAAGAACTTGATGCCACCCGTTTTTGCGTCACTGCATGTCAGGAGACTTATGATCTAGTCGTTTCCCTCGGTGGAGATGGCACGCTTCATGAAACCATTAATGGTTTCATGGATCAAGCCCATCGTCCAAAACTAGGGGTCATCCCGCTTGGGACCGTCAATGATTTTGCCCGTGCCTTACAAATTCCGCTAAGTCCTGAACTGGCGATCCGTACACTCACTTCTGCTCGCGTGAAAGCCGTAGATATGGGTCTCTTAAACGGTCGAATGTTTGCCAATGTTGTTGCCACTGGCTCGCTTGCCGAATCGCTATCCGCTGTGTCGTCAGACGATAAATCCATGTTTGGTACATTTGCCTACTTTAAAGAAGGTTTGAAAGAACTTATCAATCATCCTGTCCATCCGCTTATCGTCCGCTATGATGACAGGACTTGGGAAGGCGAATCCCCACTCTTTCTTGCTACTTTAACCAACTCAGTTGGCGGATTTGAGAAACTGGCGCCCGGGGCGGCTGTTGATGATGGCCTGCTTCACTGCTTTATTTTCAAAAACCTTAATATATTGAACACGGTGACGGCCAGCATAAGCTTATTTTTAGGCAACCTGAAAGATCATAGTGATATCGTTTACTTTACTGCAAAGCATGTAAGTGTCAGCTCTGCAGAACCGGTCAGTACGAATGTAGATGGTGAGGAAGGACCCTCTTTGCCTATCGAGCTTGGTATTCTGGCGCGTCACATCGAGGTAATTGTGCCTGAGGAGTCTGAGTAATACGGTGCTTATCCTCAGGCTTGAGGCTCATAATCGCTCAATTTCCCCTCGTAGATCAGATGGAATCGGTCACTTTGCCGAAAATCGTCTGGTGTAATAAGGGCGGGCAACTTGTTCCATATTTTGATGCCGGATCGCTGTAAAATTTCCGCGACAAATTGCGAACAAAAATAAGAATTACTGAACTCGACTGGTTCTTTGAGTGCAACGCCAATTAATCCCAGTAAGTTATACATATATTTTTGCCGACTTCGGATAAATACATGTAAAACTCTCTTCATTTTCTCGACTTCACGGTCGGTTACTTGAAGCTCGTAGATGACACATGTTGTATTCGGAAATCTGCTGTATGTACCTGTCTTAATATCCTCTTTCACGAAACCACCATCCAGAGGGTTAATGGGGGTCTTTCTCCCGAAGCTGTATAACTCCGAAAGTTCTCGGTTGAAGGAAATGGAGGCGTGATTGTATGGTGCTCTTGTATAGCTTTTAATGACTCTCGTCAGAAACGTTCCCGTATTCGTAAGCAAGATAAAAACCGATTGATCAGCTACCATTTACGAAACTTCCCCTTATCAAGTTTGAATTATTCCTTCATAATAACATAGGACCCCCTTCAGGGAATCCTATTTCGCTATAAGTTGGTGAGTCGCAATGGACAGTTCGTTATTAACGTTAACCCTTATTTGTATAGCCTTATTAATCATCCATCTAATTTATATAGTGGTAGTCAAAACACAGCCAAACAAAGACTATGCAGCTATTGGACTTCGCATTAAGACCTGGTGGGGCATGTTCTTTATCTTTTGCCTGGCAACACTTTTTAATCCGATCGTTTCACTGCTTTCCTTGATGGTGCTTACTTTCTTTGCGCTAAAAGAATACTTCTCCATGATTAGATCCAGAAAAGCTGACCGCAGGTTGTTTTTATGGGCATACTTGGCGATTCCTGTACAGTTTTATTGGATTTATATCGGGTGGTATGGGATGTTTATCGTCTTTATCCCTATCTATGTATTCTTGCTGCTACCGCTCCCGCGATTGATCAATAAAGGAACCGTTGGTTTCCTACGTAGTGTCAGCTCGACTCAATGGGGACTCATGCTGATGGTTTTTGGACTGAGTCACCTGGCTTATTTTCAGTTTGCTGCGCCGCAATACGGAGCAAAACTTGTACTTTTTCTAGTGGTACTGACACAGCTCAATGATGTCGCACACTATCTGGCATCGCTCTATTTCGGCAAGCGGAAAATCGTCCCGACATCCAATCCCAATATAACTTGGGAAGGCTTTGCATTCGCTTTTCCCGTAACCATAGCGGCTTCCTATCTAATCTATCCGTACCTGACGCCGTTTGATCTGAAATTTGGGATTATTTTCGGTATGTTGATTAGCTTGAGCGGTTTCTTCGGGAGCTTAACGGTTTCCGTGCTGAAGCGAGATTTATTAATCGGCGATGATAATAAGTTCGATGCTTTGAAAAAAAGCTACTTAAGCCGGGTAGATAGCTTGACCTACACCTCGCCCGTCTTTTTTCACGTGATTCGTTATTTTTTCGACTTTATGTAGCAATATGTTTTTCTTCATCGCTCCACGATACTCTGCTTGCTTCTCACCGTTTTCATTTTGGTTAGCCGGGGTAAGTACTACTGTACCGCAAGCGGTCCTTATCCTAGAAAACAATCTTGAGGAGGCGTTAGAAATGGCAGAGCATAATCATGTTGTGAATAAGGAAGGCGAAGTGGCCCTGAACAAGGTAGATGACGCATTAAATCGGATAGACGACAGCAAAAAAGATGACATCTTGGGCAGCTTTGATTCATTCAAAAGTTATTTGAGCGACAAAATTGAAATGGCTCAAAAAATCGGCTTGAATGAAGAAGTGATGGCAAAAGCAGCTGAGAAGATCGCAGGCTATCTGGCAGCCAAGGAAGAACCGCGCAATAGCGAGGAGAAGCTTCTTCAGGAATTGTGGAAGGTAGGGGACAAAGAGCAGCAGCACGCGCTTGCCCACATGCTAGTACGTGTGGCTCAATCCTCGTAGAAATATTTAATTTATGAAAAACAATATTTTACTATAAAAGAGCAGTCTATCCTTAGATGAGGATAGACTGCTCTTGCGTTTACTATCGTTGCAGCGCGTTCCGCTAATGATTACAATATGTTCTGCTTAACGCATGGAATTAATGCACCTGAGTCAGTAATTGATATGCATCTTCCTTGGTAGTAACCGCCAGAAGCGCTTCTCTAAAATGGTCGTCCATCAGCTTACGAGACAGCATTTGCAGCACCTTCAGATGGGCATTGTCCTTACTATTACGCGGAACAGCAATCATGAAGATCAGTTTCGCTTCACTTCCGTCCATACTTTTCCAGTCCACTCCGCTCCGCTTCACCCCAAAGACCACGCTTGGCTTCAGAACAGCTTCCGATTTACCGTGAGGAATGGCAATATTCATTCCAATGCCTGTGGAGCTTTCCTTCTCTCGGTCCAATATAGCCTGTTTAAAACCACTGGCAGAACTTACGGCTCCATTTCTCTCAAGTGCTCCGATCATTTCATCAATCACGGCATCCTGTGTCGTTCCTTCCAGATCCAGATTAATCAGATCCATCGTTACAATATCTGTCAACTTCTCAATGTGAATGGCTTGCGAAGATACCTCGGGCTCGTTATTTGCAATCGCTGAAGCTGATGACTCGGCGGCAGTCGTAGTCATCGTAGATTGTTCCGTTACTGCGGCAGAATTTCCAGATGTCTCTTCTCCAGCAACAGCCGGATTTGCAGTTGCAATATCCCTTTTCAGCAGACTCACCAGGATAACTGAGACGGCTGCTCCGACAATAACAGCAATGAAGAACATGAACACATTGTCCACTGCACCAAGAATGGCTACAATCGGTCCACCATGAGCTACCTTATCCCCTACATTTCCCAACATCGCAATGACTGAACCGACCATAGATCCTGCCATGATACTAGGAATAACACGCAATGGATCTTGTGCAGCGAAGGGAATCGCTCCTTCAGTAATACCGAATAATCCCATCGTGAATGTAGCTTTTCCGGCTTCGCGTTCTGCTGGTGCAAATTTACGCTTGTTGATCATTGCTGCAAGTCCCATTCCAATCGGTGGAATACAAATCGCAACGGCGATCGGTCCCATAATTTCGTAATTTCCTTCACCAATCATGGCCGAGCCGAATAAAAATGCTACTTTATTGACTGGACCACCCATATCAAAGGAGATCATCGCACCTAAAATCAGTGCCAATAGAATTGAACTTGTACCTTGCATACCTGCAAGCCAACCCGTCAAAGCTTCAAACAATTGTGCGACTGGAGAACCGATGATAAAGACAAAGATTAATCCTACAATTAAAGATGACAACACAGGGATAATAATAATAGGCATGATCGGCTGTAATGCTCGCCCAACCTTCATTTTCCGAATACCCAGTGCAACATAACCCGCCAGGAAACCAGCGATAATTCCGCCGATAAATCCGGCTCCCGCCTCACTTCCATAAAAACTGCCGTTCGCAGCAATGAATCCGCCAACCATACCCGGTGCAAGCCCCGGTCTATCCGCAATACTCATCGCGATGAATCCAGCGAGGATTGGTATCATAAAGGTAAACGAAGCCGAACCGATATCCTGAACCGTCTTCCAAAATGAACCGTCCGGTATAACCAGACCGCCTGGTGTCTTCTCACCGCCAATCGTCAACGCAATGGCAATGAGCAATCCCCCAATGACAATAAAGGGCACCATATAGGATACACCATTCATCAAGTGGCGGTAGATAGGATTCTGCTTCGGTTTATTCTCCTGTGAGCTAGCTTCGGAGGCACGTGACTCTGCCCGGTACACAGGCACATTCCCCTTCATCACCCGCTGGATCAATTCTTCCGGACGGCGAATCCCATCTTGTACTCCAACGACCAGCAATTTCTTGCCGACGAAGCGGTCTTTGACCACCGTCTTATCCGCTGCAATAATAATGCCATCCGCTTCACGGATCTCCTGCTCCGTTAGTTGATTTTCTACTCCAATGGAGCCTTGTGTCTCGACCTTCATCTCGATACCCAGTTTGGCTGCTGCCTTTTGCAGATTCTCAGCTGCCATATACGTATGTGCAATTCCGTTAGGACATGAGGTTATCGCTAATATCTTCATAGTCATTCCCCTTCTCTCTGATGTTTCCGCTTACATTGATAGTATAACCGCCTTTTTTGCTGTTATCGGGCGAACTTTTTACCGGAACTTTCGGAAAAATAGAATAATACGGACAAAAAAACAGGACTTATAGATAAGTCCTGCTCCTAAGCACGGCTTTTAATTTTAGTTTATCCCTTTAGCTTCCCTAATAGTCTCATCGCATCGGTCTCCTTAGATAAAGCATGAACTAGAGCTGGCTGCTCACTGATTAGGGACAATTCCTTAAATAACTGCCGCATTTCTTCCCGCCCATCCTGTTTTACCGCAAGCAAGAACACAAGCTCTACTTTCTCGGTTCCCCAAGTAAGTGGCTTCTTTAAAGTAGCGACTACAATGGAGGACTGCCTTATCCACTCTGAGCCGCCATGCGGGATGGCTATGCCTCCCCCAATCGTCGTAGCTGACATTTTTTCTCGCGCCAATACGCTGTCCACATATCCTGTCTCCACATATCCTTTGTCCTCCAGTATTTGCGCCAGCTTAGAAATCAATTGTTCCGGACGCTGCACTTCTTGCTGGGGAAATACTAAAAAAGGTGTTGTGTACTTAAAAAATACAGATTCATCTGCGACTCTAGGTTCCGGCTCATCCATTCGTCTGATCACTTGTTCCAGTTGACGCTCATCCTTGGCATCCAGCAATGGAGAGACGAGAATGTGCGGAACGCTCAGCTCTGGAAGAGCTACGGTTGTAATGATGAGATCCACCTCCTGGGTTGCCAGATAGTCCTGGACTTCTGCCTTAGAAAGGGTTGTCTCCACATGTACAGCCGGAAACTTACGTTCCACCTTTGTGCGCAGTAGCTGGGACATACCGATACCCATGTGACACACGATGATGGCTCTCTGAGGATGACTCTCTTTCTGGTGAAGTCGCTCCACAGAAGCCTGAAAATGTAGCGTTAAATACGCCGCTTCCTCCTCAGGGAACGATAACCGGACCAAATCCCCTACCTCTTCCAGCGTAATAATAACCCGGTCGAACATGTAAGGATACATCTTCTTAATCTCAGTCAGCATAGGATTGGACACCGTCAAACCATATTGAAGCCGGTTCAGGGTCGTATATAAATGGACCTTCAACCCTTTCAGCAACATCTTATCCTTGGAAAAGTCAATCATATTCAGCTCCGACATCCGCCGGACTAACTGCTCAATCAGCTTAGGCAAAAGCGGATGGCTGTCTGCCAGATCGCTTTGTTTGCCCTTTCTATCCTCTTGCTGGTAACGGAACTTTCCGCCCAGCAAATGCAGGGTTAGATAGGCCGTTTCTTCCTTGGAAAAAGGTACGGAAAACAGCTTTTGCAGCTGCCGTAAAAACGAAGTAGCCCATGTAAATTCGGCCTTCTCCTGCAAAAAGGCAATGTCTTTCTCGGAGAGAGAGATGGGCTGTCCCAGCTTGGTTCGTTTGACCATTAAGAGAATATGGAGCATTAAACCCTCAAAAGCTTCATCAGTAAAGCTGAGGTCATGATGCTTTTGAAATGCTTTTAATTCATAATTGATGGTTGCAATCTCGTGCGGCTCAAACTGCTTGCGCATCATCTGTCCTGTTAACTCAGGACTATCAATCAGCTGATTCATCCGCGCCAAAGCGATCCGCTTGTTTTTCTCTGTGCCTTGAATGGTCAAGCCTACGCGCTGCTTGGTAACCAAGGCAAGATCAAAGCTGTGCAGCCAGTCATCAATCTTCTCCATATCTCTACGGATCACCGTCTTGTTCACATAATACTGGGAGGCCAGATCTTGTATCGTTACAGGCTTGGCATCCATCAAGAGCCGATAAGCGAGATGCAGCACCCTCTCCTCATCCGATTCATGCTGGGCTGTACTCTCGCCTGCATACAGGCGGTGAAATAAATCAGCCTGCTCCGCTTCACTTATCTCCAAATAAATACCTCGTCCCGGTCTTCTCACCAGATTTGCATCGGAGTGCTTGACTAGATATTCTTCAATTACTTTTAGATCGTTTCGAATCGTCTTTTCTGAGCAATCCGTTTGATCGGCCAGATCCTGCACTAACCACAGTCGGTTCGATTCAGTTAACAACTTGCGGAAAATTTCTACTTGCCTTTTGTTCATTCCAATCTCCTATCTTCCAAAATAAAGAATGTTCAGGCATATCGGTTTATATTTCGTTAGCTTTATATTAGCTTATCGATATACTAATTGTAACCCTACAGCAACATACGGAGTGTATAATAAGACAATCCAAATATACTGGATTTTCAGGAGGAAGAACAGTGATCACCTATTTGAGATGCAATGAAGTCAGCATGGAGCACATTTCGCAGGCATTTTCGCTCGGATTCTCAGACTATTCCATTCGCCTGACCATGGAACAGGACGATTTCGCGGCACGTTTTTTCGGTCCAGAGGGTAATTCACGGAGCCACTCTTTCCTTGCCATGGATGAAGATCAGCCAATCGGCTTGATTCTCGGCGGTATCCGGCAGTTTGACGGGTACAAGACCATGCGTTGCGGTACGCTATGCATCGGTCCAGCTTACCGTGGCCAGGGTATTAGCAACAGGTTGCTCGAATTGCATAAACAAACGGCCATCTCCGCGGGCTGCCAGCAGCTATGGCTCGAAGTCATCAGAGATAATCATCGAGCTGTTCAATTTTATAAAAGGCACGGCTATCAGGCACGCTATACGCTGAAATATTATAACGCTATGCTCCCATCGGTCTCTCCCGCTCCTTCATCTTCGTACACTCTTAAAAAACTTATGTTTGATGATGTCGCAGATTTCCGTACAACCCTCACCGACTGTCACATCCATTGGCAAAGTGACACACCTTATTACGCCAACAGCACACAAGAAGTTTTTCTCGGCATCTATGCAGTCGATCAAACCCGACTCGGCATGATTGCTATGGGTGCTCAAGGTAAAATCAACTTTCTTTGGGTCGATCCCAAACATCGAAACCAAGGCCTTGGACGTACCCTACTTCATAAAGCGGCAGAAACCCAAAAGGTCGAGAAGGTATATATCTGCCTGTCCGACAATAACTCCCTTGAAGGCTTTATCCAAAAGGTAGGCTTCTCTAAGGACCCTATTGAGCAGTATGAAATGTATATACCCCTTCATAGATAATTGATATATTCTGATTTAACGAGTGCGCACATGCAAAGATCATCATATTTCCCCAACGTAAATTCATACTGGGACAGGATTCCTTCCTGCCGAAAGCCTGCTTTTTCAAGCAAACGCAAGGATTGCGTATTCTCCGGCTCTACTAGTGCCTGAATGCGGTTCAAGAGGAGGGTATTAAACCCATAGTCGATTACAGCTGCAAGTACCTCTGACATTAACCCTTGGCCCCAACAGGCTCTGGACAATTCATAACCCATTTCTGCTCGGTGATGACGTTGATCCCAGTTATGAAATCCGCAAGAACCGATGATTTTACCGTCCTTCGTTTGAAGAGCCCAGCGAATTCCCTGATCTGTCTCAAAAATCCGATCATACCAACGGATCTCTTCCAGTGCCTCTTCTTCAGACTCAAATGGGCTCACTCCATAAAACTTCATCACCTGTTCATCTGAAAAGTATTCCAACATGTCCTTGCTGTCCGTCGCTACCATTTTCCGTAATACAAGACGTTCGGTTGTTATAACCGGAAACTCACCTTTCATATTCTCACCCCTGTCCCCTTGTTCACTTTCGCCAGCTTTCCATTCATACCTACGCCTCCTAGTTCAATATTCGATTTCATTACTTTCTTCTTCCAATTATAAAGTAATTGAAAGAATACCTCTAAAGGGATATTTATAATTAGTTCTTTGTTTATAGAATGTTTTCCTAAAAATGGATGATAAAAAGACCGTTATATAAGGAGTGTGTCTTAAATTATGGAATATTAAAATGAGGTGTACGATTTGGAAGACCAGCACATATCACAGAATTCACAGGCAACAGCAAGAGAGAGGTACATTCGGCATGGGCAAAACTATGGAGAAACAAACAGAATGGCCGAAATATCAAAAACCTACGGTTCGTCTATTTTGTTTAGACGTTGGGGAGCAACGATTTTTGATTTCATATTTTTTATAATCGGTTATATTTGTTTTTTTATCTCGGTCATTCAGGTAACAGACAGATGGTTGTTGCCTTTAGCGATTGCTTCCCGTTGCATTCTGATTATAGCTTTCTTCTGCTATTATTTGCTTTTGGAAGGTTACACAGGCTATACGCTTGGCAAATTCGTTTTTCGTATTAAGGTGGTTAACGGAGAAGGAAACCCTCCTGGTTTTCTTAAATCACTCATTCGCACGCTGCTCAGGTTAATAGATACCAATCCATTGCTAATGGGTTCACTACCTGCTGGTATCAGCGTGTTAGTAACTGCATCAAGACAACGAATTGGTGATTTAGCCGCAGGTACATATGTGGTAAAGGTACGGGATTTAGAGCCGATTAGCAAAAAGGTAATGAGATGGTCGCTCTTTATATTTTTTACCGCAATGGTGATTTTGGGAGCCTCGTTTGTAAATGCTATTTTTGTACTGGCAAACAGTTACGAGTCCAATGAAGCTCCGGTAAGCAAGCAGGAACAGAGCTATGTAAGTAGAGATGGAAGATTTCAAATCTCAGCCCCGTTAGACTGGTCAACAGACCCGGACTGGGAAGGAAAAGCAGATATTGCGATATTCAATCCCTACATTCAAAAGTCTGTTATCGTACGATCCAATTCGAAGGAGAAATTGGGTAATGTAACGCGCCAGTACTACACAAAGAAAATCCAAAACAATATAACCAAAGAGTTTAATCTCTCTACGGTAGGACCTTCATCCAACACCACGATTCAAGGATATCCTGCCACTCAGTTCACGATTAAAGGACAGAAAGATGTAGACCGTTATGTCACCCATGTAGCTATTATTGAAACTGAAAATAATTTCTATCAGATCATCGGTTATACACCTGCATCAAAATATAGCCGTTTAAAGAAAGAACTTCATGACATTACCTATAGCTTTCGTGAGGTTCGACCATAGGCAACATGACTAGCAATGAGAGAATACGACGCAAAAAACAGGCGCTCCTTGGAGCCCTGTTTTTTTGCATACAACTACTCTTGATATCTATGATAAAATAGGCTGACACGTTCAGCGCCCTGCTCTATTATATTGTTCAGATGCACAACGAATTGAAAACCCTTTCAAAAATGCGATATAGTAAAACACCTTACATCACTAGATAAAGGAGGAGTCCTGATTTGTTTCCGCTCTCCGAAAGACAAGCCCAAGACATCGTAGACAAAATGATGAAGGATATTCCATACAACATCAATATTATGAATGAACGAGGCATCATCATTGGCAGCGGCGAGAGTGAACGAATCGGAACCATTCACCAGGGGGCTGTTCAGGCGCTCGAAACCGAGAAAATGATTGAAGTGTGGCAGGACGGACATTACGAGAAAAAGGGAACCAATGAACCAATTGTCATTCATCATGAGCTAGTCGGTGTCATTGGTATTTCAGGCAATCCTGACGAAGTGCGTCCTTTTTGCAATATTGTTAAAACTACGGTGTCTCTTCTGATTGAACAGCGCATTTCCTTGGAGCATTTGGCCCACGAGGCCAACCGTAAAAAATCCGTACTGGAAATGCTGTTAAATCATCAGGGAGCCTACACCCAAAAAATAAAAAAAGAAGCTGCTCAATATCACATTGATTTGCTTCTCAAAACTTCGGCTGTATATGTAAAGCATCTTCCTTCAGATCCTGCTCATTTGGCCGAGTTATCCAATATATTGATGCAGCACCCATCCTTTCGGATGGAGGAAGACAGTTATCTCATCCTGATACAAAATCAGGAACCAACCGCCAAACTGTTGGAACCACTTGTACGCAGCCATCCCGATGTGCTGCTTGCCATCAGCAGACAAGAACACAGCATTGCCAATGTTTATATGCAAGCCAAGTCCGCTATGAATGTTTTACTAGCACTGCGTCCGCCTGTGCAGATCGTTTCTTTTGTTGAAGTCGAATTTCTGGTCAAATTAAGCCAAACCAACCTGACCAACACGATTCATCTGGTTAGCAAGCTGGAAGATACCGTGGATTTGCTGGATACGCTGCGAAGCTTTATTAACCATAACGGCAGTGTCTCCTTCACCGCAGATGAATTAAACATTCACCGAAATACACTGCAATACCGCCTGAAGCGCATCCATACCTTAACTGGCAAAGATCCCCGGAATCTCCTTCAGCTTTTTGAGCTTACGCACGGCTTATTGGCGCTGTATCAATAAACTGCCGGATCACGCGAGAATCCGTTCATTTCTCATTGAATTGAAGTACTCTTGCGATATTCTCGCACGTACGCTCTACATTTTGCGGTCCTTCGGCCAGCAGCTTACCCAGCTCCGAGGCTCCCGGCACGATGCCAAACACTGCATCTATTCCTTCCTTGTACAGCGTGTCGATCCCTTCCCCGATATAACCTGCGACCGCAATGACCTTTTTGCCGGATTGTTTGGCTGCCTGAGCTACTCCGTACGGAGTTTTACCGAATTTGGTCTGAAAATCAATGCCGCCTTCCCCCGTCAATACGATATCGGCCGTGGCTAGCTTCTGCTTTAAGCCAGTGTATTCAATCACGATTTCAATGCCTTTTTGCAGCGTCGCCTGAGTAAAAATCAATAAGCCCGCACCCAAGCCACCTGCTGCACCTGCGCCCGGAAGATCGCGTACATCCTTGCCCAGCTGCTGCTTCACCATATCCGCATAATGGGCAAGATTGGCATCCAATTGCTGCACCATTTCTGGCGTTGCCCCTTTTTGCGGGCCGAATACACGGGATGCCCCATGCTCTCCGCAGAGCGGATTTGTCACATCACAGGCTACAATCAATTGCACCTGCTGCAAGCGGTCGTCCAGGGATGAAATATCAATACTAGCCAGCTCGCCCAGGCTGCCGCCGCCACGTGGAAGAGGATTGCCTGCTGCATCCAGAAATTTAGCCCCTAGCGCTTCTGCCATACCTGTACCGCCATCATTCGTTGCGCTTCCGCCAATGCCAATGATAATTTTCCGAATTCCCTGGTTCAGACACTCACGGATTAACTCTCCCGTGCCGTAGGTTGTTGTCTTTAACGGGTTTTTGTTGTCCTTATTAACCAGATGGATTCCGCTGGCAGATGCCATCTCGATTGCCGCAGTGGTGCCGTCTCCCAGCAAGCCGTATGCCGCATTTACAGGTTCTCCAAGCGGTCCGGTCACCTCCATGTAACGAAGCTGTCCGCCTGTCGCATCCACCAGTGATTGTACCGTTCCTTCACCGCCGTCTGCCATCGGAACGTGGACATAATGGGCTGTCGGATAGACCTTGCGCAGCCCTTTCTCCATTGCGATGCACACTTCCTTTGCCGTCATGCTTTCTTTAAAAGAGTCCGGTGCCAGTACAAATGTTTTCTCTCTCATTTTGTCACCCCATCGTGAATATTAAAGTATAAATCCATATATGATTGTTGCTACAATCGCCATAGTTCCGCCCACAATAGCCTCATAAGGGATCAATCCCATCCGTTGTTTAATGCTCATTTTCATGCTGTCTGCCGTAACGTGAAAATAGTTGCCCTGTGGTAAGGAATCAATGACGGTAGCTCCTGTATGCACCATTACAGCGGCGGCTAACGGGGCAGTCCCCATGTTCAAAATGGCTTCCCCAAACGAGCCAGTCGCCAAAATAACGCCCGTCGAGGTCGACGCTGTGGCAGCCGCCATCAGAATCCCTGCAAGCGGTGCCAAAAATGTGCCAGAAACTCCCGAAGCTTCAATCAAGCCAACTACCTGAGCAGATAAATTGGAGGCAGAGATCAGACCCGCAATCCCGCCTGCACCGATCAAGATAAGCACGGTTGCCGTCATTTTATTCAAACCGGAAGCCGAATACTTCAGAATATTGCGCCCTTGTCCCATGGCCAGCATACCCACAATCCCGGCAATCGGCAGAATGTACATTGCGTCGACCTTGAAATTCGACAGTGCTTCAATGCCAGAGATGGAACCAATCGGGTTAATCATCAGCAAAATAACGGCTACCACCGGAGCTACAATTGCCCGTCCCAATGCCGGGTACTTCGACGTATCGACATCACTATCCATAATATCCTGTTCGGATACCTTCACGCCCTTGTTTTTTAACATAGACGCCACCAGAACAGTCATGATTAATCCGCATATCGCGGGCACCACACCCGCCAACATAACGTGGCTTAAATCCAGATTAAACCCGCGTGCTGCCGCAATCGTATTGGGATTTGGAGAGATAATATTTCCCGCCTTTCCGCCTCCAGACAAGGCCAGCAGGAGAGCCAGCTTGGAAATCCCCATTTTGTTCCCAACCGACAAAGCAATAGGTGCCACGATTAGCACTGCGACGGGAATAAATACGCCTACTGCTGTAATAATCATCGTCGCTAACGCTAGGGCAAGGATCGCTTTACTGCCGCCAAACTTCTTTACAATAGCCTGTGCAATTGTCTCCGCTGCCCCAGACTCCATCATCACGCCTGCTAATACACCGGCCGCGAGCACACGAATGACCGTCCCCATCACACTTTGCGTACCACTAATTAACACGCTGATCGTTTGCTCCAGATTGGCTCCGCCCAATAAAGCGCCTACAATAGCTCCCAAAAATAAGGCGTAAACCGGATTCAGCTTTCTCAATATCAAAATAATTGCAATAGCCAGCCCTGCCAGAGCTCCTATCCAACTGATCGTTAACCCTTCCATCTGTCTAACCCCCCGGGCAATTTTTGATTACGCTTTCATTATATCGATTGCAGAGTGTGAATTATATTGAAGAACAGACGAAATTGATTGTGCATTTGCACAAAAAAACCGAACTGGCTTACAAAAATAATCTAATGAATACGCTTGCAAATTTAAAATTTTAGATTATAATACTTGTATACAAGTATACTTGATTGATGAGAAGGTGAATTTATGGTTCAGTCCAGTGAATTCTTATATCCCTCCAAATGGCTTCTAAAAGCCTCTGCTGGTGATCGTGTAACATCCGAGCTTAGAATGCGCATCATTTCTGGTGCAATTGAAAGCGGTACCATATTATCTGAAAATAAATTGGCTGCTGATTTTGCTGTAAGTCGCTCACCTATTCGTGAAGCGTTAAAAATACTGGCTTCCGAAAATATCATCCGCTTAGAAAGAATGGGTGCCGTTGTTATGGGGCTATCAGAGAAAGAAATAGAAGAAATTTATGATGTTCGTCTACTTATAGAATCCTTCGTATTTGAACGTCTTATAAAGATGGACACTCATGATTTAGCAAAGGAACTTAGTAAAATACTCGAAATGATGAAAGTAGCGGTCAAATACAGTGATGCCGATGAGTTTTCATATCAAGATGTCTTGTTCCATGAAACGATTATTCGTGCAGTTAATCATTCATACATCCTGATGATCTGGAATAATTTAAAGCCCGTGATGGAAAGCCTCATTCTTTTGTCCATGCGTATGCGCTTCAAAGAAAAGTATGAAGACTTTTCGCGGATTGTAAAAAATCATGAGCTTTATATTGAAGCAATCCAGGCAAAAGATAGAGACCTTATGATTAAGTCTTTACATGTAAACTTTGATGATGTTCAAGGTAAAGTAGAAGACTTATGGATGTCCCAACAACTGCTGTCCAAAGGAGTCGTGCCACCAAATGACTAACTACATGTTAGGTATAGATATCGGAACCACCAGTACAAAAGCTGTTTTATTTAGTGAAAAAGGCGAAGTTATCCAACAAGAAAATATCGGGTACCCGCTTTATACACCGGATATAGCTACAGCTGAACAAAACCCCGAGGAGATTTTTCAGGCAGTCCTACAAGCGACTTCGAATATCATGAAACATCACTCACAAAAAAAGCTATCGTTTGTTTCATTTAGCAGTGCTATGCATAGTGTCATTGCAATGGATGAACACGACCGCCCACTTACACCTTGTATCACTTGGGCAGATAATCGCAGCGAAGCGTGGGCACATCAAATAAAAGATGATTTGAACGGCCAAGAAGTCTATAGACGAACAGGAACACCCATTCACCCCATGTCACCCTTAACTAAAATAGCTTGGATTGTGAATGATCTTCCTGAAATCGCTATCAAGGTTAAAAAATATATCGGGATTAAAGAATATATTTTCAAAAAGCTCTTTGATCTATATGTTGTTGATTATTCCCTGGCTTCAGCCATGGGCATGATGAATCTCGAAAAGCTGGATTGGGATGAAGAGGCCTTAAAAATTGCGGGGATAACCCGTTCCCAACTATCTGAGCTCGTACCCACAACCAAAATATTTACCGACTGTAATTCAGTTTTAGCAAAAGAGATGGGTATCGATCCACAAACACCATTTGTCATTGGAGCCAGCGATGGGGTTCTCTCTAATCTAGGTGTCAATGCGATACGAAAAGGCGAAGTTGCCGTCACCATTGGGACAAGCGGTGCCATTCGAACCATCATAGACAAGCCACAAACAGACGAAAAGGGAAGAATATTTTGTTATGCGTTAACGGAAAAGCACTGGGTCATTGGCGGACCGGTAAATAACGGCGGGATGGTCCTTCGCTGGATTCGTGACGAGCTTGCCTCATCAGAAGTAGAAACAGCCAAACGACTAGGAATTGATCCATATGATGTGTTGACTAAAATTGCTGAACGCGTAAGGCCAGGATCTGATGGATTGTTATTCCACCCCTACCTCGCTGGTGAACGTGCACCCTTATGGAATCCAGACGTACGTGGCTCATTCTTCGGTTTAACGATGTCACATAAAAAGGAACATATGATTCGCGCAGCCTTAGAAGGAGTCATTTACAATTTATACACCGTATTTTTGGCCTTAACCGAATGCATGGACGGGCCAGTGACCCGAATCCAAGCTACAGGAGGCTTCGCAAGATCGGATGTTTGGCGGCAAATGATGTCTGATATATTCGCATCTGAAGTCGTCGTTCCAGAAAGCTACGAAAGTTCTTGTCTAGGAGCTTGTATTTTAGGCTTGTACGCCACCGGAAAAATCCAATCATTTGAAGTCGTCTCTGAAATGATTGGCAGTACCAACAAACATGCACCCAAAGAAGAAGCAACCAAGGAATATAGAAAGTTGCTGCCGATTTTCATTAACCTATCCAGAGTATTGGAAGACGATTATACACGGATTGCCAATTATCAAAGAAGCTTAATTAAACACTAAAAGGATAAATACAGGGGGTAATTACAATGCCATTAGTCGTTGTAGCGATTGGAATTTTAGCATTACTCGTTTTAATCATGGGCTTCAAATTAAACACCTTTATTTCCCTAATCATTGTATCGTTCGGCGTGGCCCTAGCCCTTGGAATGCCCTTAGAGGAAATTGTCAAAACCATTGAAGCCGGATTAGGCGGAACACTAGGCCACTTAGCGTTAATCTTTGGACTTGGGGCGATGTTAGGGAAGTTGATCGCTGATTCTGGGGGGGCCCAAAGAATTGCCATGACCCTCGTTGACAAATTTGGTGAAAAAAATATTCAATGGGCGGTCGTAGCCGCTTCATTCATTATCGGAATTGCGTTATTTTTTGAAGTAGGATTAGTATTGTTAATTCCAATCGTATTTGCCATTTCAAAAGAATTAAAGGTTTCTATCTTATATCTCGGTATTCCGATGGTCGCTGCTTTGTCCGTCACACACGGTTTCTTACCACCACATCCAGGACCAACCGTGATTGCTGGTGAATATGGCGCGAACCTTGGTGAGGTTTTACTTTATGGCTTCATTATTGCTATCCCAACCGTTATTTTGGCTGGTCCTGTATTTACGAAGCTTGCCAAAAAACTCGTACCTGCTTCATTTACGAAAACCGGTAACATTGCCTCTTTAGGTGAACAGAAAGTATTTAAGTCTGAGGAAACTCCTGGATTCGGAATCAGTGTATTTACTGCAATGCTTCCTGTCATTTTAATGTCGATTGCTACGATTATTACTTTGCTTCAAAAAACAATGGGATTTGAGGATAATAGTTTACTGGCAGCGATCCGTTTTATTGGTGATGCATCAACATCCATGTTGATTTCCTTGCTGGTTGCCGTCTACACCATGGGAATCGCAAGAAAAATTCCAATCAAAGATGTAATGGCATCTTGTACAACTGCTATTACTCATATTGGGATGATGCTCTTGATCATTGGGGGAGGCGGAGCCTTCAAACAAGTACTCATTAATGGCGGCGTAGGTGACTATGTAGCCGATTTATTCAATGGAACTACATTATCACCCATCCTGCTGGCCTGGATCATCGCTGCAATCTTACGTATTTCCCTGGGTTCTGCGACTGTTGCAGCTTTAACAACCGCTGGTTTAGTAATTCCGATGTTAGGACAATCCGACGTTAATCTTGCTTTAGTCGTGCTTGCCACAGGAGCGGGTAGCTTAATAGCTTCACATGTTAACGATGCCGGGTTCTGGATGTTTAAAGAGTATTTTGGTTTAAGCATGAAAGAAACCTTTGCCACATGGACATTGCTTGAGACCATTATTTCTGTAGCCGGATTAGGATTCATCTTAGTACTAAGTTTATTCGTATAAACCATGATTTCCGGGCGGTAGATCCCCCACTTATCTTTCTTAGAATCCTCTAAGTCGATAAGTGAGGATCTACTGCCTCTTTACAAACTGGAGTGATATTATACTTTTTCATTTTTGGACAATTGAACTGGTTACTTCTGTTGTTCCTTTGGCCTCACCATGTCCTGCACCAAATAGGTTCAATACCACCACGCCAATAACAATTAAAGCAATCCCTACGATACTCCCTGTATTGATTTTCTCCTTCCAAATCAATACTGAAATCACCGTTGTAGCAACAGCCCCCACCCCTGACCAGATGGCATAGGTCATATTAAGAGGAAGTGTCTTGAGGGTTAGTGAAATAAAGAAGAAAGAGATTACAAACGCGACAATCGTGAATAGAGTGGGATACAGTCTCGTAAAACCTTCTGAAGCTTTAAGCATTGAAGTACCAATAAGCTCACTAGCAATAGAGATTGCCAAGAAAAAATAAGCCATCATTCATTCTCCTTTATATATGTCTTTAATTCTTCTATAATTTTTTGCTTCAATTCTTCATTGGGAAGAGCAAGTCCAAACATTTCGGCAAACCACAAACCGTCTATAGCTAATCGGACAATCGTAGAACGGACCGGGTCCAATTCGTCGTTTTCGATTTTATTTTGGATATTTGCATACTCATCCTGAAGCAGCTTGAGCATTTGAGGGTTCGTAAATTGTGCTGCCGAGAGAGCGGTAAATAGGTCACTTGCGTCCTGATCCCCGGAAAATGACGTATTCATATAAGCACGAGTCCATCTACCTTGGGAATGTGTATCGTTTTCTGCCCTTTCATTAAATTCGGTGATAAAGCTGGTCGATAGCTGTTCAACCATCCCCAGAATCAATTCATCTTTATTCGGAAAATGGTAAAGCAATCCTCCCTTACTTACTCCCGCTTTCTTAGCCACCGCTTCTAACGTTAATTTTTCTACTCCTTCTTCTTGTACAATTATAGAAGCCGCTTTAAGGATTAATTCTCTTTTTAATGTTTTTTTAGTTGTATTCATTCTGATCACCACCCATTTTACTATACCGTCCAGACGGTTTTGTTTCAATCAAAAGATACGTTTAAGCTAAATAAAAAGAAGCCTTGGGCGTGTAACATTTCAGCCAAGACTTCTTCAAATAAACAACTACCCAGCCCGGATATTTAGCAAAAGTCCGCATCTGTTGGGTTTTAAGTGCCACCTATAGCTTATCTCTTCAGATACTGTCTCAGCCATTGGAGCGCAGGACGTTCCGTGCCGTTAGAGTTCAGCAGATGTGTACCATCTTTCCAAGTTTGTCCTTGGATATACCCCCAAAGCGTAACTCCCTTCACTGAGGGGTTTTGCCAAAGGACTGGAAACTTCTCTTTGTATCTGGCAAGTTGAGTATTATCATCCCCAGTTATATCCAGTTCCGACACATAGATCGGTAACCCGGTCGCCGACAGCTTATTTAGTACAGTATTCATCGTGTTGACTGAGACGTTGTCCATACTGAAATGGTGGCATTGAATGCCAATACCGTCAATCAGGCCTCTACTCTTGAGCTGATTAATAATATTGACATATTGGTCGGCTAAAGAAGGGTCGTTGATAATACCATAATCATTTATATGCAGTTTGGCATTCGGGAAAGCTTGTCTAGCCTGTTGAAACGACCATATGACCCAATCCCATCCGGTCGACCCGTCACCACCAATGGCATTGCGGTAGGACGGCTTCTGATGCAACGGCTCATTCACCACATCTACAAACGCCGCATTCGGATAGCGCTGACCTGCTGCTTTAATCCACTGAGTCACTTCCGCTTTCTGATCAGCAGCCGACAGTCCTTTAACCCATCCTGGCTCCTGGGCACCCCATACCAACGTATGGAACTTGAACGGGAAACCATTGCTACGGGCATAATTGTAGGCGGTATCCGCCTGCGACCAGTTCATGTTGTTACGACTGCCTTCAACCGATTCCCACTTAGTCGAGTTCTCCGGCGTCACTTGATTCCAGTATGTCCCGTAACTAGGAGGGACACTGCCCGCAATGATATTCCCCAGAAATTTGCTTCCATTTGCCAGGCCAGCATCAGCCTGGTTGACCAGAACAGATGATAACAACACACCCGCCAACGCCAAACTGCTCACCAGCTTGCCCACTTTAGTTCTTAACATAAAATCTCCTCCTCACACGTATAATTTGATAATACTCTTACTCAATAATTTAAGCGCTTACATTTCCAATTATAAGAATGAATAGTTGTTTTCTGCTACATGTGAAAGTATAGATTTTACCCGAAAAATCTTACATCATTGCAGAACAGCCACAACACGAATCCCAAACAACTCTGAAACGAAAAGAAAAGGCTGCTGCGAAAAGTGATATACCCCCTTCACAGTAGTAGGTTTTATTATTCAACCTGTCTATCTTCTTGGGAGCATATCACCTGAAGACCGCTCCTTAATTATTTAAGGATTAAGCGCTCTTGCAATCGCGTCTACATAACTTTGGCTGGCGCGTTGACTTACTTCTGCTTGAGGAACCATCCCTTCAAAATTGTGGAATGTGCCGGGATACAGATGAAATTCGACGTCAACGCCCGCTTGGGCAAGGCGTGCCACATATTCGATCGTCTCATCTCGGAATAGATCGAGCTGCCCTACGCACGTGTAGGTCGGCGGCAGACCAGCCAAGCTTTCTGCTCTCGACGGCACCGCATATGGGGAAACCTCGCTATCTTCGGTACGATTACCCAAGTACATGTTCCAGGCCGTCAAGTTGTTCTTCCGGCTCCATGGTGCATTATCGGCCGTAATTTCATGACTTGATGCCGTAACATTGCGGTCGTCGATCATCGGATATAGCGGCATTTGGAAGATAAGGGCTGGTCCGCCTTTGTCACGAGCCATTAAAGCAAGTGCTGCGGTTAGACCGCCACCCCCGCTTGCACCAGCAATTGCGACCCGGTCCAAGTCGATGCCCAGCAGCTCAGCTTCATCGGTCATCCACGTCAAAGCGGCATAACAGTCATCGATGGCAGCTGGGTAGGGGTGCTCGGGAGCAAGTCGATAATCGACCGATACGACGACGCAATTAGCCGCCTGCACGAAGCGTTCGCACAAAGCATCGTCCATATCAGGATGCCCCATTACATAGCCTCCCCCGTGAATCCACAGCATGGCCGGAAGCTTAACGTCAGTTCGCTGGGCAGGTTCGTAGATTTTGACTAATATCTCGCCTGCAACGCTCGGAATCATCCGGCTTGTCGTGCGTACGTGTTCCGACTGCTCAATAGGCGGACTCGACAAATAACTTCTGCTCAGTTCTAAATTCTCCTCCAGTTGAAAACCGGGGAATTGTGCAATTACTGACCTTAATTCTGGTAATAAACGATTTTCAAAATCCATGCGAATCACTCCTATGTTAGGTTATTTTATAGTCTTTTTTCCGTCTCCGCTTCCCACTTGGCTATTTCCTTCCGCACTCGGGGTGCTACCTCTGTTCCAAGTAGCTCAATGGCTCTCATCACCTCGGCATGCGGCATCGTGCTTAATGGAACATACAGCATAAAGCGTGTAACACCAACATGCTTGCGAAGATGAATGATCTTCTGAGCAACCGTCTCGGGATCGCCAACATACAGCGCACCTTCAAAGCTGCGCGCGGCATCATAGCTGGAACGATCATAATGCGCCCAGCCTCGCTCCCTACCCAATCTATTCATACCTGCCATCGTAGAGGGGAAATATGTATCTGCCGCTCGCTCATTATTCTCTCCGACAAATCCTATCGAGTGCGACCCAACCCTAAGCTGCGATTCATCATGACCAGCGTGCGCTGCTGCTTTCTTATAAAGCTGGACAAGCGGTGCAAAATTTATCGGGTTTCCTCCAATGATCGCCAGCATCAAGGGCAGTCCTAACAGACCTGCACGAATAGCAGAATCCTGCCTTCCCCCGCTGCCTACCCATATTGGTAAAGGGTTCTGAACTGGCCGTGGATACACGCCCAAATTGTTAATGGCTGGCCGATGACCGCCCTTCCAGATTACCTTTTCGGACTCCCGTATTTTAAGGAGAAGTTCCAAATGTTGTTCAAACAGCTCATCATAGTCATCCAAGTCATAGCCGAACAGAGGAAAAGACTCAATAAAAGAACCCCGACCCGCCATAATCTCGGCACGTCCATTTGAAATACCATCCAGCGTAGCAAAGTCTTGAAAAACGCGCACCGGATCAGCTGAAGAAAGCACCGTCACTGCACTGGTTAGCCGAATCCGTTGTGTCTGCGCTGCAGCCGCGGACAGCACCATTGCTGGTGACGATGCCGAATAATCCTTTCGATGATGCTCACCTACACCAAACACATCAAGTCCCACTTGATCAGCAAGGATAATTTCCTCGACAACTTCACGCAACCGCTGTGCGTGACTTATCACTTCGCCTGTCTGAACATCAGGCTTTGTCTCTACAAACGAGGTAATACCTATCTCCATGGTCTATCTCTCCCGTTCTAATAGCTTTCTTTGTGTGCCAATTGAATAACAATAAAATATCATACCAAACGGTATGTTATTTTCCCCAGTAAATATAACTCACAAAAAAGAATACTGTCAACAATCATAGTAAATCCACTTTGATTATTCTTTCATATGCACCTCCTCTTTTCGGGAAAGACCAACCTTCATTTGACAATTTTAAGGACTAATTATAAGATAATAACGTACCAATTGGTAATAAAATGAATGTCACTGAACATTATAATCAGATACATGGAGCCATTAAGAATAAAATCATGAGTTAACGAGAGGTATTGTTATGGGACGAATCCGCGAATTTGACGAAGAGAAAGTTTTAGATGCAGCTATGCAAATATTTTGGGAAAAGGGATATGAAGCCACCTCATTAAGTGATTTAACTTCCAGAATGGAAATTCAACGCCCCAGTATATATTCCACTTTTGGGGGCAAAAAAGAATTGTTCGAAGCCGCGCTACGCAAATACACGATGTCCCGTGCTTCTTTAATCCGAACCAAACTTCAAAGCATTCCATCTGTAAAAGAAGCATTTCGTACTTTTTTTGAGGGTGTGGTTGAAGAGGAGTATGCGGAAAATCCTAGAAAAGGATGCTTTTGCATTAATACAATGGTTGAACTTGCGCCCCATGATGAGAAGTTTGAAATTCTTACAAGGGAGCATCAAATGTACCTGGCGGTCATTTTTCAAGAAACCATTGAACGAGGGATACAATCAGGTGAGCTTGAGATCGGACTAGATGCGAAGGCTGTATCACAGGCATTAGTTGTATCGTTAATTGGTCTGACCGTCATGATAAAGTCTCGTCCAGAGCGATCATTTATTGATAATACAATAGAAGTAACACTGACACTGCTTAAGTAATTTGGAATGGATTCATTTTAGCGGATAGCAATCTCTATACGACAGTTTAAAGGGCACCCAGTCGGGTGCCCTTTGTGCGTAACACAAGTTTTCACATATGCCGAGATAAAACATGCGTTACAATTGCGGATAAGTATGGAGGTTTTATTAATGTCCGCGATGTTTTTCCTTCGCTTTTTTCTCCTTTAATTCCCTTATCCGTGCCTTCATAGATTCCCTTTGCTGTTTAGAGTAGGTACGTTTCTCCAACTTGCGCTTCTCATACTCTAACTTTAAGGCCTCTTGTGCATTGGAAGAGACTCCCTTCCGCCTTAATTCATACGCTGCCTGCCTTGCTAGCCGCTTTGGATTGACCTTCTTCGTTTCAGACCCCTTTACAGCCACCTCTTGTGACAGCCGACTAACAAGTTCACACATTTCCTCTCGGATAAAATGGAGAATTTCTTCGTCTTTAGGCTCTGTACCAAAAATGTACCTGGCTGCCTTCAATTTCCCTTGGTCCTGCTCCTCCACGACTCCAACCCAATACTGTCCATCATGATAAATCGTAAGCTTCATTTGAATCCCCCTCATTTTAAATCGAAACGATGGACATCCCGAGGGGGGAAGGTCACTGACACGGCACTCTTGCAGAGTCGTCCATGCGCCTGGACTACCAACCAGACTGTGTTTTTTCGTCTCAGAAAAAGTATAGTTGCCTTACTGGAAAACAGCAACTTAATCGCTGATATGTATTAGAGTGTAGCTGGAATAGAGTATACTGGTTGAGTATAAGTTCGATACACGATGACATGATATATGTAATGGTACTTAAATACAGCGCAGAAGAGGTTGAGAATGAGTCAAAAGCATTTTGCAGATTACCCATTAAGTGAAGAAATTGTGAGGGCTCTGAATAGCCTGGGCTATGAGACGCCAACAGAAATTCAAACGGAGGTTATTCCCGTTGCCCTTGAGAAGAAGGATCTTGTGGCCAAATCGCAAACAGGCAGCGGCAAAACAGCAGCATATGGTATTCCACTTTGTGAGCTAGTAGATTGGAATGAGAATAAACCCCAAGCTTTAATTCTGACACCAACCCGTGAACTCGCATTACAGGTTACTGAAGACATCACGAATATTGGACGCTTTAAGCGGATAAAAGCAACGGCTCTTTATGGGAAGCATCCTTTTCATATACAAAAGGCCGAGCTAAAACAAAGGACACATGTGGCTGTAGGTACGCCCGGACGTGTACTGGATCATATTGAACGAGGCACACTATCTTTAAATCGAATTACCTATCTCGTGATTGATGAAGCTGACGAGATGCTGAATATGGGCTTTATCGAGCAGGTTCAGTCGATTATTCAGGCACTGCCTAATGACCGGGTTACGATGTTGTTTTCCGCTACTTTTCCCGAAGATGTAGCCAAACTGTCACGTAAATATATGAACGATCCTGTGGAAATTGAGATTAAGGCGACAGGTGTAACCACAGCCACGATTGATCACTCTCTTATTCAGGTGCGGGAGGCGGACAAGCTGGCTCTGCTACAGGATCTGCTCATTGTTGAGAACCCTGACAGCTGCATCATTTTCTGTCGTACGCAGGAGCATGTAGATACACTATTCAGAGCATTGGCTGATCTCGAATATCCATGTGATCGCATCCATGGCGGCATGGAGCAAGATGAGCGATTTGAGGTAATGAACGCATTCAGAAGGGGACAATTCCGTTACTTGATCGCAACTGATGTAGCCGCCAGAGGGATTGATATCACGAATATCACCCATGTCATCAACTACGATATTCCCCTTGAAAAAGAAAGCTATGTTCATCGTACAGGACGTACAGGACGTGCTGGCAAAACGGGGAAAGCCATTACTCTAATCACTCCTAAAGATAGCAAAAGATTAGCTGATATCGAAGCATATATTGGATTTGCAATTCCGCAAGTAAAAGCCCCCTCAGAAGAGGCTGTAGATCTCCGCAGAGAAGATTTCGAGCGAAACCTACATGTAAAAACTGTACTCAAAAACGACAAACGCGAGCAATTAAACCAACAAATTATGAAGCTCAATTTTAATGGCGGTAAGAAGAAAAAACTTAGAGCTGTCGACTTTGTGGGCACCATCGCTAAGCTGGATGGGGTAACGGCAGATGATATCGGGATCATTACGATTCTGGATAATGTGACAGATGTTGAGATTCTGAATGGCAAGGGCCCACTGGTGCTTGAGATTATGAAAAATACTACCGTAAAGGGCAAGCTTTTAAAGGTACGCAAAGGGCATAAGTAGAAGGTACGCTGTATAAAAAAGAGTGAGGCAATCCCGTTCAGTACGGCCGATGGGTTTCGTAAGCTATACAGGCGGGATGGCCGAGTTCATCTCTTGCTCCTCTAATTCATCTTTCCATTTATCGATATTATAAATCACTTTGAATTTCTCTTTTAACTGAGTAACATCTTCAACTGGCACATAGCTGTCCAATTCCATATGGAAGTCCGAAACATCTTTTTCATGGTTATACATCTCTTTTAGAATATCAATGATTGTGGAAAGTCTAGATTTAAATGATAATTTACAATTATCTTCGTCCTCGTCGAGTATACATAGATTTTCTACCCCACTAAAAAAGGAATTTCCTTTAAAATATAGCTTGTTACAGGTCATATGGACCTGCATCAATGGTTCGCATATTTGCCAATCTGCCTCCAGCATAGCGGTTTTAAGCGATACATGTGCTCCACTAATGTAATAATAATCTCGATAAAAACACATTGAACAAGAGGCCTTCATTATTTTAATTTTTGAATCTACAGCAGGATACCCTAGTACAAATCCTTCAGCTAATAATCTCCTGGAGAAGTAATTCAACAATTTTACAAATAATTGGTATCCAAGCTCCTTACCTTCCTCATCGTCTTTATGACAGCAATAATGAATAATATCTTCTTTCACTTGTTTATTTTCATATTGATATCCCATTCCAGCCTCTAAATGATCAATATGAATTTCAACTCCAGCAAATAAGTCATTTAAACTTGTTATTCTGGAATGATTGCCTTTTAAATTTATATTCAAGTCAGTAGTACATTCTCTATAGAGTATACAGGTGTCTTTGATATCCAGTTTAATGTCTTGTCTTTTCATAAAATCAGCGATTTTCTTTAGATGCAAGTAATCCGTTCCTATAAAAACTATTTGGAATATCTTAATTTCATTTTACCATCCCCTCACTCCCACAATATACCTTTAACTCTATAAAACTAACCACGTGGGTGATAATCGTTCTGCTTTATCGTATTCTCTTAGAGAGTTGATAGAACACTTAAAAAAAATTTAGACAAAGTGTCCCTTTCGGTCATCTCCGTTTGTTATACAGATATAATTTTCTTTTTGATCAGAGGGGGTGCCTACATCTTTGAATGAGGAAATCGAATACAGAATCAAACAAGTTCAAGCTGGCGAGATCCAGGATTACGCCTACATTGTAAAGGAGTATCAGCGTCAGATTTTTGTGTACTGCTGGAGGCTATTAGGAAGTGAGCAGGAGGCGGAAGAGGCTGTGCAGGATATTTTCGTCAGTGCTTTTGAGAAAATTAGCAGGTACAAGCCGACAGTGGGCTTCTCCTCCTGGCTGTATAAAATGGCCTATCATCACTGCCTGAACCTGATTCGCAGGAAGAATCTACAGCGCAAATTTAAACTTAGCCTGTTCACCTCAACTAACATGACTTCAGACAGTGCAGCGCAGGTTATGGAACGTCAGCTTTTCAGTGAACCGCTGAGCCGGGCGTTGGACCAACTGAGCGCGGAGGAGCGTAACCTGCTGGTGCTGCGCATTTTTGAAGAGAGAACGTTTGGAGAAATCGGGGAAATCATGAACAAAAGCGAGGAAGCTATCAAGAAAAAATACGGCAGAACAAAAACAAAGCTCAAAAAAATAATGGAGCCCCTAAAGGAGGACCACAAATGCGTGAGTTACAAGACAGAACTCAAAAACAAAGCCTGAAATACACCGATCTGCAAGACAGGGGATTCAAAAACATGGACAAGCTAACCGAGCCAGAGAATGCCTTAAAAATCCAGGCTTTTGACGTTTCTGACAAAGTGATGGAACAGGTCTACCAAAAGGCGCCGCCCAAAAAGGGGAATATAGGAAAAATCCATTTCCAGCCTCGTATCACCGTCCCTATCATGATTTTGCTTTTTGTTGTAGGTGCCTCTGTGACCGGATACGCAGCTTCACAATATCTTGAATTCCGCAACAGTAAGGGCGACGTTGTATTAAATACCGCCAAAACACCTGCCGAAACGGACGCCTCCAAAACGTATTCCTCCACCTACACACGGTGGAACGAAGAGGTGAAGAACCGTTTGCAACCAGGAGAGTATGCCGCTTATTACGTCAAAGACGATTCTATGAACCAAAACAACCTATCTAATCTGGCCCTGTTTGCGTACAAACCGGCAGAACTTTCAAATTTTAACAGCTTACAAGATGAAATCAAGCGAACTGAGGCTCCATTATTCAGCAATCCCACTCATCTACCGGATGGCTATCAGTTTGAATTCGGATACGTCTATCCAATCGCTGCATATCCTGGGATGATGGATAAAAAGGAATATCGAGCTTTAACCGATAAACTGATGCAACAGGCCAAAGCTGCACCGAAGGGTGAAAATCTGTTTATTCAAAAGCTGAACTGGGACAAGTCAGACTCCTCCTTTGCCCGCTATGCGAGAGGAAACGACTATGTAAACATTACCGTCACCAAATACACTCCTGAAGTCACAAAGACAACCATCATGCAAAATGAACAGGATTCGGCTGAGCAATTGACAATCAAAGGAACCAAGGCCTATTACATCAGGGCAAGTGAAGCAAGCAGGCCCTTGGAAGCAGGAAAAAATCGACTGGGATGGATCGATGAAAAAAGACATTTACACTACAACATATCCGATAACCAGGACAGCCCGCTGACCAAAGATGATTTGGTTAAAATAGCTGAGGATTTGCTTAATGCTTCATCGTAATAGATGTTACAGAAAGGTTTTGAAGAGAGACTATCCTGTACTAAGGACGGTCTCTCTTTGAGCAACGTTTTCGTACCTATTTCTCCCGTAACATTACGGCGTATACCACAATCTTTTAACTTCTATTAACTCCTGACCGTTGAACTTCATTCTGTATACATCTGGTTTGGATGTGTGTAGTAGAAAATTCAAGTCGTACTGCTTGTCATAATACCCCATCATCAACGTCATTATCGCCCCATGAGTGCCTAATGCAACTTTCTGTCCTCGATAGGTTTTTAACAATTCTTTTAGAACTGCTATACTTCGGTTCTGACAAACCGTATTAGACTCTCCTCCCTGTAAAGCAAAGTTTGGATCAGAAAATGACTTATCTAACAAAGGAAATAATTCCGCATCGGGCATTCGGTGGTCTTCATTCAAAAAGATCCTTTCTTTAAGATCTTCGAATACCAAAACTTCTTGTCCTGAACGCCGAGCCAGCTCTTGAATGGTCAGAATTGCTCGTTGATATGGACTTGAAACGAAAACCTCGATCCCCTCTCCCTTCAATAATTCAGTTATTCGATAAGCATCTGATTTACCTTTATCCGTTAAACCTCTTGTTCTTTCATTTCCTTCCGTCTTTGGTGACTCGCCATGTCTCACCATGTAAATGAAAGTTTCCAAAATAGCCTCCTTAAAGGATATCGTTTTGTTCTCGTAATTCCTGAAACCGCCCATTAATTATAATTCTAGAGCAAATCTTTCGGTATGACCAATCAGTCTGCACTCACCATACACGAATTGATAATTGCTGTTACGATGTCATATAAATCTTTTTCTTTCAATACATAAAGCTTTACCACGGAAGCTGATCATCCATGTAATAGAATCCGCCTGTTGGACCCTCTTCCGGCAGGGTTGCCAGTCGGATCGCCGTTTTTGCTCCATCCTCCACCGACAGCTCCGCCTTTTCCCCACCCATTTGTGTTTTGACTAAGCCGGGGTGTACGGAATTGACCTTCAGATGTGTCCCGCTATTTTTTTGCGCCCAGTAGGCCGTCAGCATATTCAAAGCTGCTTTAGATGCCGCATAAGCCGGGGTAGCAAGACGCTGCACCCGTTCATTGGTCAACTGGAACTGAATCGAGCCTATAGCGCTACTTTGGTTGACGATTCTGCCTGCTTTGCTCTTTAGCAGTAACGGCAACAGTGCTTCTGTAATCAAATAGGGTGCGAACGTGTTCACCTCAAAAGTATCTCTGAAAGCATCCCCGTCATAACCCGCTTTTTCTGCCAAAATGCCCGCATTGTTGACCAATATGTCCAGCCGTCCGTAAGTATCTTCGATAAATTGGGCCAATTCTGCGATATGTGCAGAATTCGTCACCTCGAGCTTCACGCCGACTGCCTGAATGCCTTCTTGCAACAACCCGGCGGCTGCTTCATCTGCTGCTGTTTTCGTACGTGCAGCGACTAATACCGTTATACCTTGCTGCCCCAGTTGTCTAGCAACCTCCAGTCCGATCCCTTTGCTTGCTCCGGTAATTAACGCGATTTTGCTTGTCATGTTTCATTTCCTCCTCGTTTTTTATTTATTGATTGTGATCAAATCAGACGTTTGGACATGACGCACGGTCGCCAGATGCTGGACATATGCAGCCTGGCTCGCGGTAATCTGCTCACCCGTCACATGGTTCGCATTATGGATAGCAAAAGGCGGCAGGTAATGAGCACTCACATAGTTGGCCAGCGCCTCCATCGGCTTCGCGATGTCCCGAATCGTGAACAGGTTGTAGCCGCCGGGCTGATACGAGGCCGCAGTTCCTGCCGTCGAGATGGCGATGCCGATTTCCTTCCCTTTCAAATGCTCCCCGTCAGGACCAAACGCCCAGCCGAATGCCAGCACTTCATCAAACCACTGCTTCAATAATGGCGGCGTACTATACCAATAGAGCGGGTACTGGAAAATGATTCGATCATGGCTGTCCAACAAAGCTTGTTCACGGCTGACATTAATCTGCTGGTCAGGATAGGCTTCATACAACACATGTACGGTCGTTTCAGGCTGCTGTCTCATGACCTCCGTCCAGGCTCGATTCATTCGGGAACTTTGCAAATTTGGATGTGCAACGATGATTAATATTTTCATACTAACTCTCCTTTTCTATTTCAAAGTTTATGGGAATGATCGTTCTAGAAAAATGAAAAAAATTTGTTTTCGGTTATCGTCTATGTCTCTAAAATGCGTAGATTTAACTCAGCTATCCGTTGCAGCTTTTCTTTCGGAACGGAAGTCCGCACCATAACCCTTAGTCCCGCTAAGGCATTTTGCAGATACTCAGCCAACTCCTTCACTTCGTACTGTTGTGTAAACTCGCCGTTTTGCTGTCCCCACGTTACGATTTCTGCAAGCATTTTCTCCGATTTTGCAAAGGCCTTCGTCGCTATCTCGTCAATGTCCTCATCCCGAATCGCTAATTCAACAGCCGAATTCACGAACATGCAGCCGGGCGGTACGTCCTCTTCACCGTTAATGATGGAGTCAAAAATGAACTGAAGTGCCTGCTTAGCCGTCCGAGATTGCTTGATGCCTGCTGCCCACCTACCGTTAATACGCTCTCCGAATCGGTCCATCACTTTGAGGAACAAGGTATGCTTGTCGGTAAAGGTATCATAGATACTTCTTCGATGAATCCCCATATGTTCGACAAGATCATTCATCGAGGTTTTCTCATACCCCTGCTCCCAGAACAGCTTCATGGCCTTTTCCAGAACAACGTTTTCTTCAAATTCTTTGCTCCTGGCCATTCTATCTACCCCCTGACCATTTAGAATATGTCTGGATTAAATGGATCGACCTTTTGGAAACGATCGTTCTACATTGGTCATCGCATATGTTTTTCTTCTCTGTCTGGCTTTATCCTAACATATTGGGAACGGTCGGTAAAGAATTATTTGTTTTTCCCTTTATAACCCGTTCCATAATTACGGCAGTCACTATAGCAGACACCGATAAACACAGAAGCATTACAAAGTTTTGCACTCGTAAAATAATCATTTTAGCGGTGGGGAGCTTCCCACCGCTTGGCGTTGTCGCTTATACGACTTGAATACGTATCGTAAGATTACTGTGTATTTTATTAAAAATATTTGGATGATCGAATTTACTAGCCATGTAAAAATTAATGATGCAGCGGTTCTTTTTCGCCCAGACCCAGCGTCTCTGTTGTGGTATTATGGATTTCTTGGTAAAGCTCTGGGTTTTCCGCTAGTGACATCCCATAAGAAGGGATCATCTCTTTTATTTTCGGTTCCCACTCGTCCATATGCTGTGGGAAGCATTTTTCTAATACTTCCAGCATAACGTGCACAGCAGTGGAAGCACCCGGAGAAGCCCCAAGCAATGCAGCTACTGTACCATCAGCCGAACTCACCACTTCCGTACCAAATTGAAGGGTCCCTTTACCGCCCTCCGTATCTTTGATCACCTGCACACGCTGGCCTGCTACCACGATCTCCCAGTCCTCGATTTTGGCGTTGGGAATAAACTCGCGTAGTTCCTCCAGACGCTTTTCATTCGATAACATCACTTGCTGGATCAGGTATTTGGTCAATGCCATCTCTTTTGCCCCTGCTGCCAACATTGTAATGAGGTTATTGGGTTTTACGGAACCAATCAGGTCCAAGTTTGAACCCGTTTTCAAGAACTTTGGTGAGAAGCCGGCAAATGGTCCAAACAGCAGTGCTTTTTGGTTACCGATGTATCTTGTATCCAGATGCGGGACAGACATGGGAGGAGCACCAACCTTCGCTTTACCGTATACTTTTGCATGATGTTGGGCGACCACTTTAGGATTGTTACATACCATAAATAGTCCACTTACCGGGAATCCCCCGATATATTTGGACTCAGGAATGCCGGTTCTTTGCAGTAAAGGTAGACTTCCGCCACCACCACCGATAAAAACGAATTTGGCAGTATGATATTCGATTTTTCCGTTATCCAGATTATGCACTTTGACTCTCCACGAGCCGTCGCTCGCACGTTTAATATCCTTTACACTATGCTTGTATTTAATCTCGACATTTTTGCTTTTTAAATGGTCAAACAACATGCGTGTTAAAGCACCAAAGTTGACATCTGTTCCAGAGTCGATTTTGGTTGCCGCAATTGGTTCATTCAATGTACGACCTTCCATAATCAGCGGAATCCATTCCTTTAGCTTTTCAGGGTCATCGGAAAATTCCATGCCTTGAAACAGGGAAACACTTGAAAGCGCTTTAAAGCGCTTTTTTAAAAAAGATACGTTTTTTTCACCCATTACCAAACTCATATGGGGTATTGGCCTGATAAAGTCCTGTGGATTACGAATCAAATTACTGTTGACAAGAAAAGACCAAAACTGTCTTGAGAGCTGAAACTGTTCGTTGATATTAACCGCTTTACGAATATCTACAGATCCGTCTGACTTTTCGGATGTGTAGTTCAGCTCGCACAGTGCAGCATGACCCGTGCCTGCATTATTCCATTCGTTAGAGCTTTCTTCTCCTGCACTTGCCAGTTTCTCAAACACTTTAATTTCCCATTCCGGTGCTAACTCTTTCAGCAATGATCCCAGAGTCGCGCTCATGACCCCGGCACCAATTAAGATAACGTCTGTATTTTTCTGAATACTATTCATAAAAACCTTCCTTATCTCTTATATTTGCAAAAAAGAGCAGGCCCTCCTGCTTAACTGACTCAAGAAGCAAGGCTCCACTCAGGAACATACCTTTTCTATCTCCATTATAACTTAAATATAATCATTTAAAAATTATATCTACTTTATCTGATAATTATAAATCATTTCTGCTAAAAAGTGAGAATTTTCTTCGCGAAAATAAGAATTGAACTCAGTTTTTTTATAAGAAACCTAGCTGATTTTGTTACTCCCGTGGATTACAGCTTCCCAATAATTAAATCAACAGTTTATGTATATGAATAACCAGGAATTGTTATGTAGGATTTCAAGAATTAACACGTGATTCATCTAGGGCCTGTACGCCAACTGTACAATGCGTAGAAATCAAGTAAAATAAGGGACAGGTGGCGAAGATACCCCATGACCTGGACTATTTTTGAAACATTTTCATTTTGCCAGGTAAGAACGGCTTCCGGACTGAAATGCTAAAGAAGCGGAATCCGCAATGATTCTGCCATCCTTGTAGGAATGGAGACTAGAGTGCTATGAGGAGAATAGTAGTTAGTGGAAATACGTATTTGTGGAATTATAGAACGGTCAGAGATATTTACTGTAGATCCAAGTTGACTATTATTTCTGAAAATAAAGATATAAAATTTATAATTCTGTTTACTACTAAAGATACAATTGTCACTGGTAGCCCTTTGAATGAGGGATTACGGGTGATGAAAGAGGGTAAACAATATTCTATTAATCTTAACCAACCTAAGTATGTTGCTGAAGTGTTGCAGTATATACTTGGTATGGAGTTAGATGTGACAGTGAAGAAAGTGCATGAGCTAAATGGTAATGAATTGTTGGTTAGTATGGGGTATCAGGATGTGACCGGGCTTTTGATATGAACTAAGCCCGCTCTACATCCAGAACTTGTTGTCATTTATGATACGGTTCCGTATACACCAACTGGTTTCTCTCTGAATCCCAGCGCCATGCTAAATCACCTTGCAGCCACAAGCCGCCATACCACTCGTCTATTCCCTTCATCTTCACCCAGTCATGTGCCCCCGCCGTTATATTTCTCCCTACTTCCGTTAATGCAACAACACATTGGTCAAAGGATGGAGTTGTTTTCTTTTGATGATCAGGAAATGAGTGGGGCCCTTGAATCTCTAATAGTGCATGTGGTTGTTCCGACATATTCCTTAAACGATACCAAAACTCCAAATCACCCATTCCTAGACCACTCATTCGGTTCCCGATCTGCTTAAACAGCTCTTGTGGAGAGTTCACTCCTTGCTGGACGAGTTCCAGGGTTGTCTGCTCTACGATGCCCAGCCCATTCATGGTGGAAGGTAGACGAGATAGGTGCAGTTCAAGTGCCGCATGAGCAAAAGGCAGGGCAGATGTATCTTCACGTAAAATGTCAACATGCCGCGTTATATCCGGGGAAGCATATGTTTCCCAGATTCCTTTGCCCGTCTCAAGCTCCTGCTGACCGATCTGCTGCCACGTGCCTGACAATTTTTCTAACTGCTTCGTTGTAAGCTGTCCTAAGCCCCTAAACGGATCAATACCGGGGTAGTTGCCGATACACAGCAAGCTCAGTTTGGTTTGACCTAGGGTCTGCGTCGAAAACCAGTGCAACAAGTAGCTTAGCATCAGCTGGTCGAACAAATCGTGCTCGAACCATAGCACGACTTCGTCATACTTATGAAAGTTATGCAGAACCTGCTCCTGAGTCTTGCAATTGGACACATAGTCTTCCCCTGGGATACCGAGAGTTCTCTCCAAATATTCCACTCTAGCTGCTCTCGATGAGTGCTCGCTCATTTCAAGGGAAACTGGACCTACCGGATACACTTCTCTCCAGACCAAGATATCTCCACGAATGTTCCCTTTCCTCAGCTTGTCACCGACATGATCTCCATTAACTATATGTAGCATTGACTCTCCTCCTTCATAAATATCGTTAAACATGGATACAAAGTCGGTGACAAGTAGTGAAGCTCTCAGCTTATTGCGGGCATCAAACAACCGTTTTTTGAGCACGGATGGAGATACGCTTAGATAGCTTGATATTTCACCGATTGAGTACCCTTGAAAATAGTACAGCTGAACCGCCAGTTTTAACTTGTCAGATAAACCCTCGACGGATTGATGAAGCTTTTGATGCCATTCCCTTCTCTCTGCGATGAGTTCCACATCATATTTCTCTACATCCATTACTATAGTTTCGGCCAACGGCACCATCGTGGGCCTCTTCCGGCGCAGAATACGATGACATTGACGTTCGACAATGATCTTGAACCATCCAGGGAACGCCTCTGCTTCCTGTAATTTATGAAGATTGGCAAAAGCCTCAGCGAACCCCTCCTGAACTGTATCCTCTACCAGACTCCAGTCCCCCAACCTCGTATATGCTACTGAAAAAGCCATCCCACTGAAATGCTGCACGATCTGCTTCCAAGCATTTTGATCGCCTAGCCGAGCTTCCTCAATCCAACACTGCACCTCTTGCACCTCCTCTGTATGCAAATTCTATATATAAGTGCCGGTATTGCTGCAAATGGTTACTTTGTTCGATTGAAGTTGTGAAAAACCTATAGCAAGTTTAGAGCCATCCCTTATAGGATGGCCCTCTCTAATTAAACGATCGTTTCCCGTAATTATAAATACTTCATCATGATGTTCGAAACGATCTGTTGTTGATTCCCCCAATCATAATCGGAGTTATCCAGTATAAAGCATTGAAAAGGAAGCTGCTCAATAATACGCAATTCTAGCTCTCGTCGATGCTCAAGGAACTGAATATATCCTTCGTACCCGTGCAGCCCTTTATTCTTTCCATAATCCTGCTCTGTATGGTACCAAATCACAAAATCCAGCCACTCTGGAGACCTCATCGTTTTCACTCGCTCAATCGTCTCACGGACACTAGGTTGCCTTCAACGATAACCAATTTCGTTTTCGTAGCTGGTAAATTCGTCATAGTATCACGTCCTTATGAATTAAAAATCCTCTGAGAAACAATAAAAAGCATTGGGTCTTGAGGACTGACCCAATGCTTTTATCGATGAACTATAATTATTTAATTATTACGTATTCCAGGTTAACCAGTTTTGCATAAGTAACAATTTGGTCTGTGGTTAGATTCAAGGAAACCACGGTATGGTGACCGCCACCGTTCTCAATCCATGCTTTAACTCCATCTTGGAAGTTTGGCTTCACGTTCCACAGTACACGAGCCACTGGAAGTTTTGGAGCAGGAACTGTTGGTTCAAATGCAGTAACCTCATTGATCAGCAGTTTATAATGGGTGCCAAAGTCAGCCATGGAAACAACTACACCGTCCCCTGCCTTACCGTCAAATACCAGACGGGCTGGATCTTCACGATCGCCGATACCTAACGGAGACACGATGATTTTAGGCTTGTTGCTTGCCAACGTTGGGTCAACTTCAAGCATATGGGATTGAAGGATCGATTCCTGACCCGCTGCTAATTCATAGGTGTAGTCTTCCATAAAGCCAGTGGATTGGTTATGGCTCATGACTTTAAGCAAGCGATCGAGCGCTGCAGTCTTCCAGTCGCCTTCACCAGCAAATCCGTATCCTTGTGCCATCAGACGTTGAACGGCAAGACCAGGAAGCTGTTTCATACCATAGAGATCTTCAAAGTTTGTTGTGAAGGCAGTATAGCCGCCATCATCCAGGAATCGCTTAATAGCAATTTCATAGCTTGCTTGCACTCTTACGCTGGATTCCCAAGCTTCCTTGCTGTAAGTACCATAATCAAATTCATAGAGTTCGGAGTATTCCGCGAACAAAGCATCAATTTCTTCTTCCTTCACAGCATTGACGTACTGAACAAGGTCGCCAATTCCGAAGTAATCAACAGTCCATCCAAATTGGATTTGGGCTTCGACCTTATCGCCTTCCGTAACACCAACGTGACGCATGTTGTCGCCGAAGCGGGCAACTTTGATATTGAAGCTTTCGTTATAAGCAACCGCTACATCCATCCACTCTGCGATTTGCTTTTGCACTTCTGCACGTTCCCAGTAACCTACAACCACTTTATTCTGTTTCTTCAAGCGGGCGTTGATAAATCCATATTCACGGTCACCATGAGCTGCCTGATTGAGGTTCATGAAGTCCATATCAATCGTAGCCCAAGGAATGCTTTCATTATACTGTGTAGCCAAATGAAGCAGCGGCTTTTGCAGCAATTTAGTACCACGAATCCACATTTTTGCAGGTGAGAAAGTATGCATCCAAGTGATGACACCAGCAACCTCGTCACGATAGTTGACTTCTTTCATAAGGCTGGTGATTTTGTCTGCACTAACTGCCAGATCCTGCAATACAAGCGGATAAGGCAGAACGCCGCTCTTATTTAGGGCATCGGTCATTTCTTGTGCGTGTGCTTTGACTTCTGCTAATGCTTCTTCTCCATACAGATGTTGTGAACCTACGACAAACCAGAACTGTTTTGTACTTACTGTTGACATAACATTCATCCTCTTTTCTTCATTTGTTAGTTTAGTTGGTCTTATTTTTGTCCGTAGTAAGCGTCTTTCCCATGTTTGCGCAAATAGTGTTTATCTAGAATACGCTGCGGCAATTCTTCAGCAAAATGATTCAATTCCCGTGCGAATAAGTTCATTTTCGAAACTTCTTCCAACACGACACTATTCATAACTGCGGATTTCGCATCTTTCCCCCAAGTGAAGGGAGCGTGACCCTTAAGCAGGACACCTGGCACTGCTAAAATATCCAGCCCGCGCTGCTCAAAAGTTTCGATGATGACACGGCCGGTTTCGGCTTCGTAGCCACGATCAATCTCCTCTTGTGTCAGGAAACGAGCACAGGGAACAGAACCATAGAAGGTGTCTGCATGAGTAGTTCCCATTACAGGTACATCCAGGCCTGCTTGAGCCCAAATCGTCGCCCAAGTCGAATGCGTATGCACAATACCGCCGATCTCTGCGTAGTGCTTGTAAAGTACGGCATGAGTCGGTGTATCCGATGAAGGTCTCATCTCTCCTTCAACAACATTGCCGTCAAAATCAACAACTACCATATCGCTAGGTTTCATCGTGTCATAACTAACACCACTCGGTTTGATAACGAATAAGCCACGCTCACGATCAACCGCGCTGACGTTACCCCAGGTGTATTTCACGAGTCCATGTTTAGGCAAATCCAGATTGGCTTGAAATACTTCTTCTTTCAGCTGCTCTAACACGTCAATTCCTCCAGTTTTCCACTAGATTATCTACAGCAGCCTGCTCAATCGCCAGGCCTTGTGTGTAGCGTTCTAAGAATGTTTCGAATCCCTTAACATCGGAACCGTCAGGATGAATTTCTTGTCCCTCAACATCTCTGAATACTTTTTGGTCGAGGAAGTCTTCCAGACTTTCTTGTTGATCCTTGTTCATCATGTAAGAAGCCAGAATAGCCATACCCCACGCTCCGCCTTCTCCAGCTGTTGCCATCACGGATACCGGAACATCCATGGCTGCCGCAACAATTTTTTGTCCGACGATAGGGGTTTTAAATAAACCACCGTGAGCCAGAATGCTGTCAATTGCGACATTTTCCTTCTTCGTCAAAATATCCATCCCGATTTTCAAAGCAGCAAATGCTGTAAACAGATGGGTGCGCATAAAATTGGCCAAATTGAAACGGCTTTCAGGAGAGCGAACAAACAATGGCCGACCTTTCTCTATGCCGGTGATATTCTCTCCTGACAAATAGCCGTAGCTAAGTAAGCCGCCGCCATCTGGATCTGCCTCCAAAGCCTTGTTCAGCAACACACTGAATAATTGATTCGGGTCTGCTTTTTGCCCCATGGCCTCATAAAATTCACGGAACAAGCCCAGCCAAGCATTGAGATCACTTGAACAGTTGTTGGCATGAACCATTCCGACCGGATTACCATTCGGTGTGGTCACCAGATCAATTTCCGGATATACCGCTGAAAGGTCCTTCTCTAATACAATCATCGCAAAAACCGAGGTTCCCACAGACACGTTGCCAGTACGTTTTCTCACACTATTCGTAGCGACCATTCCTGTTCCCGCATCACCTTCTGGAGGACAAAGCGGAATACCTGGTTGTAAATCGCCAGATTTATCTAAGATTTTGGCTCCCGCTGCGGTTAGTACACCTGCCTGCTCGCCCGAGATATGAACTTTAGGAATAATGTCTTGTAATTTCCAATCGTAGCCTTTGGCTGCAATGAGTTCATCAAACTGCTTAACCATCGACTCGTTATAATCATGTGTAGTCTCATCAATTGGGAAAATACCCGAAGCGTCTCCGATACCAATTGCTTTGTTGCCAGTCAGCAGCCAGTGGATATATCCAGCCAACGTCGTCATAAAATCAATATGAGGAACGTGTTGTTCTTCGTTCAATATCGCTTGATACAAGTGAGCAATACTCCATCGCTCAGGAATGTTGAATTGGAATTTATCAGTTAAAGCCTTTGCTGCAGCCCCGGTTGTCGCATTCCGCCAAGTCCGGAACGGAACAAGCAACTCGCCCTTGCTGTCAAAAGCCATATATCCGTGCATCATTGCAGAGAATCCTATAGAACCAACCGTATGAAGGGTGACTCCATATTTTTGTTCAACCTCTTGTTTCATTTCACTATAAGCCTCTTGCAGACCCGTAATGATAGTCTCTAAGTTGTACGTCCAATATCCGTCTACCAAGAGGTTTTCCCACTCATAGCTTCCAGATGCGATTGTTTCAAAACGATGATCTATCAGCACTGCCTTGATACGTGTGGATCCAAATTCGATACCAAGTGAGGTTTCTCCCTTAGTAATCGCTTGTTTAATGTCTTGATCCATGCTCACGTTACTCCTCTCTCTGAACAACTGTTATAACTGCAATAATCAAAGAAGGCGCTTTCTTTTGTTTACAGCCTTAGTATATTTTTTGTGCGTACATTTGTCAATACGAAAACATAGTTATGCCTACAAATAGTATGATGAACCGAGTATTTTTCTATTTTATCTTTAGTATTTATACAGATAGGACAATAGATTATAATAAACTCATAATTATGCTAAAATATGTACATACAAATATTATGGATGCATCAATTAGTATTAGAACAACTTGGAAAGAAGGAATAAAGTGAAACCAAAGTATCAGGTTATCCTTGAGGATATAAAAAGCAACATTCTTTCAGGAGCATACAGCGTAGGAGAACAAATTCCAACGGAATTGGCTTTGCAGGATAAGTATAAAGTTAGTCGCCAGACGGTTCGCAAGGCTATTTTAGAACTATCCAACGAAGGTTTTTTAAGAAGTGAAAAGGGGTCGGGCACCTATGTCAGCAACCAATTTCGATCAAAAACCGGTGGGAATTCCAGCAATAAAACCATCGGAGTCATCACGACTTACATCTCTGATTACATCTTCCCCTCTATTATTCGCGGGATTGAAGCCAGATTAAATGAAGATAATTATTCATTACTATTAGCGAGCACCAATAATGATGTCGCACAGGAAAAGAAAGCTTTGGAGATGATGTTGTCCTTTGGTGTAGACGGTTTGATCATTGAGCCTACAAAGAGCAATCTATATAATCCCAATATCGCTTACTACCTGACGTTCAAGGAACAGGATGTTCCATTCATCATGATTAATGCTTATTATGAAGAGTTGGAAGTGCCCTTCTTTTGTCTTGATGACGTACAGTCCAGCTATCTGGCAACCAAAGAATTGATCGCTAACGGACACACACAGATTGGCATCATTGCCAAAATGGACGATTTACAAGGAAAGTATCGAATGAAGGGCTATATCAAAGCGCTTGGAGAAGCCAAATTACGGTTTCACCCAGAGCAAGTGCTCTCATTCTATACAGAGACAAAGCAGGACCTATCCACCAACTTGAAGAAATTCCTGACCGAACAAAGGGACGATTTAACCGCAATTGTCTGCTATAACGACGAGGTCGGATTAGAAGTTGTACATGTATGCAGACAACTTGGAATATCCGTTCCCGAAGATTTGTCCATAATTGGTCAAGATAATTCCTATATTTCCAAAAATGCGAACATCAAACTCACGACATTGACACACCCACAGGAACAAATGGGCCGTGATGCCGCCGATTGGGTAATTAAGAAACTGCAAGGGAAAAAGGATCTAAGCAACAACACCTATTACCAGCCCGTGTTAATCGAAGGAGAGACAGTAAAGAAGAAACTGAATTGAAAGGGTTCATAGCCCCTTTAAACCTAGTGCCTAATTGTCATATGACACTTTGGAGTGATTTGGTATGGTGGGTGACGAAATGTAACTTGTTGGTATGACAAATCCTTTGCCATACTGGGTTTTGCCGGACAATAAGGCAAAAATACATTTCAAGGAGAAACCATTCATGGAAAAAATGATTTACACCATTCTCGCGGTTCTACTATTATCTACTACGATAACTACCGCATGTATGGCACCCAATGGCGCGTCAGTTGCCGCACCCGTTAACATACCAGTTGCATCTGAAAAGGCTAGCTTGGAGGGGCCGCGAGATGCCAAGGAACTAGAGGCTTTTGCAGATGGTGTTTTTGCGAACAAGATGAAAAAGTTTAATACCGTGGGTTCTAATTTTGTGGTCGTCGCAGGTGGGAAAGTGATACTAAGCAAAGGTTACGGGTATGCCGACAAGGGCAAAAAAATCCCTGTTGATAAAAATACCGTTTTTCAAATCGGCTCTGTTACAAAGTCATTTACTGCATTGGCAGCTATGCAGTTGGTTGATAAAGGGAAAATGGATTTAAAACACGATATCCAAGAGTATTTAGGAGGAATAAAGGTTCCGAATAAAACAGGAAAAAAACTGACGATGTTTGATCTGCTTACATATTCAAGTGGATTTGATGAACCAGATATTCTCATGGAAATGCATCCAGAATACGCGGACAAATATTTTCCAATGAAGAAGTACATTGCATCAAATATGCCAACTGTGGTCAGGCCTCCAGGAGAAGCGTACACTTATGACAATTTTGGTTTCATGCTAGCGGGATATGCAGTAGCAAACGTAACCGGTATGTCATATTCCAAATATATGGAAAAGAATATTTTCAAACCGTTAGGCATGAATTCGACGAGTGTGCGGTTTACCCCCCAATTGTTAAGCAGAATGGCTGCTCACTATGGACCAACAGGTGAACTGATTCCCTTGGACGGGTTTAAACCAACGGAAAAACCTGAAGGCGGTATCGTTTCAACCGCAGATGACATGGCAAAGTACCTCATTATGCACCTGAACAAAGGCAAGTACAAAGGTAAAGAAGTGGTGAGCCCAAAGAGCATAGAGCAAATGCACACATACCAATTATTCCCTGACAAGGAGTTCCCGGTTACAACAATTGGATTCGAAGGCTACTTCAAAGAGAAGATGAATAATCAGCATGTGATTCTAAAAGGAGGGAATGTTACAGGGCATTCTTCCTTGATTGTTATTCTGCCTGAGAAGAATACAGCGATGTACATGTCCTACAATAACGACTCCATGATGAGTCTTGACGTGTATGAAGAATTTATGAATCATTATTATCCGAGAAAATCAGAGGTTCCAAAGTCAACCTACGCGACATTAAGTGAGCAGCAGGCCCAAGACTACGTGGGATTATACCAAAACACGCGTATCGCTGCCTTAAGGACGAAGGTTTCGTATTCGGACGGAAAATTAATAATGGAGACAGGAACATCAGGCAAACATACACTAAAAATGATCCACCCTTTATTATTTGAAGATGAATCAGGTAATAAATTGACGTTTAATAAAAATGAAGCAGGCCATATTGCATATTTGTATTACATGCAGCTCCCAGACCTCGTTGCTTATGCGCAAAAAGTAAACATTGATTCACCATTTTCTGATGTACCTGCGGATAGTAAATATATTTCATATATAAACAACCTTAATGCTTTGGAAGTCATGAGCGGAAAGTCAGCCAACCTCTTCGATCCGAAAGGAACGATGACTCAGGGAGAATTCTCAGAAGTGCTACTGCGCGCCCACGGGTGGTATAAACAACCTTTCATGATTGAACCGAATAAGAAGCAGATGATGGCCGGACTACGTAATTATCAGCCTAATTCTCCTATCACTAGACAAATGGCGGCGGTAATGATCCAGAACCTGAAACAGGTTGAGCCTGGAATTAAGGTTAAATTGAGTGGCGAAACGGATGCTTGGGCAGTTAAAGCAGTCACAGCTTTGGTTTCCCAAGGTATCATGGACCCGAATACCAAGATCAATGTAGACGGCTCCATAGACTTCCGCTCCAAACAGCTTTTGAAGCGTCAAGAAGCCAGTGCCTTGTTGGATCAAGCATTTAATTACTATACGTTGCCAATCAGTCACTAATTCAAAAGATTAAATAGAAAAAGTAAAATAATACTCCTAATATACAAAAACGCTACTGACAACGGAACATCAGTAGCGTTTTACATTTTTCGGATTCCTCGTAAATCCGATTTCGGAATGTTCAGGCTCTGCCACGCCATAATTAAATCAAAGGTGAGCTCGCAGGTGCCGATCATCTTTTAACCAACATATAGTGAGGGGGAAAATAATGAAAAGCCAATTAAGAAATATTACGGTTGACGGTTATGCATTCGTTTATTGGTATACAGGCGGGTCTAGCTTCATCTTAAACCTATCTCCGAAAGAAAATAAAAACATCAAAATTACGTTAATCTTCCAGGCAGACCCTCCTGAAGGAGAGCCTCACACTTCTTGGTCCTTTTATGACATTTCAGCACAAATTAATGGAATGGAAACTGTCATTCATCTGGGTAAACCCAAGCATATCGCTGAAATCATCTCTTACTTGATGGCAAAACGACAAGAGCTTTGGATTCAGGGGAGACCTCAAGTTCTGGATCATGCCTGGGATTTACTAAAAGAAATGGGTTATTGCGAGTTCAAGCCAATCTGGATTAGACAGTGGTAGTCGTAATGGTTTGTGGACTAGCCCCCTCTGACCACCCAAAGGGAGCTTAAAGCCCACAGGTTAACGATTATTCGTTATTCGGCGTGGTCGGACTAGCCGAGGGCATCAAGCCTTTAACGGCGCCGAGAAACGGGCGAATGGACTTGATCATACCGTAGCCCATCTTCACAACCGGGACAAATTTCTGGATCATACCGAACAGCCGTAGGCCGCCGCCGAGCATACCTCCAAGCCCTCCTGCGCCCGCAGTTGCACCGCCAAGTCCACCAAGTCCGCCGAACAGCGAGCCCATCATCGGTAGGAATGCCGACACCTTGGCATCCGGCTTGCGGGAGCGCGAACGGCCAGATGGTTTGCGTGCGCCGCTTCTCCGATTGCCGAGACGGATGCCTGGGGCATGCGCACCAGCTCTGCGTTTGAGAGATCGGGAATCTTGCTTTCCGGAAGAAGCACGTGGGGGAGCTCCAGCACTCGCAAGTACCAACCCACCACGATTAACGTCAGTGATGTAGCCGACGTAAGTCTCTCCGTTGTGCAGGGTGACACAGACCGGACGGCCTTGAAACTTCTTAGCCCGTGCACGCATCTCTTTCGATTGTGCCATGGAAGTTCACCTCGCTCACTGATTATAATTCAGTTTACGCCAGGGGCGGGCTGCCTGCTTGTGCGAATGGGGCATACGCACGCCGAAAATCGTTGGATGGGCTCACCGCCGTTCAAGTCCTCCCGAGGGTCCCTACGCTATATCAAGAGAATTGCCAAAAACCTGCTACTGGATGTTGTATCTCAGTCGTCCCCATTTTGGCGAAAATATATAGTGATCCAAAACCAAAAGGATAATTGTAATCCTCCTGAAGCAACGTTTCGGGGTAGCCATCTTCATCTACCTGAAATAAAAAAGAAAATGACTCCTCCCTCAGCTTCGTAAAATAATAGTCTTCATTTTGAATAAGTCTCGGGTTTCCGCCTACTTTGATCAAAAAAGGCTGATCCATCGATTTTTCGTCATGGCTTAGTTCCCCGTTTGAAATTGTATGCTTTATAAGTCCCGGGTTAGTAAACATATCTTTAACGCTTTCAGTCGAGATGGGATGCTCAATCACCTTGATCGAGCAATTAGGATAAATGTTATTTTCCAAATACTCCTCATAGTCTTCAGGGATGAAGATCGAAATCATGCTCTCAGGTTTAAAGGGATGGACGAGGCTCAAGTAAAAAACATATTTTGGGTTGCCTTCTTGGATGAGATCTTCTTGATCATCAAAGAATTCAGGTGCATTCCCGCCGATCCAGCCTGCACTATGTTCGTTCGATAGATCCGATCCCGCATAATAAAGAATACAATTTGTTCTCTCAACTAAAATATTCATTTGATTTTCATTAGACATTTTACAACTCTCCCTCAAGAAACGCGAATACCCTTACTCTGCCGCTTCCGCCAGCCATGCTTGCATAGCCGGAGACTCCGCCTGATTCAAACGTAGGGCGATTTCGGTATTGATCTCATCTGGCGGCATGACCTCGACAAGGACGCATACAGACTCTCGCGGTTGATTCAAGGCAAATATGCCTTCATCATCGAGCCTTTTCATCGCCAACTCCATGGCCTTCAGCCTCGAATCAAATTCACGATTCCATTCGTCAGCTTCAAGTTCCGCAATGGAAGGACGCTCCATAAACAATTGTTTAACATCATCGAAGTTCTCATCCCTGAAACAACAGTAGGGTGAATCGGCATAGGACCATTTGATGAGTTCCGCAATCGTTGATTCCGGTGTGTCGCTTTCTTCTCCTTGCCTGGCCGCTTCCCTCTCCAAGGCCTCCCATGACCAGGCGGAGATGCTTGGCGCATGTCCCTCTCCAGTCGTAAATAGCGTGCAGTAATAGTAACGTTCGCCATTTTCAAACAGAGTGCGAAAGGACGTCCTAGCCACATCGGCAATCTCTGCCGTCAGCGCCTCTATCTCTTGCGTCGGTTTCATGACTATCGCCCCTTAGTCCTATAAAATATACATCTTATTTCCATTATAAAGACTGTCCATCCTAAATCTACCTACTTCTTGCCTGAATCCTGGAAATAAGCGCTTAAAAACAGAGTTGGAGAAAAGGAAATGAAAGAGGGGCTGGCACAACCAGCCCCTCTTCTATAATGCTCTCGTCAATCTATATCCTGCTTGAGCTGAATCTCTTTCCACTTCTCCTTCAAAGCTTTTAAATCTTCTACGAAGAACCTAAGTAAATTGGCTCGTCTTCTTACTGCAAGCGGGTGATAGGTGAAGCTGATGGGCGTACCCTGCAACTCATACCAGCTGCCTCGTAACTCCTTGACACTGGCACCCTCCTTATTTGTAAATATGGCTCCCGCTACGACATTACCAAATCCAAATAATACAAGCGGCTGCTTCTGAAAAAGCTGTATCTGTAGATGAGGGAGACACGCCGCTCTAGCCTCGGGTTTATTATAGGCACGCATCGGTCGGCATTTTAGCAAATAGGTGACATAAACATCATTTACGTCTATCCCAGCCTCTCTCATGCCGTATTGTAGTGTTTCTCGGGTACCGCATAAAAACGAATTTCCTTCCCGATCCTCCCGGGCTCCGGGATTATCCAGAATCATCATAAGTGGAGCTTTCGGATTTCCTTCACCCCAGATGACACGATTCCGCTGCTTGGATAGCTCGCAAATTTCACAATGCTCTATACCATCGGGTGCTTGTTCTTCAGGTAAAATTACATAGGGATGATCCATTTCCTTGTCGTGTAGCCCCTTCCTTTCACACACAATGAATCTATTATGCCCACCTCAAGCAAAAACTTGCCTAAGGTTCAGCATAACGGGTCCATCGGAAAAAGTAAGGGCAGCTAAACTGGATCAAAAGAAGCGTAAAAAAAAATCGCGTCCTCCAGAGGAGAACGCGATATAAACCAGCTTGACTCCGTATTTCAACATCGTCATTTAAGCTTTCGGGCAACCACCGCTAACCGACCGTTTTCGGTCGAGTACTCACACGTAGACAGTACAATAAGCTTGTCGCCATAACGGGGGGTTATACCCGTTTCATATAGAGCAAGTTTTTGGATGTTCTGAACATACGAATCGAACTCGACGGGCGTACTTACTTTCTCAATCTGGTAGTATTTAAATACATCATCTGATTTGCGATAAACCTGTGACAGAATAACGGCAACAACCTCATACTCTTCCTTTTCATAAAGTGTACTGAACTGGAACGTAGCATGCTCCTTATAGAAGCTTTCTTGCTTATACTTCATCAAATCTTTGAACATCCAGCCGTTTTTCATATGATGTCCGTGAATCAGTAAAATATCGGAACCGTTGATCCGGCTGTGCTCGTCCAAAAAGGGGAGACCGAGTTTGCTCTTCTTTTTATCGAAATCATGATTGAGATAGTACTGCTCATCTTGTGGATTCTGCATAACCGGGTACTCAATTCGGGTGCCGTTAATCTTCAGCCAACCGACGATGTCCGGGTTTCTCTCGTAAAGCTCTCGAAATTCGGGAAGCATGACCGGCTCATTCGCTTTCGTAATCAAAGGGGAGGGGATCGCCTCCCCTCCTCCTTTGTCCGATTGTTCCTCCCAAACTTTTGCTAACTCTTCGATTTTCACTTGATCGGCATAACCCCACAGGAAAATTCTCGCTATATTGGCGAGAGAGAATACCAACACAAGGAAGGAAACGGCGATAAGAACTTTTTTAGTTTTACTCATTTTCTTACCGCCTTTCCGGTTACTGAATATGCTTTTTCTTCTTGCTGCTGAGTAAACAGAATCCAAGCGTAATCAAGGATATCAGCGCCAAAACCATATAGAAGATTGGCGATGGACTGCTATCCCCTGTTTTCGGAGCATCGTCCAGCTCGTAATCGCCATTGGCGACTTCATTGTCGACGCTACCGCTTGCGTTGTTGCCTTTGTTGATTTCGTTGTTCACGTTGCCTGCTCCGTTGTTCACGTTGCCTGCTCCGTTGTTGACGTCGCTTGCTCTGTTGTCGACGTTGCTTGCTCCGTTGTTCACGTTGCTTGCTCCGTTGTCGACGTTGCTTGCTCCGTTGTTCACGTTGCTTGTTCCGTTGTTCACGTTGCTTGCTCCGTTGTTCACGTTGCTTGCTCCGTTGTTCACGTTGCTTGCTCCGTTGTTCACGTTGCTTGCCCCGTTGTTCACGTTGCTTGCCCCGTTGTTCACGTTGCCTGCTCCGTCGTCGCTGTTATCGGTACCGCTACTGCCACTGCCGGACCCAGTTCCGCCGCCACTGCCGCCGCTATTGCCGCCACCACCGCCGCCGGAAATTATCGGTTTCAACTGTATATCGTGGCGTACGATGTCGCTTCCGACCGAGATAGTTGGGCTTGTATACGCATCATATCCGGCTTTGGTTACAACCAGATAGTAATCCGTGTTCGGGAATACCATGTATGCATATGCGCCGTTTGCGTCACTGTTCTGACTTGGGCTGGCGTTATCATTCGGTGCAAAGCCCGGAATCGCTGGCAGCGTTACTTTCGTGCCCGGCACGATGCCGCTCGCTGTGTTTCCTGGCGTATCAGCATAATATAGCGTCACTTCAGCGCCTTCAATCACCATGCCGGTTGTTGCATCCGTAATGATGCCATACGGGTCAACGAGCCCCTGGGAAATATTCAATTCCCCGTTGGCCTTCACATCCAGATCCGCTTGAAGGACCGTTAATTCTTGACCTGGCGCCACTTCGTAGCGCACTTCCATTTTGTAAGTCTTCGCGGCTAAACCGTCCGCTGAGAAGACGCCGTTCGACTCTAGGTTGAACGCTTTGGGAGCGCCATTCTTATCCACAACATACTGGTTGCTGGCATCCCGCAAGTAGATGTGCATCTTGCCAGCGAGCTTGCTGTCCAGCAGCGAAGTCTGCCCTTCAGGCTGCTTCAGAAGCACAATACCTACCGCCGTAATATCAGCCGGAACGGTCTCGTCCGTCACACTGCTGTCCACATTTGCTTTTTGCGTGAACTCGACAGGCACATCCTTTCCGCCTACCGGATACCACTTCGTAAATGTGATCGTGTAGTCGGTAGCTGCCTCGGCAATGACCGAATACTCACCCTTCTCATTCGTCTGAATCGTCTGCTTCTCGCCTGTCTTCAGATTGGTCACTGTGATGGACGCATTCGGAATGACTTCTCCTGTGTTGTTGTCACGCAGCACGCCTTCCAGAACTGGAAGCTGGCGGGTATTCACAAAGTGTGCTTCAGCCGCGCTTTTCACCGGAATGGTACCCGTGCGAATGAGACTAGCAGGATCTGTCACATAGCCGTCGTCCGTGTAATTATCTTCGGTCACCGTATATTGGAGATACGTAGGAAGTCCTTCCACAATGAACAGTTCCTCATCTTTAAGCTCAAAGGTATCCCCGCTTTTGATGGTGCCCTTACTGCCGTCCGACTTCTCATAGGAGTAGGAGCCGTTTGCTCCCTCGCCTGTGAAGGTGACCTTGTACTTGAACGCCTTCGTTTTGTTACCACCATTACCTTGAACCTTGTTGCTGATTAGCAGGCTCCCCGTCATGACTCGCATGTTCTTGAATGGGGCAACTTCATCCTTACCCTTCATGACTCCGGTATAGTACCGCTCCCCAGGAGTAGTCATGTATTCATCGGTTGTGTAGTCTTTCTGGGTAACTGTGTAAGTTAGATTCTTAGGCAGGTCCAAAACATCCAGTGTCTCTCCATCCTTGAGCCGGAGGGTACCGCCGGACTTGATCGAACCTTTGTCGCCGTCCGACTTCACGTAAGAGTAGCTTTCATCCTTACCTACACCCGCAAAGCTGACGGTGTATTCGAACTCTTTTGCCTTGTCGCCGCCGTTGCCCATGACCGTATTGCTGATGGTCAGCTTGTTGACAATTCGTTCATTAACAAAGTCCGCCTTGTGGTCACCTTTATTCACAATTGTTCCGGACCATTCTCTCGTCTCCGGATCAGTCGTGTAGCCGTCAACCGTCGTATAATCGCCCTCGGTTACGGTATAAACCAGACCCGCAGGCAATATCGGCAGCATCACAGTTTGTCCGTGCTTGAGGGTAATCTTGTCACCGCTTTTGATCTTGCCATACGTATTATCTGGCTTCTTATAGGTGTACTCTCCGTCCTTGCCTTCGCCGTTGAAGGTCACGGTGTACTCGAACTCTTTGTCCGGGTCGCTGCCGTTGCCTTCCACCTTATTGCTGATGGTCAGCTTGCCTTCGGCCGGTGTAGGAACGATCAGCGGATTGTTCGATTCCACCTTCTGTCCATCAACAAGGACAGGCTTGCCGGGCGCATCGATGACACGTACCCGGTATATCGTAGTCGTAGGCAAGTAAGTGAGGAGATCAATATATGTCTGTTTGAGCAAATAATCCCCTGGCACCTGAATAATGAAATTCGTTTTGCCGTCCGTGCCCGTCGTCTTTTCCACCATTACATTATTTTCTTTATCCCTAGCCGGTGTACCGTCAGGATTGAGCAACTGGAACTTTACATCCTTCAGCGGTGTTATACCGTCGGGACCGACTTTTTTAAGGAAGAGCAGGCCGTTTTCATTGGCACTTCCCGCTACATCGTTCGCGTCCAGCATAATACTGCTCTGCGCTCCGATCGGCGGAAGGGAATCATCGCCCATCAGCTTGATGGAATTCCCAGCTGTTCCCGGCTGCATGCCCTGGGATTCGGTCTGGTAAACGATCTGATAGAACTTGTTCGGATCGACAAAATCAAACCTAAGCGTCGATCCCCCGGTTACCGGGTCTGTGCCTATGGTGACTTTCACCTCACTATTCGGATCCGCAAGATTCAGCGGTCCTCCGTTACGCTCTAAAGTGCCATCCGGCTTCAACTTGCCGGGATAGACAGCGATGTCGGAAGGTTCGAGGGATAGGCCACCCTCCGCATTTTGGCGCAGCTTCAGACCTTTGGCGAGAGTATCCAGCAAATAAACGCCCGGCTTCATCTCGAACGGAGGTGTGTAATTCACCGTCCATTCCTGTACACCAGAAACAGGCTTTTGCACCGTCTTGCTCAGAGACTGCACAGGTACAATGATTCTGTGAGCTTCGGTAGCACTATACGGCTTGTCTCCCCATTTCATGGAGAACATAGCCTGATTCTCCCCGGCGTTATTATTGCCTAGCTTGTAATTGGCAAGCGCGGCGTTGGTTGGACGCGCCTTCACCAGAATGACGTAGGGGCTCTCCAGCTTGGAGAAGGTGAAGGTTCCTTCATTGCCATCCTTGGTAAAGCTCACCACATGCTGAGGCGTACCCGGCGCAATGACTGAAATGGCCTGTGCATATCTACCACTTCCGCCTTTACCATCGGTTCTATAGCCGGTACCACCTTTATAAAGTCTATAAGCCTCGCCCGGAGCATAATCTACAAACTCCCAGCCTTCCGGCAATACATCCACCAGCTTGATGTCGCTGGCTACACGGGTGCCGCCATCCTTGGCCATCTCCTCCGTATTGAATCCTGGCATGTTCACCGCCAGCCGGAAGGTGACCGTTCTATCCTTGCGGTCATAGCCTGCCAGGATGTAATTGTCAGGACGGGAGTTGTCCATATACCAATTCGGGTCGCTGGCCACGGGCGTTCTTTTCCATATGCTGTCGCTCCATTGGCCTGAATAGTTTCGGTTCCAATCGGCTGCAACCCCCTCTAAACCCGCCGTGTTCGCATACAGCATCTCCTTGTTCAGCATCCGCACAAGGTTCGAGGTGTTGGCTTCGGCGCGACTCACATAATCGTCACCGTCGAAGAGCAGTCCCCGGTTGCTCCATGTGTTTCCAGCGTTATCCTGGCGGAACAGGTTATCCGGGTTGGTAGTGACAGACTCAAAGGAAACGCTCCCTGGTACATCTCCTTTGTACCCGGTAACTTTGATAAGGTCCGCCACCCGCTCGCCGTTCACCGTCAAGGGGATCACTTCACCATTCAACCCATTGCTCACAGTCAACGTATTCTCGCGGTATTTTTGCCAAAGCTGCTTGGTGTCGATCTGGCTCTTGATTGCTTCTAGAGTTGTCGACGTTACCTTAGGATTGGCATCCAGATTATTCAGTACATCGAGAGAATCGCCGTGAACCAGCAAATCATAGACGACTGGAGCATCCAGATTGTACTGCAGCGTCAAGTTTATCGTCCACTTGGTGCCTGCGACGTTGTGCAGCGCGGTGGTTGTGGTCGCACTTTTTGTGAAGGCATGTGCGCCAATTCTAACCTGTGCAGTGTCCACAACGGCAGCAGGAGCGACCCAGCCGGTTGCATCGTTGTTCTGGATGGCAGTTCCTCCATCCTTCACATCCAATTCCCAGTTTGCGCGCGCTTTGTAATCGAAGATTAACTTGCTGCTGTCTGTCACCTTCGTCACAACTGTCATATAGAGGGGCCCGTCCAGATTCCCGCCGATGGCGGTTCCGATCTCGTACTCCCCTGCGGCGTTACGGGTAATTGGGGTATCCGTACCGCTGTCCCCATTCTTATAGGTTGCGGAAACAAACTCCGTCCCGTCGGGCAGGACGTCTGTAATCTTAACGTTCTGCAAGCCGGTTCTGGACAGTACACCGTTATTGTTAATCCTTTTGTTGACCTCAACCGTCCACGTGATGAGCGTATCGTTTCCACTCTTGCCCGGCTTGCCGCTCGCCGCAATCCAGTTGGGGCGTATAGCAATCCGATGGGTATTTGATGAAGCCTTCACATCGGTAGCGTCACCCAAAAGCTTTGCGGTATTATCAATGCGGTTCCATCCATACTGATCAGCAAAATTTCCATTCTTTTCGTAGTAATAACTATTCTTAGGAATCCACGTTTTGAAAGTAATAGTCGCCGTGCTTTTGACATTATCTACAGTGGATGCGTCTGGGAACTTATAGAAAAGTGTGCGATCAGCAGCATAATTAGGATCTGCCGCATTTCCATCCACAGTGAAGGACCCAGGCACATATACACCGACGTTCGCAAGCTCATCAGAGAAAGTCAACCCGTCCAGCCGCATGGGGATGGTCTTATCGTCCGTGTCAGTTGCAGTTACTACCGCTCGCCACGTAATGGTACCCTCTTGAAAAGAAGGGCTGTTAATCCCACTGTCATAGCCGCCGTTGCTTAAGGAGCTTACAGTAATGGTATACTCGGGCACCAAATCCGAGTTTTTAAACTTATAGCCATCTCCAAAAATGGTCGTATCCCCGCCACCGCCAGGGGTCTGATCTGCCGCTCTAGCAGCAGCGGAAAAGCCGATTTTGACGTCGCGCCTACTGCCGTCATATACCCCTGCGCCATCAAACGTAATTTTGATAGAATCGGCAAAAAACTGGACGGTAGCAATTTTCAGTCCGCCCTGATTGATTGGCATAGGACCTGTAGGCGCCAAATTCACACCAGGGAAGTAGGTTGCCTTATCCAGGACGGCATAATCTCCCTGCTGAATCACACTTTCGGGCGGAGCATTGAGATCGTCGCCCTTGGTCGGCACAGCGATACTATCCAGCTCAAGGGTAAAGTTCTCCCGGCCGTTAATCTCGCCCCCTGCCGGAACCACAGCTTCAGGGTTACCCTGCTTCACTGTAAGCTTGAACGTCGGATTGGCGTTCGCCAGCACCGCCGTTTTGTCCGTCAGATTTGCCGTCAACGCCGCGAAAGTGAGCAGCGGAGCGTACACCGCCTCAGTTGCCGACGACGGTTGGTCTGGCGCGCCGTACACCGCCTCAGATACCGAAGGCGATTCAGCCGCATTCTGCGAGCCGGATTCGTCATCCGCATATGCAGCAGCAGGGAATACCACTGTCTGCAAGACAAGCAAAACTGCCAGGCAGAAAGATAGCATAGTTTTACCTAAACTGCTTTTTTGTTTCAATACGAAAATCTCCTCCATTTCTAAATTTTTTTGGGAGCGGCCAGTAACTTTTTCCCTTCATCTTTGGTCATCTTCGCCGCTTACAACAGAAAGTTACCAAATTCGCCATATTTATATGGCGTGTCCGACCATTATAATATAGAGACCTAGACAAATTCTAAACAATTGCCAGACTTTAGACCCGATTTGATACCAAGTCTAAGGAACTATACATAGTAAGCTAGACATGGATTCCTCCCTTCTTCATTTCTCATATTACCTCCCTCTGATGCTGCATCCACCAGTACTATGAGATTTTTAATAGACTGCTTATGGTAAGATTGACCATTCTTATTTATCGGATTTTTATTAATTAAAATTTAATATTTTTAAGTTCAAGGATCCTTTCATTGTCTAAAAGCAATACTCTTGACCTAAGAGTCCTCATTCAAAAAATCTGTAAATAAAACATAAATATATTTATCATATACAAACTATGTAATCTTCCTTCTAAGTTGGTAAGTGTATTGGGAAATTACTTTTTCACATACCAAAGGAGTCTAAAATCGCTTGCGAAAGTTCAACTTTTTCGGCGTCTCTTAGGAACGGTTCAGCTTATCGTCGCTATCAGCTAAATTGCTAAAGGAGCTGCCGCCGGCAGCTCCTTGTTTTAATTCGATCTGGTGTGCGTATTGTTATTTTCTGACCTGTTTACCCACCGGAATACTCTGAGCAAAACGAAACACATTATGAGGATCGTACTTTCGTTTCACCTGCTTCAATCTGCCAAAGTTCTCGCCATAATACGCCTTGGGCCAGTTCTTAATCTGCAGATCGGGGAAATTCACATAATCCCCCCTATTGAACTCCATTCTGGCCGTATTGTATGACGGATTGCCCGGAAGTACGATCCTTCCGGTTAATCGTGTACTTTTCTTTTGCAACTTTTGTGCCATTTACTTTACACCATCCCCGCTCATGACATAAGCCTTTCTCATCAGCTTATTTCTATGTAGGGACACCTGTCCTAGTAACGGCAACTGCCCAGTTTGAATCGTAAAAGTAGTACATTATTAAATGTACTACTCTCGATAATTTCTTAGTTGCTTAGTTTCCTAATAAAGATCATTCAAGGTTCTAATTCAAGGTGCATCTTAGCTTCCGCCTCATCCCATGGCACCGAGTAACCCGCCCCTTTGGCGCAAAAGATGGAGGAGGAGGTATACAGTGGGTCTGCCTCTTTGCGGTAGCCCATCCGCTCTATAACTTCCTCCGTATTATGGCAGCGGTCGTAGCCGCTGAACACGCAGCGAATACTGCCTCGTCCATGCGTAAAGGATGCGAATTCGGCACTGTAGTTCATGAAAGTCGATACAGGCACCCTGCCCGTGACCACCGCTTGCGTTCCGATTGTCTGCGGTGGATTAAAAATACCTGAAGCACGCTGAATATCGGACAGCACCCTGCCCATTTCATCGATATTAACCTTGATTTTGAAATCGTAATAAGGCTCCAGCAGCACGTTGTCCGCCTTCTCCAGACCCTGCCGTAGTGCTCGAAAGGCAGCCTCACGAAAATCACCGCCATGGGTATGTTCTTTATGCGCGCGGCCCTTCAGTAGCGTAATGTTCACGTCGGTGACCGGCATGCCGGTCAGCAGTCCGTGATGCTCCCGTTCGTAGAGATGATTCCGAATCAGATTCTGATAGCTGACATTCAGATCATCGGCATGACATCTGCTATCGAACATGATGCCGCTGCCTCTTTCTCCCGGTTCAATCAGCAAATGCACTTCCGCATAATGCCTGAGCGGTTCAAAGTGGCCGTACCCTTTTACAGTCGATTGAATCGTTTCCTTATACAAGATTTCCGGTTGTCCAAAAGAGATAGCCAAGCCAAACCGCTCTCTAACAAGCTGCTCCAGCACTTCCAGTTGAATCAATCCCATGACGCGGATAGAAATCTCCTGCAATTTCTCATCCCAAACGACGTTCAGAGACGGCTCCTCCGCCTCCAGCGTGCGAAAGGCACCGAGCACCTTCTGTACATGTAGCGAATTGTCGAATAGTACCTTCGATTGTAACGTTGGCTCCGAATCGTAAGCTAACTTATCTGATATCGACCCCAGGCCTTGTCCGGCCTCGGCGGCGGACAATCCGGTAACCGCAAACAAATCGCCGGCTTCTACTTGTTCCACCGGCTGCGATTTAAGGCCATTAAACAAGAAGAGCCGCGTAATTTTTTCGTCATACTGAACCCCGCCGCTCTCGTAACTAAGCTGTTCTCTCACCTTCAGCCGACCCCCCAGCGCCTTAATGAATGTGAGTCTCGCTCCGCCTGCATCGTGCCGAATTTTATAAACCCGCCCCTGGAACGAAGCATTCTCATCATAAGTGGTTGTCGCCAGCAGATGCAGTTGATCCAGAAATTCAATGACGCCTGTATCCTGAAGCGCAGAGCCGTAAGCACAGGGGAAGAGAAGACCCGCCGCTATCATCCTCTGCAAAGCCTCCAGCCAGAAGCCGGAATCCTCTCTCCCCTCCAGGAATGCTTCTAGCAGGACTTCGTCCCGCTCCGCCATGGCCTCCCGCAGCGGCTCGCCGACTATGCCGTCAGCGAAGCTCTGTGTAATGCAACATACTTCCCTCGTCAATTGCTGACGGATATCCGCCTCGGTTCTGCCTGCATCCGCGCCGATCCGATCTGTCTTGTTGATAAAGAAGAACGTCGGAATCCGATGCTTGCGCAGCAGCTGCCAGACCGTCTCCGTATGACCCTGGACACCTTCAACTGCGCTTACAATCAGGATGGCATAATCAATGACCTGAATCGCCCGCTCCATCTCCGGGGAGAAATCGACGTGTCCGGGCGTGTCTATTATGTAATAGCTATCTCCCTTATATTCTATTACCGCCTGATCTGCGAACACCGTAATGCCCCTTGCCCGCTCGATGTCGTGGCTGTCCAGAAACGCATCCTGATGATCCACCCGCCCCCGCGACCGGATACTGTTCGTATGGTACAGCAGCTGTTCCGCAAAAGTTGTTTTGCCTGCATCCACATGGGCGAACAGGCCAATCGTTAGTCGCTTCATAGAATCCCACTTTCAACGCTTCTTGTTGATACTGCTCATTTTATTAAAGCATAGAAATCGGGAGAGTGGGTAGGAACACTCCAATTAAAATCGGAGAAGATTGGGGGCTTATCTGGCTGTGATGAGTGATACCGAATTACCTCCTTATCCGGCTGATTAGTAACGGTTCTGTGATGCGAAAAAGCGTTCAATCATTTGCTTCGTTTCGTTTGGATTTCTCAATTGAACTGCCTTTCCGTTTTCATCAAAGGTAAAATTCCCCCTAAATGCTTCTGGCATATCCTGATACTGTTTCTCGACTTGTTGAAGTACTTTTTCAAAACAGGGATATCCGTATTTTTTAATTAGTAGAGGCAATCCGAAGGCAGATCTTAAAAACTCAGAAAAGGAGCCATCCGTAGTCAGATAGCTCCTTTTCTTATTCTCAGTACGAATTATTCTTGTACAATTCGAAATCTGCTGATCATTTCGCTCACTTGTTGGCTTGATTGTTTCAATTGTTCAGCTGCACTATGCAGATGGGAATACGCTTGACTCTGATCGTTAGAAGCCGAACTTATCTCTTCTGTGGCAGAAGCTGCGTCTCGAGCTACATCGGATATCTTGATAATGGATGAGATGACCTGTTCCCTGCTAACATTCATCTGCCCTATATCCCCATCCATCTCTTGAATCGAGCTAATGATTTCCTTTAGCATATCCATAATCGATTCAAATACCGTTCCCGACTCCTGAACAATAAGAGATTGTTCGGAGATAATCACCTCTGTCTGATTCATGACCTGCAACGTTTGAGAAACTTCTGACTTGAGGCGTGCAATAGTTGTGTTAATTCTCTCTGTTGATTCATAAGTCATGGTCGACAGCTTGCGAATCTCTGTAGCGACAACTGCAAATCCTTTTCCGGATTCGCCAGCACGCGCCGCTTCTATGCTCGCATTTAATGCGAGGAGCTTCGTTTGCTCAGATACTTCATTAATCGTTTGTACGATTGTGGAAATCGTAAGCATCTGTTCTGCCAGTCCTTCAATATGTTGTACGACCAGTTGGTTTGCTTCTGTCGTTTGGAGATTGTGATCCTGTAATTTCTTTACTTTATCCATGCCGCCTCTTAAGACGATTTCAGCCTCTGAAGACAAGCTGGTCATTTTTTTGTTCCTTACATTTACCTTTTCAATCGTGTCCGATAGCGCCATCGTTTCACGGCTCGTTGCCTCTGTCAAGGATGCTTGCTCAGAAGCACCAACTGCAATTTCATTAATGCCTGACGTCATTTCCTCGCCGGTTGCCGTTGTTTGTTCCGCAATAAAGGTAAGTTCATGAGCAGAAGTATTTACATGGCCAATCGATTGGCTTACTGTCGAAATGAGTTCTTTCATACGAGATACCATTATATTAAAATCAGCGGTTAATTGCCCAAGCTCATCCTGGGAGAAAGTACGTATATCGACGGCCAGATTGCCCTCCGCAATCTCTCGCACACGTCCGCGCAAATAACGGATCGGATGATGGATGGATCGGATGATCAAATAACCAAGCAACGATGAAGCGATCAAGCCTGCCAATGTTAAGAGGATACTGACCAATCGCAGGAAGCTGTATTGTTTTTGTGTGCTGTCCAACATGATTTGATTATCATCGTAGTACAGATCGCCTATGTGATCCAAAGCGTCTTCCATCTGATCAAACTTTTCGCTGCCCTCCTGATAAGAAAGAAGATTCGCCCTTTCACGGACAGTTGAATCCTTTGACGATAATCCGTCAATCACTTTCTTGGAGACCAAATCATACGCTGCAACCGTTGCTTCGTAGTCTTGAATCAACTTTTCCTCATTATCAAAAATTGTTCCAATTGACTTATACTTATTAAGCTTCTTCTTTGCCGACTCCTTTTGTTTCTCGTAATCCTCCAGTTGTTTCGAAAATTGTTCCGACCCTGGTTCATAACTGTACAGCGATCGCTCTGCCAACAGCATCTGATATAGGTCGATATCTGCTGTACGAATGAGATCAATGACTTCCGCCCTAATACTAAGGCTCTCCTCAAGCGAGGATTGTACCCGCTTCAGATTGTAAATCCCAACGCCTCCGATCACAAGGCTAGTGATTACAGTAACGACGATCGTTAGAATTACCTTGTTCCTGATCGTCATCGTGAACTTCCTACCTCTCATTATGCCTCACTCCCATCTAGTCCCTCTCGAGGTAACATAAAATAATATTCGACATGGTTTGCTAAACACCTTTCTATACAGCAGAGTTATGACGAAATCGTGAAATTGTTAGAAACCAAGAGTCACACACATGGGATTACGTTTCCAAACCCCATTCTTCCTAGGGAGGAAATGCTTAATTTTTAAATCACAATCGAAATACTCTGACCCTTAATCCTTTTGCTTCATTTTGACAGCAAAGGACCCCTCTGCATGGATCGCAGAAGGGTCAGCGGTTAAAAAATGGCGTACTGTATTAGATTCTCTAAACAATGAGGCTTATAGATTTAATAAGTTTAGCCAAAAATTTAGCCATCATCGGCATAATGAAGAATACTGTCTATTGGCTAAACTAAAACTTTCATTTTATTGTCCAAAGAGATTCTACAACTCTCCTTCAAGAAACTTAATGAGGTACCGTCCAAGCTGCACAAGGAAATTTGCTATGTTTTCATATCATATTACAACCACTACTATCGCTAATTAAAAAATCTATTGATTCAGGTTCCTCAGCGACTACCTCTGTAGGTCCCAGACTATTTTTCCTCTTCTTGTAAGGTGGCTGCCCCGCCTATTAAACAGGGAATCTCAATATCATCAATGTCCATCATCTTATCTTTCTCTGCATCATAATATTCCCCGAATAAAAACAATGACTCATTTTTCCTATTCAATAAATAGGGGATAATTTTTTCACAAAATTCTGTAACACTTTTAAACATACACTCTGGAGCAATCCCCGATTCATCGATAACCAACAATTCCTTGTGTTCAATACGAGCAGGGTTGCGATTTAAATGATACAGTTGAAAAGAGGTACCCTCACGATACGCTTTATAAATTGGAACTTCTATGGTTTCGATGAAATCTCCATCCGTATAATTCAAAGTAAACTTTACGGTCATCTCTATTCTCCTTTCAACAAACCTCATCATTGTTATAGTCGTCGCTGCTTTTCAACTTCTTGGACTCAGCTTATCGAAGATTTCGTGATTCATAAAAACGATCTATCATTTGCTTTATTTTCATCGGAGTTCTCAACGAAACTTGCTTCCCATCTTCATCAAAGGTCAAATGCCCCTTAAATGCTTCTGGCATATCCTGATATTGTTTCTCGACTTGTTGATATACCTTTTCAAAACAGGAATACCCGTATTTTTTAATTAGAAGAGGAAACCCGAAAGCAGACCTTAGAAACTCATATTCATAGTAGTTATAAGGAGTAGTCTCCGGCCTCTTTATCAAGATCTTAAGAAAATGGTCCGTGACCTTTTCGATCTCTTCTTCTGGCGCATACTGTACTAATCCATGGATCGCGAGCAGCCTCATATCCAAATATCGTTCTTTTTTATAGGCTTTCTGAAAGAAATCCTTCAGTTCCAAATGTCTGCACCGGATTAAACCATACAGAATCTTATTTCGCAGGGCAATATTCTTCATTTTAAAATACAGCTGTACTATCAAACCTACTTCATCTGTTGTTAAAAACTCATAGGCTACATCACTTATTGCGCAGATAAACTTAGGATCATTTTCGCGAAGGGGGGCAGTCGTTAGGTACTTAATCGATTCCTTGTGAAGCTGTTGTTTATCATTTGGCATCTCTATCATCCTTTCTTCTAAATTATATCAAGCCATTTAAAATACTACATGCCAAGCATGGCCCCTTTGAAAATAGTACTCACATAAACTAGAACGCGCTTTCAATCTATGAATAGGCTTAAAAATTTGGTAGACTCTTCATATGATTGCCTGAAGTCAAAGACTGTGTCGAGCGCATTCGCTTCATATTCCCGCCTGATCATGGAGGAGAATTTACAGATCATATCATTTGGGCGATAGGCTATTTATCGGCAATACTGGACGCCACCATTTTTGATGAAAGCCAACAAACGATCATTGGCTAAAACTCCTTAATCCAATAGAACAGGAGAGATCACTTTGCAGCTCTCAGATTCCACTTATTCCGCAATTAGGGCTCTATGTAAACAAGGCGATGACTTAGTGAAGGCAGGCGATCTTGATGCCGCCAAGCAAAATTATATTGCCGCCCTCCGTTTATTGCCTGAAAATCATCAAGAATGGGAGGCCGCTACTTGGATATATGTAGCTATTGGGGATGTCCACTATCGTATGAAGAATTACGATAAGGCCTTCAAGTGCTTTTTTAATGCCGTACAGTGTCCGAAGGGGTTGGGTAATCCGTATATTCACCTTCGGCTGGGGCAATTATATTATGAACAGGAAAACTTTGAAAAGGCGGTTGACGAGTTAACCCGGGCTTACATGGGCGCCGGTATTGGAATTTTTTTGGAAGACGACCCAAAATATCTTGAGTTTTTGGAGACAAACATAGAGATTTGAAATTTCAGGCTACGCAAAAGATGATTACGGTATTTTTAATTTTTTTACCTTAAAACCATTCCATAATATTATTTTCGAATTCAACGGCGAAATCAAAAAAACTCACTCTCCATCGCTTTGGTAAAATTTCGCAGGTGCACGAATAAACATCCTGTATGCCATCCGGTGTAGACCTGTTGTATAAAAGTTCTGGTTAGCTATCGTATCCATTATTCTTCTGAACGGAGTTTCGCCCTATCGTTCTCTGGCTCTTTGCAAGGCGCTGTCAACAGCGGCTGGCGTCATTTCTAACGATTTCTACAATCTGTTTGGAGTCATGAATAAAAGGATAGTTAAGGCTGGTCAATGTGCCCTAACTGTCTTTTTACTAACTAAACCAAACTGTTACTGAAAATCCACCAACTAAGTATGTTATGTTCGTTTTTAGTAAGGTTGGCGGAGGCGTTGGGAGTCGACCCCCTGTCCGAAGATTAGGTCCCAAGTTTCGCATTATTTATGATACGGTTCACTCCGATTAATCTTCACCGCCCGATAAATCTGTTCCACTAGTACCAATCGCATCAGCTGATGTGGCAAAGTCATTCTTCCGAAGCTCAGCTTCTGCTGGGCGCGGCGGAGGACTTCGTCAGAGAGTCCATGGCTGCCGCCAATGACGAAGACAACATGGCTTGTGCCGTAGGTGCCGAGCTTGTCCAATTCCTCTGCGAGTTCTTCCGAGCTCCACAGTTTGCCGTCGATGGCAAGTACAATCACGTGTGCTTCACTTTTCACATGAGCAAGAATGCGCTCTCCTTCCCGTTCCTTAACCTGTCGGACTTCCGCCTCGCTCAGTGTGTCTGGAGCCTTTTCGTCCGCTACCTCAATCATTTGAAACTTGATGTATGGCCCCAGCCGTTTAGCATATTCCTGAATGCCCATGACCAAATATTTCTCTTTTAACTTCCCCACACCTATAAGCTGAATAAACAAATTCCATACCCCTATCTATGTCGAATGATAATGTAAATCGTAATTACGATCCCTAACTTAAAAACATACCTATAACATAGTTATTTTAGCACCTGAAACGCCTCTTACCTATCTATTTCCTCTCCACTACAAGCCTATCCCCTGTTCAGATCATAGCGGATCATTCATTTACGCTCATTACAATGAATTGCTATCAGTTTCGTATTCATCAAGACACTGCATTAGCATCTGTCGATATTGGCTGATTTGTTCCGCTGTCGCTGACTCCCGTATTGATTCGAACAATGCTGTACATCTCTTGAAATTACGATCGTTACCTGGCTGATCGACTAGTTGCATCGCCCGCACAGTAAGTCCCACTGCATCCTGTAATCTGCCACATTTCCGATAGTACAAAGCCAAATGATAGCAGTAACTATAATAGTAAGATATGTTCTCTGCGTCTTCATAACTCCCGAATTCATCAATCTGCTCTGCAAACGTATGTAAAATATCTCCTACATCCAAATGATACATAAGCGCTGCCTGTAATATGGTATTCAGCCCTGGTAGTATTTCCTCTAGATTATCCTGCAAAAAGGCTACGTATTCCTCGATCAGCTCTATATTGCCAGACAAAATATTCACTGCATATAAATTAGTCTTAGCTAAAAACCTGAACTCCTCGACAACCTGATTGTCTTCTTCCTCTAAATCCTCCATCCACCCTAGCTCAGCATACTTATAGATGCACTCCCTTGCCTGTTCATATGCACCCTGGTGCTGGTGAGCCATTCCACACATCAGGTGACTGAGCCCAAAATAATATACCAACGGACGTTCTAAATTGACAAGCGGGATGGGTAATTTCATTGCTTTATGATACTGCCGTTCTTCGTAGATACGCTGGACACATTGATACAAAATACCCGCCGTCTCCATTACCTTTTTCCAATTTTCAAAAGCCACAGCCATCCCCAACATTTCAACAATGATATCCGGTTTGAGTGATTTCAGGATAGAAGTTTCCAAGAGTAGCCTCTCCTTATATTTCCATTTACATCCAATTGTATAGAAAGTGAAAAAGGAGGTCAATATAAAAGGTACTTAAAAGTACAGTTTTTCGTATTTTTATTTTGCATAAGATGGTCTGTAACCATATTCTCTCCTCTTCTAACCTTAAGTGGAGGTGATTACATGAGTTTACCAGAAAGTGTTGGAAATCGGATACGGGAGCTAAGAAAGGCTAAAGGATGGACACAGGAACAACTGGCAGAAGCCGCAGGACTTCATTACAGTTATATTGGTGGAGTAGAACGTGGGGATCGAAATATTTCATTGGAGACGTTGGAAAAAATAATTCTAGCGTTAAAAGTTCCGCCTTTTGAACTTTTCCAATTCGATGAAACTACGGATCGAAAACAAATTATAAATGAACTTATGTTACTCATAAATTCAAGAGAAACAACTGAACTCGAAATTCTGACTACTATAACTAAAAATATTGTTGGTTTAATTGAGCTTCAGCAAAAAAAGAACTGAACTATTCCCTTCTACCTGACTTTTACACTTCATCTTCCATAAGCTTGTTATGAGGTGGTAGTATGGCTGAATTACGCAAGCAAATCGGTACAAGAATCCGGGCTATTCGAAATGCAAAGGGACTTACACAGCAAAAACTAGCTGACATCGCAAGCTTGGACTATAGATATATTGGTGCATTAGAAAGAGGAGAAAGAAACTTTTCGATTGATACCTTGGAGAAAGTGCTAACCGCCTTAAACGTGTCTATCAGTGAGTTGATGTTTTCCGAAGAACATATGACTACAGACGAAATGATTCGGCAAGAGGCGATAGATGAGTTTGTAGCGTTGACCAGCAGATTAAATGATGAGCAGATCAGCATTCTTAGACGTGTTAGTAAAGAAGTTTCACGCGCGTTCGACTAAGTCATTTCACCCTAAAAAGCCTTGAATAAAACCAAAAAAGAGCACCCAACAGGTGCCCTCCAAACCTTTTTATATAAAAATACTCAAGCATACAACATAAAAAAGCTCACTTCATGTCCCAGTTGCTTTAGATAATTATAGATCAACGAGCGGTGATGGAATACGTGGGTCACGGTCTCAATCTGCCATTGAACCTGTAAATGCCCATGCTCCATATAAAAGGCCTTCGTTGAACGATTCAGATAATCGTCCTCGCTGAGCGAAAGAATGTAAGCCTTATAAGCCTCAAAATTCTGCCTGAAGGTCGCAGCTAAACGCTCGGGATCTTCCATTCCGGACAGGCTATTTTCGATGCTTCCCACTTCTGCCTCGGACTTCTCCTGCATAATCGCAAGATCCGAAGCCGGAATAAGCACAAAATGATGCACTAACTCCAGCAACGAGCGGAAATTGTCCTGTGGGCGAAAGCTCCAATCCTCTGGGCGTATTTTACGAATCAAGGCTTCCCCCGTCCGTACTCCGGTCTCCAGCTCATTCAGCAGATGATCGCGAACTTGCAGTGTTCCACTCATATTCTCATCTCTCCTTTGCTATTCTTCTTCATATTTTGAGTATAGCCGGGGTCCCTGAACGTGTATTGTAAAAATCGGACAACTTCCGAAAGTCTTTAGCCGCAGTAAGCGGAGAAGCTCCATAAAATCTACGAAAATCACGGATCAGATGCGCTTGGTCAAAAAAGCTGTGCTTTAATGCCAGCCCCGTCCAATCGACGGAACCACCACTCTGAATACTGTGGAGAACGCTCTGAAAGCGGACGACTTCACTGAACTTCTTGGGGCTAATCCCGATCCATTGTCCAAATTTGCGGTTGAGCTGTCTTTCACTGATCGCCTCACGCTCAGCAAGCTCCTTAACCCCCACACTCCCACCGCTCATAAAGATGCGATGCAGCAGGTTTTTCATCAGGTCACAATCGCTTGTCCTACGACTCAGTAGCAGCTGGTTGAGATACTGATCCATTATACGCACCCGTTCATTAAAGTCTCGTGCCTCCAAAATACGCTCACCTATGATCTCGACATTCTCAGGCCATATTTCTTCCAAGCGATAATTACCACCTGTAAACAAATGAGTCGGCATGCCGTGAAAATAATGTGCTCCACCGGGGAAAAATCTTACTGCAAAAATACGTGTCTCGGACCCTGCTTGTCTGGTAGACACGAACGGATGCGTAAATGCCCCGCAATATGAGAGTTCCTGATGCTTACTCACCGGGTCGTATTCTAATAGAATATCCGTACAACCGTCAGGTAATACTCGGTCCACTGCCTCTCTACCCGATACTCTCATATTCCCTTCAGGGACTTCTTTAGTAACCGGGCCAGACTCCCAATAACAGGCTACGTAGGCTCTCAGCGCAGCAGACGGTTCTTGCTCAATATAATATGTATAGGGGTCACTTCCATTGACTTGAAGCGGACGAAACAGTGAATGTAGCAAAGGGTCCATCCATCGTTCACTCCTGTCTCAGATGTGGTAGGAATAAATACAAAAAGGACGTTTCTCCCCGAAACGCCCGTGCTTGTTTTTTAGACGACCAAAAACTCTGCTTTCTTCTCACATTCCTTGCACTTCACTGGAGGGTCCCAATCCGAAAATTTCGTTTCTTTGAGATCGACGACATCCGGTGCATCCTCGTATTCATCGACGAACATATCAATTGCCAGTTCCACATGCTCTTTACATACCACGTACATTCCAGTTGCATCCCTTTCCGTTTGAAGCTCTTCCTGTTGTAAGTGTGTCAAAACTGCCTTCTTTTGTTCTACCACACTTGACGCGGAAAGGAAAGGGCTTGCCCACTATCCCTGACGTTGGGTCTTAAAAATGAGGAAATTACTGACGTTCAGGTCTTCACGGAAATGGGGATATTTCTCCAGCATGTCAGCAGACGGCTTCGGTTCGATCATCCCATCCAACAACAAGCCTGCCTCAACAATGGTCTGTACATAGCTGCCCAGCGTACGGTGAAAGTACAAAAGCTTTTCCTCCTGATCATAAGGGATCGCTTGCTCCAATGGGCCTTCGTTGAAATATTGATCCACTTTCCAATACAGCTTTTTCCCTGTCTCATCCTTCACCCAGCCACTCTGCGGTGTCAGAAAGCACGGATGCAGAATAGAAAAAATAAAGCTGCCCCCTGGAACTAATAACCGCCGCATTTCGGCAATCGCCAGCTCATAATGAGCCAAATCCTGAATGACCATATTGGATACGATCAGATCAAAACTCTGGTCTTCGAACATCTCCAGCCTCTCCAGATTGCCGTGGTGATATGTAATTCCCATTGCTGACGGTGTCCGCTCTCTTGCAAGCTTCAGCATCTCTGTCGAGTAATCGACAGCTTCCACCAACGCGCCCTCCTGAACCATTTTCCGGCTCAGGTAACCTTCGCCACACCCGGCATCAAGCACTTTTTTACCTGCGATCAGTCCCATACACTCTTGCAAAGCAGGATTTAGCAGCACTTCACGAGACCGATCCCCTTCTTCGGTGTACTTGGCAGTAAAGTTTTCTGCATGCATGTTCCAGCGTCGAATGGCCTCTTCGGTGTTCCACTTATTCATATTCATCTCCTTCTTTCTTTTGGTATTTGAGGGGGCCATAGATTCTACACTCATTTCTGTATTTTTTCAATAATAACGCTTACAAAATTAAAATATCTAATTAGCACATGATTTTTACATGAATTATACAGGTATTCCATATTAAAATAATATGATAGTGTTTAATGGAAAGCGCTTTCAAAATTAACTTTGTAAAGGGGCCTGTTATGTTAAAACGAAGACCCATTTCATTGCTGTCGTTGACGCTTGCCATTACCTTATTGTTATCCACGTTCGCATCCGTTGCCGCTGCTGCTGAAACGGACGGACAAGCACAGCCAGCCGCTGCCATCGGCAATATGCAGTCATATGTGGAAGCCATGCAGCCCGGATGGAATTTAGGAAATTCGCTGGATGCTGTCGGGGCGGACGAGACCGCCTGGGGCAATCCGCGCATTACCCAAGCTTTGATTCAGCAAATTGCTGCCCAAGGGTACAAAAGTATTCGCATTCCCGTCACCTGGGATAAGCACATTGGAGCCGCACCAAACTATACGGTTGAGTCTGCCTACATGAATCGTGTGGAAGAGGTCGTTCGCTGGGCACTGGATGCCAATCTGTATGTCATGATTAATGTCCATCATGATTCATGGACGTGGGTAAGCAGTATGGAACCCAAGCATGATGAAGTGTTAGCTCGCTATAACGCATTATGGACACAAATTGCCGACCGCTTTAAAGACCAGTCTCACAAGCTGATGTTCGAAAGTATTAACGAGCCCCGGTTTTCTGAAGGGGGAACCACGGATGAAGCGAAAATGAATCAGATGCTTCATGAGCTAAATGTATCCTTCCACAAAATCGTTCGCGCCTCCGGTGGTAAGAATGCCACTCGTCCTCTTGTTCTATCCGGTCTGGATACTTCACCTGCCCAAGCCAAGATCAGCCAGCTTTACAACACAATTACTGGGCTGAACGATCCCAATCTGATTGCGACCGTTCACTATTATGGCTTTTGGCCTTTCAGTGTAAACATTGCCGGGAATACAACATTTGATAAAGTTGCCCAAGATGATATTATTCAAACGTTTGATAATGTCTATAACACCTTTGTAGCCAAGGGAATTCCGGTTATTGTCGGTGAATATGGCCTGCTCGGCTTCGATAAGCATACAGGTGTTATTGAACAGGGTGAAAAGCTGAAATTTTTTGAGTTTGTGACCCATTACATGAAAGAGAAGAAAGTAACAGGTATGCTCTGGGATAACGGCCAGCACCTGAACCGGACAACGTACAAGTGGTCTGATCCTGAACTCTTTAATGTTATTAAGGCCAGCCTGAAAGGACGTTCCTCCAATGCAGCTAGTGATCTCATTCATTTGAAGAAAGGCTCTCCTGTTCAGGAAACCAAGGTCACTCTAAACCTGAATGGCAACCAGTTAAAATCACTCCATGCCAACAGCAAGCAACTGAAACAGGGGACCGACTACACGCTGAGTGGAGACACATTAACCTTCAAAGCCAGCTTGCTCACCAGCCTAATAACTTCCGGTAAATATGGTGAGAATGCCGTAATGACCGCCAAGTTTAATAAGGGGGCGGATTGGAATTTTAGAGTCGTTGTGTATGATACACCAAAATTAAGTGCTGTCGAAGGGACTACTCAAGCCTTTACCATTCCAACAGACTTCCGTGGTAGCCAGCTTGCGACGATGGAAGCCGTGTATACGAATGGTGGCAATGCCGGTCCACAGGATTGGACACCTTATAAAGAATTTGGCAATACTTTTGCCCCTGCCTATGATACCCATGGCATCAAGCTGCTGCCTGAATTCTTCAACAGTGTGAAGGATGGCGAAGTCACACTGAAGTTCCACTTCTGGAGCGGAGATGTGGTGACATACAAAATCACCAAGAGCGGAACCCGTGTGACGGGCGTGACGTCTTAATCTAAGGCACAGCACAAATCGAAAAAAGGCGTTCCCGGAATAAGCCGGAGAGCGCCTTCTTTATAGTTAAGCCTATCATTCAACCTTAGCCTTCCGGCTTATCTGTTAATTTTAACGTCACCGACTCTTCCTTGCCTGCCCGGTAAAAGGTAACTTTCAGCTCATCGCCAATCTTCTTGTTATCGTACAGGTAACGACGCAAATCAAGCGTAGAGTTAATCGGTTCGCCATCAAACGCCGTAATGACATCGTTCAGCTTCAAGCCGCCCTCCTTGGCAGGACCATGGGCCTCCAGAACAACGGCCCCATCTTTCACACTGTCAGGCAGCTTGAGTTCCTTGCGCTGAGTTTCATCCAGCGGTGCATATTCATTATTAAGATCCACCGTGTACACCCCCAGATAAGGGCGGGTGATCTTGCCGTCCTCAACCAGTTCATTCACCGTCTTCATTACTTCATTGGCGGGAATGGCAAAGCCCAATCCTTCCACACCTGTATCGGCGATTTTCATCGTATTGATGCCAATCACGCGTCCGTCCAGATCGACCAGCGCTCCACCGCTGTTTCCTTCATTAATCGCTGCATCGGTCTGAATCACATGCTGCTCCCAGTCATATACACCATCCTGATTGATGGAAATCGGAATAATTCGATTCGTATAGCTCACAATGCCAGAGGTCAGCGTGTCTCCCAATCCGAGTGGATTGCCAATCGCAATGACCGTCTCGCCCAGACGAAGTTTGCTGGAGTCCCCGATATCCGCTACTGTGCTAATGCCTTTATCATCAACGGCCAGTACAGCGATATCACTAATGCGATCCTTTCCGACCAGCTTCGCTTCTTTTCTGACACCGTCTACGGTTACAATATCCAGATCATCCGATCCCTCAATGACATGGTTGTTCGTCATAATAAAGGCTTTGCCTGAGCTCACACGGAAAATGACGCCCGATCCAAGCGCTGATTGTTCCGTACTGTTACCGTCTTCCCCTTTTAGGTTTACGATGCTGACGACAGCTGGGCGTATCTTGGCTGCCGCTTGCACAATCCGGTCATACGGATCGCCCGCTGCTTGCCGCAAGGGATAATGACTTGCTCCGGTTACTGCTGTAGTGGAGGGAAGACCTGTAATAAAGCTGAACAGCAGCACGGCAACCACTGCACTAACCGCACCGCTGATGACAGCAGCCTGCACCGGACTTACCCGGCGATTCCTGTGCGGCCAACGTCCCCGTCCTCCGCGACGTGCTTTAAATGCTGTTTTTTTAGCCGCACGTGTGGACACCTTCGTTGAATAAAAATCATCTTCAAACAAGCCCATGCTAATCCTCTCCCCTTCGTTGTCATGCACCGACACTCACTAAAAAATTAGGGCTATTCGGGCTTGCGCCAACCTATGCTACAGAGAACCTGCTCCGTTGAACATCACAAATGGATTGAATATCCCCCACCATCGGAATTCAGCAACTAATCGTTTTGGTCTACTTATTAATCACCACAAATAGCACTTTCCTAAGCAACCAAATCTCATAAATTAGCATACACGCCAAATTTGACCCCGAATAGAGGGAAAAAGAGGAATGATTTCCAAACCAATGGACTACAATAGTAACAAGTCTTCTATTCTATTACAAAATGATCGTCTCATAGAGACGTTCTGGCTTGTTCCCGTCCGCTTAAAGCAGCCTATACTTTCGATGAGAGCCTTCCTTCAGAAAGCTTTCTGTTGTTAGCTTTATTGTATCACAGCACCTGGCAAAACCACAGGCAGAACCAAGCTTATTGCACGCCATTTTAAAAATATTTTTACAGGAGGAATATAAGATGAATTCCCATCGTTCCGCTATGGATGAAGTTCGCATGGCTGCCAAGCTTGCGGATTTGAAAGACGAGCACTACCGGAATACACTGGCACTAAGTACATTGATTGAACTACTGGTAGACAAAGGCATAGTGACCCGTGAAGAGGTCGAGCGCAAAGCCGCCGAGCTGGACAGCTTTATGGCTCACTTACCTTATCCCAAGGTGTAGGACGATCATAATACGTATCACACAATCGAAACTCACTATCCCTGTAAAAACAGCCGCGGTCTTCCATCGCATCGCGTACAGTCATCTTCGCAAGTTCCATCATATTGTGGTCGCGGCTCAAGTGTGCCAGATACGTTCGCTTTGTCCGTCCGGTCAACAGCTCGCTAAGAATCGCTCCTGCCATCTCATTGGATAAATGGCCGATATCACTGAGAATACGGCGCTTGATGTTCCAAGGATAACGACCCATACGCAGCATTTCTACATCATGATTAGCCTCCAGCACCAATACATCTGCATCTGATATCGCTTGTTTTACCTTATCACTGACATAGCCGAGATCGGTTGCTACGCTAAGCTTCTCTGCCCCATCATAAAAGCTGTACCCTACGGGCTCAGCCGCATCATGGGAGATGCCAAAAGACTCTACACGCAATGACTCAAATTCCCTTGTCGCGCCTGTCTCCAATATTCTGCGGTTATCATCCGCGATTTGCCCAACAGCGTTGCTGATGGCAAACCATGTCTTCTCGTTAGCATATATAGGTAAATTATATTTACGCGCCATGGCGCCTAGTCCTTTAACATGATCGGAATGCTCATGTGTGACCAAAATACCATCCAACTCTTCTCCGCTCAGATCGCGTTCTTTCAGCAATTCGTCAATACGCTTTGCGCTGAGACCTGCATCGATGAGCAATGTCGTGTCTTCGTTCCGCACAACGGTAGCGTTGCCGGTCGAACCGCTCGACAGCACGGTAAAAGAAATCCCCATATCTGTTCAAGACCCTTCTGTATGTTCTGTCTTTGGACTAATGACATCTCCGTTCATCTGTACATAATACACACCTTTTCCGTTGTCCAGCATAAACCGCCACACCGGGGCAGCCACCTGGCTATCGGAGTTAAAGGTCTGTCCGTAATACCCTAGCCGGATATCCTTCACTACGGAGTCACGCGGCAAATAGCCGTCGATCAACCTCGCCAATGCTTTGGACGCAGGCAGCATTTTCTTTGCCTCATCCGAGGGCTGGAGCTCCACCTGAATTTTGCGATACCCTGTAATCTTCTGATTGCTGTAAAACAGAGCCAGCTTCACATTAAAGAGCGGCCACTTGCCCTGTACCAATGGATGCAGTACAAAAGCATCTGCCTGTCCGGATACGAGCTCCTCCTGAACATCCAGCGGATCATACTGATAGCTATCGATATCCTTGATTTGCGGCTCCAGTGCCTCCACTAGCGCATCATGAGTGAATACCAGCTTGCTGTCCACCGGTCTCAGCAACTGCACAAGTTCATCCTTCTCTCCACTATGGACATAGGTGTAAGACAGCTTGGGCAGCTGTGGGGTATCTCCGGGAATCGGAGCCAACACCTGAATGCTTTTCTCTTCCATTAAACGCTGCGTGTTTTCATCCAGTGAAGTAAAATCTAGATTCGGCCCGGCCGTTTCCTGCGCATCATGCCACAGTTGATAACCCAATACCACATTGAGCAGCAAAAATGTACAGATCAGTACGTTTTTAGCGCGGCTCCAATCCATTCCCGTTCCCCCTTCCTATCATCGCTTTGTCTCTTGGTCTGATTTCGTTGGTGTTGTATTGGATGCTGTCGTTACAGGAACAGCATGAATCTCTGCCGCAGAACCATCGCTGAACGTAACACGCCACTCAGGGACAAGCTTCAATCCGTCATTGATCAGCTCCGGCTGATATACAGGAGTCAGATCCCTAATCGACTTGCCATCGCCTACCATTTGCAGTTGCTTCTCCAAGGCTTCGCCACCTGGCAGCAACACCTTTCTCGAGGATTGCTCCCCGCCCTTGAGATACAGCAACGAACGATCATAGACAGATGCCGTTTCCTGCTGGATTTGCAATGAAATCGTACCAAAGCGGAACGATGGCGTGTCCAGCACCGGATAAGCACCATAATACTGCTGGAACATCACACTTGTGCGATTTTCATCGCTGCTCCTCAATTTCATCTGATATGAAGCATCCCAACCGCCATGCTGATTTACAAAATCAACTGCGGCCAATACGTCCCTAATCGGACTGCTTCCATCTGCCCCTGGTGCACTGGGATCGGTATAGCTCATCCAACGTTGATCCTGCTTGATCTGTAGACTACGCTTGCTATCTGTATAAATTTGGGAACCATCTTTTTCCTGAATATTGCGCGTAATGCCTGGATCGAAAAATAAATTTCGCTGCATCTGTTCCGTCGTAAACAACCCGGCATATACCACAGGCTGTACAGTCTCCAGGTTATTCACGGGAATGTAGTACTGATTATTCACCAGCTTGTACAACGGAGCATTTTTCCCAAAATTCACATGCTGCCGAATGTCTTCTACCGTCATATCGAACTGGTTCGCCTCATACACCACATCGCCTCTGGCACTAAAAAAAAGCGCGTGCGGCTTGGCATTCTTTTCGTCGATATAGATCCAGATGCGGTTAATCGTCTCTCCCTGAAACACCGAATCCGGCGTCAGACGCATAACCCGTTCCAGTAATGAAACCGGAACTCCGCCTGAAAATGATAGTTCGATCCCCTCATTCTCACTGCGGATCCGTGCCCAGTCCGCTGATTGGATACTCCGACGTTGGAAATTGTTAAAACTTCGACTTTCCAGCCGTGTATAAATTAAATCGTAAAAAGTAACCCCCGGATAAAAAACGGTATGTTTCTTCTCACCTTGATGAATTAGCATCCTATCAGGGAATACAAGATTTTCAATCTTTTTCTCCTGCCCCATGCTTTCGGTTTTGACATAGTTCGTTTCTGAGGTGATTACAGAATCACTGCCCGGAAGACGGTAGATCAAAAAATAAGTCTGAACCAGGCTGGAAGCCACCAGCAAAACAAGCGTCCAGGACTTCAAACGTTCCTTCACTGTGCTTCCCTCCCTTCACCCGACATAGGCAGCGTAAAAGTCGTACAAGTTCCCTGACCATATTCGGACTCTAGGAAAATCTGGCCTCCATGGGCCTTTACAATTTCCCGGGCAATCGACAGCCCCAGTCCCGTGCCACCCATATTGCGCGATCTCGCCTTGTCCACACGATAAAACCGTTCAAAAATCCGGTCCAGATCTTTTTTGGGAATACCAATTCCAGTATCCTGCACCGAAATAGCCAGCATGCCCTCATTGTTGCGGCGAGCCTCGATCCGAATACTTCCACCTTCTGGCGTATATTTCAATGCATTGGACATCAGATTGTCCAGCACCTGATCAATCTGATCGCGGTCGATTACGACCTTGCCAATCCCCTGCTCTACGAACATGCCTGAGCGAATGTGATTTTCCTTCATCTGAAAAGAAAACCGATCCGCGACCTCGTCCAGCATCTCCATCACATCGGCAGGCTGCATCCGCAAAGGCGCTTCATTGGAATCGAGCCGCGATAGATGCAGCAAATCTGTAACCAACCGGATCATACGCTCCGTCTCATTGCGTATAACACCCACAAAACGCTCTGCGAGCTGCGGCTCAGCCATCGCGCCGTCATCCAGCGCTTCAGCGTAGCTGCGGATCGTCGTCAGCGGTGTGCGTAGCTCATGGGATACATTAGCTACGAATTCCCGTCGCGTCGTCTCCATTTCCTCCTGCTCTGTCACGTCCTGGAGCACGGCAATCGTACCAGTAATGCCAAATTCCCGCCGATGAATTGGCGTAAAGGTCACACGGATGACGATGGGTTCATCCTGACCGGCTGGCTCCAGCTGCAAGAGCGTAGAAGCGGACGAGCCGCTATACAGAGCCTCGGTTTCCTCCGGATCGATCCCTAGCAGTACCGCGATATGTCTGCCAGTCATTTCATTCTCGTTCACGCCCAGCATGGCACTGGCGCGGCGATTGACCAGAATGACCCGGCCATGATCGTCGGTAGCGACCACACCGTCGCTCATATTGGTCAAGATGGAGGAGAGCTTTTCCTTCTCCTCCTCATTCTGCGACAGTGCCTCACGCAGACGTCCTGTCATATAGTTAAAGGCCACGCTCAGCCTACCGATTTCATCTTCGCCAAACACCGGCATCTGCTGGTCAAATTTGCCCTCAGCGACCTCTGTTGCATGACGTGTCATCACTTTGATCGGATGCGTAATCGTGTGGGCCAATACCACGCCCAGCACAGCCGTTAATGCGAGCGCAATCAGCATACCTGAGAGAAACACATTGTTAATGCGTTTCATCGTATCGTACAGCTCAGCCATGGAAGCAGCGATGTACACTGCGCCGACGATTTTGCCTTGGCTGATGACAGGCTTGGCGACGACTTTCTTGCGGACGTTATCCTCGTCCACCATATATTCCTCGTTATCACGGATTCCTTGAAGTGCGCGGCTAACCACTGTCTGCGTATTTTTACGTCCGACATAGTCAGCGTGGGAGCCTTGAGAAGTAATCAGTACTTTGCCGCTGGCATCCAGCACCTGAATTTCCGCGCCGCTGAAATCAAACAAGTTATTTACGCGTGCACGCAGACTTTCGACGCTATCTTCTTCCATTTTGCCATCACTGCCGCTCAGATCCTGCTCCGCCAGCACGGACAGCATCTCCGCCCGTGCTTGCAAATCCTGCGTAAAATTACTCGTCAAAGAGTTCTTCATCGAGCTGACAAAATAGACTCCAATCAACTGCATGGCCACCAAAATAAGTAGTACATAGATAATAATCAACTTGGCATGAATGGTGCGAAAGAAAGACAGCCATCTCATGCCCGCAGGCCACCTTTGCCCCCGCTAACGATATATCCGAGGCCACGGCGTGTCAGGATGGTCTCCGGCTTGCTCGGGTTTTCCTCAATCTTCTCGCGTAGCCGCCGGATCGTCACGTCTACCGTCCGCACATCCCCGTAGTATTCAAATCCCCATACCGCTTGAAGCAAATGCTCGCGAGTCATGACCTTGCCTGCATTTTTCGCCATATAATATAGAAGTTCATACTCGCGATGCGTCAGGTCAAGTGGAGTTCCGTTTTTATAGGCTGTATACATATCCGCATCAAAAAAGAGATCGCCTACGCGCAGCCCCTGCTTATCCTCCTGTGGGCGGCTTTCCGGCGTGCCCGCCACGCCGCGTTGCTGTCTACGCATCTGTGCCTTCACCCGTGCCAGCAATTCCCGTGTGCTGAACGGCTTCGTCACATAATCGTCCGCGCCCAGCTCCAGCCCTAGCACTTTGTCGATTTCCCCGTCCTTGGCAGTCAGCATAATAATTGGCGTCTGAAGCTGATGTCCGCGTACCTCGCGGCATACATCCATACCATCCATGCCCGGCAGCATCAGGTCCAGCAAAATCAGGTCTGGCTGTTGCTTAACCGCAATATCCACTGCACTGATTCCATCGAAGGCGCAAATGACCTCGTAGCCCTCTTTTTCCAAATTAAATTTCAAAATATCAGCGATAGGTTGTTCATCATCCACTACTAGAATCGTCCCCTGCATACAGCGTTCACCTCTTCTCACGGATCATCATCTATCATTAACTTTTCGTTTGTTAGCGCCCATAAGATGCTTATTCTATTCTATCATACCCGTACGCTATTCCATTACTTTTCCAGACCCTTTTTCTTTACGCAGAAAAAAACCATGCCTGCACCTGCTGTTAAGCATGCAGAAAAACATGGCCTTTCTCCTTGTTCTTCGTCAATCATGTAGCTAACGATATAAGCATCAAATCTATCTTAAATACGTCATGGGATTGCGTGCCGTATTATCCTTGCGAATTTCAAAATGAAGATGCGTTCCTGTTGAGCGTCCTGTGCTCCCCATAACTCCGATCGACTCGCCTTGTTGAACAACCTGTCCTACATGAACGCCAATGCTGCTCAAATGCCCGTACACCGTCTGATAGCCGTTGCCATGATCGATCATAATAACATTGCCGTATCCATTCTGCTGACCTGCAAAAGACACCACACCCTCATCAGATGCGTGAATGTCAGGACTGCCGACCAAGTCGACCCCCTCGTGCATACGTCCCCAACGTGCGCCAAAGCTGCTCGACATCGTAGCACCGGACACTGGCCAAGCGAACTGTCCAGAGCCCTCTCCCATAACCTTCGTTCCTCTAAGAACCACCTCGGTTACAGACGGTTGCAGTACCTTTTGGCCGAGCCATTCCTCTTGTATAACTTCACCGTTCTCTTTGGTCAAACGATAGTCCATCTCTTTAAGACCTGCTTGTCCCGGTCTAACGACTTTCGTAACCCCTGCCTTCAATTCATCGCTCTGGCGAATCTCCACCTCAGGCTCAATAGCAATCTGCTCAACGACCTTTTCTACCGTTCGTACCGTGACAGGTACCTTTGGAGCCGTGACCTTTAACTCGTCCCCAATTTGCAAATACAACTCACGCAGACCGGGATTGTTCTGCTTAATCTCCCAAGCCGTCGTATTGAACTTGGTGGCAATCGACGACAATGAATCGCCTTCCTGCACCGTATAGGTTGTAGGAGCTTCACGCCCTTCGGTCAACACTTTAACCGCTTCTTCCTCCGTCAGCACCTTGTTGGGATCTGCTTTTACTGGCTCATACGCAATTTTTTCTCGGATACTGGCAGACTCCAGCCATGCCTTAGGCGTTTTAGTGCTTGCGCTAGCATGACTACTACCCACAGATGTTTTGCGAACCAGCCCCTTGATGCCTGTAGCCGTGCCTTCACCCGCAGGTATGTATTTCTTCTGCACTTTCTTTAAAACCGCTTGTGCTGTCGCTTTATCCTTTACAATGCCAACCGTCTGTCCGTTGACCTTCACTTCTACTCCTTTGGCATAGGCAGTCAGCATACCATCCAGCTTCTTCAGTGTGGCTGCGCTGTCGATATCCGCCTTATAAGCCTTTTCCGTGCTCGTCGTTACCGCACTCGTATTGAGCACCATTTCCACGTCAGGATATTTGTCTTTATACTGTTTGCTCTTCGTTGTATACAACTGCTTAAGCTGCTGCTCATTCAGGATACCGCCGACCTCAACGCCTTTAACATACACTTTATAATAAGGAACCATATTGGCTCCAACATACTGATTGCTAGCAAAAATAAGACCGCCAACAATCACAATGCCGCCTGCCGTCCAACTTAACCATCTTTTCCGTCCGCTCCACCATGTTGCTATTTTCCCTGCTTTATCAGCAGAATTGCCCTCAACACTTGAATTTCCACTCCTGTGGTCTGGTGATAACTTCCCCTTAGAAACCTCCATGGTTCTCTCCTTTTCAGCATATCCTATCTCTATTAAATGCGTTCATTATTGTTTTTTTACATGATAAAAGTAGCCCTTTTACAAGCTTATCTATGATAATAGTCGCTATCTAGCATTGCATAGTTACGTAAAAGGTTTCAAAAATTTAACCTTTTCACAACACAGTTTACTTTAACATAGCTTTTACAAAGAATTCAACTACACCCCAATTACTTCCTTGAACGCAAAAAAATCCGCGCCTAGCGCGGATTCTACAGTCCTGTTTTGAGCATTAACACTGCCCATACATTCTTGTGTTTTATTCATGCATTATTTAAGCATACCCATCAGCTTGTTATATTCCTCTTTGGTCAAATACTTCGCAAGCACCTGCTGAATATCTTGCAGCTCCTGCTCGGTGAGGCCGCCTTCCATCGCGGCTGATATTTTCTGCATCTCCTCCGGCGGTAGTTTACTCATGAGAATCGTAAAAATCTCCTGCTTCTGAGCCGCCGGTAAATTGTTCTTTTTCTCTGTCAGATGGTCGGGCGTAATGACCAAATCATGACCTTCGATACTCGTTTCGGGAGTAGCTGTACCTTCTGCCTGCTGACGCGACTCGCTGCCTGATGTTCCCGCCGACGTGGCCCCTTCCTGGGATACCGTTCCATTGGATGAGCCTCCAGCTTCACGTCCGCTTTCCTCTAAGCCCTGTCCCATGACAGGCAAAGCATTATCAGGCGGTGTTACACCTCCAGAGTCGCTCCCTGTCGTCTTGCTCTTCCCTGTGCCTGTACTTTGGTCAGTACCAGCGCTGCCTTTTAGCCAACTCCATCCCCATGTCGGCTGGTGATCAAGCTGAATGTTAAACTGCCGCAGCAGTGATTGAACATAGGCATTCACGACCACACCGGTCACTGCCAGTGTCAGCGCGCTGACCAGCACCACCGTCATTCCTTTTTTAAGCAGCCATCCAAGCCACCTCATATCCCGTTACCTCCTTATACGCATCTTGCCATGTGTACATCATGAAGTGCATATAGACCAGTATTGACGAGATATGACGATTTTTAACCCTTGGAATATATAAAAATAGCACAAACACAACTACACAGAAAAAAGGAGAGAAAGGAATTAACCACCTCTCTCTCCTAATCGTACAGGAATAGCTATATTTTAGAACAGGCATGACGCCTTCATAGAATCCTATAGATGTCTTACAAATAAATCGGAAGCACTTGGTTCGTTTGATCGCGGTTACGACCAACCGAGAAAATAGCGATTGGAATGCCTGTCAGCTCGGATACGCGTTGTACGTATTTGCGTGTATTTTCAGGCAGTTCCTCCAACGTTTTTACGCCAGTAATATCTTCGCTCCAACCTGGCAATTCCTCATATACCGCTTCGCATTCCGCCAGCATTTTCAAGCTAGCTGGATAATGCGTGATGATCTCACCGCGATATTTGTAGCCTGTACAGATTTTGACTGTTTTCAGGCCTGTCAAAACGTCCAACGAGTTCAGGGAAAGACCCGTTAATCCACTGACACGACGGGCATGACGGACAACGACGCTGTCAAACCAGCCAACACGACGAGCACGTCCTGTAACCGTGCCGTACTCATGACCTGTTTCACGAATGTAATCGCCGACTTCATCGTTCAACTCCGTTGGGAAAGGTCCATCACCTACACGAGTTGTGTACGATTTAGCTACACCGATCACTTGTTGAATTTTGGACGGGCCTACACCGGAACCGATACATACGCCGCCAGCCGACGGGTTAGAGGACGTAACATATGGATACGTACCTTGGTCGATATCGAGCATAACGCCTTGCGCACCTTCAAACAACACCTTACGATTCGCGTCGATTGCATCGTTCAGCACAACAGACGTGTCCGCTACATAAGGACGGATAAACTCAGCATATTCCAGGTACTGTTTCAATATTTCTTCAACATCCAGCGGCTCGCCGCCGTATACTTGCTCAATCACTTGATTCTTTTCCTTCGTTAGATGGCGCAGTTTCTTTTCGAATTCTTCTGCATCCAGCAAATCAGCAATACGAATACCGTTACGTGCAGCTTTATCCATATAAGCAGGGCCGATCCCTTTACGGGTAGTACCAATTTTGTTAGGACCTTTGCGGTCTTCTTCCAGCACGTCCAACGTCATATGGTAAGGCATAATGACATGTGCGCGGTCACTAATGACCAAATTTTTTGTGGAAAATCCATTATCATGAATATAAGTAATTTCTTCAATAAGAGCGGCTGGATTCACTACCATGCCGTTGCCAATAACACACTTTTTATCTTCATAAAAAACGCCGGATGGAATCAGGCTCAGCTTATACTTTTTACCGTCAATGAGAATCGTATGACCAGCATTGTTTCCGCCTTGGTAACGGGCCACCACTTCAGCGCTTTCCGCCAGATAGTCCGTGATTTTACCTTTGCCTTCGTCTCCCCATTGTGTTCCCACAACGACTACAGTTGACATGTTTCATTCCTCCGTGGAGTGCCCACAGACACTCTGATTTTGAGCTGACGCGCTAACACATATCTGGCTTCAACCGCCTCAGCGGGCAGATATGAAGCGTTCTCGGACAGCAGGAAAAAACGTCCGTCGCAGACATTCCGCAAGTTCGGAAAGCCCCGGGCGTAATGATCTCCCACTGCGTTGAAGCAGCACTATAAGTGTACCAGTACCATTTTTCAAAGTCAAATAAAAAGCGAACATTATATTACATGAAAATAGTATTGTTCGTAATTGAGAGTTTCAATCGTTCTATGAAAATATATGAATTCTATAAAAAAGACTCTCTCGAAACCGCGATACCCGCGTCGAAAAAGCCTTTTCTAAACATACTAATATATTAACCGGCGAACGCATCCGAATGGGCACGCTCGTAATTAGCGAATTTATTATAATTTTTAAGAAATACCAACTCTACCGTACCGACCGGGCCGTTACGCTGCTTGGCAATAATAATTTCAATAATATTTTTCTTTTCTGTTTCCTGATTATAGTAATCATCCCGGTACAGAAACGCAACGATGTCAGCATCCTGCTCGATGGAACCCGATTCCCGCAAGTCACTCATCATGGGCCGCTTATCTTGACGCTGCTCTACACCCCGACTCAGCTGGGAAAGGGCGATTACAGGCACTTCAAGTTCACGGGCGATTTGTTTCAATGTCCGTGAAATTTCGGATACCTCCTGCTGCCGGTTCTCGCCCGCTTTGCCGCGTCCGTGAATGAGCTGCAAGTAGTCAATAACGATCATACCCAGTCCCTTTTCCGCCTTGAGACGGCGGCATTTGGCGCGGATATCAGCCACAGTGATGCCGGGCGTATCATCGATATAGATTTCCGCCTCTGACAAGGCTGCAATGCCCATCGTCAGCTTTGCCCAATCGTCATCGCCTTTAAATTCACCTGTCCGCATGACGTTCGCGTCCAAGTTAGCCTCGGCACAGATCATCCGCTGCACGAGCTGAGCCGCCGACATTTCCAGACTGAAGATGGCAACCGTCTCTTTTGCCCGTACTGCAACGTTTTGTGCAATATTCAGGGCAAATGCCGTTTTACCTACAGATGGACGAGCAGCCACAATGATCAAGTCATTGCGCTGGAAACCCGCTGTCATCTTATCCAAATCAACAAAGCCGGACGGAATTCCGGTCGTGTTGCCCTTGTTCTGATGCAGCAATTCAACGCGGTCAAACACTTCCATCACGACATCGCGGATGGCAATAAAGCCACTGCCTGAGCGCCCGTTGGAGATTTCCATAATCTTGCGCTCGGCATCGCTCAGCATACCGGCGACATCCTCGCCACTGCTATAGCCTTCGCTCACAATCTGTGTAGCTGCACGAATCAAGCGACGAAGCATCGCTTTTTCTTCAATGATCTGGGCATAGTAATCCACGTTAGCCGCTGTTGGCACCCCGTGAGCCAACTTCGCCAGATAACTGACACCACCGATATCCTCTAGCTGTCCCTTGTCTTGAATTTTCGAGGTCAGCGTAACCAAGTCAATCGGCTGTCCGGATTCACCCAGCTCAATCATTGCTTCGTAAATCATCTGATGAGCTTTATCGTAAAAGTCCTCGGTCTGCACCCGCTCCATTGCGGTAATCAGTGCTTCGGACTGAAGCAAAATAGACCCGATAACCGCCTGTTCAGCCTCCAGATTTTGCGGAGGAATCCGATCAAAAAATTCGCCGCCCATAATTATTCTTCAGTCACCTGTACTTTCAGCGTAGCTTTGACCTCAGGATGAAGCTTGACGGTCATTTGAGTCACGCCCAACGTACGAATCGGTTCTTCCAGCTCGATTTTGCGTTTGTCCAGCTTGATGCCTGTTTTAGCAACAGCCTCTGCGATTTGCTTGCTTGTAATTGCGCCGAACAGACGTCCACCTTCTCCAGCCTTTGCTTTGAGCTGAATTGTAGTCTCTTCCAGCTTTTTGCCGAGTACTTGTGCCTCTTCCTTTTCCTCTTGCTTGCGTTTTTCCTCAGCAGCGTTTTGGTTTTCCAGCGTCTTCATATTTCCTTCCGTTGCTGGGCGGGCAATCCCACGTGGCAACAGGAAATTCGCTGCATAACCGTCCGACACTTCCTTAATCTGCCCCTTCTTACCTTGGCCCTTCATATCTTTAATGAATATTACTTTCATTCAAATAACCCCTCTTCCCCATCAATTTCGGCCAGAACGTCGACCACTCTGCGCTTAGCTTCCTCCAGCGAGCAATCCAGCTGAACCGCTGCGTTTGTCAGATGTCCTCCGCCGCCTAGCCGTTCCATGACGACCTGTACGTTCATGCGTCCGAGTGAACGGGCGCTGATCCCCACCAGGCCGTCAGGACGTTCACTGACCACAAAGGAGGCCAGTACATCCGTCATATTGAGCAATGAATCCGCCACCTGAGCAATCAGGAGCTGCGGTATTTTTTGTCCGGGCTCGGTCACCGCAATTGCGATATGCCCATATATCATTTTAGCATGCTTAATAATTTCCGCCTTAGCAATATATTCATCCAGGTCCTCTTTTAACATGCGCTGGATCATGACTGTATCTGCTCCACTACGTCTTAAGAAGCCAGCAGCCTCAAACGTACGTGAGCCTGTATGCAGGGAAAAATGCTTGGTATCCACCGTAATCCCCGCCAGCAGTGATGTTGCCTCCAGCGGTGTCAGCTGGACCTTCTCATGGATATATTGCAGCAGCTCGGTCACCAGTTCACAGGCCGATGACGCGTATGGCTCCAAATAGATTAGAACAGAATCATTAATAAATTCCTCGCCCCGACGGTGATGATCCACAACCACCACCCGGCTGGCCGTCTGCACCAGACGAGGCTCAATCGTCATTGAAGCCTTGTGCGTATCCACCACAACCAGCAGGCTGTGCTCGGTCATCACCTGAAGCGACTGCTCCGGTGTCATGAGCGCTTGCGATAGCTTCTCATCCTTGTTTACCTGCTCCATCATTCGGTCAATAGACGGATTGGATTTGTCCAGTACGATATGGGCCTCTACATTGTAAAGTGCCGCGGCCTTCCATACACCGATAGCTGCTCCTATTGCATCCATGTCCGGTATTTTGTGTCCCATAATCAGCACGCGGTCGCTCTCCTGCATCAGATCACGCAGCGCATGTGCAATGACTCGGGCTCGCACCCTGGTACGCTTCTCGACAGCATTGGACTTGCCTCCATAAAAGGACAGACGCTGTCCCGCTTTCACTGCTGCCTGATCCCCCCCGCGTCCAAGCGCCATATCTAGACTGGACTGGGCCAACTCGCCCAGCTCCTTGATACTCTCTGCGCCGAAAGACAAGCCAATGCTCAATGTCATCGGTACTTTCAAATCCGCCGTCATTTCCCTCACGGTATCCAAAATGACGAATCGGCTCTGCTCCAGTTCTTGGAGTGCTTTATGATTCAGCATAATCAGATAACGCTCAGATGACAACCGGCGCAAATAAATATTGTACTGATTGGCCCAAGACGTAATCTCGCTGGAAACCTTCGCAATAAGCGCGGTGCGCTGCTGATCGTCCATTCCCTGAGCAGCCTCGTCCATATTATCAAGCATGACGATACCAAGCGCCAACCGCTCGTTCTCATACTGCTTGCGCAGTACCGCGAGCTCCGTCACTTCATACAAATATATCAGACGCTCATCAGGCACGATTAGAAACTGATAATGACGCTCATCATGCTGTAATTCAACCTTTAGTTCACGAGCAGGTTCTTTCGTTTCTTTTTTAGTGCTTAGAGCATTTGCGAGTTGAGGAAACAAATCTTGAAGAGGCTCTCCAATCAATGATTGCTCCTCGAACATCTCACTGGCAAAGCGATTGTGCCATTCTACGGTTCGATTTTCACTGTATAAAATGATACCGAACGGCAGTGTACTGATCGCTTCTCCCTCCACCCGCTTAATCCGGAAGGAAAGACCACTGATATATTGATTCAGTTCCCGACGAAAATCCAGCTCCGTCTTCAGCATCAGTCCGCCGAGCAAGAATGATAGCAGCAGTCCTATCACACCCAGTTCCCAGTTGTACATGGAAATACATATGACAAGCACCAGCAGCAGTAAAAACGCCCAGACCGTCTGATAGCCGTGCCAGCGTTTTTGTAGAAATTTAGGCATGACTGTTCACCCTATTTCTTTGATCTTGTAATAGCTTCACGCAGCGGAAAGGCCAAATCAATAATACCTATAATGCGGAGCGGCTGGAACACCAGAACGACGAGCGACAGCAGCAACGCAATCACCGGGCTCTTTTTACGGCTATGCGTCCAGAAGTATACAAAACCAATTGTCTGGATAATAAAACATGCATGGATCAGCGGTAGCATACTAATGGAGACCGTTTGAATCCAGCTGCTATCGGAAGAATCCGCTATCCATCCAATTACAATTGCCAGCAGATAGTACCAGATCAGCGTACGCGGTAGCATCCACTCGCGGGCAGGCTTCATTTTACGTACCGGCACATCGAGACTACTCAACGCTGGACGTGCCAAAGCATGTGTGATCACTGCCAGTATGAACGAGCTGACAATCATCACATATGGAACTTTACCAATCAGCATTGTACCGAGTTTCTGCGTATCTTCAGCTGTCCAGCTCATATTCGCAAACATCGGATTCGCACTCAAAATCTGCTGTACAATACTGGCCGACATCTCAGCCTGATCACGAAGGGACTGTGAAAGATCAAACCCGAAGGAATACGTAGCGATAAACAGTACAAACAACAATTCGGCTAAAATAATGCCCGTTCCGGTCACCAACGCCTGAAAGGCAGATCCTCCCTTTTTATATACCCGTCCCATCAATATAGAAGGAATCAGAAAGTAAATCGCAGGAAGCAGCGAATACACATCGAGTAGCGCTATAATTAAAAGCACCGGTATGACGTGAACCAGAAAACCTTTGAAAGGCAGCGATGAAAACAATACAGCGCCAGGCACAATCAGAAAAAATACGGTAATAATTCTAAATGGTGTCAATAGAGTCAGCAGCAGAAGCAAATAAATAACGCTCCATGCTACAGTGGCCAAGCGGAATTTCAACGTTTTCACCTCTTACGCATATGTTCTTCCAGTGCGGAAATGTCTTGATACCAATCCTCCAACTGGTGTCCTTCTTTTCTGTGCTTTCTTAGCTTGTCGATGAGTAGATCATCCAATTCACGGTAAGACACCCCAAGACGCCTCCCCAGAATATAACTGCTCATCACCAGGCTGGCCAAACAATCACCAATACGGACTGTACTGCCTTCCCACATCGCCTTAAACAGACGGGAGACTTGGTCGAGCACCTCTGTTTTAAGCCATTCAATAACCTTGGCTCGTTTAACTACATCCATTTCTTTAGGCATATGATGAAGAGTCACACCCCTCTGAAAAAGCTTTATTCTCCATTATAGCATATCCTATTTTGAAAATAACTGTTACCCCATAGGGTAAATCGTTATTTTCAAAGCAGCTCTGCTGCTTATTTTAGCTTGAAGTATTAAGCGATTCCTTAGACACAAATTTCTCACAATACTCAATAATTTGGCTGCGGCGCACGATACCGATAAACCGTTCCATATCATCCACGACGGGCACAAAGTTTTGTACCTTCGCCAAATTAATCAGATCCTCCATATTGGCATCAATGGATACAGGTTTCATCGAAACCCGCAGCGGAACGTCCTTGAGCATAAACTTAGAAGCGTTTTCAAAGGTGATTTTCCCCTCAGACTCTTTCATATGCCACAATAGGTCGCCCTCTGTAACCGTACCCGTATATCTACCTTCCTTATCCAAAATAGGAACCGCTGTGAACCGGTGATATTCCATTCGTTCCAATGTTTGCCGTAGAGTAGCATCCGCCGTTACACAAGCGACCTCTTGTTTGGGAAGCAAGAAAAAAGCGATATTCATGAGAAACGAATCCCCCTCAAAATCAAATATAAATCAATTGATTACTCACTGAATGTCCTGCTTGTCGGGAAGCCTCAGCGTCTGCGGGGTTGTATCAGAGTCTAGCCAGTTCGCAATCATAAGTCTGGCATATTCAAGCTCCTGTTCATTAGCCCGGTCATAGTACAGACCCTTTTTCTTGAACCCTTCCCCCGTAATCGTAAAACTTGAAATTTGTGGATTCCCCTGTGAAATAGCTTGCTTGCCAAGCCTAGTAATAAAGGCAGGTTCCATATCCGTTGTGAAATTGGCCCCCATAATATCGAGCAACTCCGGGATCTTGGTGATTCCATCGATATTCAGCAGCCTATCGGCCATAGCGTTCAAAAAAATTTGCTGACGTTTTGTACGGTTGAAGTCGCTATCTTCCCGATACCTAACATAATACATGGCTTCTTCACCATTATAAAGCGGCTTGCCCGCCTCAATACGGAACTTGATATGCAGCGGGTTTTTATTCTCGATGGGCTGATCGATAGGAAGCACAACTCCACCCACTGCATTCACGGCATCCTGAATCCCCTGGAAATTAATCGTAGCATAATAATCGACCTTATGCTCCATCAGCTTCTCTACGGTGGCCATGGACATATCCTCGCCTCCGAACGCATAAGCATGCCCTAACTTATCAAAATCATCCTCGCCATCTCGATTGGAGTCATGTCCGGCAATCTGTACATACGTATCCCTTGGAATGGAGACCAAGAGCACACGCGATTCTGCGGGCCGTACAGCAGCATATATCACCGTATCTGAGCGACCACGTGCCTTTTCGTTTGGCCTTTGATCCGTTCCCAGTAGCAACACCGAAAAAGGCTCCTTTTGGTAAGCCACCTTCTCTTGCGGCTGCTGTTCCGCGGATTGACGAGGCTGGTAGGATTTCTCCAGTTTGCTTTCCAGCGTCGGTGACACAAACCAGTCGAAAGCCACGAGCGTCAGCTGTTTGCGGAATAGATAGCCTCCCACTGCAACTAAAAGCAAGACAATACATGAAATATATAGAGCGGTAAACCTCTTTTTCTTTTTGGGCTTTCCACGGGTCCTTCTCTTATGTCTTCTCTCCATCATGGCTTCCTTCCTTCTTTCGTCCACAAATCCCATCTCTTCATTAAACCGGATGGGTCCCTCATGAAGCGGAAACTTCCCCTCAAAGCATAAAAGGTCAGCTACCTTGTTGTCAAAAGTGCCATGGCATGGTCAGTTCCTCAATTCATGACAAAAAAGGCTTCGCCCTTACGGTCAAAGCCCTCAGTAATGTATATATAAGTATTCTATGTAGCCTTCAAAGTTATCTTTTATTTTTAATGCGGAGCCAATTTCACCAAATTTTGCAAACGCACAGGGAAAGAGGTGGACAGAGAAAAACCATAATCGAACAACTTCCGTGTCTGCTCGAAACGCTCCTCCTTGCTCGGTGCACCCAGTACTACAGCAACTAACCGTTTGCCATGCTGCTCAGCTGTACCCGTGAAACAATATCCAGCATCGCTTGTGTATCCTGCTTTCAATCCGTCCGTGCCCGCATAAGAGTACGGTCCAGCCAAGGAAGGCAACATCCAGTTCGTATTGCTGATGTAAATGCCCTTATCCTTCAATTCCATCTGTGTACGGCTGGACGTTCTGAGAATCTCAGGATGTGATGTAATCAAGTAAGAGGCCAACTTTGCAGTGTCGCTTGCCGTCATCTTCGTTTCTCCGCGAATGTCCTTAGGATGGTTCGGCCCTAATTCACTCTGACCTGCCCCAGAGGCATTACTAAAGCGACTATCGGGCGACAACCCAATTTGGGCAGCTTTTTCATTCATGCGCTTTACAAAAGCGTACTCATTCCCTGATGAACGTTCCGCCAGTGCCACAGCTGCGTCATTCGCTGAATACACTACCATACTTTGAAACAATTCAGATACGGTCATTCTTTCTCCATACCGGAGGGATAGATTCACACCACCCACCGTACTGGCATAACGACTAATGCGCACCTCATCATTCCAGCCTAACCGTCCGGTCCGAATATCCTCCAGTACCAGTAGCTCGGTCATGAGCTTGGACATATTTGCGGAGGGCATAGGCTTATCGCCATTCACATCCATTAGTAATTCCCCGGTATGCATGTCCATTAGCACTGCAGCGTCTGCATCCACATTCGGCTTTCCGATCAACAAGCGGGGTCCAAGTGTAATAAAAATCAATATAATAAGTACCGGGACGACAATAGCCCAACGTAACCAATGTTTTTTCATCATCGTAATAACCTCCATACCTTATTAGACGATGAAAAATCCATTTTGTCTGCAATTTTTCGAAAAAAAGATACAATTTTTTTACCTTTTTTTATTTCACAACAAAATACCCGCCAATCCCTGTTACAGGAAGGCGGATATTTTGCTTCTTCAGTATGACGTATTAAGCAAAATGACAGGCTACAAAATGCTGGTCGCCCGCATCTCGATATACCGGAGCCTCTGTTTTACAGCGTGCTTCTGCCATAGGACAACGTGTATGAAACTTGCATCCTGACGGCGGATTAGCCGGAGACGGGATGTCCCCTTTTAACACAATCCGCTGTCTTTTGATCGTCGGATCTGGAATCGGTACTGCTGATAGCAAAGCCTTGGTGTACGGGTGAAGCGGATTGCTGAACAGCTCCTCCTTGGAGGCCAACTCTACCATTGAGCCCAGATACATCACACCAATCCGGCTACACAGATGCTCGACCACACTCAGATCATGCGAGATGAACAGGTACGTCAGTTGGCGTTCCTGCTGCAAATCGCTTAACAAGTTAATGATCTGGGCCTGAATCGATACATCCAGAGCAGATACCGGCTCGTCAGCCACAATAAAATCAGGATTCAAAATCAAGGCCCGTGCAATCCCGATCCGCTGCCGCTGACCACCTGAGAACTCATGCGGATAACGATCATAGTGATACGAGGATAGACCGCAAATATTCAGCGTTTCGTTGACCTTTTGCCGCAGCTCATTACGATCAATCAACCCGTGATCCAGCAAAGCTTCTCCGATCGCCTCACCAACCTTAATTCTCGGGTTCAGTGAGCTAAAGGGGTCCTGAAAGACGATTTGCAGCTTCGGACGAAGCGCACGAATCTGCTCCTTGTTTAACGCGTGCAAGTCTTCGCCCTTGTACCGTACTGATCCCTCTGTCTTATCCATTAATCTGAGAATCGTGCGCCCAATCGTACTTTTACCGCAGCCAGATTCTCCTACCAGACCAAAGGACTCACCCTTATGAATATGAAAGGATACATCATCGACCGCCTTTACATATCCGACCGTACGCTGAAAAACCCCGCCTGTGATCGGGAAATACTTTTTCAGCCCTTCCACTTGAATCAAAGGCTCGCTCATACCCGTTGCCCTCCTTCTTTCTCATATAGCCAGCAGGCAACCTTATGACCATTCTCCTTTTCATTCAAGGGAGGAGCCTGATCCTTGCATATTTGCATGCAATGTGCGCAACGATCATGAAAATGGCAATTTTCACCCAGCTCAATGGGGTTTGGCACCTGTCCTGGGATGGAATACAGCCGATCCATTTTCTGATTAATGACAGGTTTAGCCTTTAATAGCCCTTGAGTATACGGATGCTGCGGATTTTTGAACAGCTCAATGACAGGAGCCTCTTCAATAACGTTCCCGGCATACATAACGACCACATAATCGGCCATTTCTGCCACGACACCCAAGTCGTGCGTAATCAGCATAATGGACGTTTTAAGCTTATCCTTCAAATCCCGCATTAAATCAAGAATCTGCGCCTGAATTGTTACATCCAGTGCCGTTGTCGGTTCATCCGCAATCAACAGCTTCGGATTGCAGCTTAAAGCAATAGCAATCATAATCCGCTGGCGCATACCGCCACTCAATTCATGAGGATAGGAATGGAATATTTCCTCCGATCGCGAAATGCCCACCAAATTAATCAGTTCAATTGCCCGGGCGCGTGCTTCTTTTTTACTCATTAATGTATGCATCAGCAACGGCTCCGTAATCTGTTCTCCAATCGTAAGCACTGGATTCAGCGAAGACATCGGTTCCTGAAAAATAATCGAAATGTCATTGCCGCGAATTTGCTGCATTTGACCTTTATTGAGTTTTAGGAGGTCTTTGCCCTCAAACCAGATTTGTCCGTCGGAGGTGTGGGGAGAATCAATCAACCGCATCATCGTCATCGCAGTTACACTCTTACCACAACCAGATTCTCCTACCACACAGAGCGTTTCACCCTCACGAATTTTAAAACTGACGTCATTGACCGCTTTGACAGTTCCGTTAGAGGTATGAAAGTGGGTTTTCAGGTTACGAAATTCAATCAAAGCATTTTCCATAAACGTTCGTCTCCTACTTCTTCATTTTAGGGTCCAGCGCGTCACGCAAACCGTCGCCAATCAGATTAATCGCTACAACAGTAATTAGAATACACATTCCCGGTGGTACCCATATCCAGGGCCGTTTGCGGAAGTCAATCAGGTTATTCGCAGCCGATATCATGTTCCCCCACGAAGGTGTGGGCGGCACAACGCCAATCCCCAAGTAACTGAGCGCAGATTCTGTAATAATCGCACCAGCCACTCCAAGCGTAGCCGTAACAATAATAGTAGGAATCGTGTTCGGCAGCAGATGTCGGAATATTTTACGGCGGTCTCTCAACCCCAGTGCTTCCGTCGCCTGCATGAACTCCTGTTCACGCAGCGTAAGAATCTGCCCTCTGACCAGACGGGACAAGCTCGTCCAGCTCAGGATTCCGATAATAAGCATCAGAAAATAAATACGGTTCGACGGATCAACCTTCAAATCCGACAGAACAGCACCTAAAATAATAAGCAGCGGCAATGTAGGCAGCGCCATGAAAATATCGGCAATCCGCATAATAACCGTATCCACGCCTTTACGATAAAACCCTGCCAGCGCACCCAACGTCGCCCCGATCATGACCGAAATAAACGTGGCGACCAGCCCCACTGTCAAAGAAATACGGCCGGCCAGCATCGTACGCAGTAAAATATCTCTACCAAACTTATCCGTACCAAGCCAGTACTTCGCATTAGGGGATAAATTTTTGTCAGATAGCTTGTAATCATCTAAATGATAAGGTGAAATCATGGGGCCAAATACACAAATGATAACCATGAGAATTAATATAACGAGACCTGCCAAAGCCAGGCGGTTTTGGTTAAAACGACGAATGGCGATTCTCCATGGAGACGCTTCAGGACGGATCGCCGCCTTTTGATTCGTTTCAATCGTGACTGTTTCCGCGGACAATAGTATCCCTCCTATTTCAAGCGAATTCTTGGATCGGCCATGCCATACAATACATCAGAAAGTAAATTACCGAGGAGCGTAAGAATGGCCAGGAAAATCGTGAAGCCCAGCATAAACGGATAATCCCGCATACTAATAGACTCCAGATAAACCTGCCCCACACCCGGCCATACAAATACCTTTTCCAGGATCATTGCCCCACCAAATAAGGCTGGAAGCTCGAACCCGAGCAGTGTGATTGCTGGAATCAGAGCATTGCGCAGTGCATGCTTGAAAATAACCGTCCGCTCCTTCAAGCCCTTGGCACGTGCGGTACGGATATAATCCTGCCGGATGACCTCCAACATGCCTGTACGGAAATAACGAGTCAGGCTTCCTGTACTCAGCATCGTAAGTACGAGTGTCGGTAGGAACATATGCTTGAGGACATCCACCATATAATCCCACGAGCCTGCTTCCACCCCTGCTGTGGTCATGCCTCCGACGGGAAGAATCCCCCATTCAAGAGCAAATATTTTGATGACCAATAGACCAATAAAAAATGAAGGCAGCGACATACATAAGAAAATAAATAACGTAACAAACTTATCGAATAAGGAATATTGGAACTTAGCTGAAAATACCCCTGCAACAATGGCAATGAGCCAGCTAAAAATAAGACTAAAAAAAGCGATAATAAAAGAGTTCCATACATAATTGCTGATAACCTTCGTTACCGGCTGCTTATGCTGCAATGAATCCCCCATATTTCCCTTTAACATATTACCGGCCCATATAAAATAACGTTGGTATTCCGGTTTATCCAGCCCGTAGATATGTCGTAGCTGCTGCGCCTTCTCGGCGGTCATATTCGGGTTCTGCTTGGCTGTAATATAATCACCCGGCACCATGGCTGAAATCGCAAAAACGATAATGGATATGCCAATAAGTGTGGGGATGAGTTGCAGCAGTCTTCGAATAATGTACTGCTTCATATTCATTCCTCCAGACGAATAAAGTGATATGCCCAGCTCGTGAGAGCTGAGCATACAATTGGCAACCCTTATTGAGCGATTTGAGCGTTATGCAGAGTGAACTCAAAATCTTTGTATGGTGTAATTTCTAAGCCGGATACACGTCCATTCACTGGCCACATATCTCTGCGTTGGTACAAAAAGATAGTTGGCAGATCTTTGTTCAGCTCTTGATAGAGCTGTTTGTAAATCTGTTTGCGTTTTTCTTGATCCAGTTCATGCTTACCAGCAAGTGTTAATTCATCAACCTTTTTATTGGAATAGCCGATATCATTTTGTGCACCATTCGTAATAAAAGTCGTTGTGTCCGGGTCTGGAGTTAAGCCCCAAGCCGCAAAGAACATATCAAACTTGCCCGTATCCTTTTTATCCATAATGGCGTTAAAATCTAAAGTTTCAGAAGTTAGCTTGATGCCGAGCTCCTTATAGTTATTGGACATGATCGGTAGCAAGGCCTCTACTACTGGATTATCAGCAGTTGCGGAGAAGTTAATGGTCAGCTTTTCTCCGTCCTTTTCGCGAATTCCGTCAGCCCCAACCTTCCAGCCTGCCTCATCCAGCAAAGCCTTCGCCTTCGCTGTATCAAACTCATATTTATTGATACCTTCATCCGTGTAAGACCAAGATTCTGTAGACTGTGGAATATTAATGACATTCGCATATGGCCCATACACGCCCTGCACAATCTCTTTACGGTTTAAACCAATAGTTAAAGCTTGACGTACTTTAGGGTCTTGAAATTTCTTTTCCTTGTGATTAAACGCAATATATCCATAGCCATTTGTCGGCATAATATTCACGTCCAAGAAGCCTAGAGCCTTTAATTCCTCTACATTGTCTTCCGTAACTGTGATATTGTCCATGTCCGTTTCGCCTGTTTGCAGCATAGACAGGTTTGTTTCTTCTGTTGTCGTTTTGAAAATAACTGATTTCACCTTTGGTGCACCTTTGAAGTAGTTTGGATTCGCTTCAAGTACGACTTGTTGACCTGGGGAAAAGCTCTTCAGCACATACTGCCCGGAGCCGATTGGTTTATTATTAAGCGCCTTGATGCTGTCCAGGTTACCCTTCTTGAACCCTTTTCCGTAATAAGCTTCTGGCATGAAGTATTGCTCACCCAGATAATCCTTCGTATAAGCTGTTGCTTCTGTAACGGTTACCTCTACTGTGTTATCATCAATGACCTTGATACCCGAGATATCATTCGCCTTGCCATCGTGGTATTCCTTACCGCCTTTAATCTTAAAAGATAATATATCGCTTTCTCCATCATAATTCGGATCATGCAGCACTTTGAGAACAAAAGCATAATCCTTTACGGTTACTGGAGTGCCGTCACTATACTTCACACCTGGTTTCAGATGGAATGTGTATTTTAGACCATCCGGCGATACATCAACCTTTTCAGCCAAACTATTTTCATATGTACCATCTGCCTTCACCTGTAAGAAGGAATCAAATACTGTTCTGACTACATATAAATCGTAAGTTGTTTGCCAGAATAGCGGGTTAAATACCCCTTTAGGTGACGTCATACCTACTACAATGTTATCTTTCCGATTCGTTGCTCCTGGAGGATTTTGCGACAAATCCGTCGCTTTAATAACACCCTCTGTAACTGGTGCGCTTGCTTCATTTCCCTCTGTTTTATTATCCGCATTGCCTTGCTGCGGCTGTGCCTCATTAGCACCTCCACTACATCCTGCAAACAGAACACCAACGATCGTAAGCACCATAAGCAAAGAAACCCATTTCTTCGTTTGCACCATCCTGTTAATCCCCCTTGTCGGTTCTTTATTTAACAGCCTGTCTCATTCCTGCGGTGATTCGTTAAAGCTTGAGGTTCAAAAATGAAGTTTTGCACACCCTCCTTACTGTTCCTAATGATAGTGTAGAACACATGTTTTAGACCCTTGGTCAATTTTGTGCACTGACAACCATTACATTTTTATTAAGGTTTATCTTAAGTGTAAAATAATATCACGTCAATATCTTTTTTTATGTAAAATGCAATTGCAAAACATCTATTTTTGTAAAGTTTATGAAATTTACTTGTGGAAAATGACAGAAAACTAAGTGTTATGTAATATAAAATAACATTTCGAATGACCGAAATGTGTACTCTGGCGAGTTGGGGAGCTTGTAATTTCTTAAGCCACTAAAAGGTGATTTATACTTAATGGGTAAACATGGATTGTATTATTAGTAAGTTACAATAGATGGCACTTGTTGTCAATAAAAAAAATCATAAAAAAGGATGTCCCCAGAATTGGGGACATCCTTTTTTTCCACCCACTACTATTCAGTAGTGTAAGGAAGCAATGCGATTTGACGGGAACGTTTAACAGCGATTGTCAACATACGTTGATATTTCGCGCTTGTTCCAGTCACACGACGAGGAAGAATTTTTCCACGTTCGCTGATGAATTTTTTAAGCAGGTCTGTATCTTTATAGTCAATGTGAGTAATTTTGTTCACAGTGAAGAAACATACTTTACGACGTTTGTTGCGACCACCACGACGAGCTGGTCTTTTGTTATCGTCTCCGCCTTCTCTTTGTCTGAAGCCCATTCTTTGTCAGTCCTTTCCCAATTAAAATGGTAGATCATCATCCGAAATATCGATCGGTTTTCCGTCATCGGAAAAAGGATCCTGATTGTTTCGCGAGTTATTATTCCCGCGCCCACTATTGCTGTTACCGCCTCCGAAAGGAGACTCCTCACGCATACCTCCACCGCTATTGCCGCCACCGTTGCCGCTATCGCGGTTAGATTCCAAGAAACGTACATTATCAGCAACAATTTCAGTCACGTATACACGTTTTCCTTCATTGTTCTCATAATTACGCACTTGTACACGGCCTTCAACAGCCGTCAAACGACCTTTACGAAGATAGTTAGCGCATGTTTCAGCAAGCTGACGCCAGGTTACGATCGGCAAGAAATCCGCTTCCCGTTCGCCGCCTTGACTTGTAAACGGACGGTCTACAGCCAGGGTGAACTGGGTTACTGCTACACCAGACGGTGTATAGCGCAGCTCTGGATCTTTGGTCAAACGACCGATCAGAATGACACGGTTCAACAATCCAATCCCCTCCTTTGAGCGTTGTTCATTACATAATCACGTACAATAATTAAGCTACGTCGTTCGTAATGAGATAACGAATTACTTCGTCAGAAATTTTCATGATACGCTCAAGCTCAGTAACAACAGCAGGTTCTGCTGTGAAGTTTACCAGAACGAAAGAACCATCACGGAATTTCTTGATCTCATACGCAAGACGGCGTTTAGTTACATCGTGATTCGTAATTTCGCCACCGCCGTTAGAGATGATACCTTGGAATTTGTCGACTGTCGCTTGAACAGCTTCTTGTTCAATGTCAGGACGAATAATGTACATCACTTCATATTTGCGCATTCTTTACACCTCCTTATGGACATAAGGCCCTCAATCTCAGTTGAGAGCAAGGAACGAGCCTAAACTCGCACTAAAACAGTTTATCAAATCGAGCACCTGAATGCAACCTGCAATTTCGAGCATAAGGCTAAAAACTGCTCACACACATCATATCACTGGTTTTATACAATTTTATATCACACCACAAATTTTGCATATATAAAGGAAATAATTTTTGATTAACTACTATCTGTGTACCCTAATTTCGCATGTTTCTGTTTAAGACAGCGCACAATAACCGTTGCAGTCCAAATTCATTATCTAAGGAGGCACAACCGTATGGGTGAAAAGACTGAGTTCGTACCCGGGGATAAGGTCCCAAACGACGGCGTATATATGGAGGTTGGAGAAAAAAGCTTTCATACTGAAATCCAAAACCCGCAGCAAATAACGTTGGAAAGAGGCGATTCTTTTCCGAAGACCACCAATCATAATCGCAAGTGGAAGAAAAAAACGAAAGCTCGCGTCCACTAATGTATATTTCTTCGGAATCCTGGCCATATTATGATTAGGCGATACAACAGAGAGGTGTGGTTCCGTTGGACAACGTAGCCTTACAAACTGTTAGGAGATCCATTCCGGGCATTAGAAGCGTTAGGTTTGTGTAAAAGGACACTGTCTTTTCAACACGGTATTGCTAGTCAGTACACCGAGTTTCATGATGTGATTGGACAGATCGTATCCTGTTAAAAATGTATCGCCTACGATGGAGGACCTTTGTGGTCCTCCTTTGTTGCATTATCGGACTTTTTGCATATACTGGTAAAATGCAGATTAATTCAGCTCCTTCTGCTAGAATATATCCAAGTACAAAGACCTACTATTTACGGAGGTTTAAAGATGAGCTATTCTCGTATATTAAAGTGGATATCAGGTATATTCGAATTGGTGCTGGCTGTACCGATTGTGGGAGGAGCTATTGTCATGGGGACTGGCTACTCAGCTTTAGGGTTTATGCTTGTCCTGCATGCAGTAACACTTATCCTGTCGTTACGCAATCAGGAAGCGATCTACGGTTCTGTCTGGGGAGTAATCACTTCCTTGCTAGCCTGGATTCCTTTTGTAGGCTGGGCACTCCATTTGATTGCAGCCATCCTTCTGATGATCTCTGGCTCAAAGAGAACCAAACGCTATCATTACCCGCCTAATCAGCTATAACAAAAGAAAGCTCCTGACAGCAATTATTTCAAATGCTGTTAGGAGCTTTCTTTTGCTCTAACGCCTTATTCATTCACCAAAAGATTCTTAATCATTTTTTCGATATCGTTACATTCATTTTTAGTAATCTGATTTATTTATTGCCATAAAACAAAAAATCCCCTACGTCAGCAGACGTAAGAGATTGATTTAGTTCATAAAGTTAGTGGCGGAAAGAGTGGGATTCGAACCCACGCACGCCTTGCGACGCCTAACTGATTTCGAGTCAGCCCCCTTGGACCTCTTGGGTACCTTTCCGCAGCAAGGATAATTATATCATCATTGCTTTCATGACGCAAGCTGATTTCTTGTTCACCATGATCCACTTTCTCTGCTCAAATGGTTTCCGAATTCTGCTCGTCACCACTGGACTTTGAGCGCAGCACTTTTTTCATATTCTTTTCGAACTTGGCACGCGGAATCAGCACACTATGCTGGCATCCGACACATTTGATTCGAATATCCATCCCCATCCGGATGATTTCCATCTCGTTCGTTCCACACGGATGAGGCTTCTTCATCTGCACAATATCCCCTAGTTCAAACGACTTACGCTCCACCCTTCTCTCCCCCTTTTCTTCCTGGCTCATCTTCTTTTTCAAGGGTGATCGCCGTTTCCAGTGCGGCCTGACGATGTTCCTCGTCCTCCAGAGCCCTCTTGATATTATTCTGAATATCACGCTCTACCAAGGCCCCTGTGTTCGGCATACATTCCGCCACAACACGTACGATATACTCTGATGTAGTCATGGACTGAACGCCTAACACATCCGGCATATTAAGTATCTGCGCATTGGACTCTTCAATGCCTTGGATCGCCTGTTTTACCAAGCTGACGGCTTCCTCCAGACTACGCTCCGCCTTCATTGGCACATCTACCACCGCCAACGCGTTGGACATGGAGAAGTTCGTTACTGTCGTAATGGAGCCGTTCGGTAAAATGTACACCTCACCTTTCCAGCTCACCAGCCTGGTTGTACGCAGCCCAATCATTTCTACCGTCCCCTTGAAAGTTCCCGTCTGAATGACGTCTCCTACGGCAAATTGATCCTCAAATATAATAAAGAATCCGGTAATTACATCCTTAACCAAGCTCTGTGCCCCAAAACCTACAGCCAACCCAAGCACTCCAGCTCCAGCAATCAGAGGGCCTAGATTTATACCCATTTGCGATAGCACCAGCATAATTAAGATGAAATTGAATACAATATTTGTTACATTTTTTAGCAGTTCCCCAACAGTCGTTAACCGTCTGGTATTCAATCGGAATCTGCCGTTATCTCCCTTTTGCTCCATCGACTTATCTATAATTTTATTAATAACTCGAATAAAGATACGTGTAATGATGAAAATAATTACAATTTTCAAAATCACAAACAAAAAGGTCGACCACATCGCACTATCTGTAAGCCATTTCCATACAGCATCCTTCCAATGAATCGCACCTTGCACTACGTCATCCGTGTCTAAATTACCGGCCAACCAATGTATAAAGGTCATGCTGTACTCCTCCTCAAACCAGGGAAATACTCTTTCTATTTCCCACATTCTATTTCCTATCTATATAAGCATATCTCCCGACTTCAAACAAATGGCTATGAATAATCTACTTTTCCCGAGTATAAAAGCACAAGTTTATCCATATACTAGCTACTATCTTGAGAATAATTGTTACCCGCAGGCCAAGTATATTCTTAAAGGTAGGCGAGCATAACCTGCACACTCCATTACAGGACGAAAGGAAGATTCCATGACTTATCCATCTGACTTCATTCCGGGGCAAGAACCCCTAAGCTTAAAAATATCACACACCGATCCCGGGATCCAATCAGCCATCATCCATCGTTTGCTGTTCCATCTGCATCAGGCGCGGAGTCTACAAAATATCGTCATCATTTGCATCGGCACCGACCGTTCTACTGGAGATTGCCTTGGCCCGCTTGTGGGTACCCATTTGTCCCGCTACAAAAGCCCCCTATTTAGTCTGTATGGAACATTAGATGAGCCTGTACATGCTATGAACCTGCAAACCACACTGAACGGCATACATGACCGATACGAACAGCCTTATATCATTGGCATAGACGCATGTCTTGGACAAACCTCCAGTGTTGGATGCATTCAGGTTGCAGAGGGTCCTCTCAAGCCTGGAGCAGGTGTAAATAAAGAATTACCGCCGGTCGGCGATATCCATTTGACTGGTATCGTTAACGTCGGCGGCTTCATGGAATACTTCGTGTTACAAAATACGAGACTAAATTTGGTAATGAAGTTATCAGATATCATAGCTAGTAGCTTATACTCCGCAATTAGGGAGTGGCATTACCGGTCTGTCCTACTTGCTGCGCAAGAGTAATAGCTTCTTTCTCTTCAGGTGATAAGGAATAAGCGGATTGTCCCGCTTCCAGAGGCTTGGCATACACATATGAGCCATCCCGGTTATAAATACCGGTCAATACTATTCCGTCCTGATTATCGTCTACAATAGCCAGAGAGAAGCTTAAATCGCTCCCTCTCTCACCAAAGGCATTATAACGTTTGATGCCTATATGTCCCTTCAAGCCAGTCAGTTTGCTGCGTAGTGATTTCATACTTGCACGGTGGGCTTCCTGCTCATCTTCAATCGTATCCATCTGCACCTTTAAATCAATCAGCAGCGTTTCCAAATTCTCTACACCGCTGCCTGCCATCATGGTTTCATACTTTCGCCGTATCTTCTTCAGCTTTGATCCCTGTACAATAATAACAATCAACAGGATAAGCAAAATAAGCACGATCCCTGCAACAATTCCAGCAAGCTGCTCCATGATTAGTCCATTCAATTCAGCCATATGTTTGTTTCTACCCCTCTACCTCAAAAATCATGTTACTGCTTTGCTTACCTTTTATTTTAAACGTTTGAGAACAGCGAGACAAATAACACAAGGCTATTAGTTTATCCATCAAAACCATTCTGATTCCTGCAATTCCAGACAAAGCAAAGACATATCTCACTTTCCATTTCACTCAAGGAGACATGTCCATATTTTTACGGACTACTGTAATAGCTCCAGTAATCTTTCCAAATCCTGCTGGCTGTAATAATTCAATTCGATTTTGCCTTTATCTTTATTGTGCTTGATCTTCACAGTTGTTTTAAAACGCTCGCGTAGGGACTCTTCCATATGGTCAATATAGGGGTCCTTTTTTCGTACCTTTGCTTTAGCTTTTGTTTCTCCAGGCTTATGATCCAACTGCTGTACGGCTTCCTCGAGTTCACGAACACTCCACTGTTGCTCAATGCATTGCAAGGCTAGTTGTTTTACCATGTCTGGATCTTTGAGCCCAACAATTGCTCTAGCATGCCCCATAGACAATGTTCCACGTGAAACATGATCTTTAACCTCTTCAGGCAATGCGAGCAAGCGAAGGAAATTGGCAATGTGTGAACGTGATTTTCCCACTTTCATGGACAACTCTTCCTGAGTTAAGGAGAATTGATCCATTAACCCCTGATAAGCTACTGCTACTTCCATTGCATTTAAGTTTTCACGCTGCAAATTCTCAATCAAGGCAATCTCCATTACCTGCTGATCTGTAAAATTGCGAACAACCACGGGTATGGTCGGATTCCCACAAAATTGAGATGCCCGAAACCGCCTTTCCCCGGCTATAATCTCATATCCTCTCAAGACACTACGCGCAATAATGGGTTGGATAACACCGTGCTGACGAATGGATTCCGCTAATTCCTTAATAGACTCCTCATCAAACGTTTTCCGAGGCTGGTATGGGTTCGCCCGCAACTGGCTGAGCGGAATGTCAACAACCTTATCCTCTTCACTGACTGTAAGGGAGGGAATAAGTGCATCCAGTCCCTTTCCCAACCGTTTACTCATAAGATACCACTTCCTTTGCCAACTCAATATATACCTCTGCCCCACGAGAACGGGGATCATACGTAATAATGGACTGGCCATGTGATGGTGCTTCGCTGAGTCTCACGTTGCGTGGAATAATCGTCTGATAAACTTTGCTTTGAAAGTACTTTTTCACTTCTTCAATGACCTGAATGCCCAAGTTTGTGCGAGCGTCAAACATAGTTAGCAACACACCCTCAATTTGCAAAGAGGTATTTAAATGTTTTTGTACTAATCGCACGGTATTCAACAATTGGCTTAATCCTTCCAGCGCGTAATATTCACACTGGATCGGAATAATGACTGAATCGGAAGCCGTCAAGGAATTGAGCGTCAAAATACCCAGCGATGGAGGGCAATCTATTAATATATAATCATAATTATGCTTGACGAGCTGAAGTGATCTTTTTAATCTCAATTCGCGAGAAATAGTTGGTACCAGTTCGATTTCAGCACCTGCTAATTGAATAGTTGCCGGGATAATATCCAATCCCTCGACCTGTGTACTGATAATCGCCTCGCTAGGGTCAACCTCATTAATGAGTACATCATAAATACAATTTGCCACATCCGCCTTATTGATACCCACACCGCTGGTTGTATTACCTTGCGGGTCGATATCCACGAGCAATACCCTTTTGCCGAGGGAAGCAAGTCCGGCGCCCAAATTCACGGAAGTAGTCGTTTTGCCTACTCCGCCCTTTTGATTGGCTACGGCTATTATTTTTGACACTTCATTCACCTCATAATTTAATCGGAATCCTGCTACGTTCCATGATTGCAAAAGCTCTATGAAGACGTTACTTAGTCCTTAACTTACGGATAACGGCAATTTTCAAAATAGAATACGAGTATGCTGCGGTTTTATGTTGGCGTTAGACAGAAAAAGCGGCAATTGCTGCCGCTGTACGCTTCATCCCTTACTTACGTTTGGGAATTTGAATGACAATCTCATAGTGATCCTCATGATCAGATTCCTTTGTTTTGATATCCAACCCTGAGCCAGACACCATATCAATGGATTGACGAATCGTATTCAGCGCAAGCCGGACATCCTTAGTAAAGGAAATCCGCTTTGATTTCTTAATCGTGGATACTTGTTTATAAAAGGCAACTCGTGCCTCTGTCTGCTTCACATTGAGTTCCTTAGCAATTACTTCATCTAAAACCTTGTACTGTAATTCTTCGGTCTCTAACGACAATAATGCACGGGCGTGACGCTCGGACACCTTCCGTTCCATTAGGGCCTCTTTCACTCTCTCCGGCAAATGAAGCAGCCGTATTTTATTAGCAATAGTGGATTGGCTTTTGCCAAGTCGCTGAGCGAGGCTTTCCTGGGTAAGTTGATGCAGGTCAATCAGCTTTTGATAAGCTACAGCCTCTTCAATCGCAGTTAGACCCTCACGCTGAAGATTCTCAATCAACGCGATGGATGCAGCTTGTGAATCATTAAACTCACGAACAATGGCTGGAATCGTCTCCATACCCAGCTTGGTGACAGCTCTCCAACGACGTTCCCCTGCTATAATTTCATATTGTCCATTACGGAAACGAACGACAATCGGTTGAATTACACCATGCGTCTTAATAGTCTGGCATAGCTCATCAATCTTCTCGTCGTCAAATATGGTGCGGGGCTGATAAGGACTGCTGACAATATCCCGAACTGGAATTTGTTTTATTTCGTCCCCATTGGATCGCTCCGTCAAACCAAATAGCTTGGAAAATTGTTCTTTCATTCCGTATAATACCACCTAATTTCATAATAGCACCATACAAACAGCGCTTCGTGAAAAACAGTTCCTTACGGGGATTGTAGACCCTTCTATATGAAACAGCGCCGTAAGCGGGTACACTCCACGTACTCCCCTGACATTTGTTGTCCCACTTCCCTATATGTATATCTGAAATCATGAGTACGGGAAGCAGCCAACTTACACTAAAACGATTATCTCTATTCTATCACTTTTCCAGTCATAATCCTATCGTCTCTACCAGCTTTTCGAAAGGATAAAAGAATAAAATTATGTAGAGGGTATTACGCAAGGAGTCTTCTTAAGCAAAGATCTATAAACCATAAAAAAAGTGAATGTTTCACGTGAAACATTCACTTTCTTTCAAACATTTACACTAACGGAGCCTTCAAAGGAGTACCTGGCTTACGCGGGTATTTCCGTGGTGTAGCTGCTCTTTTTTCAATAATAATCATATGTCTAGCTGCATCCTCAACAGGTAGCTGGAAGGCCTGAACATGCTTAATTCTCCCCTTCAGCTCTTTCAAACTGTAGGAAGCTTCCATGATTTCTTCGGTTGGATCGCTACCCTTCATCGCTGCAAAGTGCCCTCCTTCACGGACAAAAGGCAGACAAAATTCATTTAGTACCGCGAGACGGGCAACGGCTCGGGCTGTGACCAGATCATAGCTATCACGATATCCTGCTTTGCGTCCCAATTCCTCTGCCCTGCTGTGAATCAGTTCGACATTTTCCAGTCCCAACTGCTCTACAACATGTGCTAAGAATTGTATCCGTTTGTTCAATGAGTCTACGATGGTCAATTGAATATGTGGAAAACATATTTTCAAAGGGATACCAGGGAAACCTGCGCCTGACCCAATGTCAGCCAGGCTCTCCACATCATTTAACGGAACATAAAAGGCAAGTGAAACAGAATCGTAAAAATGCTTGGTGTACACCGCTTCTCGCTCAGTAATACCCGTCAGGTTCATTTTTTCATTCCATTCAACCAGCACACGGTAATATGTTTCAAACTGCTCTAACTGACTGTCATTAATCACAATGCTATGCTCTGCCAGCCGCTGCTTGAACTGCTGTTGTATCGCGTCCATTAAGATCCCCTCGCTGCCGTTACACGGTTATAGTGCTCCAAATAAACCAGCAAAATGGAAATATCCGCAGGAGTTACACCGGAGATACGGGATGCCTGACCAATGGACATCGGACGAATCTTCTCAAGTTTCTGCTTGGCTTCAATGGCCAAGCCTTGAACTTCATTGTATGCGATATCCTCTGGAAGCTTCTTCTTCTCCATCTTTTGCAGGCGTTCTACATGCATCAACTGCTTTTCAATGTAGCCCGCATACTTAATTTGGATCTCCACCTGTTCTTGCTCTTCCTCAGTAAGGGCTACAGGTGAAGGTGAAATTTGTGCCACTTGTGCATAGCTAATCTCAGGTCGACGCAGTACCGTTAACAAATTACTGCCGTCCTGTATCGGTGCAGATCCACCTTGCTCCAGCATCTCATTTACATCAACTGGACGAACTTTAGCTAAACGCAAACGCTCAATTTCTTGCTCTACCTTTTGTTTTTTATCCAAAAAGCGCTCGTATCGTTCATCTGTAATCAGGCCAATATCATGCCCAATCGGAGTCAATCGCAGATCCGCGTTATCATGCCGCAGCAACAGACGGTATTCTGCACGGGAGGTCAGCAAGCGATATGGCTCATTTGTACCCTTCGTCACCAGATCGTCAATCAGAACCCCAATGTAGCCTTGAGAACGATCCAGTACGACGGGCTCTTTGCCCTGCACCTTACGAGCTGCATTAATCCCAGCCATAATTCCTTGACCCGCAGCTTCTTCATAACCAGATGTCCCGTTAATTTGACCTGCCGTGAATAAGCCAGGTACTTTTTTCGTTTCCAAAGTAGGCCACAATTGAGTTGGTACCATCGCATCGTATTCAATAGCGTAACCGTTACGCATCATTTCTACCTTTTCCATCCCTGGAATGGTACGTAGTACTGCTAATTGCACGTCCTCTGGCAAGCTTGTCGACAAGCCTTGAACATAGTATTCAGATGTGTTTTTACCCTCAGGCTCCAAAAAGATTTGGTGCTTCGGCTTATCACTGAAACGCACCACTTTATCTTCAATAGATGGGCAATAACGTGGGCCCGTTCCTTCAATCAGACCAGAGAACATCGGTGCACGATGTAAATTATCATTAATGATCTGATGTGTTTCCACTGAAGTATACGTCAGCCAGCAAGGAAGCTGCTCATTATCCGAGGACTTCGTTTCATAGGAGAAGAACTTCGGCTGATCATCGCCTGGCTGTATTTCTGTTTTACTAAAATCAATTGTATCCTTATGCACACGTGGTGGTGTTCCTGTCTTAAACCGAACTAGATCAAAACCAAGCTCTCTCAAATGTTCAGAAAGTCTCAACGAAGGCTGCTGATTGTTCGGACCACTCTCATACATCAGCTCACCCATAATGATTTTCCCGCGCAGATAGGTGCCAGTAGTCAGGACAACTGCTTTACTACGATACTCTGTGCCCGTCTTCGTAATTACACCTACGCATTTACCGTCTTCTATAATCAGTTCTTCAACCATACCTTGGCGTAAGGTCAGATTCGGTTCCTTCTCCATCGTTTCCTTCATCGCATGCTGATAAGAAAACTTGTCTGCTTGCGCACGCAAGGCATGCACGGCAGGACCCTTACCAGTATTTAACATTCTCATTTGGATAAATGTCTTGTCGATATTCCGACCCATTTCGCCGCCCAATGCATCAATTTCCCGTACTACATGACCCTTTGCGGGACCACCAATAGACGGGTTGCAGGGCATGAATGCGACCATATCCAGGTTAATTGTGATCATCAATGTACGACAGCCCATCCGTGCTGCTGCCAAGGCGGATTCTACGCCCGCATGGCCCGCACCGACGATAATCACATCATAGTCGCCTCCTTGATATCCCATACCTCTCTTACCTCCTTATACATTCGAGTCTTCACCCCGAATATGTTCTTGTGTATCTATAACGATAGCAGGCTTAAAACAGCCATGCTTGAATGTTCTACTTACCCAGACAGAATTGTGAAAATATTTGATCTATTAACGCATCATGCGCAGTATCGCCTACAATCTCACCCAACTGCTCCCATGCCAGCCTTACATCAATCTGGATCATATCAATCGGAACTAATTGATCAGCGGCTTCATAGGCATCTACCAATGATTGGCGCGCTTTCTTCAGCAAAGCAATATGCCGTACATTGCTGACATACGTCATATCCGCTGATTCCAGCTTGCCGCTAAAGAATAAATTCGATATAGCCTGCTCCAGCCGATCTGCTCCCTCATTTTCCTTCACAGACATCGGCACAATAAGCTCTTCAGGAACATAGCGCAGCAACAAATCCCGGTCTATTTGGGCCGGTAAGTCCATTTTATTCATAATAACAATCGCTTGTCTACCGCGGATTTGTTCCATTAATGCCATTTCATCCTCGTGCAGTGGTTCGTTGGCATTAATGACGATGAGCAGCAGATCCGCTTCACTCACTGCCGTTCTCGAACGCTCTACCCCGATCCGTTCCACGACGTCCATCGTTTCCCGGATTCCAGCTGTATCCAGCAACTTGAGCGGAATATTATTAATCGTCACATACTCCTCAATAACGTCACGGGTCGTACCCGGAATATCGGTCACAATCGCCCGTTCGCCCTGAGCCAGTGTGTTTAGCAGTGACGATTTGCCTACATTCGGCCTTCCGACAATCGCTGTAGTCAGCCCTTCACGCAAAATTTTCCCCTGCTCCGCTGTATGCAACAGCCGATCAATTTCCGCCATGACCTGGCTGCTTTTATCCTTGATTAACTCAGACGTAAAGGATTCTACATCATGCTCAGGGTAATCAATGTTTACTTCGATATGAGCAAGTGTCTCGACCAAAACATGACGCAAACGACGAATATTCTGGGACAGTTGCCCATCCACCTGCTTCAAAGCCATCGAAAAGGCTTTATCCGATTTGGAGCGAATTAAGTCAATGACGCCCTCCGCTTGACTCAGATCAATACGACCATTCAAAAAAGCACGTTTCGTAAATTCACCTGGCTCAGCCAGACGTATATTTTGCAGCAGTAACAAATCCATCACTCGTTTAACGGCTACCACCCCGCCATGAGTGCTGATCTCTACCACATCTTCTGTTGTAAAAGAGCGTGGTGCCCGCATCACTGTAACTAAAACTTCCTCCACCTTCTCTTGGCTTTGAGGATCTATAATATGTCCATAGTGTACCGTGTGCGTCGGAACCTTACTTAAGGGCGTTTTACTACGGAACAAAGCCTCCACTTCCGTGACCGCTTCTGGACCGCTGACCCGCACAACTGCAATGCCGCCCTCGCCGACAGCCGTTGCAATGGCAGCTATAGTATCGCTCAGCATATCGTTTCTACCTCCTATCAAGTAAAAACGGCATTGCCGCCCTTCATCAAGGACGGCACCCGTTTCAGTGTGAAATATAAGAAAAAAAGCAATGGCTTCTGCAGCTTGCAGAGAGCCATTGCGTCGGATTATTTCTTGGCAATGACAACGCGCCGATTAGGCTCGTCCCCCTTGCTGTATGTTCTAACCAGCGCATGCTGCTGGAGCTTGGCGTGAATCAGCTTCCGCTCCTGGGACGGCATTGGCTCCAGTACCACTTCCTTGCCATAGCGAACAGCTTGGTTCGCTAATCGTTCCGCCAAATCCTCCAGCGTTTTCCGCCGACGTGCACGAAATTGCTCGGCATCCAGCACAATTCGGATAAATTTATCAGAATGACGGTTAGCAACAATATTCGTCAGGTACTGCAAGGCATCTAATGTCTGTCCTCTGCGGCCAATTAGCATACCGAGCGATGGACCGGAGATATCCAGAGTACTTTCATCCTTGCGATGACGGACATCGACTTCGACGTCCAGTCCCATGCCTGCAGCAGTTTCACGGATGAAACGCACCGCCTCTTCATAAGGATCTATATGTCCCCTGGATGCTTCCATGTTCCTCTGCGCTTCCTGCGCAACAGACCCAGCTTGTGATACAGCCTGTCCCACGTCAGAAGGTGCTTGAGCCGATACATGAGGTTCAGCCGTGTGTGTGGTTTCAGGAGACGGCTCAGAAAGCAGCGTAAGCTCCACCTTCGCCTTTTTGACCCCTAGCCACCCCAGGAATCCTTTTGACGGCTGTTCCAACACGTTTACGGTTACCCGTTCACGGCTTACTCCCAGCTGGGAGAGTCCTTGTCTTACAGCATCTTCAACGGTTTTTCCTGATGTCACGACTTTGGTCATCTCGACTTTTTAGCCCCCTTCGTGTTTTTACCACTTTTTTTCTTACTATTAGAGGAACCTGTTTTCGTGAGACTGGCTGTTTTCACATTAGCCAATGCTGCGTCCTTATCATTATTCCGATAAAGGAAATAGTTTTGAACAATCGTGTAAATATTACTGAAGAACCAGTACAACGGCAAAGCAGACGGGAAGTTATACGACATGAATAGAATCAGCACCGGATAGACATACAGCAAAAATTGCATTGGTCCTTGCTGCGGTGTCGGATTCATTTTCATCATCATCCAAGTTTGGATAAAGGTCGTAATCGCTGCTAGAATCGGCAGGATAAAGAAGTGATCCGGTTTACCTAACTGGAGCCACAAAAAGTCATGATCCCGCAATGCCGAGTTATAATAAATGGCATTATAAAGCGCGATAAAAATGGGCATCTGTACTAACAAAGGCAGACAGCCCGCCATTGGGTTAACCTTGTTTTCTTGAAACAATTTCATCGTTTCTTGCTGGACTCGCTCAGGTGTATCCTTGTATTTCGCTTGAATTTCTTTTAATTGCGGCTGAATAGCCTGCATTGCTCTGGAACTGCGTACTTGCTTGAGTGTAAGCGGCAAAATAATAGTACGCACGATGATCACCAGAATCAGTACGGCCAGGCCATATTCTCCAGAGAACCATTGGGCAAATGTATCCAGCGCATACGAAAACCAGTAAACGACATATCTTTGCCACCAAGATCCATTGGCCAAGTCTGCCGTCGTGTAAGAATTGTGAGCCGCCTGGGTACATCCAGACAGCACAGCAACAAGTGCCAATAAGGCAATCAGGAGGAACCATTTTCCCCGTTGAGTCTTCAAACGCGACACTTCATAACCCCTTTCTTAACCAATCCATTCCAACGTAAATCATACCATATCCTGTAGGACAAAGATACTGATTATCGGCGCGTAGACTTGAGCAGCGAGGCTTTGCGCAAAACGTGCAGCACGCTTTTCTCCAGCTCTTGATACGACTTTGTAACCGCACCCTTACGAACGATAAAAATCAGGTCAATCTGCTCCACCAATTCCTGCTCATGATGGCGCACGATTTCCTTAACGATCCTGCGCATCCGGTTGCGGACAACTGCATTGCCGATCTTCTTGCTAGCCGAAATTCCGACGCGGAACTGCTCCACCTCTCTGCGGCGGAACCAGTACACCACAAACTGATGGTTGGCAAAAGATTTGCCATGGCGGTATACGCGCCCAAAGTCCGCCCGGTTTCGTAGACGCAATTTTTTTTGCACGGCGCTTCTCCTTGCTCATCTCTTTTACACATATCGGTAAGCAACCCTTACCTCTTATATAGTAAGAAGTATGGACAATATTCCAACATGGTAATCTCGCTTATTTTATATCCGTTTTCAAAAACTTCATCTAATATAGAGCAGGATGCAGGACTTATCCCTCTTTTTACACTACATTTCTACAATTAGAAGAAGCAATCCGATCCATAAATACTTCAATTATGAAAAAAAAGACCACCGTAGTGGTCTTTATGCACGCATTACGCACTCAATACTTTTCTACCTTTTTGGCGACGAGCTGCCAAAACTTTACGGCCATTCTTCGTGCTCATTCTTTTACGGAAGCCGTGAACTTTTTTACGTTTGCTGACATTCGGTCTGAAAGTCGGTCTCATTGTGCTGCACCTCCTTACAAGGAATACGTTTTATATGGAATATACCTAACATAGCAATCTCCACAAAAAACACCTTTGTACATTTAACCACAAATAGCGGCCAAAGTCAATGTACTTCTGAATTCTCTCCCTCTTTTTCACATTCAGAAACCCTCTCCGTCTTTCCCCATCATTCACTCTACTCTTTTCTTCCCCTTTATCCCTGATTTTTCGCTTCTTCTCCATGATCAAGATTCATCAACATTTTACTGTGAATTTCGTCCCTCACATATACTGCTCTTTTAACTGCTTTTTTTTCATTTATTTATTTCCGCATTTGAACCCACGTCGTTTCAGATCCCCACCATCTGATTTGCCAAAAATAATGTCGGAAACGTTACCGGAAATTTTCAACACAAAAACAAGCCGCTGTAACCAAAAGGCAACAGGTGTTATACACAGATCCACAAAAAGAATGGAATTGTGATTTAAATGGTCATAACCTGTGCATAACATTTTAGAGTGAAAAAGAGTTATTGTCGAAAACTGAACAAATTATAAACAATATCTTGTGTTGTGAATAAAAATTGTACACAACAGATTGAATTTGTGGATAAATAACCACGAGTCATTGAAATACAAGGCTTCTTTTGCTATGATGATATTACTTTTGAATGTGAATATGTTGTTTTACCCTCCATATTATCAACACCCTGTGGATAAAGTTGTGAACAAGTTCAATTTATCCATCTTTTTATTTTTGTGCGGATTCGGGATTCTGGGGATATATTCTACATTTTTCATTTGATTTCGACATATTGCAGTCCCGTTTTGGCCTGCGGGATCAAGAGAACGGATCGTGCCGCACATTCCCTCCTGAGAAATATCGCCTTTCTTCTGCTGATCAGCAGTGGAATTTTCCATTACTATTTTTCAGGGCATTTTGTGCTGCGTTCTCTCACTACACTGCCGCATGATTTAGGCGGCGGTATGTCTTTTTATGGCCTTCAAACAATATTTTTGTGATTTTAGGCGTTTTGCCGAAGCGCCGAGAGCTGCTCTCTGCAGCTTAATTCGGTAAAATGTCAGGATTTAAAAGGAGTGACGTCT